>NZ_JBEOSB010000001.1:15464-705635 GCF_040302705.1 Streptomyces sp. NPDC097640
AAGGAGCAGGAGGAGAAGGAGAAGAAGGCCAAGGCGGAGGCGGAGCAGTACCGGAAGGAGCAGGAGGCGAAGGAGGAGAAGTACCGGAAGGAGCAGGAGGAGAAGGAGAAGAAGGCCAAGGCGGAGGCGGAGCAGTACCGGAAGGAGCAGGAGGCGAAGGAGGAGAAGTACCGGAAGGAGCAGGAAGAGAAGGAGAAGAAGGCTGAGGCCGAGGCTGACCAGAAGGAGAAGAAGGCTGAGGACAAGCAGGAGAAGTACCTGAAGGAGCAGGAGGCCAAGGAGTCTGCGGCGAAGGAGGAGCAGGAGCAGAAGGAGAAGGAGGCCGAGCAGAAGCAGGCGGCGAAGGAGAAGGAGCAGGAGCAGAAGCAGGCCCAGGCTGAGCAGGAACAGGAGCAGAAGCAGAAGGAGCAGGAGGCCAAGCAGGAACAGAAGGAGCAGGAAGCCAAGCAGGAGCAGGAGCAGGCGAAGAAGGAGGCCGAGGCCGAGCAGAAGGAACAGGAGGCCAAGCAGGAGCAGAAGGAGAAGGAGCAGGAGGCCAAGCAGGAGCAGAAGGAGAAGGAGCAGGAGCAGAAGCAGGCCCAGGCCGAGCAGGAACAGGAGCAGAAGCAGAAAGAGGCCGAGGCCAAGCAGGAGGAGCAGCAGAAGAAGCAGGAGGAGTACCAGCAACAGCAACAGCAGTTCCAGCTCAGTCAGGTGGCTCAGCAGAAGGCCGAGCAGGAGCAGGCGAAGAAGAAGCAGGAGCAGGAACAGCAGGAGCAGGAGCAGAAGCAGGCCCAGGCCGAGCAGGAACAGGAGCAGAAGCAGAAGGAGCAGGAGGCCAAGCAGGAGCAGAAGGAGAAGGAGGCGGAGCAGGAGCAGGAGCAGGCGAAGAAGGAGGCCGAGGCCGACCAGAAGGAGCAGGAGAAGAAGCAGGAGCAGTACCAGAAGGAGCAGGAGCAGAAGCAGGCCGAGGCCGAGAAGGAGCAGGAGCAGAAGCAGAAGGAGCAGGAGGCCAAGCAGGAGCAAAAAGAGCAGGAGGCCGAGGCCAAGCAGAGGGAGCAGGAGGCCAAGCAGGAGCAAAAAGAGCAGGAGGCCGAGGCCAAGCAGAGGGAGCAGGAGGCCAAGCAGGAGCAGAAGGAGAAGGAGGCGGAGCAGGAGCAGGAGCAGGCGAAGAAGGAGGCCGAGGCCGACCAGAAGGAGCAGCAGAAGAAGCAGGAGGAGTACCAGCAGCGGCAGCAGGAGTACCAGGACAAGCAGCAGCAGCGGCAACAGCAGTACCAGGACAAGCAGTACCAGCAGCAGGAACAACAGCAGCAACAGCAGTACCAGCAGGAGCAGCAGCGGTACCAGCAGGAACAACAGCAGTATCAGCAGCAGCAGGAGCAGAACCAGCAGCAGCAGGAGCAGTACCAGAAACAGCAGGAGCAGGCGCTCAACCGCATTGGCGGTTCGCTGAACGGCGATAACTTGCCGCCGATCTCGCACGACCTGATCACGGGGCCGGTGAACGGCGATGACTCACTGCACAACCCCGGTGGGAGCGAGTCGCACATCGACTCCCACGGCCGGGTGGTCACGGAGTACCCGGACGGCCACACCACCACGATCGATCCGAACACCCAGACTTCCAGCATCACCACGCCGGACGGCCACACAAGTTCCGGGCCGCTCAACTCCGGGGACGTCCTCCACAACCCCGACGGCAGCGTGTCGCACATCGATCGGCAGGGGCAGATCGTCACGGAGTACCCGGACGGCAGCACGGCCACGGTCGATCCGCACACCGGCGCTACCTCGATCACCGACCCGGACGGCAAGTCGATCACGGGGCACCTGAACGGGAACGGCGACTCACTCCCGGACTTCCAGCACCAGAGCCCCGGATCCAACTTCGGCAACACCGGGGGCGGCGGCGGCTCCTCCTACTCGCAGTACGACCCGTCCTCGTACGAGGAGGAGCTGTGGGACAAGGACCCGTACCAGTCGCCCGGTGACCAGATCGGTAACAACCAGGCGGCGGCCAACGCCGGCAACCAGAACCAGTCCGGAACACCGATGGGCGGCGGCATGCCCCTCAACCCCGGATCGCTGCCCGGACGCGGCGGTGCCGGCGGCGGCGGTGAGGGCGGCCCCACCGAGCGGGTCCGCAACGTGATCGACAGCGACGACGTCGTCAGCAACCGCCGGGCGGCCCCCCGGCCCGGCCGCCCCGGTGGCGGACGCCTCGACGAGCGAGAGAACGTGATCACGAGCGGCGGCACCCCGTTTCTGCCGCCGATGGCCGGCGCGGGCGGAGCTGGGACACCGGGCCAGGTGGCGACCCAGACCGACGACCGCGAGCGTGAGGCGTGGGTGCCGGAGGACGAGGACGTGTGGGGCAGCGACGAAGGCGGCTCGCCGGCCGTGATCGGCCGATGATCCCCCGCCGCGCCGTCGTTCCGGCAAACCGAGCAGCCGGCCCGACCAGCACAGCCATCCAGAGGAGCACCCGTTGAGCGAGTTGAACGATCCGTACGCGGAGCGCATCCATCAGGCCAGGGCCCACCTCGAAGCCACCAGGGCCGCCATCGCCCGCGCCGAGCAGGACCTCGCGGACAACAAGGTGACGGCCCGTTCGCGGGACCGCGCGGTCGAGGTCACCGTCGGCCCGCAGGGAGAGCTGACCGGGCTGACGTTCGTGGACAACAAGTACCTGAACATGACCGGACCGCAACTGGCCGCCTCGGTGCTGGAGGCGGCCCAGCGGGGGCGTCAGCAGGTCGCCCAGCGGGTGATGGACACCTTCCGCCCGCTGATGGCGGCGAACCCCGATGTTCCCGGGTCCCGGGACATCGACGTCGACTGGGACCGGCTCTTCGGGTCGGCGTTCGAAGGCGGCCGACGGGCGGGTGGCGGCAGGTCGTCCAGCGACCGGTTGCGCGACGAGATCCACGAGGACCCGGATGTTCCCGGAGGAAAGCCATGAGCGACGACACCTATGACCTGGACCTGGGCAAGGTGCGGCGAGCGCTCGACGGCCTGGGCGGTGTGGAGGACCAGGTCATGGCGCTGAAGGGGGACTACCTGGCCGACTATGAGAGGTACAAGGGCTGGAACGGCGACAAAGACGCATCGGACGACTACTACACGAAGACCCAGCCCGACGACGAGAAGACGGTGCGGACGCTCACCGGAGCGATCGAGAGCCTCGGATTGGCGGTAACGGCGTTGAGGTCCGGACTGCTGGAGAGTCTCAACAGCGTCAAGGCCGTTCATGCCGACGTGACGGAGTTGATCGAGCAGCAGGGACGTATCGCCGACTTCGACAGCGGCGACGACAACCAGTCCGGCGGAAAGCACTGACTCCATGCAGGAGATCAATTTCAGCCCCTCGGAGCGGTACTGGATCCTGGTCCTCATCGGTGAAAAGCCGATCGGCGCCAGGGAGAACCTGGCGTGGGACAGCCAGGACCAGTACCCCGATCTCGCCGACAAGCTGACCGCGCTCCTGGACAACCTCCGGGACGCCTTGGCGGATGTCTCCCGCGCGTTTCCGAAGCAGGTCGGGGACGCGATCACCAAGGCCATGGATCCACTGCTCGACTCCAGCGGACCGAACGGCATCGGGGATCTGCTCAAGCGGCTCCGGATGGACCTGCCCAACGAGCGGGGCAACCAGTCGATCAAGATCCAGCAGGCGAAGTGGGAGATCATCGCCGAGATCACGATGATGCTCATCGAGCTGGCCGCGCTCACGGCGATGTCCTTCTTCACCGGCGGTCTTTCGCTGTCCACAGCCGCACTGGTGAGGGCACGGGCGGCGCTCGGCATCCTGATGGCGATGCAGCGCCTGCTCAACTTCTTCCCCATCGCGGGGGCCCTGCTGGAGGCGGTCCAGGAGATGATCCAGGCCCTCGCGGTCAACCTGGCGCAGCTCACCATCCCTCCCCCGAATCGCAGGGCGAAGGGCATCGACTGGGACAACGTCAGGGACAGTGGCTTCTTCGGCTTCATGGCCGGTCTCTTCACGGACTTCTTCCAGGGCGCGGGGAACTACTTCAAGAAGAGCATCTCGAACTTCTTCAAGAAGAATCTCGACAAGGACATCTTCGGCAAATTCGACAACGACTTCGGAAACATCTTCAAGGACGTCGACTTCAACCCGCCGAACCTTGATCACATTTTCAAGAAGCCCGACAAAACGTTCAACAACATGGCCTACGACTTCCCGGCGACGTTTGCCTCCAGCGGTCTGGGCGAGGGCTTCGCCGAGGTGGTCGTCCAGGGGCTGCTCCACGGCAACTGGGCGTTCAAGTGGGAGACGTTCGTCTTCTCCGGCACCAGCGGCATGGCGGACATGGCCGCGGGGATGGCACTGGGGTCCGGCGCCGGCTGGCTGCACGGCAAGGCCTTCCCCAACGGGAACATTTTCACCAACTTCATCAACAACAGCTATGCGAGGGATGATCTCCCGGACGGGGCGGGGAACGATTCCCCGGACGCTTCCGGCTCCGACGCGGTCCGGAACATCCCGAAGTCCTCCCTCCCCGTGGGTCCTCCGTCCCCGCCCCCCACCACATCGTCCGCGGACATCCCCAACTACGGGAACAACAGCTCGTCGTACCGGGACAACAGTTCGTTGTACGAGGACAACAGGTCGTTCACGCCCAAGTACCGCGACTCCGACACCTACTCGGTGGACTCGTACGGCTCCTCCAACTCCTCGGCCGGCTCCCTCTTCGGCGACACCGCGTCCATCAACTCCGTCAGTTCCATCAACTCCCTCAACTCCATCAACTCGGTGCCGACCGGCGGGGGCTCCTCGTCGTCGTATGCGTCCCACGCGAACTTCCCGGCCGACAAGGGGTTCCAGACCGCGCCGCAGAGCCTGCCGCTGAACCAGCCTGGCTCGGCCGGGAGGATCCCGCCGCCGACGGGCTCCTACTCCGCAGGGTCCGCTCTCACAACACCCGGGGGCGTCGAGGACTTCAAGGGGAACAAGGAGCTCCAGACGGGCCCCGATGGCCTCCCGGCCACCTCGGGTTCCCCGGCCACCTCGGGTTCCCCGAACACCTCCGGTCTGCCGAACTCGTCGAGCCTGCCGGGTACCTCGGGCCTCCCGGCGTCACCGGCGGGGCGTACCCCCACGGTCTCGAACCCGGAGGCGGAGTTCGACGGGGCTTTCGGCGAGAACGGCCAGAACACCCCCACGGGCCAGAACGGCCCCGCAGGCCAGAACACGGGCACGGTCCCGCCCCCCGTCTCCCACAGCGGCGGGCAGACCCCGGCCACCACCCCGCACACGCCGTCGGCCGGGCAGCCCTCGGGCACCCCCCAGCCGGGCCAGGGGCAGCAGCCGCGCCCGGACACTGACAGGTCCGGCGGCCCGTCGGCCGACCCCGCCATCGACGCGGACACCGACACGGCCAGCACCCCCGACACCCACACCGACACCGACACTCAGCCCGGCACGGACCCCGCCGACCGGGGCAAGGCTCCGGCCACCCCGGCGCCCCCGGACCAGGAGGAGATCGACCGCGCCCGGCAGGACTACGAGGACGCGCTGAACTCCTTCACCTCCGCCGCGACCGCCGTGGACACCATCGGCGAGCGGCTGGACAGCGGGGTCGGCACCAGCTCCGACGCCGCCGCGCACCAGGACGCCGGGCACCGGGCCGAGCAGGCGCGCGGGCGGATGCTCGACGCGGCGGCGCGGCTGCGGAGCCTCGGCATCGACCCGCACGGCGACCCGTACACCCCGGGCCAGGAGGGCACCCGGAGCGACGAGAGGTCGCGGCAGGTGCCCGTCGTCCACCGCGACGACGCGCAGCGCCAGTGGATCGCCCAGCAGGTCACCCCGGACGACCTGCCGGAGAACCCCCCTCTGCTCGATCCGGACGACGATGTGGCCATCGTCGAGCTGAACGACGCGGGTGTCACGCCAGGACCCAAGCAGCAGACCGCCGAGGCCCTCGGCATGGACCGGTTCTCGGTGCGCGACAGCGATCTGGCCCCGGTGGACCACGTCAAGCTCCAGATGGTGCGGTCCGATTCCTGGCCCGCCCCGCTCGACGAAACTGCGGCCAACGCCACCCGACGCATCTGGCAGTCGGCGTACGCGGACTTCGCGGGCGCGATACCGGACGACGGACCGGAGCGGCTGGCTGTCGGCCGCGCCTGGGACAAGGCCGTCACCCTGGTGCTGCCGCTGGAGCTGCACCCGGTGCTCGCGGACTCGCGGCACGCCGGGCGCGACTTCCGCGACGCGGTGCGCCGGGTCGCCGAGCATCTGCTGGCGCACGGCCCCGACGCGGCGTCGGGCATCGCCCTGGCCGACACCCTCCGCGCGGGGCTGGGGTTGCGGCACCGTGTGCGCGGCGGCGCCCCCACGCCGCCCCCCAACCCGCCCTCCGACCCGCCCGCCTCGCCGCCGCCCGCGTCCCGCGTCCCCACCACCTCCAGCGGGGGAACACCGGCCACCACGGCGACGTCGGCTCCGGAGCCCGGCCCGGTGGCTCCGGCGCCGGTGCCGTCGGTGTCCGGCGAGTCCGAACCCGCCGACCGGCCGGCCAAGCGGCAGGCGATGACCGGTGACGTGCGCCCGGACGAGGCACCGACCGACCGGCGTGACGTTGAGGAGGTCGGGCCGCCGCCGACTCCGGGGCCGTCGCGTGTGCCGCATGTGCCGCAGGTGTTGAGCCTGGCGTTCGGTGCGCAGGTGGCGCAGGACCCGCGGTACGGGGTGATGATGCGCGGGCTGGCCGCGCTGGAGCTGGCGCGCAGGGGGGATGCGCGGTTCGGCACTGGGGGCCTCGATCTGGAGCGGATCGCGCCGGGGATCCTGCACCTGGGTCCTTCGGAGCCGATGACGCGTGGGCGGTATTTCGAGGCGTTGTCGGTGGCGGCGACCGCGTACCGGGACAGGCGTGCGGGGAGTCTGGCCGCGGTGGCGGCGTATTGGTTGCACACGAAGGCGGGGGTGTTGGGTGACGCGAGTGCGCTGACCGGTCCTGACGACTGGTTCCAGGGGCGGAACTTCACCGGGCAGGCTTTGGACCTGCTGCTGGACTACGTGGGGCGGCAGGACCCTGACGGTCTGAAGTTGTCGCCGTTCCCGGGGCAGGGCCCGCCGTACGTGGTGGTGGTGGAGCCCGGTTCCGAGGAGGGCCTGGTCGTGCTGCGCGACGGGCAGGGCAACTCGACCGAGGTGCCGTACGAGGAACTGGCGGAGCTGGTGGCGCACGACCCCCGGCGGTCCGCGGGCGCTCCGGTGGTGCTGCTGATGCCGGAGGCGGGCGTGGGCATGAGGGCGTTGCCCAGGCTGATGGCCGCTTGGCTCGGGGAGCGGGTGTGGTCCACGTACGGCGGTCTCCGGTTCGAGCCGGTGGGTGACGGCACGTCCAGGCGGCGCGTGGTGCTCGCGTCGGTGAGTCCGGGATCGGCGCCCGTGGGGGCGTGGGTGCCGAGCGATCCGGGCCAGCTTCCGGACGGTCCGTGGGAGGTGACGGCGGCGGACGGTTCGACGTTCCCGGACAGTGACGTGGAGATGTTCGCGCTGCCCACGTCCGACGGGCAGCGGCTGACCGGACTGGCGTTGCTGAACGTCAGGGATATGGCCGCCGGTGAGAGTGATCTGCGGAACGTGTCGCGGATTCGGCACTACGCCGACCGGATCGAGTACGAGGGGATCAGCACGACGGGTCCCCTCCTGCCCCTGCCGCGGGGGCTGACCGACGCGATCGTCGTGGTGGGGGACGGCGAGGCGGGGCTGCCCCGGAAGAGCACGGGGCGGAGCCACATGGTGACGAGCGGGGAACTGTCCGCGTTCCTGTGGCGCCAGATCGCCGCGTCCGTTCCGGCGCATTGGCCGGTGTGGCTGGTGGGGCCTGGGCTGGCGAGGCTGCCGGAGGGCGCCGACCGGCTGGAGTACGTGCCGGGCGCGCAGGATGTGGCGACCAGGCTGGGGCGGACGGCGTTCGCCTCGGACGCGAAGCAGCGTGTGGTGGGGGACGCGAATCCGCCGTATCTGGCCAATGCGTACGATGCGGACAATCCAGCGCTCGGGTACCGGGAGTTCCCTCCGGAGCCGTGGCCGCCCGCACTGTCGATGTGGGCGGACGTGGCGGGGCTGCCGTGGGACGTGCCGGACCGGGAGGAGCGGGTGCTGCGGTGGGTGCGGGCGCTGCGGGAGGTTTACGGCGTCGACATCGACACCAATCCCAGGCTGGCCGGGGAGTTCCAGCGGCTGCTCCTGGGTTTCGGGGCGTTGGAGCGGCAGTCGCTGGCGCAGGGTGTGGGGCCGTTGACGTGGGCGGGGCTCGAACAGACCGCGGAGGACTTCGCCGGGCAGGGGGGCTGGGATCCGACGCTGAGCCCGTATCTGCTGGCCCAACTGCTGGAGGCGTACCGGGCGGCGGAGGCTCTGGCGACCGGGGAGCCCCCCCAGCCCGGTGCCGAGAGCGAGGACATGTCCGGTGTGCTGGGGATGGGGCCCCAGGACGCGTCCCGTGTGCTGGGGCTGGGGTCCCAGGAAGGTGGGGTGGCGTTCGGTCCGGTGCGGGAGTTCGAGTCGCGTCTGCTGGGGATGTCGGCGGAGGACCGGTTCCGGGAGTTGTCGCTGCTGTCGCCTGACAAGCGGCGGAAGCTGGCGTCGAATTCGGTGTGGGTGGACGAATTGCGGCGGGCTCTGCCAGGTATGGAGTTCGCCGAGACGGCGGCCCAGTTGATGGTGGTGGTGCAGGACGGTCCGGGTGAGCCGATGGCGGATCAGCCGGTGTCGGCGGGGCGGGTCGCGCGGGCGCGGGCCGCGCGGATGCTGGTCAATCCGAAGATGGCGGTCGCGCTGCTGAAGGGCGCTGTGCGGGTTCTGGTGGTGCCCAAGGACGTGGCGATGACCCGGCTGAAGCGGTTCCGGGGTTTCGCTGGGCAGCCTGGCTGGGACACCCGACGGGGCGTCATGGACGCGAGTGCCGTGGCGGTGCCGGAGGAGAATCTTCTCGGTGGGGCCACGAGTGTGCCGGATGCGAAAAATCATGCGGACGGTTACGGCACGCCCGATCACGAGTTCACGCACGCGCTCCATGTGCACGCGCTGGGTGATTCCGACCGGAAGGCCATCAAGAATTCCTATCAGGCCAAGCTGAACCCGCGGCGGGGCGTCGATCCGTTTGATGTGGAGTGGCCGGACGGGATTCGGCGGGACCTGGATGGCGATCCGGTCGACAACCATTCCTCGAAGGACGAGTACGAGTATTTCGCGCAGGCGGTGAACGCGTATCTGGGGGTGAACACCGGGACGGACCCGTACACCGGTCGGCCGCGGAACAATGGGGCGGCCTGGGTGCAGGAGCACGAGCCGGCGCTGATGCCGATTCTGCGGCGGCTGTTCGGCCACTACGAGAATCTGCTTGACGATGCTGAGCGGAAGGTTGTCCAGGACGCCTACCGGGCCAAGCTGAACCCGCCGGGGGGCTTCGATCCGCTCCATGTGCGGTGGCCGGACGGGATTCGGCGGGACCTGGCCGGCAACCCGACCGACAACTATTCCTCCACGGGCGAGTCCGCGTATTTCGCGCAGGCGGTGAACGCGTATCTGGGGTTGAACGCGGGGACGGACGGCTACACCGGGCGGTCGCGGAACAACGGGGCGGCCTGGGTGCGGAGGCACGAGCCGGCGCTGCTGCCGATTCTGGAGCGGCTGTTCGGCCGGGATCCGCAGGGTCCGGGTCCGGCGAACCCGAGGGAGGAAACGCGGGCGGAGAACGAACTGTGGGAGACCTTCCGCGCCTTCTGGGACGAGGTGGAGGGGGTGTACCGGCCGCAGCCGCACGCCCTGGCCACGGCGCCCCCGATGGCACCGGCGGCACCGGCGGCCCAGGAGGCCGCCACCACCCCGGCGCCCGGGCGGCGTTCGGGTTCCGCTGAGGATGTCGGGCCGTTGCCCGCGCCGCCGGGAGAGGGGTCTTCGCGTGCGCGGCGGGGGGCGTCGGGTGTGCCGCAGGTGTTGAGTGCGGTGTTCGGGGCGCGGGTGGCGGAGGACCCGCGGTACGAGGTGATGGTGCGTGGGTTGGAGGTGTTGGAGGCGGGGAGTCCGCGGTCCGGCATCGGGGAAGCCGATCTGGATCGGATCGCGCGGGGGATTCTGCGGCTGGGTCCTTCGGATTCGATGACGCGTGGGCGGTATTTCGAGGCGCTGTCGGTGGTGGCCGCCGCGCACCGGGACGGGCGCGCGGGGAGTCTGGCCGCGGCAGCGGCGTACCGGCTGCAGGGGACGGGGGTGCTGGGGGATACGAGTGCGCTGGTCGGCCCGGACGGCCGGTTCCTGGGGCGGAACTTCACCGGGCAGCCTCTGGATCTGCTGCTGGACCATGTGGGGCGGCAGGGTCATGGCGGTCTGAGCTGGACACTGCCCCCGTGGCAGGGTTCGCCGTACGTGGTGGTGGTGGAGCCCGGTGGCGAGGCGGGCATGGTCGTGGTGCGCGACGGGCAGGGCAACCCGTCCGAGGTGACATACGTGGAACTGGCCGAGCTGGTGAAGTATGACCCCCGGCGGCCGGTGGGCGCTCCGGTGGTGTTGCTGATGCCGGAGGCGGGCGCGGGTATGAGGCGGCTGCCCCGGCTGATGGCCGACTGGATCGGGGGGCGGGTGTGGTCCACGTACGGCGGTTTCCGGTGGGAGCCGGTGGGCGACGGCACGTCCAGGCAGCGCGTGGTGCTCGCGGCCACGCGTCCGTGGTCGGCGCCCGTGGGGGCATGGATTCCGAGCGATCCGGGTCAGCTTCTGGACGGTCCGCGGGAGCTGGCGGCGGCGGACGGTACGAAGTTCCTGGACACCGACGTGCATACGTTCGCGCTGCCCAGGTCGGACGGGCAGCGGCTGATCGGGGTCGCGTTGTTCAACCCCAGGGAGATGGCACAACGCGAGGAGCAACTGCGGAATGTGTCGCAGATCGAGCACTACTTCGATCACAACGAGCACGTGCTCGGGACCGGCGGGCACCGTAACGGTGCCGTGCGGCGTCTGCCACGGGGGCTGAACGACGCGTTCGTCGTGGTGGTGCACAGCCTCGGTACCCAGGCGGCGTTCCCCCTGGCGAGCACGGGACAGAACCACATGGTGTGGAGCGCGGCGCTGAGCAGCTTCCTCAAACGCCAGATGGCGACGATGTCCATTCCGGCGGACTGGCCGGTGTGGCTGGTGGGGTGTGGGCTGGGGAGGCTGCCGGTGGGCGCCGACCGGCTGGCGTATGTGTCGGGCGCGCAGGTCGTGGCGACCAGGTCCCGGCGGACGGCGTTCAGCTCGGACGCGCGACTGGACGTGTTCGGGAACGGGAATCCGCCGGCTCTGGCCAAGGCGGATGATCCGGACGCCCCGGTGTTCCAGTGGCAGGAACTCCCCCCGGAGCCGTTGGCGGAGACCTTGTCGGCGTGGGCGGACCGGGCGGGGCTGCCGGGGGACGTGGCGGACCGGGCGGCGCGGGTGCTGCGGTGGGTGCGGGCGATGCGGCAGATCCACGGCATCGATATCGACAGCAATCCCGCGCTGGCCGGGGAGTTCGAGTGGCTGCTTCAGGGTTTCGGGGCGCTGGAGCGGCAGGCGCTGGCGCGCGGCATGGGGCCGTTGACGTGGGCCGAGCTGGAGCGGGTCGCGGCGGGCTATGCCGGGCAGATGGGCTGGGACCCGACGCTGACCCCGAATCTGCTGAACCAGTTGCTGGAGGCGTACCGGGCCGCGGAGCAGTCGTCTGATGGGGCGCACGCGGCTCCGCCGGCTTCGGATTCGGCGGCTCCGGATTCGCCGGCTTCGGGTCTGCAGGGGTTGCCCCTGCCCGGTGCCGCGGTCCGGGGCCTGCCGCGCGAGGTGGTGTTCGGTGGGGTGTCGGCCGGCCCGGTGGGGGAGTTCGGGTCGCGTCTGCTGGGGATGTCGGCGGAGGACCGGTTCCGGGCGTTGTCGTTGCTGTCGCTTGATAAGCGGCAGAAGTTGATGGCTGATCCGGCGCTGGTGGACGCGTTGCGGCGGGGCCTGCCCGCCGTGGAGTTCGCCGAGACGGCGGCTCAGTTGATGGTCGTGGTGCAGCCCGGGATGGATCGGCCGGTGTGGCCGTTCCGGCCGGAGACGGTGGAGGACCTGGCGCGGAAGCGCATCGCACGCATGCTGGGCGATCCCGGGGCGGCGGCAGCGCTGCTGAAGAGTGATGTGCGGGTTGTGGTGGTGCCCAAGGACGTGGCGGTGACCGCGCTGGGCCCGTTCCGGCGTCTTGCGGGTGCGTCGGCCGCCCCGAACGACCGGCGTACCTGGGACACCGTACGGGGCGCGGGCGGTGTTCTTGACACGGCGGTGGCGGAGGAGAACCTCGTGGGTGAGGCCACGAGTGTGCCGGGTGCGGGTATTTATGAGGACGGCTACTCCACATCCGATCACGAATTCGCGCACACGCTCCACGAGAAGGCGCTTGATGATTTTGACCGGAAGGTCATCAAGATGGCCTATGAGGCCAAGCTGAACCCGCCGCCGGGCGTCGATCCGTTCGATGTGGAGTGGCCGGACGGGATACGGCGGGACCTGAATGGTGCACCGGCCGAAAACTATTCCTCGACGAACGAGTTCGAGTATTTCGCTCAGGCTGTCTGCGCGTATCTGGGGGTGAACGCGGGGACGGACATGTACACCGGTCGGCCGCGGAACAACGGAGTGGCCTGGGCGCGGGAGCACGAGCCGGCGCTGCTGCCGGTTCTGGAGCGGCTGTTCGGCCGGGATCCGCGGGATCCGGGTCCGGCGAACCCGGTGGAGTACACGCGGGAGGAGCGGCTGTGGGAGGGGTTCCGCGCCTTCTGGGACCAGGCGGAGGGGACGTACCGGCCGCAGGCGCACGCCCTGGCCCCGGTGGCACCGTTGGCCCAGCACGTCGCCACCACCCCGGCACCCGACGGCGATCGGCCGGACCTGGAGCCGGACACGGAGTCCGACACCAGCGACACCGACATGTCCAGCGACACGTCCCGCGAGGGGGGCGTGCCGTTGCCCCCGCCCCCGGCCCCGGCGCAGGACGTCGAGGACCTGTGGTCGCTGCACCTGTTCTTCGGGACCGGCGCGATGGACCACCACTCGTTCGACACACTCATGGCCGCGACCGGGGCGCTGCGGCGGCTCGCCCTGGCGGGCGCGGAGCGGCCGGGCACGTCCCCCGACCCGCTCAACAGAATCCACGGCCTGGCCCGGCGGGTCCTGGACCTCGGTGCCGACAGCGAGGTGGACGTCGGGCACCTCCGCCGCCTCGGCTCGCTGGCCCTCGCCGTCCCCCCGGACCAGCTCACCAGTGAAGCGGCCCTGGCGTCGTTCCGGGCGGACATGGACGCGGCGCCGGACAGCGACAGTGACAGCGACGCGGATGGCGACAGGAACAGCGACGCGGACATCGAGGACCCCGCTCCCCGCGACGGGATCGACGCGCGCCGGGCCAGGCCGCTGACGATCAGGGACTACACCGTCGTGGACAACCGCGGCGACGGCGTGCTGTTCCGCAAGCCCGGGGAGACCCGGGGGGACTGGCGCACGCCCCGCGCGTTCGACCGGCGAGCGGATCCCCCGGAGTTCGCGGTGTCGGTGCAGGACCACGCCGAGATCCTCGCCACCGAGCGGCCCGCCCTGCGGATCTCCGCCGACCGTACGCTCGCCGTGGAGGACGGCGCGCTGGGACAGCAGGTCTTCGCGACGGCCGAGGCCGTCGCCCGCTCCTCGGTCAAACTGGCCCGCGCGGGCAGCGGGGTACGGCTGGAGACCGACGAGAACCTGAGCATCGTCCTCCCCACCCCCGACGGGGGAAGCAGGCAACTGTTCCGGGTCACCCCCGTGTTCATGACCCGCACCGGGGAGTCCGGGGAGTCCACCAAGGAGGTGTGCCGGGACTTCGCCGACCAGGTGTCCGGTGGTCACCCCACATCGCATCTGGTCCTCTCGGATCCCCGGAGCGGTGAGGTGGCCACCGCTCCGGTCGATGCCTCCGACGCCGGGGAGACCACCGGGACCCACCACCTCGCCGAAGCCCTGGCACGGGTGGCGGACGGCGAGACCCCGCCGGACGCGGTGCGTCCGGAGTGGGCGGCCGGCCTGCTGCGCCGGGACGACCGGCCCATGGGCGGGTACGACGGTCCGCTGCCCGGTCAGTCGTACGGCAGCGCGCTGAGTCTTGCCGAGCCCGCGGACCCGCGGCGGGATGCCCTGTCGGACGCCGGACGGCGTATCGGGGTCAACGAGCACGCCTGGGCCGATGTCGGCGACGGGTATGTGGTGCAGTCCATCGCCGCGCCCGGGGCAGACGGCCGGCCGAGCCTGGAGCACAACCACGCCAAACCCGGCGAACAGCCCGGCGGCGGCCGTTTCGGCTACCACTTCCTGAGCGTGGTCCTCGCCAGCGAGGACGGCACCCACCAGATCTCTCTGGAGAACCGCGCACGGAGGTCGGCGCGGGCGGACCGGCGCCGCGCGGCCATCGCGGCGAACCTCAACAACCTGGGTCCTGACAAGCTGCGGGAGACGGCGGCGGAACTGCGCCAGGAGATCGAGCGGCAGGAGGCCGCCGGTATCGACGAGTACCTCGCCGAGGTGCGCGACTACCGTGATCTGACGCTGGCCCTGATCGGGGCGGAGCAGGCCCAGGAAACGGTGAGCGCGGCGCCCGAGGGCTCTGAGGAGCGCGCGCGTGCGGAGCTGGCGCTGGAAGTCGCCATCAACAGGGCGGCGTTCTGGCTCGGGAAGGTCGAACCGGTCATCCCCGGCGAGCGCCAGTGGTACATGCGGATGTACGCACAGCGTCCCGGCGAGTCCGTGCATGACGTCTACGCGGGCCTGTTGAGCGAGGCCCCCTCGCGGATGGTCAACCCGATCACCGGCGTGGTGCTCCGCGGCCACGAAACAGACCCGGTACCCATCACCTTCGCCAGTGGGGTCACGGAGGCACCCGCCGACGCCGCCAACATCGTCAGGTACCCGGCGAGCGTGGCGGCAAGGGCCGGGGTGTGGAACACCGATCACCAACTGCCGCTGCCGAGGCTGGAGATCACCTACGAGAGGGGCGGCCGCGGGTCCGTCAAGGCCGGGAAGGCGCGCGCCGCGGCGATCGAGGCGTTGTACAGGAGCCATCTGGACGCGGAGTTGGAACGGCTCCAGGAGGGTTCGCCGGGACAGCACATCACCGCCGACGACTTCACCGTCGAGGTCGTCGAGCACCGGGGCGGCCGGTCCGGTAGCGGACCGGGCCTGGACACGCTGACCCTCACGCTCGACGACCGGCGCGGCGGCCCGCGCCAGGTGGCCACCCGCGGCCCCGGCCGCCCGGGCATGAGCGCTGCGGACGCCGTCCCCCCGGCCCCGGCTCCGGCCCCCGCCCCGGCCCTGGCTCCGGCCCCGGCTCCGGCCCTGGTTCCGGACGGCGACCGGCCCGGGTCCACGTCCGTTCTCACCGGCCCGTCGACGGACAGCCTGCGCGCGATCCGCCCGTACGACCGGGAGTCGGGCGGCCTCGACCGGCCGTCGGAGGCCGACGAGCGGCGGCTGCACGACGTCTTCCCGGTCGATCTCGACGGCGCGTACCAGCGCTTCCCCGACCCGCGCGGCGCCCACTTCGGGCTGGCCGCGCCCGTCCGCAAGCTGAACCGCAGGCTCCCCTACAACACCCTGTTCACCGACGCCGGTGGCGCACCGTGGGTGCGGCGCCTCAACGGCGGCTGGGCCGACCCGGCGCGCCAGCTCAACTGCCTCGACGTGGCCCGCTCGGCACTGGTGTCCTGGTTCGGCCGGCCCACCGCGGCCGCGCCCGTCCAGGCCCCGGGGCCCGGACGCGGGCTTGAGGTCGAGCGGGACAGCATGCAGCGGACCGCGCGCTGGCTGGGCACCGGATGGCGGCACCACGCCGAGGACCCGGGCACCAGCGCCCACACGGCCACCGCGAACGCCGTCCGCGCCGTCGAGCGGCGGCTCGGCCGGGGCGACGCCGACCGCCACGGCTCGGCGGCGATCCTCCGCTTCCAGCGGCCGAACGGCACCGTCCACGCGGTCAACGCCTTCAACCACGAGGGCCGCATCGACTGGGTCGACGGCCAGTACGGGCGCGTGAGCGACCGCCCCCTTTACGAGGGCCACACCTTCCTGTCGATCGAGGTCGGCCCCGACGGCCGGCCCATCGACCCGGTGCCCCTCTCCGACGGTCCCGGCCATCAGACGACCGTGCGCACGCCCCGCGGCCCGGAGCGCCTGCCGCTGCCCGGTGCGCTCACGGCGCCGTCCTCCCCGTCGTCCACCCCGGAAGTGACCCCGCCGTCCACCCCGTCGTCCACCCCGGCAGTCGCCCCGAAGGCCGCCCGGCGGGCCGGGCCCTCCACCGCCCGCCCGCCCCGGCAGTCCGAGCTGTTTCTCGACACGCCGTCGCCCCACAAGTCGGCCGTCGAGGGAGACCGGCCCGCCGGACGCCGCCGCTCCGCGACGATGCCCGCCCTCCGTAACGCGATGACCTTCCCCACCAACCAGGGCCCGTCGCACGTCAAGGAGGACCGGGACGCGGGGAGATGGCGGAACCCGCTGCGGCGGATCGACACCTTCGGGGTCTTCGGGCGCCCCGGCTCCGCCACGTCCCCGACGAGGGATTCGGTGCCCTCCCCGCCCCCCGGGAGCGACCAGGCCCGCGAGGGTCTGACGCGCGTGACCTCCGGATCCTCCCTCTCCGGCTCTTCCAGCCAACGGGCCGGACTGGCCCATGTCCAGCAGCCGACGCCCCCGTTCCCCGGGGCGGAGATCGACAACGAGCTGACGGACCGCCGCCCGCCGCGGGTGGACCACGCCCTGCTGCCCCCTCCGGTCGTCCAGCGGGTCAGCAACTTCGCCGACGACAGCCGCATGCCCGCGTACGTCGACGGCCTGCTGCCGTTCTCCACCGACGGCACACCGGAGCAGGCCGAGGACGCCCTGCTCACCTTCGGCCAGGGCCACCCCTACCTGCGCGGCCACGACACCGCCGCGCGGGCCGTCACCGACCTGCTGCGCGGCGAGGACGAGGAGACCCGCCCCGCCGACCCCGCGGACACCCCGGCGCCGCGCCACCCGGCGCGCTCCGACGACATCGGCGTGGGCGTCGAGCACCGGCTGCTGCGGGCCATGCGGGAAGATGCGCGCACCTTCGCCGGGGACGGCCGGGAGTTCAACTACCGCGCCGAGTCCGGGCGGCTGCGCACGCTGCGCGTACGGATCCGCAACTACGGCGCCTGGGAGAGGTTCGCCGACAGCACCGGGCCGACCAAGATCGACAACCAGTACCGCGCCAAGACCACCATCGGCGGCAGCAAGGTCCTCAGCACCACTCGGCAGATCGGCCCGGCCGTGCCGATCGGCCCGCTGCCGTTCGCCTTCGCCGCCTTCGGCCGGCTGGGGGTGCGGTTCGCCCGCTCCAACGACACCGTCTACACCGGGCAGGACGAGGTGGTGAGCCAGGGGGAGAACAAGGCCGACGACCACTCACACGTCCACATCGACGACGTGTACTACGAGGTGACCGTCACCGACGCCCTGCCCCCGCGTCCCGCCAAAAAGGGCGTCCTCGGCACCCGGTGGCGCGCCGAGCCCGCCAGGACCAGCGCCCCGGACTTCGCCTCCGGCGTGTCCCTGCGCGACGGGCTCGGGCTGCGGCTGGCGGACACTCTCACCGAGACGCACGAGACGGTCCGCACCCCGCGGCGGATGCAACTGGGCCCCGAGTCCGACTACCGGCTCGTCACCACCCAGGGCTACGGGCCCGTGGAGGAGATCCGGGACTGGGCGGCGAACCGGGTCGGCGCCGAACCAGGCACCACCGCCCACGACGAACTGTCCGCGTTCTTCTCCTCCGGCAACTTCGACCAGATGGCGGAACGGCTCTCCCGGTCCATGGTGCCGGGCAAGCCGCTTTTCGCCGACGACAAGAAGCGCACCCCACTGGGCGCGTTCGTCATCCCGCGGGTCGTGCCGGGGAGGGCCGTCCTGGCCAACGAGAGCGACAAGGCCAAGCTGGCCCAGACCGGGCAGCTGACGAAGCAGAACACCCGCAAGCAGACGAGGGCGCACACCCTGGAGTTCTTCGGCGTCGTGGGGCCGACGTTCAACCTGCCGGTGGTGGACGTGCTGAACGTGATCCCCGGGTTCATGGAGAAGATCAAGCCGCGCCTCCAGTTCGGCCCGGGCGGGCGCCGGGGACACACCCGCGGCCGGTACATGACGGTCGGCGGATCCGGCGCGGTCAAGTCCGCCATCCAGAGCACGAAGACCACCACCGATCTGTACCGCGTCGAGAAGACCGTGTACGTGCTCAAGACAGGGGACACCGAGCCGACCGCGTTCCGCACCTGGAGCCTGGACTGGATGACGCACCGGGAAGCGCGCCGTCTGGCCGGCCTGGACGACGGCACCACCCTCGCCCGGCGCGACGGCCGGGAGCCGTACGCCCCGGCCTATCTGACCGAGGACAACCCGCCGACCCTCGGCATGAGCCGGGTGGTGCAGTTCCTGTACCCCAACGGCCGGTACACCCGCACCCCCGCGCCGGGCGACAGCCCCGCGCCCACCACGCTGGCCACGTTCACCCGGCAGGTGGTGGCGGCGCTCGCCCGCAAGTACCCCCAGATGATCGCCCCCCTCGAAGACCTCGGCGATCCCAACGACTCCAGGTGGCGCAGCCACGCGCACTACCAGATGGTTCTGCACAACGTTCTGACGGTGTACAACGCGCTGTCCCACCACGCCATGGCCGGGAACCTGGAATCGATGAGAACCACCGGCCTGCGCGTCCCCCTTCAGGACCCGGGCCGGTTCACCCGCGGCTACCGCTACATCTGGCTCGACGCCGGAATGACCGGCCGCCAATTCGAGGGCACCACCGACAACCTGCTGTCACACAGCTCCCCCGGCGTCACCAACGCCGACGGCGGACGGTACGGAACGCAGAGCACGGAGGCCACGTTCGAGGCCCTGTTCTCGACCATCGACGCCGGCGCCACCGACGAGCGCGGCGCCCCCGCGCATGCCGTCACCGCACAGTTCGGCTACCGGCGGAACTGGCAGGAACGGGCGGAGACCCCCTTCGGTTCCACCGCGTCCGCCGAACCGTCGGCGGACACCGCCAAACCCGCGCACCTCTACAGCTACGACCTGTCCGTCACGGTGAGCACCGGCGGCTACTGGCGGTTCCGCAGCCTGCTGCGCGGCGTCACCTCGCTCGGCCTGCTGGGCACCCAGCTGTTCGTCTTCCGCGCCCCGCGCGTCGGCATGACGGACGGCGACGGCGACCCGGTCGCCCTGCGCGCCAAGGTGCTGCTGGCCGTCCCCGCCGAGCACAGCCCGGACACCGACCCGCACGCCCCGGGCGCGGACAACCCCTACCGGGGCCCCGACCGGGTCACCCAGGGCCCGCTGTCCGTCCGCGAGACCAGGGACCTGGTGGACCGCGCGCCCACCGCCCCCGTCCACTCCCAGGAGCCGGGGCCGCTGGACGGGCAGCCGCACCAGACCGTCTCCGTCCTGGCGCCGCCGCACGGCGCGGGCATCATGGACGCCGTCCTGGAGGAGGCGTCCCAGGGGCGGTGGCACCTGACCTACGAGGGGGCGCCCGCGCACGACGCCGCGGTCCGCACGCACCAGCCGCAGCTTCTGACGGCCAACTTCGACCAGACCGCGACACCGCTGGGGCTCCGCGCCACGGGCCTGTTCAGCAAGGGTCCTTACCTGGACTGGCTGGCGACGGTCGTCCACCGGATCCGGGTCACCGGGCTGCGCGCCCTGGGACGGCCCGAGCCGGTGAAGGCCTCGGTGACGGTCGGCGCAAGCACCGCGATGACCGGCACCCAGACCAAGTCCTCCAGCCATTCCGCCGGTGTCAGCTTCGTCTACGGCCAGTCCCACTCCGCGGGGCCGGGCCTCACCGGCAACTACGGGGCGGTCTGGCGCCCGTGGGTGCGCTCGGAGAGCGAGACGGAGACCGTCACCCGGACCGTCACCACCGACACCTCCTGGTCGAACTCCGACTACCAGGTGCTCACCGCGGGCGACGCCGAGCACCAGGTCGCGGCCTATGTACGCTCCATCGGTCTGCTGAAGCCGGTCGGCAGGCTCCTGCTGCAGAAGGGACGCCACCGGGCCGGACGGTGGCAGCGGATCACGGGCGGCTGGCTCGGCCACATCCCGGAGCGGACCGCCGCCGAGATGGGCCTGATCCGCGACGGCCTCGGCGCCGGGCCGATGTACGCGGACCGGACGTGGTCCCTGCCCGGCTGGCTGCGCCGCCACCCGTTCGCCCAGTACCCCGTCGACTCCCTGAACGTCACCGAAGCCCTGACCGCCTTCGACCAGAAGCTGGACGACCTCGGCCACGACCTCGACAGTGCCGGCCGGGAGGCGGTCCGCCGGCTGGTGTCGGGCCGCGTCGCGCGCGCACTGCGCCGGGAGATGACCGGAACCGGCTCCGCACTCCCCGCCAGGATCGGCGGCCCGGGGTGGAAGAAGGTCCGGATCGGCAAGCGGGACGTACGGGTACGGGCCCGGCTCATACCGGTCGAGGACGGGCAGGACTTCGACCGGCTGTGGCCCGGCGCCGAGCTGGGGGAGTCCCGTACGGCCGTGGAGACCCGTACCCGCGCGTTCGAGCAGGGCCGCGGCTCCGACGCGGGCACGACCATCACCGAGGGCGTGCGCACCGACAACCCGTCCGTGCCGACGGCGGGCCCGTCCCTCGCCGAGTTCGGCTCCAACCGCCAGATCATCTCCGGCTCCTCGGGCATCTCCCTCACCCGGTCGCGGAAGGCGACCACCAAGGGGCCGCACGCCCAGTTCACCACCCGCTACCGGCTCGAGCTCACCCTGGAGATCGGGCGCACCCGCGGGGACATGCCGCGCGACTCGGACGCCTCCCGGATCTCCCACGAGCAGGGCGTCGGCACGCTGAAGGACATCATCCCGCTCAGCCTGCTGCGGCCCGACCCCGCCGACGACGGCCAACCCGGCGCCGCACCGGACCCGTTGCGCCCGCCGGAGCCGGTGAACGAGCCGCCCGCGGTGAACGTGCTGACGTCGGCCACCAGCCGTATCCCGTCCGAGGAGCTGTGGGACCGGGTGCGCGCCTGGCGCTCCGTCCCGCAACCCGACGGCGGCGAGGCGCCGTTCGAGATGCCGTCCAACGGCTTCGACGTCCGTGCCGTCATCGGCGCCGAGGGGGTCGAGGCGGCGGGGCTCCTCGCCCTGGCCAAGGCGTACGACAACCGGCTCGCCCAGGTGTCGGGGCAGCTGACCGGTGAGGCGCTCGAAGAGGCCCTGCGCTGGGCCCGGCTGACCCCGCTCACCGCCGAGGGCACCGGCGCGGCGCAGGTGCTGGAGGACTCCTCCGGCAACGTGGCGCTCAGCACGTTCGCCGAGGACGCGACGGGGGACAGCGGCTACCACACCGCGGGTATCACGGAGAACAACATCCTGGACTCCGCGACCGGCAACCTCGCCCGCTACATGCGGCCGGACCTCAGTGGCGCCCAGCTGCTGACGGTGGCCGACGGCAGCGACATGGAAGCCGCGCAGCAGCACACCCACAACGACACCGCGAACACCAACTACGGCGGCGTCACGGACACCGCCATCGGCGGCTTCCCGCTGATCAAGACCCAGCCGCTCGGTACGGTCAACCTGGGTGTGAGCGGCACCGGCGCCAACGCGCAGGACTCCGACGGCCAGGCCATCACCAACGAGCAGGTGCACCAGACGAAGGTGAAGCCCACCACGGGCCGGATGTTCGCGTTCGCCATCCCCACGGCCTGGCTGACCGTCGCCGAGGTCGACCGGCAGCTCAAGGACAGCCCAACCGCCGCCTGGGTCCGTGAGCACCTGATGGGCCCGTTCGGCGGGGTCAAGCCGGGCATCCAGGCCGTCGAGACCCAGACCCAGATCATCGCCTGGGTACGCGAGGACATCGCACGCCACCTCGGACTGATCACCGACGAGAACTTCCCCGAGCAGGTCGCCACGGCGTGGGACACGGTCAGCGAGGCGGCGAAGGCCCTGACCGAGGCGGACCAGGAGTACTGGCGCCTGCGCCGGGACGTCCCCGACCTGGACAAGGCCGTGAACGAGGCCGAGGCGGAGTACGCCCGGGCCCGGCGGAACCGCTCCGCGGCCGAGCGCGCCGAGCGGGCCGCCAAGCGCAGCGCCCGCCACCACTACCGCGCCGCCGAGGCGGCCGCGGACGAGGCGGCGAGGGGGCCCGCGGCGGAGTTCCGCGAGGGTGTCCGGGACCGCCTCCTGGCCGCCGAGGAGGAGGCGGCGGCGAAGGCCCGGGCCGTCCGCGACGCCCGGTGGGCACAACTCCTGGAGACCACCGCCGGGCAGCCGGAGACCGGGCAGACGCAGCCGGAGGCCGAGCAGACCGAGGAGCGGTGGACCGCCGCGGACCAGCGACTCGCCGAGGCCCGCGAGGAGCAGGCCGCCGCCGACCGCCTCGTTGCCCGCATCCGGCAGGACGAGCGGGACCGGCTCGTCACCGAGGCGCGGCGGGTGCACGACGAGGTCACCGGCGGGGCGGCCCGGCGCGTGGTGAGCGCTGACGACGCCGTCCAGGCCGCCCACCACACCCTGCGCACGGCCGAACGCGCCCGGGACACCCGGCTGGCGGAGCTGGCCAAGCAGCGCACGACCGCCGAGACCGCCGCCGACACCCTGCACCGTCTGCACGGCGAGACCATCCGGCTGACCCGCTGGCACCAGCTGCCCGACGACCCGGGCAGCGGCGAGGAGGGCAGCGGCGAGGAGGGCGCGGTTCGCACCCGCGCCGGGGTGCCCGAACCCCGGCTCACGAGCGGAGACCTGACCGGCGGAGAGCTGACGGGCGGGACAGGGACCGCATCCCTGGAGACGGTCACCGAGGAATCCGAGGAATCCCCGGTCTACACCCCCGCCACCGTCCTTGCGGACGGCTCGCCCGCCCTGACCTCGCCCGAGGGCACCACTCACCCGCTGCGCGACGTGCCCGAGGACGGAAAGTCCTTCTACCACGCGTTCATCGCAGCCCATGGCGGGATCACCGAGGGCGCCGACGCCCTCCGAGGCCGGTTCGCCGCAGCGCTCGCAGCCCTCCCCGACGACTCCCCGCTGCTGGCCTACCTCGTCCCGGACGAGAAGGACACCTTCAGCGCGGCCGAGGTCGAGGCCGCCGGGCTCGACCTGGGCACCGACACCCCCGAGCGCCGCGAGTTCGACGCCTTCGGCGTGATCCCGCACTCGGCCGGGGACCTGCCCACCCCCGACCGGCGCCACCAGCCGCTGACCCCGGCCCAGCGCCGCGGCCTGGCGGCCGCGCAACTGCGTCGCCTGGCCGCCCACGTCGACAAGCAGACCTGGGACAACGCCGCCGCCGACCTGCTGCCCGCGCTCGCGGCCCGGATCCATGGCACCGTCGTCCGCGTCGTCCGCGAGGACGGCAGCTTCCTCGACTACCCCCCGGACCCCGAACCCCTGCCCGACGACGCCCCCGGCGTCGTACTCCACTTCGCCGACGAGCGCTTCCGCGCCGTACTGCCGGACGAGGTGGAAGCGGGACCGGCCGCCCCCGCCCCGGCCACCCCCGACGAGCCCCCGGCGGACGACGCGCTGCCCGCCCACGCCCACCGCCCGTGGACCTGGGAGGGCCTGACCGACGACGAGTCCGAGCCGGAGCCCAAGTACGACGCGGCATCGGACCTCAACCGGCTGACGGACCCCGACGGTTACGCGCACCGGCTCGTCGTGCCACCCGGCGACGGAAACCGCTTCTACGCCGCCCTGGCCATGGCCATGAACGCGGCCGGGCTGCGCCTCCCCGACGGCGGCGAGTACCAACCCGACCACCTGTCCTGGTCGGCCTACCTGCCGCTGCCCAGCACGGCGCGGCTCGACCCGCGGGCGACCTTCCGCGCCGAGGAGCTGGCGGGGGCCGGGATCGAGGGAGCCGGGATCGCGCTGACGGACGCCCAGCGGCGCGAGTTCGAGCGCGGCGGCGGCCGGCTACCCCTGCTGCCTCTGCCGCTGACCCGGCGGCAGGAGGAAGGCCTCATCAGGGCCCAGCTGTTCGCGGCCCGGCGGTGGAACCGCCCCACCGCCCTGCTCGCGGCGGAACTCCTCCCCCGCCACGCGGACCTCCACCTGACCCTGGTGCACGAGAACGGCACGATCGACACCTTCGGGGTGGCGCTCGGTGAGAACGCCAGGAACGCCGTGACGGTGTACGAGCGCGGCGACGAGTACCTCGCCGCGCTGCCCGAGGGCGACCGCAACCCCGGCGCCCCGCGCAACCACCGCACCACCAGGCCCCCGCAGCCGCCCCGCAGGAACACGCCCCCGGCGATCGTGGTCCTCGCGCCGGACGGGCCGGAGGGCGCGAAGGGCGAGCCGAAGGCGCCGCCGGCCGACGACGCCCTCGGCCCCCGGAACGAGATCCCTCCCGTCCAGGACACCGCTGCCCAGCCTGCCCGGTCCGGCGAGCCCGCAGAGCCCGTCGGGCCCGCGGCGGTGCGGCCGCCGGACGGCCCCCCGGCACCGGCCGAGGACCCGGCACGCGACGACAACCTCTACGACGGCGACAGCGCTCCGCACGACGGCGACCCGTACGCCGCCGCCCTTGCCGAGTTCGACGCCCTGTCCCGCCTGCACGGCCTGTCCGACCCGTACGCCGCACAGGGTCCTGACACCGCACGGGAGGTCCTGCGCAGGCTGGACACCCTGCGGGCGGACGTCCCGGAACTGGCCGGCGGGCCGCTGGACCTGGACGCGCTCACCCGTCACGTGCTGGACCCGGACGGGTACGGGCCCGTGACCGCCGACGAGCGCGCCGAGCTGTTCCGCCTGGCACTGGACGCGGCGGACAACACGCCCAGCCTCGCGGTGCTGGCCGGGCTCCACCTCGCGCGCCAGGGTGTCCTGGGCGTCTGGGACCACGGCGGCGACGCCGACGCCTTCGCCGCCCGCGTCCTGCATCTGGACCGCCCCGACCCCGAGCGCCGCGGGGAGCTGTACCGGCTGGTGAACCGGGCACGGGACGCCGGCCGCGACATCGGCAGCACCGTGGAGCTGGGCGCGTTCCATCTGGAACGCGAAGGGATGCTGGGCTCGCACACCCTCCTGCGGGACACCGGGGACCGGGCGTTCGGCCGTCACCTGGACGGACCGGGCAGGGACGGACTGGACTTCGACCCGAGCCGGGTCACCCTGGTCCGGCACCGGCCCGACGGCACGATCGACCACGCCTCCCTGGGCTCCGCGCCCGCGCCCTGGCACCGGCCCGGCGGCCCGGCGCCCTGGGTGATCCGGGCGCGCGGCGACCTCGGCTTGGACCTGCTGTCCGGAGTGGTGCCGGCGGAGGACGCCGCCGCCCTGCTCTCCCACGACCCCCAGGTGCGCGCGCTGCCGCCGGGCGCCGAGATCGTCTGGCTGCTCCCGGACGCGGATCCCGCCGAGGCAGGGGACGCCGTTGACGGCCTTCTCCTCGCGACCAGCCTCGCGACGGGCCACCTGGCGCGGACCGCGTACGGCGAGGCCGACATCCACCAGGACCGGGACACCGGCAAGCTCACCCTCGCCCTGGGGCGGGACGCGGCGGGTCGGCCGCATACGGCCGACGACTGGGTCTCCATCGCGCCGGTCACGCACCCCGCCCCGGCGCCCGCGCCCCGGGTGTGGAGCCGCGCGGAACTGACGGTCCTTGTGGATGGCATGGCGGAGGGGCTGCCGCCCGGGGGCGTGTCGGAGCGGCGGTGTCTGGAGTTGTTGGGCGCGTTGCGGGATGAGTTGCATCCGGACGTGTTGCTTCCGTCGGGTGTGCGGGCCGGGGGTGTGGTGGATGAGTCGGTGCTGGACCAGGGCCCGCGCTCCCGTCTGGTGCGGGGTCCTGGGTGGGGTCGGGTGGGGTCGTGGGGTGCGGTGGAGGAGGCGCTGGAGAAGGCGCGGCTCGCGGGGCCGGGTTCGGTGGCGTTGGTGCTGGCACGGCGGCCGGGGTCGGTGTCGTTGGAGCGGGGGCGGCGGCCGGAGGACGGGCTGGGGCATGCGTTCGCGGCGTATCACACGGCGGATGGTGTGGTGTGGGTGGATCCGTCGAAGCCCGAGGGGAGCCGGGTGTCGGATGTTCCGCCGAAGGTGGGGCTGTTGTTTGACGCGCGGGCGGTGGTGGTGGGTCCGTCCGGGCGGGTGGTGGTGGACGCGCTGCAACCGTTCGCGGAGTCGTCGTCGGTGGCGCACGCGATGCTGGACGGGGCGGTGCGTGATGAGTACGGGGCCAGTGGCCCTGAGATCGAGTACCGCTATCCGCTCTCTATCGCCCCCCTCCCCGCTGAACTTATGCGGAGGCTCAACATCCCCGTCTCGGAGGCCACGGGCAGGCCCGATCTCATGAAGGTGGTGCTGGCGTACGGCCCTGGGATCAAGATCGTCGTCGACAAGGCCCCCCTGTGGAGCCACCCCGACTTCCCGATGCCCTTTGACATGGCGGCCCAAGTGCCCCCGCGGAGCGTACGGGGCTCTGGCACCATCACGGAGGTCGTCGGTGATCCGGCGGCCTTGGTCCCGGGTGAGCGGTGGCAGTCGCTGGAGGAGGCGAGGGCCCGGCGGAGGCTGGTGCGTGACCGGCTGGCGCGGCTGGGCACAATCGACCGGGGCGGGCGGCCGGTACCGCTGGTGAAGCTTCTGGGTGACCTTCCCGGGTGGGAGATCACCGAGGTCGGCCGGGCGACCACGATCTATCCCCTTGCCCGGGGCCACAACGGCCGCTCCTACGCGCAGTTCTCCCTGGGTACCCCCGCGGTGGGCCTCAGGATGCTCCATGACCACGCCCTGGATCGGGCATGGCCCAGAGAACTGCTCCTTCTGACCACGACGGGGAGGGACTTCGGGCAGTGGGTCGCGGGGAAGTTCGCGAGCGAGGTCGCCGGCCGTGGTGAGGTGCCGGTGGAGCTGGTCGCGTTCTTGTCGGCCATTCCGGATGTGGACGAGGTCTGGGGGTACGCGTGGCGGGCCTTCACCCACGTCGCCGCCAGGCCGCTCACCGTCACGCAGCCGCAACTGCTCAAGAACTGGCTGGCGGTGGCGTCGCGGCACGGGTTCGACAGTGACCGGCGGGCTCTGCGGCCTGGTACGCGGGGCTTCCTTGAAGAGCGTCATGACGGGCTCAGCGCGGTCGCCCACGACATGCTGAAGGTCGAAATGGAACGCCATTTCCGGCTCTTCAGCCCGGGCGGAGTCGTTTCGGACGGGTTCTTCGACTTCGTGGTCCGCGATAGCGGGGAGACCGGCGATGTGCCGTCCCCGCGCGAGCAGCTGACCGCCGCGCTGACGGGGCGTACGTCCCAGGGGAGGCGGATCGGCTCGCTCGAGTCGGTCGGCATGGACGAGTTCCCGGCCCTGGACACCAGCGGCGGCCGGCTGCTGGTCGCGCTGATGGTGAACGAGTTGCGGGGGTACGGGTTCGACGACAGGACCATGACCGAGGAGCAGATCGAGGAGGCAGACGCCGAGGTGGCGGAACTCGGCAGGGCGATGTACGAGCGGGCGGTGGCGGCCTCGGTTCCGCTGTCTCCCGACGTGCTGAGCCGGTCGGTGGAGCGGATTCTGGACGATCCGGTGGTCCAGGGGTTCGCCCCGTTCGTGTCCCTGCTCTTCGGCGGCGTCCCGCAGGTGGAGGGCCCGAATCAGCGCGTGCTGACCATGGTGAACGGGATGGCCGTGGTCGGCGCCCTGGGCCGTTATGCCCTGGGACACGTCCGGTTGTCCCCGGACAGTCCGGCGTATCGGCTGGCGGCCGAGGCGGTGGAGAAGGTGGCCGCTCTCCTGACGACCGGGACCGTGCCTGTCGGGGAGCGTGCGCGCGTCGAGGAGGCGATCAGGAGCGCGGAGGGGGCGTTGACGGCCATCCGCGAGTTGCCGGCACCGGCCGTGATCGAGTGGCCGGCCGAGATCGAGGCGCTGGACGGGACCCGGGTTCCGGTGGATCAGGTGTCGCAGGTGCAGCACCTGAATGCGTCGGGTGTGCAGGTGGGGGTGTCGCTGCGGGAGGGTGGAGCAGCCGCATCGTGGCCGCGTCGGCAGGGTTCCTACGGTCTGCTGCCGGAGGTGGAGCACTATACGGAGGTGCGGTGGGCGCCGCCGGAGGGCAGATGGGACCGGGCATCGGCGGTGGAGGCGGAGGGCCCGCGGAAGGAGGCGCCGTTCCGCAAGGTGTTCCTGGTCGGTGTGGACGGGGACGGGAACGCGGCACAGTTGCCGATCCAGGGTGGGTCGATTGTGCCGTTCGGCTACGAAAGGGTGGTGGACTATCTCTTCGCGCGTGTCCCGGCGTTGACGGCGGCGTCGAGGAATACGGCTGTGTGGTGGGCGGGTGCGGATGTGGCGGGTCCGTATGCGCGTGGTCGTGATCCGCTTCAGTGGCCGGTGGCGGGTCAGGTGCTGTCCAATCGCTTTGACCGGTGGTTGTGGACCTCTGCTCTGGGTGGGGAGCCCGGGTTCGCCACGCGTAGGGAGACGGACGGGGCCGGTGGGCAGAAGCAGGTCACGTGGCTCCGGCTGGAGGAGGGTGACTCGCCGGCGGGGTTCCGTCCGGAGCCGTCGGCGGTTCAGCTGGCCGTGTGGGCCGAGCGGGTGACCGGTGATCGGGGGCGGGCTGGAGATGTGGCGCGGTGGTGGCGGGCGGTCCGGCTGGTGTACGGGCCGGTGCTGGAGGACGACGAGGCGGCGTTCGAGGCTCTGCTGCGTGGTTTCCACGCGTTGGATCAGTGGCGGGCGCGCAGGGGGGACGCTTCCCCGCTGACCTGGAGTGGTCTGCTGGATGTGGTCAACCCGTACATGGAGGCGGTCAACGCGCACGTCTCCGAGTCCGGGCAGGCCCCGCTGGTGTGGTGGCAGGCGCTGCCGTTCGCTCTGGTGTCGGCCGCGGGCGAGATCGGGGTGGAGCTGGAGCTGTCCCGCTTCGATCTGACGCCGCGGTATGTCGCTGAGCGGGCGTGGGAGCAGGCGCCGGAGCCCTCCCGGCCCGTCGAACCCCTCGACATGGACGTCGACGATGCCGCCGACATGGCCTTCGTCCCCGCGTGGGACGCGCACGCGGGGGCGTGGACCGCGTTCGCCGAGGCCGCCGCCGGGGCCGCGGCGGCGGAGCGGACCGGGCAGTCGGGCGATGGCGGCGTGGGGATGGAGGATGCCTGGACCGGGGTCGAGCGGGCGCGCGAGCGGCTGGAGAACGCCGAGGCGCGGCTGCGGGCCCTGGGCGTCCCGCTGGACGTCCTGGCCGGGGCGCGGGCTGCCGGTGCCGTCGAGGCCGCCGAGGCCCCGGTCGTACCGAGGGACGATGCCCAGCGCCGCTGGCTCGCGGGGGAGTTGACCGAGGCGGACGTGGCGCCCGTTCAGGCGCTGCTCGTCGCGAGCGCCCCCACCGGCCTGGACAAGGCCGACGTACGCGCCGCGGGCGTCACGCTGGCCCACCACCAGCAGGCCGAGATCGGGATGGTGCTCGGTGGCGGTAACCAGGTGTCGGCGGACGCGCTGCCGCCGGTGGAGCTGGCCCGGGTGCTGATGGTGCGGCCCGGCCCCTGGACGGACGTGCTGGACAACGTGGCGGCGAACGCGTCGCGGCGGCTGTGGGCGTCGGCGTACGCGGACTTCGCGGGTGCGGCACCCGACGGTGCCATGGAGACGGACGTCGCCCGGGCCTGGGCTGCCGCCGTCTCCTTGGTGCTGCCGGTGGAGCCGCACGCGGTGCTCGCCGACTCCCGGTACGCCGGGGACGGCTTCCGCGGCGCGGTGCGCCAGGTCGCCGGGCACCTGCTGATCTGGGGACCGGACACGGAGGCCGCGCTGCGGTCCGCGGCGGAGCTGGCCGACATCCTGCGGCTCGACCTGGGCCTGCGGCAGCGCTGGGACGTGCCCGCCTCGGCGGCCCCGGAGGCGGCCGAGGGCTCCGGCGAGGCCGCGGCCACGGGCGCGCCCGGGGTGTCCGGTGCGGACGGTGCAGGGTCGCGGGCGTCGGCGCGGGCGCTGTCGGTGCCATCCGCGTCCGCGTCGGGGGACTCCGCGTCGCAGGTGTTCGCCGCGCCGGTCGCCTCGCGGGCGCCGGCCTCGACTGCCCCGCTCGCCCCGCAGACGCCCGCCCCGCCTGCGGCAGCGCCGGCTCCCGGGCTGCCGTCGCTGAGCGTGGTGGAGTTCACGCCGGACGGGACGGGCCCTTCCGGGAACGGGCGGCAGTCCATGTGGGAACTGGCGCTCAAGGTGGCGGCCGCCGGTCTGCGGAACCGGGATGTGGGCGTCGCGCCGCCGGCGCTCGACATCACCGGGTACGGCGCCGACGTCGCCGACGGCGGCGAGGGACGTGCGCGGGCCGTGTACGCGCCGTTCACCGGCCGGCTCAACCAGGCGCTGGACCTCCTTCAGGGGGCCCCGGTCGCGGGGAAGGCGCGACTCACCGCGCAGGACTTCGCGGTGTCCCTGCGGTGGGCTCCCGAGGGACCCTCCGACGAGGTGGTCGCGCTCGCCGGTGTGGAGCGTGCGGAGCTGGCACGGCAGGCGACGGTCGGGATCACCCTCTCCCGGGACGCGGTGGCCATGGAGCGGCTGGCGGCTCTGCACGACCGGGACCGCAGGCTGCGGGAGAGCCCGTTCGATGTGGATGCGGCGGCTCGTCGTGTGCTGCACCTGCCGGCGAATGCGCCGGTGGACCAGGCGGTGCGTGCGGAGCTGTTCGGGCTGGTGTGGGCCGCCGAGGCGGCCGGGCGAGCGGACAGCATGGTGGCGCTGGGCGCGTTCCACCTCGACCTGTTGGGAGCGGTCGGGCCGGGCCACAGCAGCTACTTCACGATGGAGTGGAGCCAGATCCCGGGTGTCAGCTGGCTGGGTCCTGACGTCATGGGGGCGGTGGGCGCCCTCGAGCTGAACATGGACCGGAGCGATGTCCTTGTCCCGCAGCCGGATGGTTCCCTGGCGGCCGGCGGTCCCCGGCGGAAGACGCCGTGGCCGAAGGGGACGGTGCCGTACGTCGTCGGGGGCGACCGGCGTGGCGACATGGTGGTGGTGCGGCTGCCGGACGATTCGACGCGGGACGCGGGTGTCGAGGAGTTCATCGAGCTGGTGACGGTCGCGGTGGCGCGGGCGGGTCTGCCGCCGGGCACCGCGATCGTGCTGGTCGTTCCCTTCGTGGGGCAGTACGGCGTGGTCCTCCAGCAGTTCGCGGACCGTACCGGTCTGGAGGTGTGGGCGCACAGCGGTGAGGTGACGGTCAGCGCGTGGTCCGATGGGACGGGCAGCATCGACACGGTTGCCGGACGGCCCGGAGTTCCCACGGGCGACTGGGCCTCGTTCCGGCCGGGCCAGGGGCCCGTTCTCGACGAGAGCGTGCCCGACTGGTACCGCGATGTGGTCATGTGGCCGGTGGTCAGCGAAGCGACCGGAGAGGAGACCGGCTACGCCTCGTTCAAACCCGAGGAATACGCGAGGGCTTTCGAGAAGACGGAGCGCGTCAGCGACCAGATGACGACGTTCATCCACTACGGCTTCCCCACCGGCACCGAGGGGCCGGAGTTCGAGCTGCCGCGTCCGGGTCCCGAAGCCAGTCCGTTCCCCGAGGCCGACGGGTTCCGCCTCAGCGCGCATGCCGTCCCGGGCTACATGATGCTGGCGATGCGGAGCGGGAACGGCGTGGTCAACCGCTTCGTCGACGAGGGTCAGGTGGTGCCGTGGGTGAAGTGGCTGGTGTCCCGGCGGCCCAAGGTCCGCTGGATCGACCTCTCCGACTGCTGGCTCGGCTCCCCCAAGGACAGCGACAGCCGGGGTCCCACCATGAGGAGCGTCTTCGACCCCGAGGTGTTCGTGGCCGATCCGCTGCGGGAGATCTCTGTGGCGCATCGCATCGCGAACTCGACGCGACGCTGGACGCGTGCCTCCAACGCCCAGCTGTCGGATGGGAAGCGGCCCGGGACCAACAGGCCCAGGTGGGCGCTGTACTCCGATTCTCAGGGGCGGCCCCGGGAGTTTGTCCTGGAGCGGCCGGATCCGGAGGGCGCGGAGCTGGACCGGCTTGCGGTGGTGGCCGGGCTGTACACGGGGAATGGCGAGGTGCCGGCGGAGGAGCGGGAGCGGACGCTGCTGGCGGTGCGGGCGCTGAAGTTGATGTTCGGGGTCTGGGCGGAGGACCGTGCGGACTTCGGGGAGCTGCTGCGTGGGGTGGCGGCGGTGGACGAGATGTGGCTGGCCGATCCGGAGTTCCGGCAGGTGGGCCCGCTGACGCTGGATCTGCTGCGGCGGGTGATCGCGGCGCATGCGGGGGCCGGGGTCGAGGTGGATCAGGAGGTCGCCCGCCGGGCGTTGGTCGCGGCGGCGGCAGCGTGGGGAGCACGGCCCCGTGGCCCGTGGGGCGAACGCATGGACACGCCGTGGGACTTCGTGGACCTGCCGGTGGTGCGGCTGGGCGTGCAGTGGGTGCTGGGGGATGAGGCGAGGTCCGAGGCCGCCACCGCCCTGAACCTGTCCGGTTCCGGTCCGTTGGGTGAGGCGGAGCGGTTGCGGATGCTGTGGGCGTGGGTCAAGGCCGTGGACCTGCTGACCGCACCCGGTGTGGACGTGGACACGCTCGCCCGGCGGGTGCTCCACCTGGACCCGGACTTCGACGTCGACCCGACGGAACGTGCGGAACTGCGGGAGACGCTCACCCGGGCGTTCGCCGTGGGGCGGGACGCGTCCGACACGGACGTTGCGGCCGCGTACGACCGGGAGGTGTTCGGGGCGTTCGACGACACCGGCAGCGCCACGGTCCTGGACGGGGTCCAGGGGCACGGCCGTGACTTCACGGGGGAGTCGTGGCCGGGGGTGAACCTGGCGCAGATCCATACGCCGGGCGGGCTGGTGGACGCGCCGTGGCGGAACCGGAACCGGAACGGGAACCGGCGGGCGGCCGCGTTCCTCCCCTACCTGCTGCGGGCCGATCTGGACCAACGGGATCCGGACACCATGCGGCTGACCATTCACGACCAGGTGTTCGAGCTGCCGGTGGGTGAGTTCTCGGAGCTGACAGCGGTAGACCCCGTACTGACAAAGCGGATGAACGGCGCCGAGGTCATCTTCTCGCACGCCGACTGGGCTCCCGACGTCGGCGCGGTGGCGAAGCGGCTGGCGCAGCGGCTGGGCCGCCCTGTGTGGTGGACCGAGGACCCGACGGACCTGTCCGACACGGACGACCAGGGCGCGCCGGTGCTCACCGCGTTCGCCAGTGCGGACTCCGGCCCCGTCTGGCACCTGGCGGTGCCGGAGGCCCCGGCGGCACCCGTCCCGCCCGCCCCGCACCCGGTCCCGCGGCCGTACCCGCTCCCCGGGTCCACCGGGCCTGCCGCTCCCACGACGACCTCGGCTACCCCGGCTCTGCCCTCGGCGGTTTCGGCCTCGGCCGTGCGGGCTCCGTACGGGGCGGACGAGGACGGGACGGTGGCGCTCCACGGCGGCCGGGCCGCCGCCCCGGAGGCGGCCGAGGGTTCCGGCGGGGTCGCGGCCCGGGGTGCGGTCGGGGTTTCCGGTGTGGACGGTGCCGGATCGTGGGCATTGGCGCCGAAGCGGGTGATGTCCATGCGGGGGGGCTGCATTTCGCGGTTCACCGCGCCGGTTGACCCGCAGACGGCCGCGCGACCCGTTCCGCTCGCCGTGCGGACCGCCGTGTCTCCGGCGGAGCGGCTGTTGGAGGCTCTGCACGGGCGGGACCGGCGGTTCCGGCGCGGCCGGTTCGACGTGGACGTGGTGGCCCGTCATGTGCTTCACCTGCCGAAGGACGCGCCGGTGGATCAGGCGGTGCGTGCGGAGTTGTTCGGGTTGGTGAGGGACGCCAAGGCGAAGGGGCGTGCGGGGAGTCTGGCGGCGCTGGGCGCGTTCCAGCTGGAGAGGCTGGGGGCGAGCGGGTCGGCCCAGAGTGGCCACTTCACGCGGGGGGGACACCGGGTTCCGGGTCTGAACTGGCTGGGGGCGGACGCCCTGAAGCTGAACACGGACTGGAGCGGTGTCCTTACGCCGCAGGCGGGCGGTTCCCTGGCGTTCGGTGGCCCCGGGGGGATGACGCCGTGGCCGAAGAGGGAGTGGCCGTACGTCGTCGGGGCCGACTCGCGCGTGAACAAGAAGAAGGTGGTGGTGCGGCTTCCGGACGGTTCGACGCGGGACGTGGACGTCGAGGAGTTCGTGGAGCTGGTGGCGGCGGATGTGGCGCGTGCGGGTCTGCCGCCGGGCACCCCGATCGTGGTGGCCGTTCCCTTCCTGGGCCGGTATGGCCCGTGGTTGCAGGAGCTGGCGGATCGTACGGGTCTGGTGGTGTGGCCGCACAGCGGTGAGGTGAAGGTCAGCACGCTGGCCGGCGGGAAGGGCAGTATCGACACGGTTGTCGGGCGGCCGGGAGTTCCCAAGGGTGCCTGGATTCCGCTCCGGCCGGGCCAGGGGCCGGTTCTCGACGACAGCGTGCCCGACTGGTACCCCGACGTGGTGATGTTCCCGATCGTCAGCGAGGCGACCGGGGAGCGGATGGGCGACGCCTCGTTCGAACCCGCCGAGTACGCGCAGCGCTTCGAGGAGGGCGACCGCCGTCTCGACCAGATGACGACGTACGTCGACTACACATTCCCCTTGAAGACCATTTCGCCGGAGGTGGAGTTGCCGCGTCCGGGTCCCGAGGGCAGTCCGTTCCCCGAGGCCGACGCGTACCGCATCAGCCTGCATGGCGTACCGGGCTACATGGTGCTGGTGGTGCGGAGCGGGGACCGCGTGTACAACCGCCTCATCGATGAGAGTGAGGCGGTGGCCTGGGTGAAGTGGCTGGTGTCCCGGCTGCCCGCGAACCGCTGGATCGACATCCCCTGCTGCTGGATCGCGTCCCCCAAGGACAGCGACACGCCGGGTCCTCTCCAGGGATCCCTCTTCGACCGCGAGGTGTTCGTGGCCGATCCGCTGCGGGAGATCTCTCTGGGACAGCACATCGTGAACGGGGCGCGGCGCTGGGCGCGGGTCTCCTACGGCCCGCAGTCGGAGATAAAGCTGCCGGCGAACGGCAAGTACGTGCGGGCCCTGTTCACCGATCCCCAGGGGCGGGCCCGGGATTGGGAGCTGGCGCGGCCGGAGCCGGAGGGTGCGGAGCTGGACCGGCTTGCGGTGGTGGCCAGGCTGCACTCGGGGAGTGGCCCGGTGCCGGCGGAGGTGCTGGAGCGGACGCTGATAGCGGCGCGGGCGCTGAAGTCGATGTTCGGGGTCCATGTGGAGGACCGTGCCGACTTCGGGGAGCTGCTGCGGGGGGTGGCGGCGGTGGACGAGATGTGGCTGGCCGATCCGGAGTTCCGGCGGGTGGGTCCGCTGACGGTGGATCTGTTGCCGCAGGTGGTCGAGGTGCGTCCGGAGGCGGCGTCCGGGGTGGATCAGGAGGTCGTCCGCCGGGTGCTGGCCGAGGCGGCGGCGTGGTGGGAGGCACGGCCTCGTGGTCCGCAGGGCGGGCGCGTGGACATGCGGTGGGACTTCGTGGATCTGCCGGTGGTGCGTATGGGCGCGCAGTGGGTGCGGGGGGGTGAGGCGAGGTTCGAGGCCGCCGCCGCCCTGAGCCTGTCCAGTTCCGGTCCGTTGGGTGAGGCGGAGCGGTTGCGGATGCTGTGGGCGTGGGTCAGGACCATGGACCTGCTGAGCACACCCGGTGTGGACGTGGACGTGCTCGCCGTGCGGGTGCTCCACCTGGACCCGAGCCTCGCCGTTGGCCGGTCGGAGCGTGAGGACCTGCGGACCCTGCTCACCCGGGCGTTCGCCGTGGGGCGGGACGCGTTCGACACGGACGTGGCGGCCGCGTACCACCTGGAGGTGAAATGGGCGTTGGCCGTCACCGACAGGGACACTCTCCTGGACGGGATCCGGGGGAGCGGTCGTGACTTCACGGGGGAGTCGTGGCCGCGGGTGAACCTCGCGCAGATCCGTACGTCCGGCGGGCTGGTGGACGCGCCGTGGCGGAACCGGAACCGGAAGCGGCAGGCGGCCGTGCCGTTCCCCTACCTGGTGCGGATCGAACTGGACCCGCAGGACCCGCACACCATCCAGCTGGACTTCGACGGCGATGTGTTCCGGATACCGGTCAGTGAGTTCCTGGAGCTGATGGCGAACGACCCCATCCTGACAGCCAAGGGAGAGCGCACCGAAGTCGTCTTTTCGCACGCCCGCCCGGCTCCCGGCATCGGCGAGGTGGCGAGGCGGCTGGCGCAGTGGCTGGGCCGTCCTGTGCGGTGGACCGACGACCCGACGGACCTGTCCGGCAAGGACGACCAGGGCGCGCCGGTGCTCACCGCGTCCGCCGGTGCGGCCTCCGGCCCCGTCTGGCAGGAGGCGGTGCCGAAGCTCCCGGCGCCGCCCGTCCCGCCCGCCCCGCGCCCGGTCCCGGAGCCGCTGCCCAAGTCCGCCGTGGCTGCTGCTCCCGCGACGACCTCGACTGCGACGACATCGGCTCCGCCCTCGGCGGCTTTGGCCGTGGGGGCTCGCTACGGGGCGGGCGCGGAGGGGACGGTGGCGCCCCACGGCGGCCAGGCCGCCGCCCCGGACTCCGCGTCCCGGGTGCTGAGCCGTGAGGCGCTGACGGCCCTTGTGGATGGTGTGGCGGTGGGGCTGCCGTCGGGTGGTGTGTCGGAGCGGCGGTGTCTGGAGTTGTTGGGTGCGTTGCGGGATGAGTTGCATCCGGGTGTGTTGCTTCCTTCGGGTGTGCGGGTCGGGGGCGTGGTGGATGACTCGGTGCTGGACCGGCCGGGTGCGGCGTCTGGTCTGGTGGTGGGTCCTGGGTGGGGCCGGGTGGGTTCATGGAACGCGGTGGAGGAGGCGCTGGAGAAAGCGCGGCTCGCGGGGCCGGGTTCGGTGGCGTTGGTGTTGGCGCGGCGGCCGGGGTCGGTGTCGTTGGTGCGGGGGCGGCGGCCGGAGGATGGGCTGGGGCATGCGTTCGCGGCGTATCACACGGCGGATGGCGGTGTGGTGTGGGTTGACGCGTCGAAGCTCAAGGGGCGCCGGGTGTCGACGGATCCGCCGGATGTGGGGCTGTTGTTTGACGCGCAAGCGGTGGTGGTGGGTCCGTCCGGGCGGGTGGTGGCGGACGCGCTGGAGCCGTTCGTGGAGTCGTCGTCGGTGGCGCACGCGTTGCTGGACGGGGCGGTTCGCGATGAGTACGGGGCCCTCGGCACCGAGACCGAGTACCGCTATCCGCTCACCGTCCCCCTCCTCCCCGACCTCCTGCGGAGGCTTGGCGTCCTCATCCCGGAGGACCCCGGAGAGGCGCCCGATATGCGGGGGGAGGTCATCGCCGAAGGTCCCGGCATCAAGATCGCCCTCGATACGACGCCCTTCTGGCGCGACCCCGCCACCCAGCGGCTCTATGACATCGGTGCGCCTCAAGTGCCCCCGGGGAGTGAACTCGTCACCAGGTATATCCCGGAGGTCGTCGTTGATCCGGCGGTCTCGATTCCGGGTGAGCGACGGCAGACCCTGGCGGAGGCGGAGGCCAAGCGGAAGCTGATCCGTGACCGGCTGGCGCGCACGGCCGAGCGGGGCGGTCCGATACCGCTACGGGAGCTTCTGGAAGACCTTCCGGGGTGGGAGATCGCCGAACTCGGCCAGGGAGTCATCGTTGATCCTCCCGGTCTGGGGTATGACGGCCGCTCCTACCACCAGCCCACTCTGGGCACCCCGGCGTTCGGGTTCAGGGCGGCCCAGGACCACGCTCTTGGGCGGCTGTTGGCGCCGTATCAGCTGGATCTGTTCGTGGCGGGGCGGCAGGCCGGGCAGCGGTCCGCCCGGCGACTCGTGACCCGGATCATGGGTGGCGACAAGGTACCGGCGAGGTTCCTGCCGTTCCTGTCGGTCATCCCGGATGTGGACGAGGTCTGGGGATACGCCTGGCAGATGTTCAACCAGGCCGCTGCCCAGCCGGCGAGCAAGCCCCCGCAGCTGTTCAAGAACCTGCTGCCGCTGCCGCTGCGGCACGCGCTCGACAGCGCCCGCCGGGCACTGCGGCCGGACACGCGAGGTTTTCTCGACGAGGATCACGACGCGCTCAGCAAGCTGGTTCACGACGAGCTGACGGCGCTGATGAGGCGTTATTTCCGGCGGTACAAGCCGGGCGAAGCCGTCCCGGACGGGTTCTTCGACAGGGCGGTCGGCGACGCGCCCTCCCCACGTGAGCAGGTGACGGCCGCGCTGACGGGGCGTACGTCCCAGGGGAGGCAGACCACCCCGTTCGAGACGCTCGGCATGGCGGAGTTCCCACTGGACACCGACAGCGCCCGGCTGTCGGTCGCGCTGCTGCTGGGCGAGTTCCGGGCGCTGGCGGTGGACGGCGAACCCTTGATGACCGAGGAGCAGATCGAGCAGACCGACGCCGAACTGGCGGCCCTCGGTGAGCGGTTGTACCGGCGGGCGGTGGCGGCCTCGGTCCCGCTGCCCCCCGAGGAGCTGCGCCGGTCGGTGCAACGGATTCTGGACAACCGGGTGGTGCGGGACTTCTCCCGGTTCCTGCGGCTGGCCGTCGAGGGCGTGCCGCACGTGGACGGCGCGCCGCGGCGGCTGCTGACCGTGAGGGGCGGGCAGGAATCGGCCGAGGCGCTGGGTCTTTATGCCCTGGGCACCCCGTTGCCCACAGCCGATCCGTTGTATCGGCTGCTGGCCGAGGTGGTGGGGGAGGCGTCCGCTTTCCTGGCGAACTGGACCGTGCCCGCCAGCGAGCGCGAGGACGTCAGCAAGGCTGTCAGGGGTGCGGAGAAGGCGCTGAAGGTTCTCCGCGAGGCGCCGACGCCGCCCGCGATCGGGTGGCTGGCGGAGGCGGAGATCGTGGCGCTGGACGGGTCCAGGGTTCCCGCGGCCCGGGTGTGGCACGTGAAGCACTCGAACCGTTCGGGCGCGCCGGTGGGGGTGTCGCTGCGCGGGGGCGGGGTGTGGCTGGGGCGGCAGGAGTCCTACGGCCTGCTGCCGGAGGTGGGCCACGTCACGGAGGTCCGGTGGGAGCAGCCGGACGGCAGCGCGGAGACGCCGGTGGTGGTGTCGGAGGGCCCATGGGAGAAGGCGCCGTTCGGCAGGCTGTTCCTGGTCGGTTTGGACGGGGACGGGACCGCGGCGTGGTTGCCGGTGCGGTCCGAGGACGGTTCGGGTGTTTCGGGTGTGGCGTTCGCCTACAAGGGGGTGATCGATTATCTCTTCGCGCGTGCCCCGGAGTTGACGGAGACGTCGTGGGACACGGATGTGCTGGTGGCGGGTGCGGATGTGGCGGGCCCGTATGCGGCTGGTCGTGATCCGCTGGAGTGGCCGCTGGCCGGTCAGGCGCTGGCCAATGGCACCGGTTTTGACCGGGGGGTGTGGGCTTCCGCCCTGGGTCTGGAGTTCGGGTTCGCCTCGGGTGTCGAGGAGGTGGTGGGCGAGGACGGTGTCACCCGGCAGGTGCCGGTGGTGCGGCTTCAATTGGCGGAGGGCGACCGGCTGGTGGGGTTCCGTCGGGAGCCGTCGTCGGTGCAGTTGGCGGTGTGGGCCGAGCGGGTGACCGGTGATCGGAGGCGGGCTGGGGATGTGCAGCGGTGGTGGCGGGCGGTCCGGCTGGTGTACGGGCCGTTGCTGGAGAACGACGGGGCGGCGTTTGACGCTGTGCTGCGTGGTTTCCGCGCGCTGGATGAGTGGCGGGCGCGTCGGCGTGACGCTTCCCCGCTGACCTGGCGCCGTCTGCGGGCCCTGACCGACGAGCACTTCGTCTCCTCCGGGCAGTCGGCCCCGCCACTGGCACAGGCGTTGCCGCAGTTCCTGGAGTGGGCCGCGGACGAGGTCGGGATGGACCTGGACCTCCTTGGCCTCGATCTGACGCCGCGGTATGAACCCCGGCGGGCGTGGGAGGAGGCCCCGGAGTCCTCGGTGGCGGGCCGGGCGGGTACCGCCGGTGGGCCGGGAGGCCCCGGGCGCCGTGGCCTTCCACGGTGGTCGGATGTGCGGCGGCTGGGTTCGCGTCTGGGGGGCTTGCGGGGCGGTTCGCCGGATGCGGGTGTGGATCCGCTGGCGGCGCACTGGCCGATCGGGCGTGTGGTGACGGTGGCGGGGCCGCGGTTTGCCGCGCTGGTGGAGGTGCCTGCCGCCGAGGCGTCCGCTGAGGCGTCTGCTGGGGTGTCCGCGGGCAAGGGGAAGGGCCGGGAGGAGTGGTTTGGTTTCGAGCGTCGGGCGGATTCTCGTTCTGAGCCGTTGGGTTACGAGGTCAGTGACGCGGGCCGGGTCCGGCTTCCCGGTGGTCCTGATGGTGTGGGGCGGGTGCTGGAGCCGGAGGGCTGGCGGCGGTTCGGTGCCGATTTCCTGCATGAGCCCAGTGGTGCGCTGCTGTACGGGGACAGCGGGTGGATCGGGCGTGCGGCCAACGCGGCCGAGGTGCTGGAGGCTTTCCCGACGGTGCCGTACACGCTGTCCGCGGATTCCTCGGGTCTGCTGCTGGTGCCCGACGAGCGGGAAACCGGTGCCACAGCGGTCCGTATCCCGCTGACGGACGCACCGCCCACACCAGCCCTCCCGCCGCGGTCCGAGCCCGGGGCTGCCAGGGGAGTCGCACAGCTCCCCGCCGCCCGGCCACTCACCGGGGAGGCGACCGACTTCGCCGACCGAGTGCTGGCCGCGCCGGTCGCCCCGCAGACGTCCGAGCCGCCCGCCCCGCTCGCTCCGCAGCCGGCCGCGCTACCCGCGCCTCCCGCCGCGCTCGCTCCGCAGGCGCCCGCCCCGGTTGCTCCGCTCGCTCCGCAGCCGGCCGTGTTGCCTCCCGAGTTTCGGCCGTTGAGCGTGGTGGAGTTCGCGCCGGACTGGACCGGCCCGTCCGGGGACGGACAGCGGGCCATCAGGGCGCTCGCGCTGAAGCTGGCGTCCGCCGGTCTGCGGAACCGGGAGGCGGGCGCGGCGCTGCCGCGGATTGTCATCACCGGGTACGGTGCCGACGTCGCCGGCGGTGGCGAGTGGCGGGCGCGGGCTGCGTACGCGGTGTTCATGGGCCATCTGAAGCAGGTGCTGGACATCCTTCAGGTGGTGTCCGAGGGGGAGGAGCGGCTGGCCGCGGAGGACTTCCCGTTCTTCGTACAGTGGGCTCCCGGGGAACCCTCGGACGAGGTGGTCGCGCTTGCCGGTGTGCCGCGTGAGGTGCTGGGGCGGCAGGCGACGGTCGGGTTCGCCCTCCCCCCGGACGCGGCGGCGGCGGAGCGGCTGGAGGCTCTGCACCGGCGGGACCGGGCGCTGCGGGGCGATCCGTTCGATGTGGACGTGGTGGCCCGTCGTGTGCTGCACCTGCCGGAGGGTGCGCCGGTGGACCAGGCGGTGCGTGCGGGGCTGCTCGGGCTGGTGGTGGATGCCGGGGCGGCCGGGCGGGCGGGGAGCCTGGCGGCGCTGCGCGCGTTCCACCTCGAGAGGCTGGGGGCGACCGGGCCGGCCCAGAGCGGCTACTTCACGGTGGATGGACACCGGGTGCCGGGTCTCAACTGGCTGGGACCGGACGTTATGGGGCCGATGGACGGCCTGGAGCTGGACACGGACTGGAGCGATGTCCTTACGCCGCAGGCGGACGGTTCCCTGGCCCTCGGCGGCCCCGGGCGGCAGACGCCGTGGCCGAAGGGGACGCGGCTGTACGTCGTCGGGGCCGACTGGCGGGACGGCAAGGTGGTGGCGCGGCTGCCGGACGGTTGGGCGGTGGACGTGGACGTCGAGGAGTTCATCGAGCTGGTGGCGGCGGACGTGGCGCGGGCGGGTCTGCCGCCGGGCACCCCGATCGTGCTGGCCGTTCCTTTCCTGGGCCGCCACAGCGCGCTGTTGCAGAAGCTCGCGGACCGTACCGGTTTGGTGGTGCGGGCGCACAGCGGTGAGGTGAAGGTCAGTCCGCGGACCTACGGGACGGGCGGCATCGACACGGTCACCGGACGGCCGGGAGTCCCCAAGGGCGACTGGGTTCCGCTCCGGCCGGGTCAGGGGCCCGTTCTCGATGACAGCGTGCCCGACTGGTACCACGACGTGGTGATGTGGCCGGTCGTCAGCGAGGCGATCGGAGAACAGATCGGTTACACCTCGTTCGGGGCCGGCGAGTACGCGAAGGACTTCGAGGAGCCGAGCCGACACGCGGACCGGATAACGACGTTCACCCACTACCACAGCGCCTTGAACGCCCATGGCCTGGAGCGGGAGCTGCCGCGTCCGGGTCCCGAGGGCAGTCCGTTCCCCGAGAGCGGTGCGTACCGCATCACCATGCATGGCTTGCCGGGCTACGTGGTTCTGACGCTGTGGGACGGGAACGGCGTGGTCGAACGCTTCCTCGGCGAGGATGAGGCGGTGGCATGGGTCAAGTGGCTGGTGTCCCGGCTGCCCAAGGACCGCTGGCTCGACCTCCCCTGCTGCTGGATCGCGTCGCCCAAGGACAGCAACAGCACGGGTCCCGTCCACAGGAGCGTCTTCGCCCCCGAGGTGTTCGTGGCCGATCCGCTGCGGCAGATCTCTCTGGCGCAGCGCATCGTGAACGCGACGCGACTCTGGGGGCGAGTTTCCTACGGCCCGCAGGGGCTGGGAGTGATGGACGGCAGGTACGTGCGGTCCCTGCTCGTCGATCCCCAGGGGCGGCTGCGGGAGTTCGACCTGGACCGGCCGGAGCCGGAGGGTGCGGAGCTGGACCGGCTTGCGGTGGTGGCCGGGCTGCACTCGGGGGATGGCCCGGTGCCGGCGGAGGTGCTGGAGCGGACGCTGATAGCGGTGCGGGCGCTGAAGTCGATGTTCGGGGTCCATGTGGAGGACCGTGCCGATTTCGGGGAGCTGCTGCGGGGGGTGGCGGCGGTGGATTCGATGTGGCTGGCCGACCCGGACTTCCGGCGGGCGGGTCCGCTGATGCTGGATCTGCTGCGGCAGGTGATCGCGGCGCGTCCGGAGGCCGCGTCCGGGGTGGACCAGGACGTCGCCCGCCGGGTGTTCGCCGCGGCGGCGACGGCGTGGGAGACACGGCCCCGTGGCCCGCGGGGGGAGCGCGCGGAGCTGCCGTTGCGGCACTTCGTGGACCTGCCGGTGGTGCGGGAGGCCGCCCAGTGGCTGGACGGCGATGAGGCGGAGGCCGAGGCCGTCACCGTCCTGAAGCTGCCCGGCACCCGTCCGATGGCTGAGGCGGAGCGGTCGCGGATGCTCTGGGCGCGGGTCAAGACCATGGAACTGCTGAGCACAACCGAGATGGAGATGGACGACCTCGCCCGGCAGGTGCTCCACATGGACCCGGACTTCGACGTGGACGAGTCGGACCTCAACGAGCTGCGGGCCGTGCTCACCCACGCGTTCGCCGCGGGGCGGGACGCGTTCGACACGGACGTGGCGGCCGCGTTCAACCTGGAGGTGTACGGGGCGTTCGATGACACCGCCACCGGCCTGGACACGGTCCTGGACGGGGCCAAGGGGAGCGGTCGTGACGTCACGGGGGAGCCGCGCCCGCAGAAGAGGGTGAACCTGGCGCAGGTCCGTACGCCCGATCTGGTGGACGCGCCATGGCGTAACCAGGATCCGAACCAGCAGGCGGCCGCGAGCGTTCCCCACCTGGTGCGGGCCGAACTGGATCCGCAGGACCCGGACACCATCCTGATGACCATCGGAGGCAGTGGCTTCCGGGGGCCGATCGGTGAGTTCCTGGAGGTGGTGGCGAGCGACCCCACTCTGACAGCCAAGGAAAGGGGCACCGAGGTCGTCTTTTCGCACGCCGGGCTGGGTACCGACGCCGGCGAGGTGGCGTGGGCGCTGGCGCAGCGGCTGGGCGCTCCCGTGTGGTGGATCGACGCCCCGACGGACCTGTCCGGCAAGGACGACCAGGGCAATCCGGTGCTCACCGTGTCCGCCGGAGCGGCCTCCGGCGCCGTCTGGCAGAAGGCGGCGGTGGAGCTCCCGCCACCGAATGTCCAGCACGCCCCGCGGCCGGTCCCACGGCCGCTCCCGCTCCCGCTCCCCACGACGACTACGACTCTGCCCCCTGTGGCTCGGTACGGGGCGGAGGCGGCGGGGATGGCGGCGCTTCACGGCGGCCAGGCCGCTGCCCCGGACTCCGCTCCCCGGGTGCTGACCCGTGGGGAGCTGACGGCCCTTGTGGATGGTGTGGCGGTGGGGCTGCCGTCGGGTGGTGTGTCGGAGCGGCGGTGTCTGGAGTTGTTGGGTGCGTTGCGGGATGAGTTGCATCCGGGTGTGTTGCTTCCTTCGGGTGTGCGGGCCGGGGGTGTGGTGGATGACTCGGTGCTGGATCGGCCGGGTGCGGCGTCCCGTTTGGTGGTGGGTCCTGGGTGGGGTCGGGTGGGGTCGTGGGGTGCGGTGGAGGAGGCGCTGGAGAAGGCGCGGCTCGCGGGGCCGGGTTCGGTGGCGTTGGTGTTGGCGCGGCGGCCGGAGGACGGGCTGGGGCATGCGTTTGCGGCGTATCACACGGCGGATGGTGTGGTGTGGGTGGACGCGTCGATGCGCAAGGGGCACCGGGTGTCGATGGATCCCCCGGATGTGGCGCTGTTGTTTGACGCGCGGGCGGTGGTGGTCGGTCCGTCCGGGCGGGTGGTGGCGGACGCGCTGGAGCCGTTCGTGGAGTCGTCGTCGGTGGCGCATGCGGTGCTGGACGGGGCGGTGCGTGATGAGTACGGGGCCCTCGGCCCGGAGATCGAGTACCGCTATCCGCTCGACATCTCCGTCACCCCCGACCTTCTGCGGAGGCTCGGCATCCCGGAGCGCCTGGGGGAGCGGCCCGATCTGCGGAAGGAGGTGCTGGCGCATGGCCCCGGAATCAGGGTCACCGTCGATGCGACGGAGTTCTGGCTCGACCGCGCCACGGACCGGCTCTTCGATCCGACGGCGCAACAGCCCCCGGGGGTGAGGTTCGAGGGGGTCGTGCATTTCATCCCGGAGGTCGACACCGATCCGGCGGCCGTGATTCCGGGGGAGCGGCGGCAGTCCTGGGCGGCGGCGGAGGCCAAGCGGAAGCTGGTCCGTGACCGCCTGGCGCGGACGGGCACGGCCGAGCAGGGCGGGCGTCCGATGCCGCTGGTGGAGCTTCTGGGGGATCTTCCGGGGTGGGAGATCACCGAGCTCGGCCAGGCGACCACCGTCCATCCCCTCGCTCTGGACTACGACGGCCGCCCCTACGCGCAGTTCTCCCTGGGTCCCCCCGCGGTGGGCCGCATGATGCTCTGGGATCACGCCATCGGCCGGCTGTGGCGCAAGGACACGCTTCCCCTGTTCGTCGCGGGGAGGCGTTTCGGGGGGCAGGCCGCCCAGGAACTGGTGGGCCGGCTCGGCTACCGCGACCCGGCGGTCGCGGACCTTCTGCCGTTCCTGGCGGCCATTCCGGATGTGAACGAGGTCTGGGGATACGCGTGGATGGCGTTCAACCAGGTCGCCACCGGACCGGTCAACGACGCGTTCACGGATACCTCGGACCTGCTCAAGAACCGGTTGGCGGTGGTGTCCCGGTCCGCGCTCGACAGCGTCAGGCGGGCTCTGCGGCCTGACTCGCGGGACTTCCTCGACAAGCGTCATGACCAGCTCAGCGCGATCGCCCACGCCGCGCTGACGAAGGAGATAGAGCGCACCTTCGCGCGCCACCGGCCGGGCGAGGCCGTCCCGTACGGGTTCTTCGACGCCGACGAAGTGCCGCCCCCTCGCGAGCATCTGACCGCCGCTCTGACGGGACTGACGTCCCAGGGGAGGCGGATCGGCCAGTACGAGTCGGTCGGCATGGAGGAACTCCCGGGCCTGGACACCGGCAACGGCACGCTGGCGGTCCCGCTGGCGGTGGACGAGCTGCGGGGGTACGGGTTCGATGGCAGGACGATGACCGAGGAGGAGATCGAGCGGGCCGGCGCCGAACTGGCGGAACTCGGTCGGCAGATGTACCAGGAGGCGGTGGCGGCCCGGGTCCCGCTGTCGCCCGAGGTGCTGATCCGGTCGCTGGAACGGATCGTGAACCATCCGGTGGTCCGGGGATCCCTCCCGCTCATGTGGCTGGCCGCCAATGGGGTGCCGCGGGCGGACGGCCCGCCCCAGCCGCTGCTGACGGCGGCGGAGGGGATGACCGTGGCCAAGGCGTTGGCCCGCTACGCCCTGGGGCACATCCGGCTGCCCGCGGACAGCCAGGCGTATCGGCTGATGGCCACGGCGGTGGGGCGGGCGTCCGCTCTCCTGGGCAGCGGGACCGTTCCCGCCGGGCTGCGTGCGCGTGTCGAGGGGGCCGTCAGGAGCGCGGAGCGGGTGCTGACGGCTGTCCGCGAGGGGCCGCCGCCGCCCGCGATCGAGTGGAAGGCGGAGATCGAGGCGCTGGACGGGACCCGGGTTCCGGTGGACCGGGTGTCGCACGTGCAGCATCTGAATGCGTCGGGTGTGCAGGTGGGGGTGTCGCTGCGGGGTGGCGTAGTAGCCGGACCGTGGCTGTATCGACAGGGGTCCTACGGTCTGCTGCCTGAGGTGGAGTACGTCACGCGGGTGCGGCGGGGGCCGGCGCCCGAGGGCGCGGCCGGGACTCCGGCGGCGGTGGCGGAGGGCCCGCGGGAGGATGCGCCGTTCGACAAGGTGTTCCTGGTCGGTATGGACGGGGACGGGACCGCGGCGGAATTGCGGGTCCGGGACGGTTCGGGCGTGGCAGTCGGCTACCCGCGGGTGGTGGATTATCTCTTCGCGCGCGCACCGGAGTTGACGGCGGCGCCGTGGGATACGGCTGTGCTGGTGGCGGGCGCGGATGTGGCGGGTCCGCATGCGCGTGGCCGTGATCCGCTGGAGTGGCCGCTGGCGGGTCAGGTGCTGGCCAACGGTACGGGCTTCGACCGGTGGGTGTGGACCTCCGCCCAGGGCCTGGAGTTCGGGTTCGCCTCGGATGTCGAGGAGGTGGCGGACGAGGACGGCGTGGTCCGGCAGAAGCGGGTGGTGCGGCTTCAGCTGGCGGAGGGTGACTGGCTGGCGGGGTTCCGCCGGGAGCCGTCGTCGGTCCAACTGGCCGCGTGGGCCGAGCGGGTGACCGGTGACCGGGACCGGGCTGGGGATGTGGCGCGGTGGTGGCGGGCGGTCCGGCTGGTGTACGGGCCGCTGCTGGAGGACGACGAGCCGATGTCCGAGGAGGACGACGAGTCGATGTCCGAGGAGGACGACGAGTCGGCGTTCGAGGCCCTGCTGCGTGGTTTCCAGGCGCTGGACCAGTGGCGCGCGGACCAGGGCGATGACTCCCCGCTGACCTGGAGCCGTCTGCTGGCCCTGACCGACGAGCACTTCGTCTCCCTCGGGCAGTCGGCCCCGCCACTGGCACAGGCACTGCCGGTGCTCCTGGAGTGGGCCGCGGACGAGACCGAGACGGACCTGGGGCTGACCGGTCTCGACCTGACGCCGCGGTACGCCGCCGAGCGGGCGTGGGAGCAGGCTCCGGAGTCCCCGGCGGCGGACCGGGCGGGTGCCGCCCCGGAGGCGGCCGGGGTTTCCGGCGCGGACGGCGCCGGGTCGCGGGCGCCGTCGGGGCCGTCGGCATCCGTCCGGGGGGAATCCGGCTCGCGGGTGTTCATCGGGCCGGTCGCCCCGCCGACGGCCGCGCCCCCCGCCCCGCGGACGGCCGCGCCTTCTTCCGAGTTGCCGACGCTGAGCGTGGTGGAGTTCGGGCCGGGTGAGACGGGCCCGTCCCCGGACGGGCAGATGGCCATCAGGACGCTGGCGGTCAAGGTGGCGACCGCCGGTCTGCGGAACCGGCCGGCGGGCGCCGCGCTGCCGCGGACCGACATCATCGGGTACGGCGCCGGCGTCGCTGATGGTGGCGAGTGGCGCGCGGGGGCTCTGCGCGCGGCGTTCACCGGGCATCTGAACCAGGTGCTGGACATCCTTCAGCGGAGCCTGCCCGAGGGGGCGGGGCGGTTGGCCGCGGAGGACTTCCCGCTCTCCGTGCGGTGGGCTCCCGAGGGGCCCTCGGAGGAGGCGGTCGCGCTCGCCGGTGTGCCGCGTGCGGTGCTGGAGCGGCAGGCGACGGTCGGGTTCACCCTTTCTCCGGACGCGGCGGCGGCGGAGCGACTGGAGGCTCTGCAGAGGAAGGACCGGGGACTGCGGAGCCGCCCGTTCGACGCGGACGCGGTGGCCCGTCAGGTGCTGCACCTGCCGGGGGGTGCACCGGTGGACCAGGCGGTGCGCGCGGAGCTGCTGGGGCTGGTGCGGGCGGCCGAGGAGGCTGGGCGGGCGGGGAGTCTGGCCGCGCTGGGGGCGTTCCATCTCGAACGGCTGAGGGCGACCGGGCCGGATCAGAGCGGCTACTTCACGGTGGGGGGCCACCGGGTTCCGGGTCTGAACTGGCTGGGGCCGGAGGCCCTGGGGGCCCTGGACGCCCTGGAGCTGGACATGGACTTCAGCGACGTCCTGATGCCGCGGCCGGACGGTTCCCTGGCCATGGGCGGCGCTCCCAGGCGGGAGACGCCGTGGCCGAAGGAGTGGGTGCCGTATGTCGTCGGGGCCGACTGGCGGGACGGCAAGCACGGCAGTAACGGCAGGTTGGTGGCGCGGCTGCCGGACGGTTCGACGCGGGACGCGGGCATCGAGGAGTTCGTGGAGCTGGTGGCGGCGGACGTGGCGCGGGCGGGGCTGCCGGCGGGCACCCCGATCGTGCTGGCCGTTCCCTTCCTGGGCCGTCACAGTCTGCTGTTGCAGAAGCTGGCGGACCGTACGGGTCTGGTGGTGTGGCCGCACAGCGGTGAGGTGAAGGTCAGCCCGCGGCCTGACGACAAGGGCGGCATCGACTTGGTCGTCGGGCGGCCGGGGGTTCCCGAGGGTGCGTGGTTCCCGCTTCGGCCGGGCCAGGGGCCGGTTCTCGATGACAGCGTGCCCGGCTGGTACCCCGACGTGGTGCTGTGGCCGATCGTCAGTGAGGCGACCGGGGAGCAGATCGGCGACGCCTCGTTCGCCCCCGCCGAGTACGCGCGGGACTTCGAGGAGACGGATCGCCACGTCGACCAGATGACGACGTACGTCAACGACTATTTCACCCTGCGCGCCGCTGGGCGGGAGTTGGAGCTGCCGCGCCCGGGCCCCGAGGGCAGTCCGTTCCCTGAGGCTGACGCGTACCGCATCTTCATGCATGGCGTGCCGGGCTACATGGTGCTGTCGGTGTGGAGCGGGAACGGCGTGGTCAACCGCTTCGTCGGCGGGGGTGAGGCGGTGGCGTGGGTGACGTGGCTGGTGTCCCGGCTGCCCAAGGACCGCTGGCTGGACCTCCCCGCGTGCTGGATCGGGTCTCCCGAGGACAGCAACAGGCCGGGGCCCGCCGGGAGGGACGTCTTCGCTCCCGATGTGTTCGTGGCCAATCCGCTGCGGGAGGTGTCTGTGGGACAGCGCATCGTGAACGCGACGCGGCACTGGGCGCGCGTCTCCTACGGCCCGCAGGGGAAGGGGCGGAAGAACGGCAAATACATGCGCAGCCTGACCACCGATGCCCGGGGGCGGCCGCGGGAGTTCGCCCTGGAGCGGCCGGAGCCGGAGGGTGCGGAGCTGGACCGGCTGGCGCGGGTCGCCAGGCTGCACTCGGGCCCCGGCGCGGTGCCGCCGGCGGTGCTGGTGCGGACGCTGGATGCGTTGCGGGCGCTGAAGTCGATGTTCGGGATCTATGCGGAGGACCGCGCCGACCTCGGGGAGCTGCTGCGCGGTGTGGCGGCGGTGGATTCGATGTGGCGGGCCGACGACGACTTCGAGCGGGCGGGTCCGCTGACGCTGGATCTGCTGGGACGGGTGATCGCTGAGCGTGCGGGGCCCGGGGTCGGGGTGGACCAGGATGTGGTCCGCCGGGTGCTGGCCGAGGCGGCGACGGCGTGGGCGGCGGGGGTGCCGTTCGGGGACTTCGTGGTCCTGCCGGTGGTGCGGGAGGCCGCGGGGTGGCTGAACGGGGATGGTGCGCGGTCCGAGACCGTCGACGCCCTGAAGCTGTCCAGCCCCGGTCAGGTGCGGGAGGCGGAGCGGTCGCGGATGTTCTGGGCGCGGGTCAAGGCCGGGGAGGTGCTGGACGCGCCCGGTATGGACGAGACCAAGCGCGACGCGTTGGCCGTGCGGGTGCTCCACCTGGACCCGGCCTTCGACGTCGACCCGCGGGAACGTGAGCGCTTGCGGGTCGTGCTCACCCGGGCGTTCGCCGTGGGGCGGGACGCGTCCGACCCGGACGCGGCGGCCGCGTACGACGTCGAGGAGTACGGGGCGTTCGATGACACCGCCATGGACACGGCCTTGGACGGAGTCGAGGGGAGCGGTCGTGACTTCACGGGGGAGCCGAAGCCGAGCAAGAAGGTGAACCTGGCGCGGATCCGTACGCCCGACGGTCTGGAGGACACGCCGTGGCGGCACCAGCGTCCACCCCAGGGCCGCAACCAGCAGGCGACCGTTCCGGTCCCCGACCTGGTGCGGATCGAACTGGACGAGCGGGACCCGGACATCATCACGCTGTTCATCGGCAGCCGCGTGTTCCGGATGCCGGTCGGTGAGTTCGTGGAGCTGATGGCGAACGACCCCACCCTGATGAACAAGGGGCCGGGCAGCACCGTCGTCCTTTCGCACGCCCGGCCCGCTCCCGGTATCGGCGCGGTGGCCAGGCGGCTGACGCGGTTGGGCCGTCCTGTGTGGTGGACCGAGACCCCGACGGACCTGTCCGGCACGGACGATCAGGGCGCGCCGGTGCTCACCGTGCTCGGCGCCTCCGGCGCCGTCTGGCACCGGGCGGAGGTGGAGAGCCCGCCAGTCGTCCAGGACGCCCCGCTCCCGGCCCCGCGGCCGTACCCGCTCCCGAACCCCAGGCCCCCCGCGCCTGCCGCTCCCGCGACGACTCCGGCCACGACGGCTATGCCGACTCTGCCGGACGAGGTGGCGGCGTGGGAGCCGCTGAGGGACGCGGGCGAGGCGCGGCCGGTGGCGCGGGCGTCGTCGGGGCAGGAGATGCCCAGTCTGGAGGAGTCCGCCCCGCGGCGGGTGTTCACCGCACCGGTTGACCCACCGTCGGTCGCGTCGCGGGTGGACGGGCCGCTTCGGGCGCTGCCGGTGCTGACCCCGGTGGTGTTCTGGGCCCAGGGAACGGAGCATCTGCTCGGGGAGCAGCGGGAGACTCTCAGGGGGCTGGCGTTCGAGGTGGCGCTGGCCGGTATGCGGAACTGGCGGGCGGGCGTCGCGCTGCCGCGGATCGACATCACCGGGTACGGCACCGGCAGTGAGGACGAGGCGCGTGCGCGGGCCGCGCACCGGGCGTTCACCGGCTTCCTGGACGACGCGCTGCGCACTCTTCAGCAGGGGCTGCCCGAGGGCGAACATCGACTGGACGTACGGGACTTCGCGTTCTCCGTGCAGGCTTCCGGGTGGCCGTCCGAGGAGGCGGCCGAACTCGCCGGTGTGCCACAAGAGGACCTGGTGCGGCGGGCGACGGTGGGGGTGACCCTGTCCGAGGACGCGGCGGCGCTGGAGAAGCTGGACGTGCTGCGGGGGCGCGACCGGCGGTTCCGGAACGGTCCGCTCGACGTGGACGCGCTGGCCCGTCATGTTCTGGGTCTGCCGGAGGGCGTGCCGGTGGACCAGGCCGCGCGGGCGCGGTTGCTCGAACTGGTGCGGGACGCCGAGGACGCCGGCCGGGCACGGAGCCTGGCAGAGCTGGGGGTGTTTCACCTCGCCGAGTTGGGGGTGATCGGTCCGGGCCGGCGTGACCACTTCACGGTTCACGGTCGCCCCGTTCCGGGTCTGAACTGGGTCGGACCGGCGGCTGTCGATCTGGACACCACCTGGAGTCAGGTCCTTGTGCCGCAGCCGGATGGTTCGCTCGGCTTCGATGACGCGCAGGAGCCGCCGTGGCCGAAGGGGACGGTGCCGTACGTCGTGGCGACCTCCGGGCTTCGCGACGCGCTGGTGGTGCGGCTGCCGGACGGTTCGACGCGGGAGGTGGGTGCCGAGGAGTTCGTGGAGCTGGTGGCGGCGGACGTGGAGCGGGAGGGTCTGCCGCCGGACACCCTGATCGTGCTGGCCGGTTCCTTCCCCGACGGCCAGTACGGAGACCTGCCGCAGAGGCTCGCGGACCGTACCGGTCTGGTGGTGCGGGCGCACAGCGGCGAGGTGACGATCAGCCCGCACCGCGACAGGCCGAGCACGATCGACACGGTGATACGGCCTGGCGCTCGCATGGGTGCCTGGGTCTCGTACCGGCCGGGGCAGACGCCGGTGCTCGACGATGACGCGCCCGACTGGTACCGCGATGTGGTGATCCAGCCCGTCGTCAGCGCGTCGACGGGCGAGCTGATCGGCCACGCCTCGTTCGAGCCCGCCCAGTACGCGGAGGACTTCGAGGCGAGCGACCGCCACCTCGACGAGGCGACGACGTTCGTCCACTACAACCGTGCCCTGCACGCGGTCACCTCGGAGCGCGCGCTGCCGCGCCCGGGTCCTGAGGCCCATCCGTTCCCCGAGGACAAGGCGTACCGTCTGACCTCGCACGGCATACCGGGTTACCTCTCGCTGGTGGTGCGGGACAGGGCCACTGGCGAGCTCGGCACTCGCCTCGTCGGCGAGGACGAGGCAGTCCGGTGGGCGATCTGGATGACGTCCCGACTGCCCAAGGACCACTGGATCGACCTCCCCTGCTGCTGGGTCGGGTCTCCCAAGAACCGTGCCGTGCCGAACCCCAACACGGCGAGTGAGGCCCTGCCCGGCGTGTTCGTGCCCGATCCGCTGGACGAGGTCGCTTTGGGGCAGCACATCGCGAACGGGACGCGACGCTGGGTGCGCGCCTCCGACGGCCCGCAGGGGATGGACACGGTCGGCGGCAAGTACGTACGGGCCCTGACGGCCGACCCCCAGGGGCGGTACCGGGCGTGGGTTCTGTTCCGGCCGGAGCCGCAGGGTGCGGAGCTGGATGTGCTGGCGCGGGTGGCCGGGCTGCACTCGGGCGGTGGCGAGGCGCCGGCGGAGGTGCGGGCGCGGACGCTGCGGCTGGTGCGGGCGCTGAAGTCGATGTTCGGGGTCCATGTGGAGGACCGTGCGGATTTCGGGGAGCTGCTGCGTGGGGTGGCGGCGGTGGACGAGATGTGGCGGGCTGATCCGGAGTTCGAGCAGGCGGGTCCGCTGACGCTGGATCTGTTGACGGGGGTGGTGGCGGCGCATGCGGAGCCCTGGGCCGGAGTGGACCAGGAGACCGCCCGCCGGGTGCTGGCCAAGGCGGCGGAAGAGCGGGCCACACGGCGCGATGCCGGGCTGCGCGGGGCCCGGTTGAGCGAGTTCGTGACGCTGCCCGCGCTCCAGGAGGCTGCCACGTGGGTGCGCTCTCCCGACGCGAAGGCCGCGGCCGTCGACGCCTTGCGGCTCTCCGGTCCCGGCGAGGTGCGTGAGGCGGAGCGGTCGCGGATGTTCTGGGCGCGCGTCAAGGCCGGGGAGGTGCTGGACGAGCCCGGTGCGGACGTGGACGAACTCGCCGTGCGGGTGCTCCATCTGGACCCGGACTTCGACGTCGACCCGTCGGAACGTGACGACCTGCGGCTGCTGCTCACCCGGGCGTTCGCGGCGGGGCGGGACGCGTCCGACCCGGACGTGGCGGCCGCGTACGACCTGGAGGAGCACGAGGTCTTCGAAGTCACCGCCGTGGACACGGACATGGACGGGGACCCGGGGGGCGGCCGCGACTTCACGGGTGAGCGGCCGGAGGACGTGAATCTGGCGGAGATCCACACGTCCGCTGGTCTGGTGGACGCGCCGTGGCGGGAGGACGCCTCGGTCCCCTATCTGGTGAGCGTCAAGCCGGACGGGCAGGACCCGGACCGTCTTGAGGTGACCTTCGGGGACCGGACAGAGGAGATGTCGGTCTTTGAGTTCCTGGAGGTGATGGCGAACGACCGCGACCTGATGTCCCGTGCCCTGGCTACTCGGGTCGTCCTTTCGTTCTCCGAACCGGGGCCCGGCATGGGCGCCCTGGCGCGGCGGCTGGCGCGGCGGCTGGGCCGTCACGTGTGGTGGACCGATGTGCCGACGAGCCTGTCCGAGATGGGCGACGAGGGACTTCCGGTGCTCACCGCGCCCGCCGGATCCGCCCCTGACGGAGGCTGGCGGGAGGAGGCTCCTCCTGCGCCGCAGTTCGCCGAGGACGCCCCGTACCCTGTCCCGCGCCCGCTCCCCAAGTCCGACGTGGGCGGCGCGACCGCGCCCGCGGCCCTGGCGGGCGCGGGTGGGACGACGACGTCCCGCGGTGTGCCCACCAAGAGTGCACCGCCCGCCGGCGGAGCCCGCCCGGAGCGGGCGCCGTCGGGGCCGTCCACATCCGCGCCGGGGGACTCCGTTTCGCGGGTGTTCGTCGCGCCGGTCGCCCCGCAGACGGCCGAGTCCCCAGCCCCGCTCGCCCCGGAGACAGCCGCCGCGTCGCAGTCCCCGGACGAAGCGGCGGCAGAGCGGCTGTTGGAGGCTGTGCACGGGCGGGACCGGCGGTTCCGGAGCGGTCCGTTCGACGTGGACGTGCTGGCCCGTCATGTGCTGCGGCTGCCGAAGGGCGCGCCGGTGGACCAGACGGTGCGTGCGGAGCTGTTCGGGCTGGTGCGGGATGCGGAGGCGGATGGCCGTGTGGGGAGTCTGGCGGAGCTGGGGGCGTTCCATCTGGAGAGGCTGGGGGCGACCGGGTCGGTCCGGAGTGGCCACTTCACGCTGTGGGGGCGCGGGGTTCCGGGTCTGAACTGGCTGGGGTCGGACGCCTTGGAGCTGGACACGGACTTCAGCGAGGTCCTGACGCCGCGGCCTGACGGTTCCATGGCCCCCATCGGCCGCCCCAGGCGGGAGACACCGTGGCCGAAGGGGAAGTGGCCGTACGTCGTCGGGGCCGACTGGCGCGAGGACAAGAAGAAGGTGGTGGTGCGGCTGCCGGACGGTTCGACGCGGGACGTGGACGTCGAGGAGTTCGTGGAGCTGGTGGCGGCGGACGTGGCGCGGGCGGGGCTGGCGCCGGGCACCCCGATCGTGGTGGCCGTTCCCTTCCTGGGCCGTCACAGTGCGCTGTTGCAGAGGCTTGCGGACCGTACGGGTCTGGTGGTGTGGCCGCACAGCGGTGAGGTGAAGGTCTCCCAGCGGGGCGGTATCGACACGGTTGCCGGGCGGCCGGGGGTTCCCACGGGCGACTGGTTCCCGCTCCGGCCGGGCCAGGGGCCGGTTCTCGATGGCAGCGAGCCCGACTGGTACCCCGACGTGGTGATGTTGCCGACGGTCAGCGAGGCGAGCGGAGAGCGGATCGGCGACGCCTCGTTCGACCCCGCCGAGTACGCGGAGGACTTCGAGAAGCCGGGCCGCCACAGCGACCAGATGACGACGTACTTCGACTACCACTTCGTCTTGGGCGATCTGGGGCCGGAGTTGGAGCTGCCGCGTCCGGGTCCCGAGGGCAGTCCGTTCCCGGAGGCCGACGCGTACCGCATCACCCTGCATGGCATTCCGGGCTACATGGTGCTGACGGTGTCGAGCGGGAGCGGCGTGGTCGAACGCTTCGTCGGCGGGGGTGAGGCGGTGGCGTGGGTGACGTGGCTGGTGTCCCGGCTGCCCAAGGACCGCTGGCTGGACATCTCCTGCTGCTGGATCGGGTCCCCCAAGGACAGCAACAGGCCGGGTCCCGCCGCGAGGGGCTACTTCGCTCCCGAGGTGTTCGTGGCCGATCCGTTGCGGGTGGTGTCCGTGGGGCAGCACATCGTGAACGGGGCGCGGCGCTGGGCGCGTGTCTCCCACGGCCCGCAGGGGTTCGGGAAGGAGAACGGCACGTACATGCGGGCCCTGTTCGCCGACCCCCAGGGGCGGGCCCGGGGGTGGGATCTGCTGCGGCCGGAGCCGGAGGGTGCGGAGTTGGAGCGGCTGGCGCGGGTGGCCGAGTTGCACTCGGGGCCTGGCGCGGTGCCGGCGGAGGTGCTGGAGCGGACGCTGCATGGGTTGCGGGCGCTGAAGTCGATGTTCGGGGTCCATGCGCAGGACCGTGCCGACTTCGGGGAGCTGCTTCGGGGGGTGGCGGCGGTGGAGTCGATGTGGCTGGCGGACGACGACTTCAAGCAGGCGGGTCCGCTGACGCTGGATCTGCTGCGGCGGGTGATCGCGGCACATGCCGGGCCCGGGGTCATGGTGGATCAGGACGTCGTTCGCCGGGTGCTGGCCGCGGCGGCGACGGCGGGGAAGGCGGGGGTGCCGTTCCGGGACTTCGTGGAGCTGCCGGTGGTATGGCTGGCCGCGGGGTGGCTGAACGGGGGTGGTGCGCAGTCCGAGGCCGTCGACGCCCTGAAGCTATCCGGCCCGGAGCGGCAGTTGGGCGAGGTGGAGCGGTCGCGGATGTTCTGGGCGTGGGTGAAGACCATGGATCTGCTGAGCGCACCCGGCATGGACGTGGATGAAGTGAACAAGCTGGCCGTGCGGGTGCTCCACCTGGACCCGGACTTCGACGCCGAGCCGCACCATCGCGAGCGCCTGCGGGTCAGGCTCACCCAGGCGTTCGCGATGGGGCGGGACGCGTCCGACCCGGACGTGGCGGCCGCATACGACCTGGAGGAGGAGTACGGGGCGTTCACGGGCACCGGCTTGCACACGGTCCAGGACGGGGCCCGGGGGAGCGGTCGTGACTTCACGGGGCAGCCGCGGTCAGGGGTGGTGAGCCTGGCGCAGATCCTTGCGCCCGGCGGTCTGAAGGACGCGCCGTGGCGGCACGTGGGCCCGAACCAGCAGGCGACCGAGCCGGCCCCTTACCTGGTGCGGATCGAACTGGACGAGCTGGATCCCGACAGCATCCAGCTGATCATCGGCGATAGCATGCTCCAGATGCCGGTCCGTGAGTTCCTGGAGCTGTTGGCGAACGACCTCACCCTGACCGACAAGGAAGAGGACACCCTGATCGTCTTGTCGCACGCCTGGCCGGCTCCCGGCATCGGCGAGGTGGCCAGGCGGCTGGCGCAGCGGGTGGGCCGTGAAGTGGGTTGGACCGACACCCCGACGGACCTGTCCGGCACGGATGATCAGAACCGGTCGGTGCTCACCGTGCTCGCCGCCTCCGACGCCGTCTGGCAGAAGGCGGAGGTGGAGGCCCCGCAGCCGCCCGTCTCCAACGCCCCGCGCCCCATCCCGCAGCCGTACCCGCTCCCGGGCTCCAGGCTCCTGGGGCCTGCTGCTTCCACGACGGCTCCGCCCACTACGGCCACGGCCACGACGACCAGACCGACGGCTCTGGGCTCGGCAGCTCCGTCAGGGCTCGCTGCCGCCTCCTCCGCCACACCGGCGGGTGAGAAGCCGGAGGCGACGACCGCCCCTGTGGCGCCGCTCGTGTTGTTCCCGGACCCGGCGTCGTTCCCGGACTTCGAGTCGTTCCTGAACGCCGGGATGCCTTCCGCGCCCGAGGAGTCCGAGGAGCCCGTGCCGGCCGAGGCGTCCCCCGCGTCGCCCTGGGACATGGCGCGTATCCGCTATGCCGAGGAAGCCCTCGACTACGAGCAGCGGCTGGCCACATACCTGGCGGCCGACGAGCGGATCAACGCGGAGTTCGCGAGGGTGGTGCAGGCGTACTGGGTCCTTGCCCTGCACAACGGCGCGGACTACCGGAAGTTCGGTAGCGATCTTCCGACGGAAGTCGGGGCGGTCGGGATGTCCTTCGAGAGCCTCAGAAGAGTCGTGGAATCGGGCAATCTGCGCGAACGGTTGGACTTCCTCTTCCGCGGGGCGAAAAACGGTCTCCTCCCCGCCTTCACGGGAGGCACCGTGCGCAGGCATCCGGTGACCAAAGCGGAGCGCGACGATCGGCGGAACACCGAGGCGTACACGCGCTACAAGCAGACGGAAGGGGAACTGCGCGCGGCGGGCCTTGACGAGGAGGAGATAGCGGAAGAGGTGGAGGACCTGGAGGCGATGTTGCGAACGCGGTTGCGGCCGGAGGACGTCCAGCCCCCGCTGAGCCAGGACGAACGGCTGCTCGGGGTCAGGGACGACGGGAAACTGCTGTGGAGGCCTGCCGGGCTGTCCACCGATCTGCCGATGTCCGCCGAATTCCAGGCACGCTCCCAGGAGAGTGGCGGTCTGGTGCTGACCGGCACCTCGGGCACCGCCTACTTCATCCTGACGTGCATCGCCCGGATGTCGAGCCTCACGAACCTCCCCGTGGACCTCGGCCTGCTCAGGGCCGGGATCGTCAGCGTCATGGCGTCCGCGGACCACCGCCACCACAGCTTCCACGAGGTGATGGCCGGCGCCCAGCTCCTCCTGGACGAGGTCGCCCACCCGGGGGTCCCGGACTACGTGGACGGCTGGTACCGGTACCGGAACGTCTATCCGCTGACCGAGGAGGAGTTGCGGGCCCATGTCGCGCGCGACGGGCTCTTCCCCGACGAGCACGCCCTGGCGCTTTTCGCCGAGTTGGACGACGAGGCCGAGGAGGCAGCGGGGAGCGATCAGGGCGATGACAGCTCAGACCGGTGAAGGGACGCCCACGCGGGCGTCAGAACAGCACGACAGTAAGCGAGGACACGATGAGTGAGTCCAACGGCGAGGCCACCACCCCTGCCACCGCTCCCGCGGTGGACCCCGCGCCGCCCGAGGAGTTCGTCCAGGCTGCCAAGGCGGCGCCGAACCACTGGCTCTATCTGACCGACCCCACCTGGCGCGGGGAGGCCCCGCCGCCCGAGTTCGCGGTGGTCGGCCAGTGGCGCTCCGATGACAACGGCGAGATCGTCGAGTGGCAGGCCAACGAGGACTACGTGCCATCGCCGGGGGCGCGGGGCTGGCCCGAGCCCACCGACGACGTGGACCGCGCCGTCCAGCTCGCCACCACCGGCTACGGCCCGGCGGACGACGTCACCGCCGCCCTGGCCAAGGCCGAACTGGCGATGCTGGTCACGGCGGACGGCCGGCCGGTGAGCGCGTCGGCAGCCGACGGCACGGCAGTGGTCCCGATCTACACCTCGGCGCGCCACCTCCACAAAACCGGCCCGCTGGGGTTCGAGCGGGTGCGGATCGCCGACGTCCTCGACCGGATCCCCGAGGGCCACAACGTGTGCGTCAACAGCTCCGCCGCGGTGAGCATGGTGCTGGTCACGGACAAGCTGGTGGCGGCGCTGGCGGCCGTGGAGAGCGCCCCGGCGCAGGAGACGGACGGGGGCGAACGGGCCGAAGCGGATCAGGCCGAAGCGGATCAGGCCGAAGCCACGTCGGCCGGTGCCCGGGAAGAACGAGGAGGACAGGCGTGAGCCGTTCCGGGGGCTCCAGAGCCCGCTGGTTCAGCAGGCGGGACGCCCGAGCCCGTACCGGGCCCGCCGCCGACCCCGCGCCGTCCGCGCCCGTCACCACGCTGGAGCGTCCCGGGAGCCGCGGGCGGGGCGGGGCGCTGCTCGTCGAGGAGCACGGCGGTGTCATGCTGCTCCGCTCCCCCGTGGACGACACGCTGTCCGCCTCCGACGTCGCCGACCTGGCCCGGGCCCTCTCCGCCGACCCGGAGCACACCGTGACGGTGGTCGCCGGGGCCGACGCGTCGTCGGCCGGTGAGCTGTGGCCGCGGCTCGGCAGGGTGCTCGACTCGCTGCGCTCGGACGGCGTCGGAGTGGTCCGGCTCGTCCTGGCGGCAGCGGGCGACGACCGGCCGGACGAGCCCGCCGTGGCCCGCCGGATCGCCGACGCCTGGGAGATCGAGGTGATCGCCCCCGATGGTGTCGCCGTCGTGGTGCCCGGCGGCAGTCTGTTCGTACCGGAGCGTCGCTCGGGCCGGGGCGGCCGGCGCGGCGGTGGCGAGCGGGGCGGATGGTGGCGCTTCGCGCCGGGGGCGGAACCGGTGCGGATCGGCTCGCGCCAGCCGGCCCCCGCGTGGCAGCCCGCGGTCGAGTACCTGCCGGTCGGCACCTCCGGCGGATACGCCGTCGAGCAGATCCCTGCGGGCGTGCTGATCCGGTCCCGGGACGCGAACCCGCTCCGCCCCGAAGACCTCTGCTACGCCGTACCGGCCGACCCGCGCGGCCCCACCGTGCTGCTGGGCGCGCCACAGGACGAGGACGTCCCGGCGGGCGACCTCACCGAACTCCTCACCGCCCTCCCCGAGGCCGTCAGGCCCCGCGTCCGGCTCGCCCCCGGCGGCCCCCGGGACATCCTGCGCACCAGCCAGTCGGTTGCCGACTCGCTCGGCGTCGAACTCGTCGTCCGCACCGGGATGCCGCTGATGTCCTACGGCATGCCGACCGAGCCCGGCACGGTGCGGTCCGTGCTCGTCGGCGCCGACGGCGCGCCTCGCTGGCAGCCGTTCGTGGACACCGTGGTGTGCGCCCCGGCGCGCGAGGGTGAGACCGCCCCGAGCCCCCGCCTGTCGCGCTGGAGCCCGCCGGTTCCGGGCCGCGGCAGCGCGGAACACGGTGCCATACGCCTCTCCGAGCAGTGGCGGGTCACGGTCACTCGGGCGGGCCTGTGGATCACCGACACCGAGAGCGAGCCGCCACCGGCCACCGGCCGCGCGGTGGACCCCGAAGGACCGGCGATCGAACTGGGCCATCCCGGGCGGCCGATCGACGCGACGCTGTACCCCGTGCTGGCCAAACTGCTCGGCGGACTCGGCGCCGACGTGTGCGGCCGGGCCAGGCTCTTCGTACTCGGTACGTGCGCGGACGGTGGCCGCGAACTGCGCCGGATAGCCGCGGAACACGGCCTGCGGACGCTCCGCTTCGGTGCCGGCCTCGCGCCCGCCAGGCCCGAGGTGCGGCGCCCGGCCCCGGCCGAGTCCGCCCAGGCGCCGACGGAGCCCGGCCCTGCGCCGGTCGCGTCCGCCCCGGCCGCGGAGGCGGAGCCCGAGCCGGACCACGAGCGCGATCCGATGTCCCTGGGAACGCTCCCCGAAGCCACGCTCCCCGAAGCCACGCTCCCGGAGGCAACGCAGCTGGAAGCCACCGAGGATCCGAGCCCCGCGCTCCCATCGACGCGACCGTCGATGGTCAGCGCGGCCCCGGCCCCGGCCGCGCGCGACACCTCCGCCGCGCCCGGCGAGCCTGCCGCGTCCGCCACATCCGGGGCAGGGGCAGGATCCCCGGAGCCCGCCGGGCCGCGAACGGGGGGCTCCGGCCTGAGCAAGCCGCCGGGCTCCGGCCGCGTACGGGACCCCGAGCGGCCCGAACCCCCGGGAGTGGGACGCCCCTTGCGGACGGGGAGCAACACGCCCCCACCCCCGATGGAGCCGGACCAGCGGAGCCAGTCGCTGCCCCCGATGGGACTGGACGCGATGCTGGACCTGCTCCGGTCGCAGAGCCCGCCCGACGGTGCCGGAGACGGGGACAGCGCCCCGTCGGCATCCCCCCTGACCCGCCGGCCCACCCAGCCGGGTTCCCCGCTGTCGCGCCCATCTCAGGGCCAGGCCCCCCAGGCGGCGCGGAACACCCCCGTGACCCCGGCCACGCGGACTCCGTCGGCGAGCCCGGAGTCCTCGGAGCCACCGGCGCTTGCCGAGCCACCGGCACCCGCCGTACCCCCGGCGGCCCCACTGTCCACCACGGTGTCGCAGTCCACGCAGGGGCCCCCGTCGGGCGCGGCGCCCGAGCCCCGGGCCGCTCGTACGCCGTCCGTGCCCCTCCGGCCGTTGCCGCCGGTTCCGTTCCTGCCGGGGCATGTCAGTACGGAGGCCGAGCGGACCGCCTTCCGGGCGCTCGCGGACGCGGTGTGGGAGCGGCACAGCGCCGCGGTCACCCGCGCCCTCACCCGGATGCCCGCGCTGCGCGGGGCGGAACAGGAGGCGGCGCGCATCGACCTGATCGCGCTCCACGTGTACCTGGAGACCTCGTACGACCCCGATGCCCCGGATGCTCCGGACACCCCGGCGGCGCGGCTGAGCCATGCCGCGCTCGCCCGCGGCATGCGTACGGGCGACGAGCGGCTGCTGCCGTACGCCGCCTGTGTGGCCTCCGCTCTGCGGCGCCTGCCGTCGTACCGGGGCCCGGCGTGCCGCCTTACCCCCGAGGCGGACGGTGGGCTGGTCCCCGGAACCCTGCTGCGCGACCCGGGGCCGGTGTGTGCGCTGCCGCTGGGGGCCGGGGCGCCACGCCCTGCCGGCGCGCAGTACGCCATCTGGTCGGTCACCGGGCGTCGTACGCGCCAGCTGACCGGCCGCCCCGGCTCCGCTTCCGGCGGGGACGAGGTCGTCTTCGCCCCCGGGACGCTGCTCCGGGTGCTCGATGTCCGCGACACCGACGGCGCCCCGCTGGTGCTGCTGCGAGAAGTACCCGCCACCGCGTCCTCCCCGTCCGCCACCGGTGCGGTACCGCAGGACGCGCGGCTCGATGACCACGACCGCGCCGCGCTCGACCGCCTGGACGAGGCGCTGCGCCGTCACGGCCGGTGACCGGTCGGCCGCCGCGCATGGATAACACGAATCGATAAAGGAGACATGATGTCGAGTCAGGAACCCACGAACCCCAAGGGGCCCGTGGTGCGCCGCGCCGTCACCCTGCCGGGCACCGTCGGTACGCCGGATCCCTCCGCGCTGACACCGCTGGGTGCGGAGAGTGCGGAGAAGTCGGAGAGTACGGAGGGCGGCGCCGCCGGTGTCGCGGCCGGTGTCGCGGCCGAAGCGGACACCGCCGAGCAGCCGAAGGTCTCGTCGAGCGAGTCCGCGTCGGCCGGCGAGACCGCTGAGACCGCTGAGACCGCTGAGTCAGTGAAGCCGGGCGCGGCCGGGGCCACCACGGCGTCCGCCGGGGTCACGGCGGCCTCCGCCGGGGCCACGGCGGCGTCCGAGGCCGGGGCGCCGGACACTCCCGCGGCTCCGGACGTACCGCCTGCCGAGGCCGACGGCCACGCGGACGGCCGCGGATCCGCCGACGCCATGGCGTCGGCCGTGGGCGATTACCCCCCGGGCGCCGACACCGGGGTCGGCGAGGAGGACGAGCCCCCCTCGGGCCGCCCCACCAAGGCGCTGCTTGCCGCCGCCGCCATCGCGGGCGCGCTGCTGATAACCCTGCCGTTCCTGGCCTTCGGGGCCGATGACAACGATGACAAGACCGAGGCGACGCCCGAACGCACCTCGGGCATGACGGTTCCGAAGCTCGAGGAGAAGGGCCCCGGCACGTACACCGCCCAGTCGCCCGCCCCGTCCCCCACCAAGGAGAGCAAGTCCCCTTCGCCGACGGCCAAGCCCCGGACCGAGCCGAGCAGCGAGCAGCCGAAGTCCCGGCCCGAGCCCGAGCCGAGCAGCGAGCAGCCGAAGCCTCGGACGAAGAAGGTGGTGTCGGCCGGCAAGCCCTACGTGATCGCCCCGGACCAGCGCACGAACTTCCTGCTCAAGAACGTCTCGACCGGCCGGTGCGCGGACCTGCCCGGCGAGGGCACGGGCCAGCTCGACGGCGTCGTCCTCCAGCACGACTGCCTTGACGACTGGGACGCGGACAACCAGGTCTGGGACTTCGTCCTGGCACAGAAGGGCAAGGGACCCGACGGCCGCAATCTCGTCGTGATCAAGAACAAGAAGAGCGGCCTGTGCCTGGACCTGCCCGACCGCGGCAGCCAGCCGGACAGGACCGGGCTCTACCAGACCCACTGCAATCTCACGCTCCAGGACAACCAGCTGTGGTGGGTCGAGAACCGGGGCGGCAACCGGACGTTCTGGATCCACAACTACGCCAGCGATCAGCGGTGCCTGGAGGTCTGGGGCGAGAAGCCCGACTTCGGCGGCAACGAAGCACGTCTGGGCATCTATACGTGCTCCACCACTGACGACCACGAGTGGCGCCTGCTGTCCAAGGGCGAGTCATGACGGCCACGCGTCGCCGCTGACGCCGACCCAGCCCTGGCTCCGCTTGACCTTGACACAGTGACAAGGCATCCACTGTGTCAAGGAGGTGGTCCTCATGACCTCGCAGGCTCTCCAGGCGCTGGAGAACAACAGCCCGTCGGTCCGGCTACAGGCGGCGCTGGCGGTCGGCACGACCCCGGACCCGGGGTGCATCGGCGCGCTCGTCGAGCGATGCGCGATCGAGCCCGAGTTCTCCGTGCGTGAGACGCTGACGTGGGCACTCACCCGCCACGCGGCATCGATGACGGTCCCGCTGCTTCTCGACGAAGTCCGCTCGGAGCGTGTGCAGGCGCGGAGCCAGGCGTTGCACACGCTGTCCAAGATCGGGGATCGGCAGGCGTGGCAGGCGATCACACCGGCGCTGCTGTCCGACGCCGACGACGAGGTGGCCCGGAGCGCCTGGCGGGCAGCGGTCGTGCTCGTGCCCGAAGGTGAGGAGCACGAGTTGGCCGTAGTGCTGGCGACACAGCTCGGGCGCGGCGAACGGGAGACGCAGCTGAGCCTCAGCCGGGCGCTGATCGCGCTCGGCGAGGTGATGCTGCCGACACTCGGCGCCGCGACGACGGATCCCGACCCTCGCGTGCGCGCGCACGCGAACGCCACGGAACGGCTGTGGCGCGACCCGGACGCCGGATTCGAGTTCGCGATCGAGGAGGCGAAGCGCACCGTTGCGCTCGGTGGGCCCGGCCAGGAGGGGCGGTAGGCAGTGTTGATCGGTGATGTCGCGCGGCGGTCCGGGGTCAGCGCCCGCATGCTCAGGCATTACGAATCGCTCGGCCTGGTGCGGCCAACGGGTCGTACCGAATCCGGCTATCGGGAGTACTCCAGCGACAACATCCGGCGAATCTTCCACATCGAGAGCCTGCGGTCATTGGGGCTGTCGCTGGGCGACGTCAAGCGCGCGCTCGATGACCCCGGCTTCGCGCCCGCGGAGCTCGTCGACGACCTCATCCGCCAGACGCGAGACCGCATCGCGGCGGAGACGGAGCTGCTCACGCGGCTCCGTCGGATCGGTGCCGCGGAACCCGCCGGCTGGGAGGGCGTCCTCCAGATCGTCGCGCTCCTCCAGGCGCTGGGGTCATCGAGCGCGGGGGCGCGGCAGCGCGCGGCCCTGTCCGCGGTCGAGGAGGTTCCCGTGCCGGTGGAAGCACTGGTCGAGGCCGTGCTGAGCGAGTCGGACCCGAACGTCGCCGGAGCCCTTCGCTGGGCTCTGGCGCAATCGGGCGAGGACGGGGCGGCACTGCTGGCGAAGGGCCTCGGTTCACCCGTGGCCGAGGTGCGGAAACGTGCCGTCCGGTCCATCGCCGAGATTCCGGACGGTGAGGCGACCGCGCTGCTGCGGGGCGCCCTCACGAACCCCGACATCGTGGTCCGCGGGTACGCGGCCCTGGCGCTCGGAACACGTCGAGTGGCCGACGCGGTCCCGACGCTCATCGACATGATCGTCGAGGAGAGGAACGACGCCGACGCGGCCGACGCACTGAGCACGCTGGCGACTGATCCCGCGGTGGCGGATCGGATCGCCACCGGACTCGTCGACCGTCTCGCCCACGGCACCACCGGATCGTCCGCACGTCGACGGCTGGCACAGGCGCTCGCGGACATCCCGGGGAACACGACGGCACGTGCCCTCGCGGATCTGTCACATGACGAAGACCGTGCCGTCGCGCTGACCGCGACATACATTCTCAAGCTGCGCAACGGACGACAGCGAACCCTTACAGTGAGACCTTCCGTTCGTCGGCCTGGAGACCGCGGAGTGTCCGAAGCCCGTACAGAGCAAGCAGCGGTTTGACGACCATCCACTCACCCAGGTGGTAGTCATCCGCGCGCACCAGCCTCTCGGCAAGATCAGGGCGCTGCCGCCGCAAGTACGCGCGGGCCTTGAGGGCGTGAGCCGGCTGGGAGGCGATCTTGATGCGGTCGACGTCCTCGAGCAGTGGGAGCACGTTCGTGATGTTCTCCCATGTCGTCCTGCTTTGGTCTTCGAGGATCACTGTGCCGTCGAACGCGAGCACCGACTTCGCGTAGTCGGCCATCAACTGGGCCTCCGTGGCCCCACCGCTGGTCGCACCGCCGCTGAAGATCACGCGAGTGCCGTGCGCACGGTCAGCGTCGACGGAGCGGATCGCAGCACGGACTCGCCAGCGGTTGATGAGGTTCGCTGTCGCCTGGGGGTTCCGGTAACCCAATACGACCACGGCCTCGACAGCGCCTCCACTGTTCCCCACGAGAGCGCGCGACCAGCGCCAGTTCAGCCACTCGCCCCAGGCCAGGGCCGCTGCCCCAGCCACCGCCACCCCTGTCCACAGTCTCATGCGGCGACTTTAGGGCACCTCACGCATTCATTGAGGGCCCGCCCCGGCCACCGTGAAGGAGTACGACACCGCGAATGGCCCATGGCCGTACGTCACGGTAATGGCATCGCGCGGCTTTGCACCCAGTGTCGCCAGGTTGACGGTGGCGCTGAACGTCTTCGAGTTCTTCTCTGTTTGTGTGACGGTCAGACGCTTGGTGGCGCGGTCGCCCACGCGCACATCGACCGTGCCCTGACCGAGGGTGTCGGCGTCCAGGTTCAGGGGTGCCGCCAGGTCGATTCGCACCTCCGTATCTCCCGGTACGACACGTGCGGGGGCCCGGCCCCGGGTGCTGACCTTGAGTTCTGTCTGGTCGGCTGCCCGCCAGGCCAGTGATTCGTTCCACGCGGTGTTGAAGGCGACCCAGCCCTCAGTGTGGCCGATATTGCCTTGCTCGGGATTGAAGGGATAGTGCCCGTTCTTGGGACTCCCGTCGAGCACACCGGGAACATTCTCCAACAGTCCCGCGCCGCCGTAATATTCGGAGAACCATCCGTGCTCCACACCCTCGAATCCCACCGTCTTGCTGGGCGCGTCGTACGAAGCGTGCCGCCCGGTGGGGTTGCGGCCGAAGATGTTGTCCACCTGTGCCGTGGCGATCTCGCGGAGTCGGCCGGCCAGTGGATCGTTCCCCAGCAGCCGAGCCGCGGCGAGTGCCGGCGCGGAGAAGCCGGCTACGTTTCCGACCTCGTTGGGGTCGTCGGCGCCGCCCCCGTTGAAGGCTGGAATGGTCCAGCGGTCGTCGGAGTACCGGCGGAAGTCCCAAAGATTGTCCGAGCGGTCGACGGCAATGCGAGCCCAGTCCCTGACGAACTCCTCGATGCCATGGGGAGCCTTGTCCGGATACGTCTCGGCGAACTGCACCAGGCCGGTGATCAGCACGTACTCGCTCTGCCGCTGTCCCTTGCTGACGCGCGGATCCTTGACGTCCAGATTGTTGATCAGCCAGTCGGCCTGGCTCCGAGCGGCATGCAGGTAACGGCCGGCATCATCGCGGCCTTCGCGCTTCGCCACCTCGTACATCATCAGGTTCGGCCACACCGAGTGCCCCGGTGCCAGCTCTCCCTTACCGGTTCCCACCTGTGTGTACACCTGGAACAGGTCCCCGGTGTGGGGGGTGAAAGCCTGCCAGTAGTACCGATCGCGAGCAGGGTCACCCCACGAGTCGAAGAGATGATCGCGAGCGCGCTGGTAAACCGAGGCCGGAATATACTTTTCCAGCTGCGGATAGGCGTAGACGAACGCGGCCAACTGCTCCTTGAGCTGCGGATCGTTGACCTTCTCCTGCAAAAGCAGCTCAACGCCCCAGTAGATGAGACGCACAATGTCCGGAGTGCCTTCCGGCAGTGTCACCGGAAGCCCCTTGTAATCGGCGTCTACATGGATCTGGTCGAATGCGCTCGGGTTGGCCAGATACATGTCGACCAGTGTCGGGATCTCCCTCGAATAGTGAGCCGAATCACGCCAGGTCACTCCCTTCATGCAATCGCGCGCGCCGTACTCGTCGCTGGCCGGATCGGCCGTCTTGCGCGTGTAGTCACCGAAGTAGCACCGGCTGCCCGCCATGAACTCGATGGCGCGCCGATAGGACACCCGGTCGATCCAGTACGCACCGATCCCGAAGGGAACCGACGCGCCCGTGCCGGCCGCCCCTGTGACGGTGACGACAAAGTCCCCTGTGTCGCGCGGATTGAACTTGGTGAAATCTCCTATGCTGCCCTTGACCTTGCCCCGGAATCTGACCCGCCCGGATGTGTCGGTGATGGTGAACGTGGCACCGTCTTCGGCCCGCGGTGCAGTGAACCGCTTGGACTCGCCGAGGTTGAAGCCGCTCTGGTTGAGCAGGACTGGCTGTGCGGCCGTGGGGTCCCCTGCCACCGCTCTGGCGGAAGCGGAATCAGTCACCGCAGCGGCCGTGCCTGGAACCGCTCCCAGGACAAGCGCGCCCACAGCTGCGAGCAAACGGACCTTCATGGGTCACCTCACTGTTTCGTTGGGATGGTTGAGATGCGGCGACTCGGCCGGCGAGGTCACTGAGGCCCCTCTGCCAATACGGCGACTTCGCCCGCCGGAATGGTGATCACGCCCGGTGAAAGGGCGCCCGATATGACGTCGACCCCTGCCGCGGCCACCTGCGCGGGGTGACTGGTGTGGTTCACGGCGAAGAGCCAGGTCCTGCCGTCGGGGGTGGATCGGCGCATGACTTCCACTCCATGGCCGGCCCCCTGGACCGGGGTCGCGCAGTCGGCGGCCGCTGCCCACTGGGGAAGGAGCCGTAGCAGGGAGGAGATGTCCGGGCGAGTGGCCAGGTACCGGATGTTGCCGCGACGGAGGACGGCCGGGCCTCCTTGCGCGGGCCCGTCGACGAATCGGCTCTCCACCTCGGTTCCCGGGTCGGGCAGCACACGCTCGGCCCACAGGTGGCCGGTCGAGCCGTCGTCCAAGCCGACCGATTCACCGGCAGCGAGCGGAAGGTACTCGTCCACCCGCAGTCCGAGCAGGTCACGCAGCGCGCCGGGATACGGGCCGGGGTGGACCCGGTCGTGTGGGTCGACCAATCCGCTGAACGGGCCGATGACCAGGTGGCCGCCGCGTGCCGCATAGTCCTCCAGCGCCCGGGCCGTGTCGGTGGACAAGGTGTAGAGCGAGGGCACCAGCAGGAGGCGCTGTGCTCCGGGGGCCGGCACGAGATCGCAGGACAGACCGAGATCCCACAGAGCGCGGTGCCAGTCGCGAAGAATGCCGGAGGATGTCATGTCGCCGCTGGGCCGGTGGGGCAGTTGCAGGGCCCACATGGCCTCGTAGTCCAGCAGCAGGGCGATGTCGGCCGGCGGACAGGTGCTGCCGGCGATCTCGGCGAGGGCGGCCACGGTGTCGCCGAGGGCTTTGGTCTCCTGCCAGATTCTGGTGTCCTCACCGCCGTGGGGAACCATGGCCGAATGCCACTTCTCCGGGCCGTAGGTGGACTGGCGCCACTGGAAGAACATGGCGCCGTCCGCTCCGCGGGCAAGGTGGGTCAGAGTGTTGCGGGCCATCTCCCCGGGGGTTTTGGCGACGTTGCGGGGTTGCCATTGCACCGCGGAGGTGGAGTGTTCCATGAGCATCCAGGGCTGTCCGTCCGCGAGACCGCGGGTGAGGTCGGCGGCGAAGGCGAGGTCGGCGGCGCGATGGGGGTCCTCGGACGGGAGATAGTGGTCGTTCGAGACGATGTCGACCTCGCGCGCCCAGCGCCAGTAGTCGCTCCAGCGGAGCGCGCTGGCCATGAAGTTGGTGGTGACGGGGCGGCCGGGGGAGTGGGTGCGCACGATGTCGCGCTCGGCGCGGAAGCAGGCCAGATGTTCGGCGTCGCTGAAGCGATAGAAGTCCAACCACAGCCCCGGCGAGAGGCTGCTGGTGCTGGTGCGCGGGGGAATGACCTGCTCCCAGTCGCTGTAACGCACGCCCCAAACGGTCGTGCCCCAGCGGTCATTGAGGGCATCCAGGTCGTCTCCGTACGTGGCGCGCAGCCAGTCGCGGAACGCGTCGGCCGAGGTCGCGCACCAGCAGTGAGGGTTGCCGTTTGCGTACTCGTTGTTGATGTGCCACATCACCACGGCCGGGTGATCGCCATAGCGTTCGGCGAGGCGGCGGGTGACCAGCGCGGCGCGCTCCCGATAGGCCGGTGACGATGGGCAGTACGCCTGGCGGGAGCCGGGCGCGAGCGTTCGCCCGTCGGCCGTGACAGGCAGCGATTCGGGGTGAGCGTGGGAGAACCACAGCGGCGGTGCCGCGGTTGGAGTGGCCAGATCGACGGCGATGCCCGACTCGTGCAGGAGCGCGATGACCTCGTCCAGGCCGGAGAACTCGAAGGCGTCCGGCGCGGGTTCGATCCAGGACCAGGAGAAAACACCGAGGGTCACCAGGTTGACGTTGGCCTCACGCATCAGACGGACATCGTCTTCCCAGGTGGCTCTGTCCCACTGCTCCGGGTTGTAGTCGGCGCCGTAGGCGGGGCGCGGGATTCGGCTCCACGCGAGGTGCGGGTGGTCGGATCGCGGCATGGGGAAGCTCCTGAGTTCCGAGCTACGAGGTGTGGGGTCGATGGGGCAGCCGTCGGCGCCGGCGGGCGGCTTGTCCACGAGAACGTGCGGGATCGGACGATCGGACGATCGGACGTCAGGGGGAGGAGGCAGGCACGCACGACGTCCCGTCGTGATGTGCAATGCGGGGGCTGGGAGGCGGCAGTTGACGCTGCGCACCGGAAGCGCGTTCAACTTAGGCTGGCCGCACGGGGGTGTCAATGCGGGGCGCGCGTGCCGGTGGCGGCCACACCGAAACGGCCTTCCTCAACGGTTGACCTACGGAGCATCGCAAGTAGCGAGCGTCAGACCCCGGTTGAGCCGTGATCGCGGATGCATGGCCTGAAAACCTCTTCACGTCACACTCTTGACGCACCCCCGTAACGTCCGTACGTTCCCTGGTCATACGTAGAAGCACAGCCCCAGGAGCACTTCCTGCCATTGCTCATACGTATGAGCATTCCCTTTTGCGTCCTGCACCGCCCTCACGAGGAGCCAGGAGTCAGCCATGCCCACCAGAAGAGCCTTCATCGTGCGGGCCGCCGCGTCGGCCGTGGCCGTACCGCTGGGAGCGAGTGCCTGTACGGCCGGGACGGGCGCCGGTGGAGCCGGGGCGGGCGGGAAGGGCACGCAGGCGCTCGTGTTCGGCAAGACCGACGGCGGGACGACGTTCGTCCGCAACTTCAACGTATTCGGCCCCGCCGTGCAGAAGGCCCCCAGCATAGAGATGATCTACGAGCCGCTGGCGCGGATCGACTACAGCGACGGCGCGAAGGTCAAGCCGTGGCTGGCCAAGAGCCTGGAGTTCGACGAGGCCGGCACGACGCTTACGGTGAAGCTGCGCGACGATGTGACGTTCTCGGACGGCAAGCCGATGACCGCCGACGACGTGGTGTTCTCGCTCAGCATCCCGTTGAAGGACGCCGCCTTCAACACCGGTGGCACCACCTATGACCGCGTCGCCAAGAAGGACGCCACCACCGTCACGATCCACTGGGCGAAAGCCGCATTCAGTGAACTGAATCAGCTCGGAAACGTGCTGCTGCCGGTCGTGCCCAAGCACATATGGGAGGGGAAGAACCTCAGGACCTGGACCAATCCCGACCCGGTGGGCACCGGCGCCTTCACCCTGGAGCGGTTCGCGGCTCAGCAGGTCACCCTCCGTGCCAGGGATGACTATTGGGGCGGAAAGTTTGCTCTGAAGGAGATCAAGGTCATCCCGACCAACGGCGACTCCCTGCGAGCCCAACTGCTGCGCGGCGAGGTGAACTGGGCGCTCAGTGGCTGGAACGGCGGCGAACAGGAGTACGTAGCCAAGGACCCCAAGCGCCACATGTACCAGAAGTACGCGACCGGAGGCGCCTACTCCCTCTTCTTCAACACCGCTCAGGCCCCCTTCGACGATGTCCACCTGCGGCGTGCGCTCGCGATGACGATTCCGCGCAAGGACATCGTCGCCACACTGCAGCGGCCCGGAACCGAGGCCGGTCCCACGGGACTTGTGGATGAGGTCTACGGGGACGAGATTGTCCCGGAGTACCGGGGCAAGGTGCAGAAGGTCGATGCCGCGGCGGCCCAGAAGGAACTCGCGCTCAGCGGCTTCAAGGTCAAGGACGGCAAACTGGTGAAGGACGGCAAGTCCTACACCCCGAAGCTCTCCTTCAACCAGGACTACGGCTGGGACGCCTACGCCAACATCATGATCCGCAGTTGGCAGAAGCACCTGGGGATCAAGGTGAAGCCGGTGGGCGCCCCCAGCGCCAACCTTCTCGACCAGCAGCAGCGCGCCGAGTTCGACCTCACCATCAGCACCACGGGCGGAGCGGGTGTCGCAGGACTCTACAGCGCTCTGAGCAGCGTGGCCTACCGGCCAGTAGGAGAGACGGCGGTGACCAACTACGGTCGGTGGAAGGACGAGGCCACCGATGCTGCGATCCGTACGCTGCAGGGGTCGAACGACCCGGCCGAGACGAAGAGTGCGGGGGAGGAGATGCAGAAGATCGTCGCCGAGCAGGTGCCGTTCAGCCCCATCTACGACAGCTACTGGTTCGTCCTGATCAACAGCGAGCACTGGACCGGCTGGCCCACCCCCGACAACTACTCCTATGTGCCGTTCCCCGGAGCCGGCCCCGACGCCACGCTCACCCTCATGAAGCTGAAGCAGGCCACCACGTGACCGCGGCGACCACCGTGACCGTCGCCGCGCCCGCCGCGCGCCGGGCCAGGACCCCCCGGCGCTGGGGGTTCCTGGTCCGCCGCCTGGGCTTCTATCTGGCGGCTGCCTGGTCGGCGATCACGTTGAACTTCTTCCTGCCCCGGCTGATGCCCGGCGACCCGTCGTCCGCGGTCGTCGAGAAGCTCCAGCGTGTCAGCGGCCAGCAACTGTCGGCGAGCGCGGCGGAATCGATCCACAAGGTCTTCGGCAACCCGGACGCCAACCTGGGCCGCCAGTACCTCGACTACCTGGGCCAACTGGCGCACTTCGATCTCGGAATCTCCGTCAGCAACTTCCCCGTGCCCGTGAGCGACTTGCTGTGGCAGGGGCTGCCCTGGACCCTGCTCCTCGTCGGCGCGACCACGGTGATCGCGTTCGTGCTCGGCACCGGGATCGGCGCGGTGGCGGGCTGGAAGGCGGGCAGCCGTTTCGACGCCGTGGTCAGCCCGCTCACCACCTTCATCTCGGCCATCCCGTACTTCTGGATGGCGCTCATCGCGCTGTGGCTGTTCGGCTTCCGGCTGGGCTGGTTCCCGCTGTCCGGCGGGTACGACGCCGACATCCCGATCAGGTTCTCCCCGTCGTTCCTGCTGAGCGTGTTGCACTACGGGGTGCTGCCCGCCACCACCATCGTCTTCTCGGCCTTCGGCGGCTGGCTGCTCGGCATGCGCAACATGACGGTCACCACCGTGCGTGAGGACTACGTTCTTCTCGCCCAGGCCAAGGGCCTGTCCAACCGCAGGGTGATGCTCCGCTACGCGGCCCGCAACGCGGTCCTGCCGAACTTCACCGGCTTCGCCCTCGCCCTCGGTCACGTCGTCGGCGGCGCACTGCTCACCGAAGTCGTCTTCAACTACCCGGGTGTCGGCTATCTGCTCTTCACCTCGCTCCAGCAGCGCGACTATCCGGTCATGCAAGGGGTCTTCTTCCTCATCATGCTGACCGTTCTGCTGGCCAACCTGCTGGCCGACTCGGTGTACGCCCTGCTCGACCCGCGTATCAGAGAGGGAGGGTGACGGGCCGTGAGCACCGCATTCCTCACCAGCTGGAAGGTTCGCATCGGCCTCGGGGTCCTGGCCTTCTTCTGCCTGCTCGCCGTGTTCGGGCCCTGGCTGGTGGAGAGCCTGCTGGGCGTCGACCCGGGCGAGAACGACACCAGTGTCATCGCCCAGCCGCCCAGCGGCGACCACCTGCTGGGCACCAACCAGTTCGGCCAGGACATGCTCGCCCAGGTCATCTCCGGCGCCCGCGGTTCGATGTATGTCGGGCTGCTCGGCGCGGTGGTCGGCACGGCGATGGCGATCCTGGTCGGCGTGCCGTCCGGGTACTACGGCGGCAAGGTGGACGCCGCCCTGAACTTCCTGACGAACCTCTTCCTCGTCCTGCCCGTGCTGCCGCTCATCCTCATCGTCGCCGGCTACCTGGAGGGCACCGGCCTCACCACCATCGCCCTGATCATCGGCTTCTTCGGCTGGTCCGGCGGGGCACGTACGCTGCGCGCCCAGGCCCTCTCCATCGCCAACCGCGACTTCGTACGGGCCATGCGCATGCTCGGCGAGCGAGGCCGCAGACTGGTCTTCGCCGAAGTGCTGCCCCATCTGACCGGCCTCATCGCGTCGATGTTCCTGCACGCGATGATCGGCGCGGTGATGGCCGAGGCGGGGCTCGCGTTCCTCGGCATCTCCGACTCCTCGACGATCAGCTGGGGAACGATGATCCAGTCGGCGCAGCAGCAGAGTGCCGTCCTGCGCGGCCTGTGGTGGTGGTTCGTCCCGCCCGGCCTGTGCATCGCCCTGATCGGGACGGCCTGCGCCCTGGTCAACTTCGGCGTCGACGAAATCGCCAACCCCAAGCTGCGGGTCGCCCGCCCCGTGTCGGTGCGGCGTGCCAAGCGGCTCGCGCGAGCGGGTAGTGGGGCGTGATGGCCATGTGCTCCGTGCCACCGCGCTCGATGACCATTCCGCCCGGAGGTGGATCCCGATGACCGTACAGGCCGAGCAGCGCACCCCGTCTGTGGCCCCCGCCGGACAAGCTGTCCTCGAGGTACGTGGCCTGACCGTCGAATACGCCACCGGCAGCATCCCCGTGCGCGCCTGCTCCGACGTCTCCTTCACCCTGCGCCGGGGCGAAATCCTGGGGGTCGCGGGGGAGTCGGGCTCCGGGAAGTCCACCCTGATCACCGCTCTGACCCGGCTCCAGCGCCCGCCCGCCGTCACCACCGGCGGGGAGATCCTCTTCCACGGCCGGGACGGCGCCCCGCCCGTCAACCTTGTCGCGCTCGACGCCAAGCAGTTGCGCCGCTACCGGTGGACGGCGCTGTCCATCGTGCTCCAGTCGGCGATGGACGCACTGAATCCGGTGATGCGGATCGGCGCCCAGTTCGCCGACGTCCTGCGGGCCCGCGACCGCTCGATGAGTAAACGGGATGCCTGGGCGCGGGCCGCGGAGCTGCTCGCCCTGGTCGGGATCTCCGCCGACCGGGTCCGGGACTATCCGCACCAGCTGTCCGGCGGCATGCGCCAGCGCGCCGCTATCGCCCTGGCCCTGGCCTGCAGGCCCGAACTGGTGGTGATGGACGAGCCGACGACGGCCGTCGACGTCGTGATGCAGCGGCAGATCCTCGCGCAAGTGCTCCGTCTGCGCCGCGAGTTGGGCTTCGCGGTCATCTTCGTCACCCACGATCTGTCGCTGCTGCTCGAACTGGCGGACCGGATCGCCATCATGTACGCCGGCCGCATCGTCGAGGTGGGCGAGGCGAGCGCCCTCTACAGCGCCCCGAAACACCCCTACACCCAGGGCCTGCGGGACTCCTTCCCACCGTTGCGTGCCCCGCTGCGTACCCTGCGTGGCATCCCCGGCACCCCGCCCGACCTGCGCCGCCCACCGGCCGGTTGCCCGTTCCACCCGCGCTGCGCTCAGCGGACGGAGGGCTGCGACGAGCGGCTGCCGGACCTGCTTCCCGTAGGGCCACAAGCAGATCATCAGGCGGCGTGCCTGCTCAACGAGACCGTGACCGACAGCGGCGAGACGAAAGGCGGGATCCGATGAGCAAGGTCCTGCGCGAGAAGGCATCAGCGGCGGAGGAGCCGGAGTACGTCCTGGAAGCACGGCAGGTCTCCAAGCACTTCACCGTCCGCGGCCCGCTCGGCCGCACCTCGGTCGTCCGTGCCGTCGAGGACGCCACCGTCCGCCTCAAGCCCGGTCAGATACTGGCACTGGTGGGGGAGAGCGGCAGCGGCAAGACCACCCTGGCCCGGATACTGGCCCGCTTCTACGAACCGACGCAGGGCGAGATCGCCCTGCGCGGCGAGCCCGTTAACGGTAGCCGACGGGCACGGCGCGCCTACCACTCCGAGGTGCAGCTGATCTTCCAGGACCCCTTCGGGTCGCTGAACCCGCTGCACCGCGTCCGCTACAACCTCGACCGGGCGCTGCGCCTGCACCAGCCCCACCTGACCGCCACCGGGCGCCGGCAGCGGATCACGGAACTGCTGGAGCGGGTCAGCCTCACCCCGGCCGAGGACTTCGCGGCGAAGTTCCCGCACGAGCTCTCCGGCGGGCAGCGCCAGCGCGTCGTGATCGCCCGCGCGCTCGCCGTGGAGCCCAAGGTCCTGCTCGGCGACGAGCCGATCTCCATGCTGGACGTGTCGATCCGGCTGGAGATGCTCAATCTGCTCCAGCGGCTGCGGACCGAGGACGGACTCGCACTGCTGTACATCACACACGACATTGCCAGTGCCCGCTATCTGTGCGATGAGATCGCCGTGATGTACGCCGGGCAGATGGTGGAATCCGGCCCCAAAGACGACGTGATCGCGTCACCGCAGCACCCGTACACCAAACTCCTCATAGAGTCCTCCCCGGACCCCGAGCGCGGAGTGGGCGACCGCGACGCGCTCTTCGCGGGAGCCGACGAGCTGGGTGAGCCGCCCAGCCTGATCGACCCGCCGACAGGCTGCCGTTTCCACCCCCGCTGCCCGTTCGCGATGGAAGAGTGCGTCACCGACGCCCCGCCGCGCACCGAGTTGGGCGACGGGCACTGGGCGACGTGCTGGCTGCACGTCAAGGGCCGGGCCCGGGAACTGGCCGGGACGACACACGCCGCGGCCACCACCGCCCGGCGGGAGACGCTGCGAGGAGCATCGTGACAGCACGACGGCGCGACAAGGCGCCCAACCAGGCGGACGTGGCTCGGCTGGCAGGTGTGTCCCAGTCGGCGGTGTCCCGGGTGATCAGCGGGAACGCGGCAACGGCGCGGATCCCGGAGGAAACCCGGCAGCGAGTCTTCGAAGCGGTGCGCGAGCTCGGATACGTGGCCAACCCCGCCGCCCGGGCCATGCGCAAGAAGCGGAACAACCTGCTGGGCGTGCACACCTTCGAGCGCGTCTTCCCGCGCGTACACGAGGACTTCTACTTCGAGTTCCTGCTCGGGATCGAGGAGCGGGCCGAGGAGACAGGCTTCGACCTCGTGCTGTTCACCTCCACCGGGTCCGGCAACGACGGCGAGCGGAAGATCTACCGGAACGGCACCAATCGGCTCAACCTGGCCGACGGCAGCATTCTGCTCGGTGTCTCCACCGACCGCGGCGAGTTGGCCCGGCTCTGGTACGAGGGCTATCCCTTCCTCCACATCGGCCGCCGCGAGGTGCCCGGTGTAGAGATCCCGCAGATCATCCCCGACTACCGGTCGGCGAGCGGGCAGATCGTGCAACGGCTCGCGGAACACGGCCACCGGCGGTTCGGCTACGTACGCCAGTGGATCGAGATGGAGCCGTACGACGACCGCCGCGCCGGCTACGCGGAGGCACTGGAGCGGCTCGGCCTGACGGACACCTCCCCAGGTTTCCACGGCACACCGGAGATCGAGGAATCCTGGCTCGACGAGGTGGCGCGCGGCGCGGTCACTGCGATTGTGGTGGAGAATGTGGGGCTCGCTGAGTCTCTGCGCGAGCAACTGGGCGCCCGCGGGCGGAAGATCCCCGATGACGTGTCCGTCGCCGTGCTGGAGGCGGCGCCCGCGGACCCGTCCGGGCAGTGGGACTCCCTGGTGATTCCCCGCATCGAGATCGGGCGCCTCGCGGTGGACCGCCTCCAGGCCACGCTCGACGACCCCGAGCAGCGGACCGGAAGCCTGCTGGTGCCGTGTCCGCTGATCCGGGGCACCACCATCGCGGCGGTGAGCGAGTAGGGCCGAACGCCCGGGGTCGCCGGACGAGCCGAGAGACCAGCGGCGCCGTCCGTAGGTCCCGGCCTGCCCTGAAACCCGACGGACGGCGGGCCCGAGCCGCCCGCACACCGTCTCTCCACGGATACCCGAACCCACCCACACCCACCGGCGAGGCAGGCCCTTCGGGTACGCCCCCGAACTGGCCACTTCGACCGGCAGAAGGAGCCCCGAGCCCATGAGAGAAATACGAACCGAGTTCCTCGTCGTCGGCGGCGGACTCGGCGGCGTGGCCGCGGCGCTCACCGCCGCCCGGCTCGGCCGGACGGTGGTGCTCACCGAGGCCACCGACTGGCTCGGCGGACAGCTCACCGCACAGGCCGTGCCGCCTGACGAGCATCCCTGGATCGAGGGCCCGGCCGCGCCACCCGGCTACGCCGAACTCCGGCGTCGCGTACGCGACTACTATCGCCGGAACTACCCCCTCAGACCGGAGGCCGCGCAGGACCCGCTCCTCGACCCGGGACTCGGCATCGTGAGCCGGATGTGCCACGAACCGCGGGTGGCCGTGGCCGTCATCGAGGAGATGCTCGCCCCGTGGCGGTCCTCCGGCGCGATAACCGTCCTCACCGGGTACGAGCCCGTCGCCGCACACACCGACGGCGACCGCGTCGAGGCGGTCACGCTGACCGACCGGCACGACGGACACGAGATCACCGTCCACGCCTCCTACGTCGCCGACGCCACCGAACTCGGCGACCTGCTGGAACTGGCCGGCGTGGAGCATGTCTTCGGCGCGGAGGGCCGCGACGAGACCGGGGAGCCGCACGCGCCCGACACCGCCGACCCCCTCGACCAGCAGGCCGTGTCCTGGTGTTTCGCCCTGGAGCACCGGCCCGGCGAGGACCATGTGATCGACCGGCCCGCCTCCTACGACCACTGGCGCACCACCGTCGCCCCGTTCTGGCCCGGCCCGCAACTCTCCTTCACCGACATCGTCCCGATCACCCTCCAGCAGCGCACCTGGCCGCTGATGGGAGGCGGCCGGGAGGCCGGCGAGCACTTCGGCCTGTGGGAGTTCCGACGCATCCTGGCCCGCGAGCAACTGGCCGCCGGGGCCTCCGCCTCCGACCTCACCGTCGTCAACTGGCCCCAGATCGACTACTGGGAGGCGCCGTTACTGGGCGTCGACGCCGAGCAGCGGCAGGTGGCGCTCGCGGCCAGCCGCGACCTGTCGCTGTCCTTCCTGCACTGGTTGCAGACCGAGGCTCCTCGCCCCGACGGCGGCACCGGCTGGCCGGGGCTGCGTCTGCGGCCCGACGTCACCGGCACCCGTGACGGCCTGGCCAAGACGCCGTACATCCGCGAATCCCGGCGTATCCGGGCCGAGTTCACCGTCCTCGAACAGCACGTGGGCGTCGAGGCACGTCCGCCGGGCGCCGGAGGCGAGGTGTTCCACGACAGCGTGGGCCTCGGCAGCTACCGCATCGACCTGCATCCCAGCACCGCGGGCCGCACCTACATCGACATCGAGTCCTACCCCTTCCAGATCCCCCTGGGCGCCCTGATCCCCGTACGCGTCGACAATCTCCTGCCGGCCAACAAGAACATCGGCACCACACACATCACCAACGGCTGCTACCGGCTGCACCCCGTGGAGTGGGCCATCGGCGAGGCCGTGGGGGCCCTCGCCGGGTTCTGCCTCGACCGCGCCCTGCCGCCCCGCAAGGTCCGCTCGGACCAGGCCCAGCTCGCCGACTACCAGCACCTGCTCGGCCAGACGCTCGGGATTCAACTGGCCTGGCCGGAGGAGATCCGCAGCCGAGCGCACCACTACTGATTCCGACGACACCTTTGTCTCCCGCGTCCTCGGTCCCCTGACAGCCGGGGGCGCGGGCTCTATTCACACCTGAGAGGAATCCGCCATGAGCGGCCATGACCACCAGTCCCGTATCGAGGACCTCCTGGGGCAGATGACCGTCGACGAGAAGCTGGGCCAGCTCCAGCAGCTGGCCTGGGCCTGGGGCACCGGTCCTGGCGGCGCCGACACGGAGCAGGCCGAGGCCGCCGCGCGCAAGGGACTGCTCGGCTCGGTGCTCAACATCGTCGGTGCCGAGACGAGCAACGCCCTCCAGCGCATCGCCGTGGAGGAGTCCCGCCTGGGCATTCCGCTGGTCTTCGGCCTGGACGTGATCCACGGCTACCACACCACGTTCCCGATCCCGCTCGCCCAGGCCGCCGCCTTCGACCCGGCGGTGACGGAGAAGGACGCCGAGGTCTCCGCGCGCGAGGCCCGCTCCAACGGCACCCACTGGACGTTCTCCCCGATGATGGACGTCACCCGGGAGCCGCGCTGGGGCCGGATCGCGGAGAGTATCGGCGAGGACCCGTATCTGACCGCCGGCTACGCGGTGGCCAAGGTGCGCGGCTACCAGGGCGCCGACCTGAGCGCGCCGGACCGGCTCGCCGCCTGCGCCAAGCACTTCGTGGCCTACGGCGGCGCGGAGGGTGGCCGCGACTACAACACCGTCGACGTGTCCGAGCAGCGGCTGCGCAACCTCTACCTGCCGCCGTTCCGGGCCGCCGTCGACGCCGGCGCCGCCACGGTCATGGCGGCCTTCAACACCATCAGCGGCGTCCCGGCCCACGCCAACCCGCACACCCTGACGGACATCCTCAAGGAGGAGTGGGGCTTCGACGGCGTCGTGGTCAGCGACTGGACGGGCGTCCAGGAACTGATCCCGCACGGCAACGCGGCGAACGAGGCCGAGGCGGCACGGCGCTCCCTGACCGCCGGAGTGGACATGGAGATGGTCTCCACCACCTTCGTCGACCACGGCCGGGACCTGCTCGCCTCCGGGGCGCTGAGCCAGGAGCGGCTGGATGACGCCGTCGCCCGGGTGCTGCGCCTGAAACTGCGACTGGGCCTGTTCGAGAGCCCGTACGTCGAGGAGTCCGCCGCGCTGACCGCGCCGACCCCCGAGGCGCGGGCCGCGGCGCGCGAGGTCGCCGGGCGCTGCATGGTGCTGCTGAAGAACGACAACAACGTCCTGCCCCTCGACGCGCCGGCCCTGCGCTCGCTCGCGGTGGTCGGCCCCTTCGCCGACTCCGGTGACCTGCTGGGCACCTGGACCCTGCCCGGCGCGCCCGCGGCGGTCCCGGTCCTTGCCGGCCTGCGCGCGGCACTGCCGGACACCGACATCCGCCACGCCGTCGGGGTGTCCTCGGACGGGTTCGACACCGGCGGCATTCCGGAGGCCGTGGCGGCTGCCGAGGCCGCCGACGCCGTCGTGCTCGTGGTGGGCGAACCGCCCGCGATCAGTGGAGAGGCGGCCGTACGCAGCGAACTCGGGCTGCCCGGCGCCCAGGAGGAGCTGATCGACGCGGTCGCGGCGGCCGGCAAGCCCTGCGTCGTGGTGCTCGTCGGCGGGCGCCCGCTCACGATCGGCGGCTGGGCGGACAAGGTCTCCGCGATTGTGATGGCCTGGCACCCGGGCATCGAGGCGGGCCCCGCCGTCGCGGACGTCCTGACCGGAGCCGTGGTCCCGGGCGGCAAGCTGCCCGTGACCTTCCCGCGCACGGTCGGTCAGCTCCCGCTCTACTACAACCACGAGCGGACCGGCCGCCCCTCTGACCCGGCCGCGCCCGACGTGAAGTACGTCTCGAAGTACCTCGACCTCGCCGACGGCCCGGAGTTCGCGTTCGGCCACGGCCTGAGCTACACCACCTTCTCGCTGGGCGACCCGGTGCTGAGCCGTGAGCGGATCGGGGCGGAGGAGCTGCGGGCAGGCGCGACGGTGGAGGTGTCCGTCGCCGTCCGCAACAGCGGCGACCGCGAGGGCGACGAGGTGGTCCAGCTCTACGTCCAGGACCCCGCCGCGAGCATCGCCCAGCCGGTCCGCCGACTGCGTGGCTTCCGCAGGATCCGGCTGGCGGCGGGGGAGGAGCGGGAAGTCCGCTTCACCCTGGGCGCGGATGACGTCGGCTTCTGGACCAACGACCCGGCCGGAGTCTTCACGGTCGAGCCGGGCGAGATCCACATCCACACGGGCAACAGCTCACAGACCCGCGCCCGGCGCACCCTCCTGATCACCTGACCGCCGGCGGGGCGGTCTGTCGTCCGGTCGAAGGGAGTGATGCAGCGAATCGGTACAGAGCGTCCGACGCCACGTCGGCTGCGCCGTGCGTGGTGCGTCGGACATGCCTCATCCACGAGTCGTCATCTGCGTGTCCGTGCGTCGTCACGGTCACTCAGTGGGGAGTAAGCATGAGAGCAAGAATGTGTGCAGCAGTGGTGGCCCAGGGGATGCTGGGCCTGCTGCTGGCGGGTGCCGCAACCGGGACCGCGCACGCCGCCACCACCACGTACTACGTGTCGACGTTCGGCAACGACAGCAACAGCGGAACGTCGCCGGACCAGGCATGGAAGTCGGTCGGCAAGGTCAACGGATTCTCCTTCCCGCAGGGCAGTACCGTCGCGTTCCAGGGCCAGGAGTGGTTCTCCGGCTGCCTGGTGTTCAACTCGACGAACGTGCCGGTGTCGTCGGCGTCCACACCGTTCAAGGTGACGTCGTACGGCACCGGAAAGGCGACGCTGAAGTCCACCTGCACGGGGGACTACTCGGCGGCGGTCACCGCCGATGCCGTGAGCGGCTTCGAGCTGAACAATCTGACGCTGGTCAACGGCACCACGACCGCGGCCGGTGTGCTGCTCCAGAACCAGAAGTCGTCGACGGCGACCAAGGGCCTGAAGGTGACGGCTTCGGACATCTCCGGGTTCGCGCAGCCCAGTGGCAGCAGCAGCACTTTCGGTGGACAGATCATGGTCCTGGGCTACGCGGTCAACGGCAACAGCGGGCCGCTGGACGATGTGCAGATCCTCGACAACAAGCTGCACGGTTCCAGCGTGACCTCGACCGCCGGCCCCGGCCTCTACGGCTGGGGCTCGGGGGTGAACATCACCAATGTCCGGGTCGCCGGCAACTCCGTCTACAACCTGGGTATGTCACCCGAGAGCGTCGGCGCCGGGCTGACCGGGAACGGCTGGAACGGCGCGGTCATCGAGCGCAACGTGGTCCATGACATCGGGGCGAACGTCACCTCGTGCGGCGGCGCCAGCGGCATCATGACGTACACCTCCAATGATGTGACCATCCGCCACAACGAGGTGTACAACGTGCAGCCGTCGCCGGCGTACACCGCCGGCTGCGACTGGGACGGCATCGACCTCGACGGCGGCACCACCAACTCGGTGGTGGAGTACAACTACACCCACAACAACGCGGGCAGCGGCTACCTGGCCTACACCTCGACGGCCAGTTCGAGGGTGTGGGGGCCGAACACCTACCGCTACAACATCTCCGAGAACGACGACTGGGCGAACGCCCAGGGCGGCCTGTTCGACGTGGTGCCCAGCGCCCCGAAGAACGCTCTGTCGATCTACGGCAACACCTTCTTCACCAACAAGGACCAAAGTGCCAACAAGAAGGCCGGCGCGAGCGCGTGCTTCCTGTTCGGCTATGCCTCGGGCACATGGGCCAGTGGTTCGCAGATCAAGGACAACATCTGCCACATGGCCAACAAGGGCACGTACGGCAAGACCGGCCAGATGTACTACAACCCGTACGGGCAGACCGGCATGACGCTGTCGAACAACCTGTACTACGGCACGAACACCGGCGGTTGGCGCTGGAGCGGCACGACCTACGCCGACTTCGCCGCCTGGAAGGCGACGGGTCTTGAGTCGGGCGCGGTGTGGGGTGACCCGCTGTTCACCACGCCCGGCGGAGGCGGCACCTGCTCGTGGTCTCCGACCTCGGGCACGGGGCCGCAGCCGTGTCCGCAGGCCTACACGCTCAAGGCGGGTTCCCCGGCCCTCGGAACGGGAACGGCCGTGTCCGGCAACGGCGGTGTGGACTACTACGGGGCCACCATCCCCAGCCCGCCGAACATCGGGGCCGACGCCTCATAGGCCCTGACTGACCCGCACTGGCGATCGGCACCGGTCTCCCACGCCCACGGCGAGGGAAACCGGTGCCGATGTCATGCCAGGTGCTCGGTGAAGAACGCCGTCGTGGCCGCACGCAGCGCCTGTGCCTCGACGTCCTCCCCGTCATAGGGGAAGTGGCCGGCTTGCAGGACGTGCAGTTCACGCGGCCCCGAGAGCGCGTTGTACACCGCGAACTGGCCCGGCGGCGGCACGACCGGATCGAAGAGGGCGGGGGCGGCAAGCACCGGGATGTCCATCCGTGTCGCCGCGGTGGCCGCGTCGTAGTAGGCGAGGACATCGACGACGCCGGGGTGTTCTCGGTGGTGGCGGCGCACGGCCTCGCCACTGCCGACGCAGGGAAGCGTCAGGCGCAGTGGGTGGTTGCCGAAGGTGGGGACCCGTAGCTGCGCTGCCGCGAAGCGCTCGTCCCACGGCAGCCCGAGGGCGCCAAGACCGCCGCCGAAGCTCTCCCCGAGGTACCCGAGTCCGCGGCCGGCGAGCGCCGGGACCAGCTCGGTGAGCGCCGAGGCCGCACACCACAGGTCCGCGACACAGTCGCCGATGACATAGCCGTCACGCGAGTCGATGCCGTGCAGCACATGGTCGTCGGCGACGCTCGGCACGCCCGGAAGCAGTCCCTTGCTCGGCATGCCCGTCACGCACGGCAGGATCGCCGCCGAGGCGGGCAGGGGCAGCGGGATGTCCTGGCCGACCTGGGCCCGGCCGCCGTAGCCATGGCCGATGACGAAACCGTGGCGCACCGATGCCACGTCGGCGGGCAGGACCAGCCAGCCGCCGCGCCGGCCGCGTGTCGACGCGTAGGACACGTCGAAGATCCGCACACCATCGCGCTCTTCCACGAGTGCGCCGATGCGCGACTCCGGCTCGACCCGGCGGGCTGCCTCGTATCTGTCGCGCCAGAACCCGTCGAAGTCGGCGGGGGCGGCCGGTGCCGCAATCTCCAGCAGTTCGTGGAGCGCTCGGCCGTAGGACGGATCGAAGGGGAAGTCGTGTGCGAAGCGCGGCATACGGTGATCGTAGATCACCCTCGACAACATGGGCGCAGCCAACGAATTCGCTCAGCGGCAGGTCCAGACGGTCGGCTCGTCCCGGCCACCGGGAATCTTCCAGCTCTGGCCGGCGACCGTGCCGTCGTCACTGGAAACAGTGAGTTCAAGCCCGCGGTCGGGGGCGTAGCTCAAGGTGGAACCGGGCGTCGTCAGCTGCCACACGCCGAATTCGTGCCAGCTCGGATCATCGGTGCGACCGACGATCTGACCGTCGCGGTTGATCCCCCGGACATCCTCGCCCCGCTCCACCTCGCGCGGCCGGCCGTCGCGATCCCACACCACGCTTCGCCAGTCGTCACCGATATCGTAGGAGACCTGGCCGATGACACGGCCGTTCGATATTCCGCGCGTGATGACGTCATATGCCCCATCGGGCAGGGGCAGTTGGCGCGCCTCGCCGTTCTTCCACACATATGGCACTCGGTCGCCGTCGAAGTCCGCCTCGACCAGCACGGTGCCGTCCTGGTCGATGCCGGTGGCGATAGCCTCCGTGTCGGGCGACCCGGTCAGTTCCACCACGGCTCCGGGCTTGTCGGCGGGCCAGATGACCGGATGCCAGTACAGCGCGTCGCCGACCGCCGTCCCGACGGCGCCGACGATATCCCCGTGGTCGTTGATGCCTTCCGCCGTCGAAGCATAGGCATCGGGCAGTTCGGGCAGGCGCTCCAGTTTGCCGTTGCGCGAGCGGACGGCGCCGGGAAGTCCGTCAGCCTCCCGGTAGGCGGCTCCGACGACCGTCCCGGCGTCGTTCACCCCTGCGACGTTGACCCAGTTCTGGTATTCGGGATCGTCCAGGTTGCCGTAGTCGGTGAATTCTCCGTTTTTCCACAGCACGGCGCGGCCGCCTTGTTCGGAATTCGCGCCGTATGAAATCGTGCCCGCGTAGCCACCACTTCCGTCAGCCGCGGCCACGTCGCCGGTGAGCGCGCCGGCGGGCAGCGGCAGGATGGCCGGTGTCCACGCGCAGGCCCTCGGTTCGGCGGCAGCGGCGGTGGGTGCCACGGCGCCGACCAACGACGCCATCAGCGCCGCCGAAAACAGGACGCGAGCGCTGCCATGTGTGCGTCTCATCATTCTCTCCGGTTTATGGTGAGGAAACATCCGGGCAGCGTCGTGCCCGTCGCCGCCCCCGCACACTGTGTGACGGAGTGGGGGCAAGGGCAACGTCTTTCGCCCCTGCCTGAAATAGCGTGCCCGGGCGGCGCGGATCGTCCTCGAGGCAACCGGAGAGACCCCGTCATCGTCGGTATCGGCGCGCTGCGGACCTCGCAGGTCCACGCGCACGGCGTCCGTGAAGGGGGCTACGCGGAGCAGCTGCCGTCCGAGACCCGTAGGCCCTTGTTGGCGCCGGCCGTCGTGCTGACGACGCTCGGCACGCAACTGGCCGCGTCGAGACTGTAGGAGTACGGGATGGTGACGGTGGTGTTGGACTTCGGGTCGGGGCCGGCCGGGTTGTTCTCGGTGCCGGGGCTGGACCACGTCACGTTGTCGAAGATGTTGCCGCTGACCTGCCAGTAGCCGGCCGCGTCGGTGTAGAAGGTGCCGAGGACGTCCTTGGAGTCCTCGAAGTAGTTGTTGTCCACCTTGGCGCGGGCTCCGGCGCGGGAGTTGATGCCGGATTCGTTGAGGCCGACGTAGTGGTTGTTGTAGATGTGGGCGATGCCGCCGCGCAGCAGGGGCGTGCGGGAGTCGATGTTCTGGTACAGGTTGTGGTGGTAGGTGATGTAGCCGTTCGACGTGTCGCTCTCGCTGGATCCGACGAGCCCACCGCGGCCGGAGTTGCGCAGAATGCTGTAGGACAGCGTGACGTACTGGGTGTTGTTCTTGAGGTCGAAGAGGCCGTCGTAGCCCTCGGACTCCCCGCCCGACGCCTCCAGGGTGGTGTGGTCCACCCAGACGTTGTGGACGTTGCTCTCCATGCCGATGGCGTCACCACCGTTGGAGGTGGGGGAGCCCGACTTCTTGACGTTCCGGACGGTCACGTTCTGGATGATGATGTTGCTGGCGTTGCGGATGTGGATACCCAGCTGGTCAAAAACGGCTCCGCTGCCGACCCCGATGATCGTGACGTTGCTGATCTCCTTGAGCTCGATCTTGTCGTCGGCGGTGTTGCAGCTGTCGCCCGACACCTTGCTGGTGTTGCCGTGGTTGACGGTGCCCTCGACCTGGATGGTGATGGGTGTGCTGCTGCTGGCCCGGTTGCACAGTGCCTCATGGATCGCGGTTCCCGTGGTGGCCCGCACCGTCTGCCCGCCCGCTCCGCCGGTGGTGCCGCCGTTCTGGGTGGCGTAGCCGGTGGCGCTGCCGGTCGCGGCCGCCGCCTCTGGCATCGGCAGCACCGCGCCGGTCGCGGCGGCGGCCGCAAGGGCCGTCGTGGCCAGTGCGGCGTGGAGCCGCGCTGCTCGTGATCGTTTCATCCTCGGCCTGCCCTTTCGTCGTCGAACGCAGGTGATGTGCTGCCTGCCGGGCACGTACAGAAAGCGCTTTCGGTGCGGGAGGCTAGGGCGGTACCCGTGAAACGGCAAGGCTTTGCGCAGGCGCGGTTCGCCGGCGTCCGTCGGGCCGGCGCCCGTCAGGCCGGCGGCCCGACGGGCGCTGTCAGCCGGCCAGTCCGCCGAGGAGCGCCCAGGTACGTCGGCGGTCCGCTTCTCCCGCGATCTCGGTGCTCGAGAACACCACCTCGGTGGCGCCGGCGTCGCGGTAACGCCGTACCTCGGCTTCGACGGTCTTCTCGTCGCCGATCACGGCCACGTCGGCAGCCCGTCGGCCGCCGGAGAGTTCGATGACCCGCGCGTAGGACGGGATCTGTTCGTAGAACGCGAGGCTCTCGGTGGCCTTCGCCCGTACCGCGTCCACGTCGTCCGTGACCACGCCGGGCACCAGGGCCACGATCCGGGGCGCGGGACGGCCGGCGGCCTCGGCCGCGGCGGTCAGGGCGGGAACGATGTGTTCCGCCAAGGCGCGTGGCCCCGCCAGATAGGGCAGGATCCCGTCCGCCAACTCACCGCTGACCCGGAGCGCCTGCGGCCCCATCGCGGCGACCAGCAAGGGGACCCCGCTCTCGGCGCCCGGTACGCGCGCCGGGATCGGGGTGGTGGCGGTGAGCAGCTCGCCGTGGAAGTCGGCCGTGCCGTCCTGCGTCAACTGCCGCAATACGGTGATGAATTCACGCAGGCGGGTGATGGGGCGGTCGAAGGGCAGGCCGAAGCCGGTCTCCGTCAGCAGTTTCGTGCCCAGGGCCAGACCGAGGTGGTAGCGGCCGTGTGTCGCGGCCTGGGCGGTCTGGGCCTGGCTGGAGACGAGCAGGGGGTGGCGTCCGAAGACGGGGATCGCGGAGGTGCCCACATGCAGTCCGGGTACCGCGCGCCCGACGAGCGCGGCGAGTTGGGGTGAGTCGGCGCCGAAGGTCTGGCCGAACCAGGCCGACCGCAGACCGGCGGCCGCGGCCTCCTGGGCCAGCAGCACGGTGGCGTCGACCTGGTTCTGCGCGTCGGAGGCGTTGAGCACTACTCCAATAGTCATGCCAGTCAGAACGGGCTTCGGCCGAACCCGCATTCCGGTTCGTGTGTGACAGGTTTTTGTCAGTCATATGTACAGGGGCCCGGTGAGAATCGGCCAAGACGCCGCAGTTTCCCCAGTTTTCCTATCGATTTAGTAGGGAAATGTTGACGCCGGTCGCCAGGGCGGGTGAGCATGGTCTCCATGTCCGCCGGGCACCGCCCGCGGTGGGTTCTCATCCTCCTCGGCTCCGCAAGGAAGACCCCCCATGACCACCGCACTACCTGCCCAGAAGACCGGACACGACCACTGGCTGCGCATAGCCCGGGAGATCGCGGACGACCTGGCCACGGACGCGGTCGACCGTGAGCAGGCAGGGAAACCACCGCTCGACGAGGTTGCGCGGCTGCGCGAGGCAGGGCTGCTCACGGTGCCGGCACTGTCCGGACACGGCACGGGGGACGTGGGAGGCCCGGACTGGCGTACGGCCTACGCGGTCGTCCGGACGATCTCAGCGGCCGACGGGGCGATCGGCTATCTCCTCGGCTGCCACTACTTCCTCTCCTCCAGCGCCCGGTTCTTCGCCGGCCCCGCCCTCGCCACACGCGTCGAGCAGGAGTCCGCGGCGAGGCAGTGGTGCTGGGGAGGTGGTCTCGTCTCCTGCGGACCGTCTCCCCGGCTGACCTCCACCGCGCACGGCTATGTGCTGGACGGCCGGCAGAGTTGTGTCACCGGAGCCGGAATCGCCGATCGGCTGGTCGTCCGCGCCACTGGGGCCGGGATCGGCGATCCCCTGGCCGTCCTCGTCGATCCCGCCCACCCCGGCGTCGTGTACGTCGACGACGAGAACACCTTCGGCCAGCGCCTGGCGGCCGGCGGCAGCGTGGAGTTCGACTCCGTACCGGTCACGGAGGACGACGTGTTCGGCTCCCTCTCCGCGGACGAGGGCGCACTGACCCCCTTCGCCGGCTTGGCCGCACCGACCGCACGCCTGGTTTCCGTGCAGTTCTGTCTCGGCGTCGCCGAGGGGCTGCTTGCCGAAGTGCGCGAGTACAGCAGGGTGGCGCACTCTTCCTGGCAGCTCTCCGCGGAACAGCCCTGGCCGGGCGGTCCGTCGCGGGACCCGTACGTGCTGAGCGTGTACGGGGAACTGACCGTTGCCGCACGTTCCGCGTCCGCTCTCGCCGACCAGGCGGTCGAGGCCCTGGGGCGTGGCTTCGCACGGGGCGAAGACCTCGACGACGACGAGTGCGCGGAGATCGCCGTACTCGCGAGTGTGGCCGAGTCCGCCGCCTCCCGGGCCGTGCAGGAGATCACCGGACGGGCGCTGGACGTCATCGGCGCGCGTGCCGCCCTCCTGCGGCACGGATTCGACCGCTTCTGGCGCAACGCCAGGACACACACCCTGCGCGAGCCCGTCGCCGACAGACTCCGCGAGGTCGGGGACTACTTCCTCAATGGTGCGCACCCTCCGTTCACCATCCCCTCCTGACGGCGTGCGCAGCCGGTACCGGGGTGGGCGCGACAGTGGCGGATAATCTCGGCATGCAGATCTCGGCGAGAGCGGACTACGCGGTGCGTGCGGCGTTGGAGCTTGCAGCGGCAGGACACGACACCTCGCTCAAAGCCGAGGCGATCGCGGCGGCGCAGGGCATTCCGCACAAGTTCCTGGAAGGCATCCTGGGCGACCTGCGCCGGGGCGGGCTGGTGACCAGCCGGCGCGGTGGGAACGGCGGCTACCGGCTGGCCCGCCCGGCGGACGAAATCGCCATCGCCGATGTGATCCGGGTGGCCGACGGACCGCTGGTGTCGGTGCGGGGCGTGCGCCCACCCCAGCTTTCCTACACAGGTCCCGCGGAGTCGCTGCTCCCGCTGTGGGTCGCGGTACGCGCCAATATCCGCAAGATCCTGGGCGAGGTCACGCTGGCCGACGTGGCCACCGCCACGTTGCCCGATGAGGTCCTGGTCCTTGCCGAGGACCCCGAGGCCTGGACGAATCCCCGGCCGACGCCGCTGCCCACCGATCCCTGATCTCCCGCCGCGGTCGTACTGCCGCCCGCCGGTGGGATCCGGCGGGCGGCAGTGTGCGATCACCGGGGTCCGGTGTCCGGCGTCGCGGTCAGCGTGTCACTGGACGATCTTGAGCAGCTTGTTGGGGGAGCCCGAGCCGATGCCGGACAGGACGCCCGGGGTGGCGCCGTTCACCAGCGCGCTCCCGACCTCGGAGGGAGAGGCGGTGGTGTGGCCGGAGAGGTAGATCGCCGCGGCGCCGGACACATGCGGGGCGGCGAAGGAGGTGCCGGAGCCGGTGTAGGTGGCGGTGTCGGAGGTGTTCCAGCCGGCCGTGATGTTCGATCCCGGCGCGAACAGGTCCACCACCGACCCGTAGTTGGAGTAGCTTGCCTTCGCGTCCGTGCTGGTGGTGGCGCCGACGGTGAGGGCGGTCGGCACCCGGGCGGGGGAGTAGTTGGCGGCGTTGGCCCCCGAGTTGCCGGCGGCGATGGAGTAGGTCACACCGGAGGCGATCGAGTTGCTGACGGCGGTGTCCAGGGAGGTGCTTGCGCCGCCGCCCAGCGATACGTTGGCGACGGACGGGCCGGAGTGGTTGGCGGTGATCCAGTCCACGCCCGCGATGACGCCGGCCGTGGTGCCGGACCCGTCGTTGCCGAGGACGCGTACCGCCACGATCTTCGCGTTCTTGGCCACGCCGTAGGTGCTGCCGGCGACGGTCGTGGCGACGTGCGTGCCGTGGCCGTAGCCGTCCTGCGCGGTGGTGTCGTTGTCCACGAAGTCATAGCCGTAGGACGCCCGGCCGCTGATCTGGGAGTGGGTGATCCGCACCCCGGTGTCCAGGACGTAGACGGTCACACCGCTGCCGGCGCTGTCCGGGTAGGTGTACGTGCCGCTCAGCGGCAGGTTGGCCTGGTCGACGCGGTCCAGGCCCCAGGGGGCGTTGGTCTGCGTCGCGTCGGCGTGGACCTTCCGGTCCTGCTCGACGGAGGCCACGGCCGGGTCGGCGGCGAGCCGTCTGGCCTCGGTGGGGCTGAGCTTGGCGGCGTAGCCGTTCAGCGCGGTGGTGAAGGTCCGCTGCACCGCGCCGCCGTAGCCGGATATGACCTCCTTGCCGCGGGCGGAGGCGGCCTTGAGGCCGGCCGTCTTCTTCAAGGTGACGATGTAGCTGCCGGGGACCGCGTCGGCGGCCCCGGCGTGCAGGACCGTGCCTTCGGCCGGTGCGGCGTGGGCGGGGAGCGTGGTGCCTGCTCCGATGCACGCGGCGGCGGCCGCCGTGGCGATTGCCGCGGCGATCCGCCGCTTGGTGGTACGCATCACTGCCATCGCGAGGGATTCCTCCTCGATCGGTGGCGCGCTGTGGTGCGTGCGCGCTCTACGGGGTGTGCGGGCTCGCACAGTTCACCGGGAGCGCACGGTTACGCCCCTGGCCTGATGAGGATTTGCCGGGGCGCGAGCCACCGGCAAGACATGCCATATGCATGACATGAACTCGCCATGGAAGTCGGTGTGCCGTGGCGGGGGGCCACGCTCGCGTAACCCCGCGTACGCACAGGGAACACAATGAGGAAGGCACCTTTGGCGACTGCCGTTGTTGACGTGCACAGGGGGCGCGGATAGCGTCGCCGACATGCGGATCTCTTCGCGGTTCACCCGGCGGCGCCCCGTCGATCTGATGCGTGTCGCCACCGCGCTGTGTAGCTGACCGCCACTGCCACCGTCCCGCCCCGCCCGGCGTGCATACCCGCTCGGCGGACGTACAGGCAGCACAACGCAGCGCTCCCGTACGGCATGGGGTGTGAGGCGCCACCGCCAGGCGCCGCCCGGCCGCACATCGATCTGCGGCGCGTGACCGGCGCGCGCTGTCGCGCCTGACCCACCCCCCACCCCCGCCTTCGGCCGGGGCCCCTCCCACCGCGCTCGCCCGCCGCCGTGCCGCCCTCGGCTCTTCGCATGAGGGCCGGCGGACCCCGTACGGACCTCATGGAAGGCACCCACTCGTGTCCTCAACACCCTCTTCCCCACTGCATCTCGCCGTCGCCCTCGACGGCACCGGCTGGCACCCCGCCTCCTGGCGCGAGCCGGTGGCCCGCCCCCGGGACCTGTTCGCCGCCCGCTACTGGGCCGATCTGGTCGCCGAGGCCGAGCGCGGCCTGCTCGACTTCGTGACCTTCGAGGACGGGCTCGGCCTCCAGTCCTCCCACCTCCTCGAGCCGGACGGTCGCACCGACCAGGTCCGTGGCCGCCTGGACGCCGTCCTTCTCGCGGCCCGCATCGCCCCGCTGACGCGGCACATAGGCCTGGTCCCGACCACGGTGGTCACCCACACCGAGCCCTTCCACATCTCCAAGGCCATCGCCACCCTCGACTACGTCAGCACCGGCCGGGCGGGCCTGCGGGCACAGATCACCGCGCGCCCGAACGAGGCCGCCCACTTCGGCCGCCGCACGATCCCCCACATCGACGCCTACGAGAGCCCGGCCGCGCAGGAGGTGGTGGCCGACCTCTTCGACGAGGCCGCCGACTACGTGGAGGTCGTGCGCAGGCTCTGGGACAGCTGGGAGGACGACGCGGAGATCCGGGACGCCGCGACCGGCCGTTTCATCGACCGCGACAAGCTGCACTACATCGACTTCGAGGGCAGGCACTTCAGCGTGAAGGGCCCGTCCATCACCCCACGCCCGCCGCAGGGCCAGCCCGTCGTCAGCGCCCTCGCCCACCGGACCGTCCCGTACCGGCTGGTGGCCCGCCAGGCCGACATCGGCTACGTCACCCCGCGCCACGCCGATCACGCCCGCGCGATCGTCGCGGAGATCCGCGCCGAGCAGGAAGCGGCGGGCCGCGCCGACCAGCCCCTGCACATCTTCGGTGACCTGGTGGTCTTCCTCGACGACGACCCGGCCGCCGCGACGGCCCGGCGCGCACGCCTCGACGCCCTCGCCGGAACCCCGTACACCAGCGACGCCCGCATCTTCACCGGCACCCCGGCCCGACTCGCCGACCTGCTGGAGGAGTGGCGGTCGGCCGGACTGAGCGGGTTCCGGCTGCGTCCCGCCGTCCTCGGCCACGACCTTGCGGCGATCTCCCGTGGCCTGGTCCCCGAACTCCAGCGCCGGGGCGCCTTCCGCCGCGCCTACGAGGCCGACACCCTGCGCGGACTGCTGGGCCTGGCCCGCCCCGCCAACCGCTACGCCGCCGCCTGAGCACGAAGGAGAGACGTACGACCATGAGCAAGCCGCTGAAGCAGATCCACCTGGCAGCCCACTTCCCCGGCGTCAACAACACCACCGTGTGGAGCGACCCCGAGGCCGGCAGCCACATCGAGTTCAGCTCCTTCGTCCATTTCGCCCGCACCGCCGAACGTGCCAAGTTCGACTTCCTGTTCCTCGCCGAGGGACTGCGGCTGCGCGAACAGGACGGTGAGATCTACGACCTGGATGTCGTCGGCCGCCCCGACACCTTCACCGTCCTCGCCGCGCTCGCCGCCGTCACCGAGCATCTCGGCCTGACCGGCACCATCAACTCCACCTTCAACGAGCCCTACGAGGTCGCCCGCCAGTTCGCGAGCCTCGACCACCTCTCGGGCGGCCGCTCCGCCTGGAACGTGGTCACCTCCTGGGACGCGTTCACCGGCGAGAACTTCCGCCGTGGCGGCTTCCTCCCGCAGGACGAGCGCTACTCGCGCGCGAAGGAGTTCCTGGCCACCGCGGGCGAGCTCTTCGACTCCTGGCACGGCGACGAGATCCTCGCCGACCAGGCCACCGGCACCTTCCTGCGGGATGCGAAGGCCGGGGCCTTCGTCCACACCGGCCGCCACTTCGACATCCGCGGCAGGTTCGACGTCCCGCGCTCCCCGCAGGGCCGCCCGGTCATCTTCCAGGCGGGCGACTCCGACGAGGGCCGCGAGTTCGCCGCTTCGAGCGCCGACGCGATCTTCAGCCGGCACGCCACCCTGAAGGAGGGCCAGGCCTTCTACACGGACGTCAAGAGCCGGCTGGCCACCTACGGCCGCCGCCCCGACCAGCTGCTGATCCTGCCCGCCGCGACCTTCGTCCTCGGCGACACCGACGCCGAGGCCGAGGAACTGGCCAAGGAGGTGCGCCGCCAACAGGTCAGCGGGGCCACGGCCATCAAGCACCTGGAATTCGTCTGGAACCGGGACCTGTCCTCGTACGACCCCGACGGCCCGCTCCCCGACATCGACCCGGAACCCGGCGAGCACCACATCGCCCGCGGCCGGGCGCAGGTGCGCATGTACCGCGATCCGGTGGCCATCGCCCGCGCATGGCGGGAGCTCGCCACCGCCAACAACTGGTCCATCCGCGATCTCGTCATCGAGACCGGCAACCGGCAGAACTTCGTCGGCTCCCCGGCCACCGTCGCGAAGACCATCGACGACTACGTCCAGGCGGACGCCGCCGACGGCTTCATCCTCGTCCCGCACATCACCCCCGGCGGCCTCGACGTCTTCGCCGACGACGTCGTCCCGCTGCTCCAGGAAAGGGGCGTCTTCCGCACCGAGTACGAGGGCCCGACCCTGCGTGACCACCTGGGCCTCGCCCACCCGGACGACGTACGCAGCGAGCGGGCGGCGTCGTGAAGCCAAGAGGCCCCTTCGCCCGGGGTCACCCCTCGTAGCGGGTCGCCAGGGTCCGTACCGTCTCGGCGATGCGGTCGCGGAGTTCCGCCGGTGCGACGACCTCGACGTCGGTGCCCAGCCGCAGGAACTCTCCATGGGCGTGGTCGATCGATTCGATGGGCACCCGGGTCTCCGTCCATCCGTCACCCGCGGGTGTCACGCCGAGGCGGCGGGCTCCCTCCGGTGTGAGCCGTACCAGAGCCTCCCCGGTGTGCAGCCGGGCCCGGAAATCGGCCAGGTAGGTCTTCCAGTGTGCGGACAGGTCGAACCCGTCCGGGATGAGGAACTCCTCGTCCAGTGAATGGAGTTCGACGATCTGGTCGACCCGGTAGGTGCGGATTCCGGACGGCCCGCCGGCGACCACGTACCAGCGGCCGGCCTTGAGCACGAGCCCGTACGGCTCCACCCGGCGCTCGATCTCCTCCGGCGCGCGCCAGCGCCGGTACCGCAGGAGCACCGCCCGCCGCGCCCACACCGCGGCGGCGACCGCGGCCAGGTGAGGCGTACGGTCGGCGTCGCCGTACCAGCCGGGGGCGTCGAGCAGGAAGTGTTCCTGGATCCGCCCGGCGTGCTCGCGCAGCTCCGCCGGAAGGGCGGCCCGCAGTTTGAGCTGGGCGGTGGCGAGTGCCTCGCCGAGGCCGAGGTCGGCGGCGGTGCCGGGGAGCGCGGCGAGGAACGCGGCCTGCGCCTCGTCCGCGGTCAGTCCGGTGAGGCGGGTCCGGTAGCCGTCGACCAGCCGGTAGCCGCCCGCGTGTCCGGCGGCGCCGTACAGCGGGATACCGGCGGCGCCGAGCGCCTCGACGTCCCGGTAGACCGTACGGACGGAGACCTCCAGCTCCTCGGCCAGCTGCTGGGCCGTCATCCGGCCCCGGTTCTGGAGCAGCAGAAGCAGGGTGACCAGCCGGCTCGCGCGCATGCCGCCCAGTATCCCCTGACAGTGGATGTCAGGGGAGTGTCCCTAGCCTGCGGCGCATGGACGACTTCGACTTCCTGCACGGCTCCTGGGACGTGGCCAACCGCCGTCTCACCGCACCGCTCGGCCCGGGCCCCGCCACCTGGGTGGAGTTCCCCGGTCACGCGGTGGTCCGGCCGCTGTTCGGGGGTGCCGGCAACATCGACGAGATCACCTTTCCCACCCTCGGCCGCCAGGGCGTGACCCTACGACTGTTCGACCGCGAGACGGAGCGCTGGTCGATCCACTGGTCCGACAGCCGGACGGGGCGACTGGATCCCCCCGTGACCGGCGGCTTCACGGGCGACCGCGGTGACTTCCACGGCGAGGACACCTACGACGGCCGCCCGATCCGGGTGCACTTCGCCTGGTACCGCCTCGGCCCGGACGCCGCCCGCTGGGAGCAGGAGTTCTCCGCCGACGAGGGCCGCACCTGGGAGCTCAACTGGACCATGGACTTCACCCGCACCGGGCGGGCCGGCGCATGAGCATCGTCGAACTCCGGCAGTACACCCTGCATCCCGGCGCCCGGGAGACGCTGATCGAGCTGTTCGAGCGCGAGTTCGTCGTCGGCCAGCACGCGGTCGGCATCACTCTCGGCGGCCGATTCCGCGACCTCGACGACCCGGACTGCTTCGTCTGGCTGCGCGCGTTCCCCGACATGGTGCACCGTCGGCGCGCGCTGGAGGCGTTCTACACCGGCCCGGTCTGGCGGAAGTTCCGCGACGAGGCCAACGCCACCATGGTCGACAGCGACGACGTCCTGCTGTTGCGTGGCCCGTGCTTCGCCCCGGAGCCGGGCACCCGCGAGGTGGTCGCGACGATCTGCCGGCCGTCCGACGCGGCTGCCTTCGACGCCTATGCCGCCCGGCACCTGGGCTCGGGCCATGCGCTGCACCGCACCGAGCACGCCGAGAACGACTATCCCCTTCTGCCCGTCCGCACCGGGGACGACGTCCGGGTCTGGTTCGGCCCGGCCGAGCCGCCACCGTGGCCCACCCGGCGGCTGCGGCTGGAACCCGTGACGGCGTCGGCGAGGTCGGCAAGCCCGCGTGCGTCGTCGTGACGCACCGGTCTGCCGGACCCCGTCAGGCGGCGGAGCAGAGCGCCGCGGGGTCGGCCGGGGCCGAGACGCGGGCCACGGTGGCGTGCACGGGACGGGCGGTGTGGACGGTGGCCGCGGCCTGCGAGTGGTTCCGCGCGAAGACGACGAGGCGCAGCACCGCGAACCGCGCGACACCGGCGAGTGCGGAGGCGGACAGGTAGACCACCTGCTCGAGCACCGCGCCAGGCGCCGCCACCAGCTGTTGCAGACCAAGCATCGCCACGCAGGTCACCGCGTACGCGGCGGCCGCGGACCCGGTCGACTGCGCATGCTGGCGCCAGGTCGCGCGCCCGCCCGCGCCGAAGGTGAAGCGGGCATGCAGCTCGGTGGCGAGGAGCGTGGAGACCGCGGTGATGAGGGCGTTGGCCAGGGCCCAGGGAACCCAGGAGGCGAGGGCCGCCACGGCGAAGCTGGAGGCGATCCCCACCCCACCGCCACAGAGCGCGAAGCGGGCGAAGGCGGTGAAGGCGCCGGGCGCCGCCTGCTCCTGTCTCTGCGCTGTGTCCATGATCCGACCCCTTTGATGGCTCACTCCGCGAAACGCGCACCCCTCGGCCTGTGGGACCGAGGGGTGCGCTGTCGTGATGCCATCATGGCACATGAATGGCGCCATAGTGCGCCGTATTTGGTGCTATCCGTGGCGCCGGTGGTGTCACGGGGTGGATGAAGTCGTGAAGGTGCAGGTCAGCGACGAACGTGCGGCACCGGCGTTCGGCCGGAACCATGAGCGCTTCCTCGCCAAGTGGCCGATTTCCCCTGGCAGCCGGATCTTCGTGCGGGCCGTAGAGTTGTGACCTTCGCCGCCCCACCCGCATCGCACTGACACCGCCGTCTCCTGCATCGGCCCGCCCGTTGCCGGAGGCGATCTTCTGTCCTGCTCTTCCCTCCTCTGAGGAGCCTGTGATGACGATGACGAGCCCCACCGACCAAGAGGCCGCGATCGCTCTGCTGCGCGAGCGGATCCGGGACGTACCTGGCCATCCGAACCCGGACGTGGTGTTCAAGGACATCACTCCCCTCCTGGCCGACCCCGTCGCCTTCGGGTATCTCGTCGAGTTACTCGCGGACGTGTGCGTCCGGCTCGGGGCGACCAAGATCGTCGGCGTGGAGGCGAGGGGCTTCATCCTCGGCGCGCCCGTCGCCGTGCGGACACGCGTCGGCTTCGTGCCCGCACGCAAGGCCGGCAAGCTTCCGGGGCCGGTTCTGTCGCGTCCCTACGACCTCGCGTACGGGAGCGGGGTCATCGAACTCAAGGACGACGCTCTCGCGGCGCACGACCGGGTCCTGGTCATCGACGACGTCCTGGCCTCGGGCGGGACCGCGGAGGCCGTCATGCATCTGATCCGAGCCACCGGAGCGACGGTGGCCGGACTGGCCGTGCTGCTGGAACTGGGCTTCCTCGACGGACGGGCACGGCTCGAGCCGACGCTCGCCGGGGCCGCGCTGCACGCCCTCATGTCCGTATAACGCACGCGCGTGGACGCCGTAGGGATCGCTGGGGCGGGGATCCCTACGGCGTCCACGCGTCGCAGGCCCGCCGGGCGGGCCTGCGACGGGGTCACTTCGCCAGGAAGGTGAGCAGCGCGGTGTTGACCTCTTCCGCGTGGGTCCACAGCAGGCCGTGCGGAGCGCCCTCGATCTCCACGTAGTCGGCGGACGGGAGCGCCTTGTGGAACGGCCGCGCGGTCCCCTCGACGGGCAGGATCCGGTCGCCCGTACCGTGCAGGATCAGGGTCGGCACGTCGATGGCCGGGATGTCGGCCCGGAAGTCGGTGTACCAGGTCGACGGTGCGGCGGCCGCGGCGAAGAAGCCGCCACTCGCCGCGACGTTCCAGCTGTTGCGTACGGCTTCCTCGCTGATCCTGGTGCCGAGGTTCTCGTCGAGGTTGTAGAAGTCCTTGTAGAAGGCCGTGTAGTACGCGTAGCGGTCCGCCTTGACGGCCGCGACGACGCCGTCGAAGAACTCCTTCGGGGCGACCCCGTCGGGGTTGTCGTCGGTCTTGAGCAGGCAGGGCTCCAGTGAGGCCAGGAAAGCGACCTTGGAGACCCGCGCGGAGCCGTAGGCGGACACGTACCGGGCGACCTCACCGGTGCCCATGGAGAAGCCGACCAGGACGGCGTCCCGCAGGTCGAGGGTCTCCAGCACGGTGTTCAGGTCGGCCGCGAAGGTGTCGTAGTCGTACCCGGTCGTCGGCTGGCTGGACTGTCCGAAGCCGCGGCGGTCGTAGGTGATCACGCGGTAGCCCGCGTCCAGCAGCACGGCGCTCTGCCGCTCCCAGGAGTGGCCGTCGAGCGGGAAGCCGTGGATGAGGACGACCGGCTGCCCGGTGCCGTGGTCCTCGTAGTAGAGGTCGATGGTGGTGGAGTTTTCCTGACCCACGGTGATGTACGGCAAGCTCTCGTTCCTTCGTGCGGAGTGACTGGTGCCCGCGGTGCCGACGTCGGGGTGTTCGCGGCACCGGGAGTCATCACGCTAGGGCGAATGTCTCGCCGCCTGTTGTCCTCGAGCGCATCGCTTGTTGCCTGGGAGTGTCAGGAAGAGGGAAGGGGTCCCTCACCGGCACCCCTCGGTGGCGCGGTCGGACAACAAATGGTGCATCGACAGACAAGGCGGCTCCACCGGCCGCCCGTAGTGTGGTGGTTCATGCCTGCGGCAGGTGGTCCGGTCCGGACACCGCCCGTGCCGGTCCGGCCCTACGAAGAGCCTTGGGCTCCGCCCCGGCCTCCCCGCCCGCATCGGCCGCTCGCGAATACATCACCAGGGAGTTGTGCCTTGTCTCGTTCCGGCAGCCCGACCGTCGTATTGATCCACGGCGCCTTCGCCGACGCGTCCAGCTTCGGCCGTGTCATCCCCGAACTGCTCGCCCGTGGCCTGGACGTGGTGGCGCCGGCGGTCCCCAACCGCAGTCTGCTCGGCGACTCCGCCTACATCGCCTCGATCGTCCGTGAGATTCCCGGGCCGGTCGTCCTGGTCGGACACTCCTACGGCGGTGCCGTCATCACCGTCGCCGGTGCGGAGGACAACGTCAAAGCGCTGGTCTACGTGGCCGGTTACGCCCTGGAGGAGGGCGAGAGCCTGGGCGAGTTGCAGGGTCGCTTCCCGGATTCCGGCCTCGCCACCGCGCTCGTCTACTCGCCCTTCCCGATCGAGGGCTCCACCACTCCCGGCACCGATGTGTCCGTCGAGATCGACAAGTTTCCGTCCATCTTCGCCGCCGACGTCGACCCGCGCATCGCGGCCGTCCTCGCCGTCTCCCAGCGTCCGCTGGCCGCGCAGGCCTTCGCCGAGAAGGCGCCGGTGGCGGCGTGGAAGACCAAGCCCTCCTGGGGCCTGGTGGCCACGGCCGACCACACCATCAACCCCGACGTGCAGCGTTACGGCTACCAGCGGGCCGACATGGCCACCGTCGAGGTCGACTCCTCGCACCTGGCGATGCTCGCCCACCCGGAGCGCGTCATCCAGCTGATCGAGGATGCCATCCGGGCCACCGCCCTCTGAGCGCACCGCCCACTGAGCGCACCGCCCCCGACCAGCGCTCGTTCTCCGGCGGCGCCGGTGAGGGCAGCTCTCGCGTGCGGAGCGGGTGCCCGGCGGTGGGGGAGATGTGACCCGGTATGCTGCCAGTGATCCCGCCCGGGCATTCCGTCGCTCTCCCGGACACGCACCGACACAGGACCCCACTTGGACCGTTCTCAGCAGCCATTGCCGACGGACGGAGCCGGTGGCGTACAGCCGCCGGGATCCGCCGCCCGGCGTGGGCGGCTGACCCGTAGCGGTCTGCGCGGCCGAGAGGCCGAGCTCGAAGCGCTTCAGGCGCTGATCGCCTCGGTGGCCCGCACCGGAAGCGGCGGGTTGGCCCTGATCCAGGGGGAACCGGGCATCGGCAAGACCACACTGCTGGCCGAGGCCGTCTCCCGGGCCAGGGCGGCGGGATTCTCGGTCGGCGTCGGCAAGGCCGATGAGCTCCATCACATCGTGCCGCTCTCGTCGTTGGCTGCCAGTGTCCTGCACGGCGATCAGCCACTGCTGTCCGGCGATGCCTTTGCCGATCTCGCCCGCAACCATGATCAGCGCATCTGGCTGGTGGAGCGCCTGGCGGAGGCGATCGAAGCCAGAGCGGGCAGCATGCCGGTGCTGATCGGCCTGGACGATGTGCAGTGGGCCGATCCGCTGAGCCGGTTTGCCCTGAAGCAGCTTCCGACACGCCTGCGGACCTCGCCGGTCCTGTGGTTGCTGACGGCGCGACGGGACCCCGCGGGCCCGGCGGAAGAGGTCGTCGCCGCCGCGGCCGGCAACCTCCCGACGGTCACTGTGCCCGTGGGGCCACTGTCCGGCGCGGCCATCGATCAACTGGTCGGCGACACCCTCGGGGCAGCGGCTGACGAGCAGGTGCGGGACTTGCTCGAGGGGGCCGGCGGGAACCCGTTTCTGGCGGTCGAGATGCTCGCGGGCCTGCGGACCGCCGAGGCCTCGGACGAACTTGTGACCCCCGGGGTCGTGCCCCCCGGGCTCGTGGTGGGTGTGCGTGGCAGACTCAGGTCCCTGGACCCCGACACCCTGCGTTTTCTCCAGATGGGGGCGGTGCTGGGACGCAGTTTCGGTTTCCATGACGCCGCCGCGCTCTGCGGCCGGCCGGCCGCCACACTGATCCCGGCGCTCGAGGAAGCCGTGCGCGCCGGACTCCTGGACGACGACGGCGACCATCTGGTGTTCCGGCATGATCTGCTGCGCCAGGCGGTCTACGTCGACATCCCGCCGTCGGCCCGGAAGGCCCTTCACCGGGAGGCTGCCCGCCACCTTGTCTCCGTGGGACACCAGCCGATCGACGCGGTGCCGCACATCCTCAGGGGCGCCCTGCCCGGAGACGAGGAATGCGTAGCGCTGCTACAGCGAGCGGCCGACGACATACTGTCGGTCACGCCGGGCCTCGCGGCCGACCTGATGACACGCGCCCTGGAGCTCGTGCCCCCGGCACTGCCGCTGAGGTTCACCGTGGGGGAGCGGACGATCCTCTCCCTGACACGGGCCGGCAGGAACCGCGAGGCGCTGTCGACAGGCGACCGGCTCCTGGCCGGCCGGCCACCGCTGGAGGCGTTCAGCCGGATTCAGGCTGCCCTCGGTGGGGCGCTGTGGAACATGGATCTCGCCGGCGACCTGCGCCGCCGGACCGAAACCGCCCTGGCCATGGGGGGCGCCGCCCCGGAGATCGGGGCGAGGCTGGCCGCCCTGCACACGCTGGCCCTGTCCCGGGACCATGATCTCGTAGCGGCGCGTGAGGCCGGCGAGACCGCGCTGCGTGCCGCCACCGAGGTCGGTGATCGGGAGGCACACATCCTGGCCCTGTCCGGGCTCGGCGAGATCGCGCAGAACGCGGGTGAGAACGCGGGCGCGCTGGAGCGCTTTGCCGCGCTGAGCGCCATCGATTCCGCCTTCCTTCCCGAAGAGATCGTCGCGCGCCTGCACATGGACGACTTCGAGTCCGGCGAACGGCTGCTCTCGCAAGCGGCGGAGCAGGCCGGGTGGATGCGTCAGGCGATGATGCTGTGGGCGCAGGGCCAGTACGATCTGGGGCTCGGCCGGCTCGACGACGCCGATGCCGGCTTCATGACCATGGAGCGCCTGGAGGACGAGGTGCAGACACCCGTCCAGCAGGTGAACGGCCGCGTGATCCGCTCCCGGATCGCCCTGCTGCGCGGCGACCGGGAGGCGGCGCGGGAGCACCTGGTCGCGGCGCGGGAAAGACTGGCGGCCAAACCGAACCCGGGCAACACGGCCGCGGTGCGTTTCCTGGAGGCGGTCCACGCCGAGGCCGACGGGGACATCGGGCGTGCCGTCGACAGGATTCGGCAGGTGCAGCGGGAAGGCCGCTTCATGCGGTGGCGGCTCTTGCGCGACTGGGTCGATTCCGCGATACGCATAGCCCTGCGCGGCGCGGAACACGAGCTGGCCGAGGACCTCGCCGCACAGGCCGAAGCCCACGCCGAACGCAACGCCGCCGTGCCGACCGCCACGGGCATCGCGGCGCAGGCCCTCGGGCTCGTGAAAAACGATCTCGCCATGCTCGAACACTCCGCGGAGCTGCTGAAGGCAGGCCCTCGCCCGCTGGTGCGGGCCGCCACACACGCCGATCTCGGACAGGCGCTCCTGGCGGCAGGCCGGAAACGTCAGGCTGCGGCCGCGCTGACGCAAGCCCGTGACACGTTCGCCGAGTCGGGCGCCCACGCGGAGGCGGCACGCGTACAGCGTGCTCTGGAGGGTGCGGGAGCGGGCAGCCGCAGGGCGGTGACCAAGCAGCGCCCCGTCCAGGGATGGGAGGCGCTCACGGCCTCGGAGAAGAAGGTCGCACGCCTTGTTGCCGAGGGTCACACCAACAGGTCGGCCGCCGACCTGCTCGTCGTCTCCCCGCACACGGTCAACACCCACCTGACGTCCGTCTTCCAGAAGCTGTCGATCAACTCCCGGGTTCAGCTCGCCAACGTGGTCATGGCCTTGCCCGACAGCTGAGCGGACCAGTTGGTACGTTCACGCGATGCGCTGCCACACCTGAGCGCGCTTGGCTGGCGCATCGCTCACACTCAGTCGGAGGTCACCGGCATGCACCGATCCACCCCCGCACCGCCGACCATCGTGCTCGTCCATGGGGCGTTCACCGATGCCTCGTCGTGGGCGGGGGTCGTCAGCCGCCTGCACACCGCCGGACTGCCCGTGCGCGCCGTGGCGAACCCGCTGCGTGGTCTGGCGCAGGACGCCGCGTACCTCGGAAGCGTGGTGCGGGAGATCGATGTCCCGGTCGTCCTGGTCGGCCACGACTACGGTGGCGCGGTCATCACACACGCCGCCACCGACGCCGACAACGTCGTGGCCTTGTGCTACGTCGCCGCGTTCGGCCTCGACGCGGGCGAGTGCGTCCTGGACATCGTGAACCGCTTCGCCCCCGCGCCGGGGGCCGACGCGACCTTCACCGCCGCCCTCCCCGCCCCGATTCCCGGCGGCCCGGACCGCGAGCTCTACATCCGTAAGGAACAGTTCCCGCAGGTGTACGCCGCCGACCTGCCGACCAGCGTCAAGGAGGTGCTGTCCGTGGCGCAACGCCCGATCGCCTGGACCGCGCTGACCAGTAGATCGGGCCCGCCGGCATGGGCCTCCAAGCCGTCCTGGTACGCCATCGCGACCGCCGACCGGATACTCAACCCCACCGCTCAGCGCTTCATGGCACAGCGCATGGCGGCCACCGAATACGCGCTGGACGGCTCACACGCCGTGGTGCTGTCGCAGCCCGACGCCGTGGTGGCGATGATCCGGGAAGCCGCCGAACAGGGCGATGACGGTGGCGCCACCGGGGGCCTGCCGATGTCGCTCTTCTGAAACATCCATGCCATCGGCCGGTCAGGGCCGCCCTGTAACATGCTTTCGAGCGGAAGATGCCGGTATGGGTCATCTTGACGGCGCCCTGGAGTCCGCCCACCCCCGCGATGCCGACTCCAGCCACAGACGTCACTCGGTAAAGGCATCAGAATGATCTCACCGGCCAGTCCGCCGGCGCGGCGGATCGCCGCCCTCCTGACCGGAACCATCATTCTGACAGCGGCCGCCACCGGGTGCGGTGGCGGAACCGGTGCCGGGTCCGCCACCGGCAAGGTGACCTCCATCACCGCGCTCGACTACTACACCGACGAACCCGAGCACACCCAGTGGGACGAGATGCTCACCGCCTGTGGCAAGACCGCCGGGGTGAAGGTCGAGCAGACGAGCGTTCCGGGGGCGTCGCTCATCCCCACGGTCCTGCGGCAGGCATCGTCGCGGACCCTTCCCGACCTGCTGATGCTGGACAACCCCGACCTTCAGCAGATCGCCCGGACCGGCGCGCTGACCCCTCTGGACCAGTACGGCATCGAACCCGGCGGCCTCGCCCCGGGCATCCTGTCGGCGGGCACATACGAGGGAAAGGTGTACGGACTGGCCCCCTACGTCAGCACGGTCGCCCTCTTCTACAACAAGGACATGCTCGCCAAGACCGGTGTCGCCGTACCGAGGACCTGGAGCGAACTGAAGACGGCCGCGGCCGAGCTGACCCGTCCCGGGCGCTACGGCATGGCGGTCGACGCGAACGCCACTTTCGAGGGCGCCTGGCAGTTCCTGCCCTTCCTGTGGTCCAACGGCGGGGACGAGAGGCGGCTGGACACCCCGCAGGCCGCGCAGGCACTCCAGCTGTGGGTCGACCTGGTGAAGAGCGGGTCCATGTCGAAGTCGGTGCTGAACTGGGCACAGGCCGATGTCCACGATCAGTTCGCCGCCGGAAGGACGGCCATGATGATCAATGGCCCCTGGCGGATACCCGCCCTGAACAAGGACAAGAACCTGCGCTGGGGGGTTGCCCCGGTCCCCGTCCCCCGGGCGGGGCGGACCCCGGTCACACCGCTCGGCGGTGAGGTGTGGACGGTCCCGCAGAGCTCTTCCAAGGCCCGGCAGAAGAAGGCCGCCCAGGTCCTCGCCTGCCTGAACAACTCCTCGAACATGCTCACCCTGGCCAGGCAGCACTTCACCGTGCCCTCCCGGACCGCGGTGGCCGCCCGGCGCGCCGAGCAGGTTCCGTCGATGGCTGCCTTCGTCACGAGCGTGGCAACGGCGCGCGCCCGCACCAGCGAGCTCGGCGTCAGGTGGCCCAAGGCGGCGACCGGGATATACACCGCGATCCAGTCCGCACTGACGGGCGAGCAGACACCGGAGGAAGCGCTCAGGCATGCGCAGCGGTACGCGACCGGTGACTGACCCGTCCCCGGCCCTGCCGAAGCCCCGCACCGGGCAGGACGACGGCGCCTTCGCCGCGGGGGACCGGGCCGCGGCCCGGTCCCGCTTTCGGGAGCGCACGGCCCAGTGGATGTTCCTCGTGCCCGTCGCGGCGTACCTGCTGCTGTTCTTCGGCTACCCGATCTTCAGGAACGTCGTGATGAGCTTCCAGCAGTACACGACCACGACGTTCTACACGGGCTCCGCGCCGTTCGCGGGGCTGCGGAACTACTCGGCGATCCTCTCGTCGGACCTGTTCTCCCAGGCCCTGCTGACCACCGTCCTGTTCACCGCCGGCTCGATCATCGGGCAGTTCGCGCTCGGCCTGGCCTTCGCCCTGTTCTTCCAGCGCCGCTTCCCGCTCGGCGGCGTTCTGCGCTCGCTCCTGCTGCTGCCGTGGCTGTTGCCGCTGGTCGTCTCCGGAACGACGTGGAAGTGGATGCTCGACCCCGACACGGGAGTCGTCAACGCGGCGCTGCGCGGCCTCCATCTCTCGTCGTCCGGCGTCCCCTGGCTCACCGGCACCTCCCAGGCGCTCGTGTCGGTGATCCTCATCAACATCTGGGTCGGAATCCCCTTCAACACCGCGATCCTGTACGGCGGCCTCCAGAACATCCCCACGCACCTGTACGAGGCGGCGAAGCTGGACGGCGCCGGCCCGGTGACGTCGTTCCGCCATATCACCTGGCCACTGCTGCGGCCCGTGGTGAGCGTGGTGCTGGTGCTGGGCGTGGTCTACACGGTCAAGATGCTGGACATCATCCTCGTGGTGACGGGCGGGGGACCGGCCGACGCCACGGAGACCATCGCCACGCGCTCCTACGAACTGTCCTTTCAGCAGTTCGAGTTCGGGCGCGGCGCCGCGATGAGCAATGTGCTCATCGTCATCTCGCTCGCCTTCGCCCTCGTCCACCTGCGCGCCGGCCGTCGCGCCCGCAACGTCTGAGAGGCGATTCCATGAAGCGCGCGCCGGGCCGTGGCCTGCCGTCCACCATCGTCGGGATCGCCCTGCTCGCCGTGATGCTGTTCCCCGTCTACTGGATGGTGAACGCCTCGCTCCAGCCGGCGGGCAACACACTCCAGGGAGGATGGTTCCCCGCCCATCCGGACCTCAGCGGATACGTCACGGCACTGCGCGACCAGGGAGGCAACCTCGTCACCAGCCTCGTCGTCAGCCTCGGCAGCGTGGCGCTCAGCCTCGGGCTCGCCGCGCCGGCGGCCTACGCGCTGGCCCACTTCCCCCTCCGGGGAACCAACCTCGTGGTCTTCGGCATCCTGATCACACAGATGGTGCCGGGCATCGCCATGGCCAACGCGCTCTACGGCGCCTACAACGACCTGGGACTCCTGAACTCCTACCTTGGACTGATCCTCGCCGACTCCACCGCCGGGGTCCCCTTCGCGATCATCATCATGCGTTCGTTCATGCGGAGCATTCCCCGGGAGATCCTCGAGGCCGCGCGGGTGGACGGCGCCGGCAGGCTGCGGGTCTTCCGCTCCGTGGTGCTCCCGCTGAGCACCAACGCATTGATCACCGCCGCCGTCTTCACCTTCCTCTTCACCTGGAGCGACTTCCTCTTCGCCCTCACACTGACCACCACGGACACCGTTCGGCCGATCACCCTGGGCATCTACCAGTACATCGGGGCCCACACGAACCAGTGGAACGCCATCATGGCCACGACAGTCATGGCGTCCGTCCCCGCCGCCGCACTGCTCGTCGTCGCCCAGCGCCATGTCACCGCCGGCGCCACCAGGGGAGCCGGCAAGTGAGGGCGGTCCCGCAGCCGTGATCTAGCGGATTCACGCGATGTGCCGCTCCCGGGCCGCTGGCACGGTGATTCAGCAGGCTCACCGGTAGAAGGACAGGGATCATGCTGCTGGATACATCGAGGCCGGAACATGTGCGGCTCGAACGAAGCGCCTCCGGCAGCTTCCACACCACCGATTCGCTGCCTGTCCCGCGCAGACGGTCGTACTGGCGTGAAGCCCTGTCCCAAACGTTCGGCGGCGTGGACATGACCGTCCCCGACGAGGTGTATTCCGGCACGATCCGTACGGCACCGCTCGGCCGACTTCAGGCCGTCACGGTGGACGGCGACTGCCTGTCCGCCCTGCGCACGCGCCGACTGGTCACGCAGGGCGGCAAAGACTACGTGGTCGTCAAACTGCTGGACAGGGGAGTCGCCCGACTGGAGCAGGACGGCCGTGAAGCGGTCCTCGGGCCGGGAGACATCTTCGTCTACGACATGACGCGCCCCCTCCGGCTGAATCTTCCCCAGTCCTTCCGGACGAAGTCCCTCGTCATACCGAGGGACGTGCTGGGCCTGAGCGAGTCCGATATGACACATGTCACGGCGTCCCCGCTCGGCCCCGACACGCCCCTCGGCAGTCTGCTCTCGCCCTTCCTGGCCGGACTCGTGGACGGCGCGGGAAACTACTCGCCGCGCACCAGCGAGCTGATGGCCCGCAACGTCGTGGACATGCTCGGCGCGCTGGCCGGAGAGATTCTCGGCCGATCGAACGAGGACACGCCCGGCGGGAACCGGGCACTGCTGCTGCGGATCCAGGCGTTCATCGACCGTCATCTCGCAGACCCCGATCTCACCCCGCAGTCCATCGCCCGCGCCCACCGCATATCCCTGCGCTATCTGCACAAGCTGTTCGAGAGCGAAGACGTCACGGTCGGCCGGTGGATCCAGCGGCGTCGGCTGGAGGAGTGCCGACGCGATCTGGCGCGCCGCGCGAGCAGCTCCACGATCGCCGCGGTGGCGCACCGCTGGGGTTTCACCAGCGCCGCGCATTTCAGCCGGGCTTTCCGGGCCGCCTACGGGATGGCTCCCCGCGAATGGCGCGACACCCAGGGCTTGCTGGCGTCGTAGCCCCCGCCGCGTCAGGACGGCGGCCGGGTCCAGTCCGGGTCGGCGGCCGAGAGGCGGTGGGTGGCCACGGAGGTGAGGCCGAGGAGCAGCAGGGCCAGGCTCAGGGTGAGCACGAGGTGGCCGTGCAGCACCAGCAGGGCTCCGGCGAGGGCGCCGAGGAACATCGCGAGCACGGACAGGATCCGGCGGCCGGGCCGTGGCGCCGCGCCGCCGGCCGGAGTGGAGTCCGCGGCCAGCCCCGTCAGGGTCAGGGTCAGTACGGTCGTGGTGAGGTCCGGGACACCGAGGCGCCGGGCGACCGCGTTCTGTAGCCCCATGCCGAGCCCCAGGAACACGATCAGCGTGTACTGGACGCCCGTGGTGACCCGGCCGTCCATGACCGCGGCGGCGGCCACGGTGACGGCGACGAGCACCGCCTGCACGGCGGTGGCCGTCTTCAACAGCTTTCCGCGGTGCGTCGCGAACCGGGTGCCGATCCTGCCCCCGGCGAGCGCGCCGGCGAGGAACGCCGCCAGGGAGACGAGAGAGGCGATCGCGGACAGGCCCGCGGCGCCCGCCAGAGCGAACCCCAGGAACACCACGTTGCCGGTCATGTTGGCGACGAACACATGCCCGAGTGCCAGATAGCTCACCGCGTCGACCAGACCCGTGACCACCGTCAGCGTCAGCATCAGGGGAGGCAGCGGGCCATGGCGATCCTGCCCGGACGGTGCGAGCGTGTGCATCGCGTCACTCAGCAGCCTGCGCATACTGCTTCCCTTCCCTCGCGGCGGGCGGGTGACGCGGCACCGTAACCACCACGACCAGGCCCGCCAGGAGCACACCGGCGACAAGCGCGGGTGCCGGAGACCAGGCGGCCGCCAGGACACCGACCGCGGCGAGGGGGAACGGAACCCGTTCGGCCAGGCTCCTCTGGTGTGGCCGCAGGTGCACGAGCCAGACCGTGATCAGGAAGATAGCCGCTGGAACCGTGACCGCGGCGCCGGCGGCAGCCGACGAGGACCCGGTGTGACGCGTGACGTGATCGGCGTACGCGGCCAGGCCGGCGCCCTCCGCGGTCGCCGAGGCGAAGATCAGGTAGTGGCCGTAGGCCCAGGGGAATCTCCTGCGGCGCGCCTGGTGCGTCGTCGCGAGCAGCGTATGCGCGGGGCGGGCGAAGTACAGCCACCACATGGCGTAGGCCATGAGCAGGCCGCCCGCCGCCAGCGCGTACAGCGAACCGGTGCCCTGATGCCGCTCGAAGGCGCCCCGGACGGCGACGGTGGCGGCCGCGACCGACTCGCCGAGGACGATGAGGGTGAACAGTTCGTAGCGCTCGGCGATGTGGTGCGGATGCCAGGGTGTCCTCCCGGCGGACTCCGCCCACACGGGAACGGACAGCTCGGCCACGATCATCACCACGATGCCCGGCAGCCGCGCCGGAGCGGGCACGAGAAGCAGCCCCAGCCAGCCGAGCTGGCACATCGTCACCCCTGCGGCGAAGCGCAGTGCGGTCCTCCGCCGGGCGGCATCGGACAGCGCGGCGCGCAGCCACAACGCGGCCAACGCCGTCCGCAGCACGACGTACCCGAGCGTGATGATGTGCAGATCGCCGTCTTCGAACGCGCGCCGGACACCGGCGGCGAGGATGAGCGATCCCGTGATCTGCACCAGCACCGTCAGCCGGTACGTGACGTCGTCCGGGTCGTAGGCGGAGGCGAACCAGGTGAAGTTCATCCACGCCCACCAGATGGTGAAGAACACCAGCGCGAAGCGCAGCGCGCCGCTGCCGTGCTCCCCTTCGGCGAACGCTTCATGCAGGCTCATGGACGCCTGCGCCACCGCGACGACGAAGCACAGGTCGAAGAAGAGCTCCAGCGAAGTGGCGGACCGATGAGGCTCGCCGGGATTGCGGCCCACCATGGTGCGCCACCGCCCGGCGCCCGGGTCCGCCTGCGTGGTCGGGGTGGCGTTCAGCGGAGGGCTCCCAGGGCCGCCTCGATCGTCCGGTGGAAGGTCGGATAGGTGTAGATCATGTGCTGGAGCCGCTCGACCGGTACCTCGGCATGGACGGCCACGTTCAGCCCGTACAGCACCTCGCCGCCCACCGGTCCCGCCGAGGTCGCCCCGACCAGCACGCCCCGGTCGGCGTCCTCGACGAGCTTGATGAACCCCTCGTTGCCCGGCCCGTGGATCCAGCCGCGCGTGGAGGAGGCGACGGCCACCACGCTGGTGCGCACGCGCAGCCCCCGTTCGCGCGCCTGGCGCTCCGTCAGCCCCACGGCCCCGATCTCCGGATCGGTGAACGTGACGCGGGGCAGCGCCCGGTAGTCGGCTTCGGGACCGGGCTGCCCGAGGATGTCCCGGACGGCGATACCGGCCTGGTACATCGACACATGGGTGAAGGCGCCCCGGCCGGCGATGTCGCCGACCGCCCACAGCCCCTCCCCGGCCCGCATCCGCCCGTCCGTGGGAACGGCTCCCGCTGCCGGATCGAGCCCCACCGAGTCGACCCCCAGCGGAGTCAGGTCGGCCACGCGTCCGGTGGCGACCAGAAGCCGTTCGGCACTCAGCGGCTGTTCACTGCCCTCGAGACGGACGGTGAACTCGGTGCCGTCATAGCTGACCCGCCGCGCCCGGGCGCCCGTGAGAACGGTGACACCGTCCGCGCGCAGCACCTCCGCGGCCAGCTTCCCCGCTTCCGGCTCCTCCTGCGACAGCAACTGGTCCTGTCCCTCGACCACGGTGACCGCGCAGTTGAAGCGGGCGAAGACCTGGGCGAGTTCGACGCCGATGGCGCCCCCGCCGAGCACCACCATGGAGGCCGGGAGCTCCTTGGCGGCCATGACGTCGCGGTTGGTCCAGTACGGCGTTTCCTCCAACCCCGGCACCGGGGGGATACGGGGCCGGGTACCGGTGGCCAGCACGACACCGCGCCGGGCCTCGAAGGTGCGGTCACCGACGGTCACCCGGCGCGGCCCGGCCAGGCGCCCCGTCCCCCGGACGAGCCGACCGCCCTTCGCCGCGAAGCGGTCCGCGGCCACCTGGTCGTTCCAGTCGTCGGTGGCCTCGTTCCGGATCCGTCCGGCGACTCTGGTCCAGTCGGGAGTCACCGCAGCCGCACCGGCGAGGGCGGGCACCCGGCCCGCCTCGGCGAGCAGGTTCCCGGCCCGGATCATCATCTTGCTGGGCACACAGGCCCAGTACGGACACTCGCCGCCGACGAGCCCCGCCTCGACCCCCACCACATCAAGTCCCGCTTCGGCCAGCGTGCCGGCGACGTGTTCACCGCCCGGCCCCAGCCCGACGACCACCACATCCGCCTGCTCGTTCACGCTCATGCCTCTCCTCGTTCCGCCGGCTCTCCGGGCATGGACCGTCCCGCTGACGCTAGGGCGCCCGGAGAACGGCCCGAGTCCGCCCGTGCACGGAGGCTTGCCCGAGAGTGAACGCCGAGGACAGGGACAGGGCACAGTGCGCTGGTGGGCACCACCGCATGCACTGCCGGTCAACACGGCCCCCGGCCGGGCACCTAGCGTCACCGGGGTACGCACCACACCGCACCGCAGGAGGCGGCCCATGACCACCAACTCGACATCCCCGCACGGCAGCCAGCCCTGGCTGCACCAGAAGGGCGAGGTGATCCAGGAGTTCGGAACCGTCAAGCAGTTCCCCGTCGCCCTGTCCTACGAGGCACGGATGTACTCCTGCCAGCGCCTGAACAAGGCCCTCGCGGACACGCAGATCCTCTACGGCCTCTACAAGAAGCACCACTGGCTGATGCGCGGCGCGACCTTCTACCAGCTGCACCTGGTCCTGGACAAGCACGCTGGTGAACAGCTCGAAATCATCGACACCATCGCCGAACGCGTCCAGTCGCTGGGCGGTGTCGCGGTGGGAGATCCCCGGCACGTCGCCGAGATCACCTCGATCCCGCGGCCCCCGGACGGGGTGGAGGAGGTGCCGGCCATGCTGTCCCGACTGCTGGAGGCCCACGAGACCATCCTCATCGACGCCCACGACGCCGCCGCCCGGACCGCCGAGGGCGGTGACGACGGCACCAACGATCTGCTGGTCTCCCAGGTGATCCGGACCGGCGAACGGCAGGCGTGGTTCCTCGCCGAGCATCTGGTCGACACCCCCCTGGTCCGCGCCTGAGAAATGGCACCTCCCACCCGGGCAGACGGGTTCCCCGGCCGGTGTAACGCTGCCTGACCTGCCGCGACGGGCTTCCGGGCGTCCCTTATATGATGGGGTTCGCCGCTCAGGCCTTTCGTCGTCGTGCCCGCATCACCGAGGGGTCGAGGTTGCCTACCATCAGGGATGTCGCCCAGCACGCAGGGGTCGCGCCGAGCACCGTCTCCTACGTGTTCAACGGCTCCCGGCCCATTTCCGATGAGACGCGCCGACGCGTGCAGGAGGCCGTGGACGCACTCGGGTATCACCCGCGGGCCAGCGCCCGGACCCTGCGCAGCAGCCGCACCCATGTGATCGCCCTCGCGCTGCCCCGCCCGGCCGGCCGGCGGAACGCCGTGGACGGCCCCTTCGCGATCGAGGTCAGCGACGCAGCCGTGAGACTCGGCTACGACCTGCTGCTCACCACGTCCCAGGACAAGGCCGAGGGGCTGCGCCGCGTGGCGCTGAGCGGCCTTGCCGATGCGGCGGTGCTGATGGCCGTCGACATGGAGGACGCCCGGATCGATGTCGTGCGGGAGCTGGAGTTTCCCGCCGCGCTCATCGGGCGGCCGGCCGACGAGGACGCCCTGCCGTGGACCGACCTGGACTGGGAAGAGGCCGCCGCCCTGGTGGTGCGCGAGCTGGCCGCCGCGGGACACCGCGAGATGGTGTACCTCGCCCCCACCGAGGCGGAAGTGGCGGCCAGGCGCAGTTACGCGCTCCGGGGTATCGCCGGTGCGACCCGCGGCGCCCGGAGCACCGGCGCCGCCGTCACGGTGGCCCATGCGGTGAACGATCCGGCCGGACTGGCCCGCCGGCTCCGGGCGCTGCTCGCGGAGCGGGCGGACGACGGGGCGGGCGGGCGGCCGACCGCGCTGATCGTGCAGCACCCCTCCGCGCATCACCACATCCTGACGTCCGTGGCCGATGCCGGGCTCCGTATACCCGAGGATCTCACCGTCGTGGTGATCGGCGCCCTGCCCGGTGACCCGGCCGGCCGTCGGCTGCCTCGTGTCGAACTGCCGGTGGAAACGCTGGCGGGCGAGGTGACCCGGCTCGCCGTGGCCGCCGCCACGGCGCTGCGCGAGACCGCCGAAGGGAACGCGGAGGCCGGTCCCCGGCTGCTCGCCGACACCGTCGGCCATCTTCTGATCGCTCCGGTCCTGCTGCCGGGGGACGCGCCGCTCACCGCCCCGCGGGCCTGAACTCCGCGAGCCTTCCCCGCGCGCCTGCCTCGCCGGATCCCGTGGGCCTGCCCGGCGCTGCCGTGGCTGTTTTCTTCTCCTGAGACTCTTGTCGCCATCGGACACATGCCTTTAACATCACTGCTGGCCACTTCGTCGAATCGATTCGATGGACGTTCCGGCACAATGAAGTGGCATGGGTGCTGTCCCCCGGAACGCCGATCTCGCACGACCTCCGTCTCCCCTTGCAGAGCCGTAGCACGAACTGAGAGACACCACATGCCATTGCTTCGCCGCCGCCCGCCGGCGCCGGTCCTGCTCCTGACCCTCGTTGTGGCCTCGGCCGGCCTCACCGGGTGCGCGCGCGGGGCCGACCCCGACACCATCACGGTGCTGAACTCCGCCACGGACCAGCATGAGCACGACCAACAGCAGAAGTTCTTCGACCGGTGTGCCAAGCCCCTCGGGGTGAAGGTGAAGCAGACCAGTGTTCCCGCCGCCCAGGTGGCGACCAAGGCGCTGCGGATGGCGTCGTCACACTCGATGACCGACATCCTGGAGCTGGACGGATCGGAGCTGCCGCAGTTCGCCGACGCCGGCGGCCTGGTGCCGCTGAAGACAGCGGGGGTGAGTGTGGACGGGCTCTCGCCGGGGGCCGTGAGCATGGGGAGTTTCCAGGGCACCGCGTACGGCATCGCCCGCTCGGTCAACACCCTGGCGCTGTTCTACAACACGGACGTGCTGAAGGAGGCGGGGGTGGCACCGCCCACCACGTGGGACGAGCTGAAGGTGGCGGCCAAGAAGCTCACCCGCGGCAAGACGTTCGGGATGGCCTTCAGCGCCACACCCGACGCGGACGGGGTGTACCAGTTCCTTCCCTTCTTCTGGTCCGCGGGCGGCGACGAGGCCCACATCGACAACGGCAAGGGCGAACAGGCGCTCAAGCTGTGGAAGGACCTGGTCACCGCCCGGTCCGCGTCAAGCGCCGTGGTCACCTGGAACCAGCAGGACGTCAACGATCAGTTCATCGCGGGCCGTACGGCCATGATGGTCAACGGCCCCTGGCAGGTTCCCGTGCTCAGCCAGCACAAGTCCCTGCACTGGGCGGTCACCACCATCCCGGTGCCCGTGGCCGGCAAGGCTCCGGTGGCGCCGATGGGCGGAACCGTGATGACCCTGCCCCGTACCGACGACACCGGGCGTCAGGCCACTGCCGCCAAGATCCTCAACTGCCTGAACAAGAGCCAGAACCAGGTGGGCTGGGGTGCGGGCGTGAACAACATCCCCACCAGGGACTCCGCCGCCGCCCAGTACAAGGCCGACAATCCGAAGCTCGCGGGCTTCGCCGACACGGTCGCCACCGCCCGTTCCCGTACCGCCAAGGTCGGCGCCCGGTGGCCGGCCGTCTCCAGCGCCCTGGCGGGCGCCTTCCAGTCTGTTCTGACCGGCGGCGCCTCGCCCGAAGCGGCGCTGAAGCGTGCCCAGTCGCAGGCCACGGCCGGCGGAGAGTGAGAGCCACCATGAGTACCACCACTGCCGCGCCCGCCAAGTCCGTGGTGGCGAGCCCCACCGTCCCCGGTCGGAGAGCGTCCCGCGCCACGCTGACGCGCTGGCTCTTCGTGGCGCCCGCCGTTCTCTACATGCTGGCCTTCTTCGGGTATCCGCTCGTACGCAACGTCGTCATGAGCTTCCAGCACTACACACCGCGTACCTTCTTCACCGGCGAGGCACCGTTCAACGGCCTCGACAACTGGACCGCGGTGTTCGGCAACGAGCTGTTCACCAAATCTCTCTGGCACACGGTCCTCTTCACGCTGGGCTCACTGCTCGGCCAGTTCGTGCTGGGCCTGGCGCTGGCCGTGTTCTTCTCCCGGCGCTTCCGGCTGTCCGGCTTCGCCCGCGCGGTGCTGCTGCTTCCGTGGCTCATCCCGATGGTCGTCTCCTCGGTCGTCTGGCGGAAACTGCTCGACCAGGACACCGGGGTGCTCAACACCCTGCTGATGAACCTGCACCTCACCTCGGAGCCGGTGCCCTGGCTGAGCAGTCCGAGCGTCGCCCTGCTGTCGGCGATCCTGGTCAACATCTGGGTCGGCATCCCGTTCAACATGGTGATCCTCTACGGCGGGCTCCAGGAGATCCCGCGTGAGATGTACGAGGCCGCCTCGCTCGACGGCGCCGGTCCCTGGCGTACGTTCCGCAGCATCACGCTGCCGCAGTTGCGGCCGGTGATCACGGTGGTCCTGGTCCTCGGTTTCATGTCGACGATCAAGATCCTGGACCTGATCCTCGCGCTGACTGGCGGCGGGCCGGCCGACTCCACCCAGACCCTGGGCACCGCCACCTACCAGCTCTCGTTCCAGCAGCTCGACTTCGGGCAGGGCGCCGTGGTCGGCAACGTCCTCATCCTCATCAGCGCGGTGTTCGCCGTGTTCTATCTCCGGGCCAACCGGTCCGACTTCGGTCAGGGGAAGTGATCGCCATGTCCGCCCGCACCCTGCGACGGGGCAGCAACACCGTCATCGCGCTGGTCGTTCTGCTCATCCTGCTCTTCCCTCTGTACTGGATGCTCAACATCGCCCTTCAGCCGGGCGAGAGTCTCGCCTCGACCAGCTGGTTCCCCACCTCGCCGGGCTGGTCGAACTTCGAGCGGGCGCTGGACAGCCAGGGCGGCTCGCTCGTGACCAGCCTGGTCGTCGCGCTCGGCGCGGTCGTGGTCTGTCTCGCGATGGCGGCGCCCGCCGCCTACGGCCTGGCCCAGCTCGGCCTGCGGGGCGGCCGGTCCATCGTGTTCGGCACCCTGATCACCCAGATGGTGCCCGGCATCGTGATAGCCAACGCGCTCTACAGCGCCTATGTCGACCTGAACCTGGTCAACTCGCTCCCCGGGCTGATCCTGGCCGACGCCTCGCTCGGGCTGCCGTTCTCCATCGTGCTGCTGAGGGCGTTCATGGTGTCGATCCCGAAAGAGATCGTGGAAGCGGCGATGGTCGACGGGGCGAACCGATTCACCGCCTTCGTCCGCATCGTGCTCCCGATCAGCCGTAACTCGCTGATCACGGCCGGGCTCTTCACCTTCCTCTTCGCCTGGTCCGACTTCATGTTCGCGCTGACGCTCAACACGACGGACGACGTCAAGCCGATCACCCTCAGCATGTACGAGTACATCGGCGCCCACGTCAGCGACTGGGGCGCGGTCATGGCCACGGCCGTGGTCTCCGCCATTCCGGCGGCGATCCTGCTGATACTGGCTCAGAAATACGTCGCCGCGGGAATCACCGGCGGCTCGGTCAAGTAGTACGCACCCCTCTCAAGACCCGGAAGGTCCGCAATACAGCATGAGCAGCACGTCACCTCACTCACCGGACACCGCGCGGTTCCCCGTCCTCCCACCCGGCTTCGTCTTCGGGACCGCGACCGCGAGCTACCAGATCGAGGGCGCGCACGACGAGGACGGCCGCGGACCGTCGATCTGGGACACCTTCAGCCACACTCCCGGCCGCACCCAGGGCGGTGCCACCGGTGACATCGCGTGCGACCACTACCACCGCTATCGGGAGGACGTCGAACTGCTGCGGCGCCTCGGTGTCGACTCCTACCGCTTCTCCGTGGCCTGGCCGCGGATCCAGCCGCAGGGCACAGGACCGGCCAATGCGAAGGGGCTGGACTTCTACGACCGGCTCACCGACGCGCTCCTCGAAGCCGGTGTCTCCCCGGCCGTCACGCTCTACCACTGGGACCTGCCGCAGGCGCTGGAGGACCGGGGCGGCTGGCGGGTCCGGGAGACCGCCGAAGCCTTCGCCGAGTACACCCGGCTGGTGGTGGAGCGACTGGGCGACCGGGTGGGCCGGTGGATCACCCTCAACGAGCCCTTCTGCTCCGCCTTCGTGGGATACGCGGAAGGACGACACGCTCCCGGCGCCCGCGAGGGCACCGGAGCCCTGGCCGCCGCGCACCACCTGCTGCTCGCCCATGGAAACGCGGTGCGGGTCCTGCGGGAGGCCGGCGCCTCCCAGGTCGGCATCACACTGAATCTCGACCGTATCCACGCGGCCAGTTCCTCCCCGGCCGACCTGGCCGCGCTGCGGCGCGCCGAGACGCTGCACAACGAGGTCTGGACGGAGCCTCTGTTCAACGGCCGGTACCCCACCGACGAGTCCGAAACCTGGGGCGAGGTGGCCGACGGCTCGTACCGCCACGACGGTGACCTGGACACCATCGGCACACCACTGGATTTCGTGGGGCTGAACTTCTACCGCCCGCTGACCGTCTCCGACGCACCGTACGCGGAGGCCGACGCGTCCCGGCGCACCGCCATGGACATCCGGGTCGCCGAGAGCGACCCGTACGGCACCCGGCACACCACCATGGGCTGGCCCGTCGTCCCCGAGGCCTTCACCGAGTTGCTGGTGGACCTGTCCGCGCGGTACCCGAACCTGCCGCCCGTCTACATCACGGAGAACGGTTCCGCCGAGGCCGACACCGTCTCGCCGGACGGAGCCGTGCGGGACACCGACCGGGTGGCGTACCTGCGCGACCATGTGGCGGCCGTGTCCGCCGCCATCGACGCGGGCGTGGACGTCCGCGGCTACTACTGCTGGTCGCTCCTGGACAACTTCGAGTGGGCCCGGGGCTACGGTCAGCGCTTCGGGATCGTACGGGTCGACAACGACACCCAGGAACGCACGCCCAAGGACAGTTACCACTGGTTCCGCGAGCTGATCACCGTCAACCGCGCGTCCACGCAGGAGCACTGAGATGAAGTTCACCGACGGCTACTGGCAGATGCGGCCGGGCGTGACGGCCCGCTATGCCACCTCCGTCGCCGACGTGGACGTCGCCGACGACCGTTTCACCCTCTACGCGCCGGTCACCCGGGTCCGGCACCGCGGCGACACGCTCAACGGCCCGCTGGTGACCGTGGAGGCGTGGTCACCCGCCGAGGGCATCATCGGTGTACGGGTGTGGCACCACGGCGGCACGCGCCCCCGCACCCCGGCGTTCCCCCTCACCACCGACCCGGACGGCGGTCATGCGAAGACCGCTCGCGAAGGCTCGACGGTCGAGCTCGTATCGGGCGCGCTGTCCCTCGAAGCCGACACCGAGGGTTCCTGCAATCTCAGGTTCGTCTCCGGCGGCAGGGTCATCACCTCGCTCGGCCCCCGCGACCTGGGCTTTGTCACCGACGCCGACGACCGCCACCACATGCTGGCGAAGATGTCGCTCGGCGTCGGCGAGACCGTGTACGGCCTCGGCGAGCGCTTCACCCCGTTCACCAAGAACGGCCAGAGTGTCGACATCTGGCAGGCCGACGGTGGCACCAGCAGTGAACAGGCCTACAAGAACGTGCCGTTCCACCTGAGCAGCGGTGGCTACGGTGTTTTCGTCAACCACCCGGGCAAGGTCTCCTACGAGATCGGCTCCGAGAACGTCGGCCGGGTCCAGTTCAGCGTCGAGGATCAGTCCCTCGAGTTCTTCGTCATCGCCGGACCAGCCCCGAAGGACGTGCTGCGCCGTTACACGGGTCTCACCGGCCGGCCCGCGCTGCCGCCGGACTGGTCGTTCGGGCTGTGGCTGTCGACCTCCTTCACCACCTCCTACGACGAGGAGACGGTGGCCCGGTTCGTGGCGGGCATGGCCGAGCGGGACATCCCGCTCAGCGTCTTCCACTTCGACTGCTTCTGGATGCGGGAGTACCAGTGGTCCGACTTCGTCTGGGACCCGGCGGTCTTCCCGGATCCCGAAGGGACGCTGTCCCGGTTGAGGGAGCGGGGGCTGCGCGTCTGCGTCTGGATCAATCCGTACATCGCGCAGAAGTCCCCCCTGTTCGCCGAGGGCATGGCAGCCGGCTATCTGCTGAAGCGGTCGAACGGTGACGTCTGGCAGTGGGACAAGTGGCAGGCCGGGATGGGCATGGTGGACTTCACCAATCCCGCCGCCCGCGCGTGGTACGCCGCCAAGCTGCGACACCTCCTCGGCCAGGGAGTGGACGCCTTCAAGACCGATTTCGGTGAGCGGGTGCCGACCGAGGACGTCGTCTGGTTCGACGGCTCGGACCCGGAGCGGATGCACAACTACTACACCCAGCTCTACAACGAGACGGTCTTCGACCTGCTGGTCGAGGAGCGCGGCGAGGGCGAGGCGGTGCTCTTCGCCCGCTCCGCCACCGCCGGCGGCCAGCGCATGCCGGTCCACTGGGGTGGCGACTGCGAGTCGACGTTCGAGGCGATGGCCGAGTCGCTGCGCGGCGGCCTGTCGCTCGGCCTGTCGGGCTTCGGCTTCTGGAGCCACGACATCGGTGGCTTCGAGGGCACCCCGCCGCCGGCCGTCTTCAAGCGGTGGGTGCAGTTCGGCCTGCTTTCCTCGCACAGTCGGCTGCACGGCAGCAAGTCCTACCGGGTGCCGTGGGACTACGGCGAGGAGGCGGTCGAGGTCACCCGTGACTTCACCCGGCTGAAGCACCGGCTGATGCCGTATCTCTTCCACGCGGCGGTCGAGGCCAAGGAGTCCGGCACGCCGGTGATGCGGGCCATGCTGCTGGAATTCCCCGAGGATCCGAGCACCCACTCGCTCGACCGTCAGTACATGCTCGGCGCGGATCTGCTGGTGGCCCCCGTCTTCAGCGAGGACGGCACGGTCGAGTACTACGTGCCGGAGGGCAGCTGGACCAATGTGATCACCGGCGAGCGGGTCAGCGGTCCGGGCTGGAGGCGCGAGCGGCACGGTTTCCGGACGCTGCCGCTGCTGGCCCGGCCGGGCTCGGTGGTCCCCTTCGGCGCGGTGGACGACAGCCCGCGATCCGACTGGGCGGACGGCGTGACACTCCATGTGTACCCGGGCGGGGCCGACGGCTCCGTGACCGTCACCACCATCCCCGCACGGTCGGGCTCCGCGGCCGCGGTCTTCACCGTCCGGCGTTCGGGCGGCGAGACGGTCATCGAGACCGAGAGTGAACTGCCCTGGAACGTCGTGGTCGTGGGGGCCACCCCGGCCGACGACGCCGGGGCGCACCCGGCCGGCGCACTGTACCCGGCCCCGCCCGGCACGCACCGCCTGGTCGTTCCGGCCGCCATGTGAGCACGGGCCGGGCCCGGCTGACAGAGCGGGCCCGGCCGTGATCGCGGAGGCCTCCGTGGCGCGGCGAGGGTGATGTCCAGCCGGCCGTCAGCGACCTGGAGTCGTGTCGCGGCCGGTTTGCCGTACCCGTGGGCGAGGGTGGGTGCGACGGACACGCTGCGCGCGGAGGATGGCGGAGGAATCTCATGGTCACCATCAGAGCGCTGCGGCGCTCGGCCGGGCTCCTCGCCGTCGGCCTCGTCCTGACCGCCTGCGGCTCCTCAGGGGGCAGCGACCCCGGGGAGCAGGCCGGGGACCCGTCGTTCGAGGGCCGGGGCGCCATCACGTTCGTTGCCGGCAAGGACACGACGGGCACCGTCCAGGCGGCGCTCGATCGCTGGAACAGGCTGCACCCCAAGGAGCAGGTCAGCTTCATCCAGCTGCCGACGGACGCCGACTCGCAGCGCCGGGAGATGGTCCAGAACGCGGAGACGAAGTCGGACGCCTACACGGTGCTCTCCCTCGATGTCGTGTGGACCTCGGAGTTCGCCGCCCACCGGTGGATCGAAAAGCTGCCCGAGAGTCAGTTTCCCCTGCGGAAGATGCTGAAGCCGGTGGTGGAGACGGCAGAGTATCGCGGCGCCCTGTACGCCGTGCCGTTCAGTTCGGACGGCGGTCTGCTGTACTACCGCGCCGATCTTCTGAAGAAGGCCGGCATCGCGGGGCCCCCGACGACCTGGTCGCGGATGAAGGCGGACTGCGCCAAGGTGAAGAAGCTGCCCGAGGCCAAGGACATGTCCTGCTACGCGGCGCAGTTCCGGAAGTACGAGGGCCTGACGGTGAACTTCTCCGAGGCCGTGCAGTCGGCCGGCGGTGTCGTGACCGACGCCGGCGGCAAGCCGGACGTCGACACCCCTGAGGCGAAGAAGGGCCTGGACTTCCTGGTCGGCTCCGTCAAGGACGGCACCATTCCCAAGGAGGCCCTCACCTACCAGGAGGAGGGCAGCCGTCGGGCGTTCCAGGCCGGGAAGCTGATCTTCCTGCGCAACTGGCCGTATGTGTACTCCCTGGCGCGGAAGAGCAATGTGGCGGGGAAGTTCGCGGTCGCGCCGCTGCCCGGTCTGAACGGGCCCGGCTCCTCCAGCCTGGGCGGGCACAACCTGGCCCTTTCCTCCTTCGCCAGGAACAAGGCCACGGCGATGGACTTCATGAAGTTCTTCACCAGCCAGGACAGCGCGAGAACGTTCCTCAAGGACGCCGCCTTCGCTCCGCCCTACGCGGCGCTGTACGACGACCCGTCGCTGACCAAGGAGTATCCGTACCTGCGCGTCCTCAAGCGGTCCATCGAGACCGCCGTGCCGCGTCCGCGGGTCGTGCGGTACGGCGAGGTGACCTCGGCCATCCAGCAGCAGGCATACGCCGCCCTGACCGGCGTCAAGAGCAGCGAGCAGGCGCTGAGGACCCTGCAACAGGACCTGCGGAAGTAGTACGGAGCTACGGCGCGGCGGGCCGTACCTGCTCGGCGCTCTCCAGGGGGTCCACCATGCGCATGACCTCGCCGGGCTCGTGCGGGGTGTGCTCCTCCATGGTGTAGAAACGCACCTCGTGGCCGTCAGGGTCATGCAGCGACGGCAGCACCCATCCGCGCAGGCCGCGCCAGACGCCGCCGTGCGGCTCACCAAGGGCCTCCAGACGAGCGGCGAGCGCCTCGATCGCGGCGCCGTCGGGCACCGCGATGGCGAAGTAGTCGAAGCCGGCGGCGGCCTCCGCCCGGTCCGGGGCGAGCCGCAGCGCCAGGTCCGGTCCGCCGGCCGGATGGCTCAGTACGATCTCGATCAGCACCCCCTTCTCGAGGAACTCGGCTGCCCGCTGGTAGCCGAGCGTGCGCCCGTACCAGGCCTCGGAGCGGGCGAGATCGCGTACCGGCAGCTTCAGGTGGTGGACGCCGACGAGGCTCGGGATGTCAGCTTCCGCGCTCATGGCTCACCTCGGGACGGGTCGGCTCGGCACTCGGGAGTCGAGATCGATCATGGCCAGCTTGCCCTTTTTCTCCGGCTTCCGCACCCGCTGCAATCTTCTTCGCCTCCGTCAGCAGGCTCCGCCGTTCGCAAAGTTGCCGCACACGTCTTGACCTACCCCGCACGCCAGCCGCAGAGTGCTCGGTAATGCGCATAGGTAATGCGCATTACCAGTGGCGCATTACCAATGGTTCAGCGGTGGCGAGAAGGAATCAAGCGTGGAGCAGTCGAGGAAACGGGCGAAGCCGGGACGGAATCCGGGCTCGGGCAGCCGTACGTCACGCCCGCGGCAGGCCGAAGTGGCCCAGCTCGCCGGAGTCTCGCAGGCCACGGTGTCGCTGGTGCTGTCGGCCCGCACGGACGGCAAGGCGGCGACGATCTCCGAGGAGACCCGGCAGCGCGTCCTCGACGCCGCCCGCAGCCTCGGGTACACGCACGACCCGGCCGCGCGGCGGCTGGCCGCCGCCCGCAACAACCTCCTCGGCGTCTTCAGCTTCACCGCGACGTTCCCGACGGACGTGCAGCACTCGTACTACCCGTTCCTCGTCGGCGTGGAGCAGGAGGCGGCCGCCCGCGGCTACGACCTGGTGCTGTTCACGGGGTCGAGCAGCGGCGGCGCGGGAGCGGCCGGGCCGGACGCGCTGAGCCGGGTGCGTCTGGCCGACGGCTGCCTCTTCCTCGGCCGCCACGCGCCGGGCGCCGAGCTCAAACGGCTCGTGGCCGACGGCTTCCCCGTGGTCCACCTCGGCCGCCGCGAGCAGGTGGAGGGGCCGGCCTGGGTCGGCGCCGACTATGTCAGCGCCAGCCGCGCCGTCGTGGAGCACCTGGCGTCCCTGGGGCACCGGCGCATCGTCCTGGTGCGCGAGGACGACGACGCCCCGGCGTCCGCGGACCGTCAGCGGGGCTTTCTCGAGGGGCTGGCGGCCGTCGGTGCCGAGGCGGGCCCGGAGGCGGTGCTGCGCTGCGCCGACCCGGCGGGCGAGGTGACGGCGGAGCGGGTGCGCGCGCTGGTCGCGGACGGGGTCACGGCGTTCGTCGCGGAGGAGACGGACACCGGCGCGGCCTGGCGCGCGCTGGACGCCGCCGTCCGGGAGGCGGGGCTCAGCTGCCCGGGGGACGTCTCGCTGGGGCTGCTCGGCGGCCCGCCGCCGGACATGGCCGCCGCGCCCGTACCCATGGGGTTCGACGTGCCCCGGCACCAGCTCGGCGCGGCCGCCGTCCGGCTCCTCGCCGCCCTGGTGGCCGGTGAGGAGGCCCATGAACCGCTGGTGGCCTGCGAGTTCCGCACCGGCGAGACGGCGGGCCCGTCCGGTCTGCGGCGGCCATGACACCCCCTGACGAACACTCGGACACGAGCACAAGGAGCACTGTGACAGCGGAAACGGACATCCTGATCGTCGGTGGCGGCCTCGGCGGGGTCGCCGCCGCGCTCGGCGCCTGCCGGGCGGGCCGACGTGTCGTGATGACCGAGGAGACGGACTGGATCGGCGGTCAGCTCACCGCGCAGGCGGTGCCGCCGGACGAGCACCCCTGGGTGGAGCAGTTCGGCACGACGGCGTCGTACCGGGCGCTGCGCGAGGGGATCCGGGCCTACTACCGGCAGTGGTACCCGCTGCGCGCCGAGGCGCTGGGGCTCGCGGAGCTGAACCCGGGAGCGGGCAGGGTCAGCAAGCTGTGCCACGAGCCGCGGGTGGCGCTCGCCGTTCTGGAGAGCCTGCTCGCCCCGTACCGGGCCGCGGGCCTGCTGACCGTCCTGACCGAGCACCGCGCCGTGTCCGCCGAGACGGACGGCGACCTGATCCGCGCGGTGACCGTGCGCGACCTGCGCGGCGGCGCTCTGACCACGGTCACCGCCCGGTACGTCGTCGACGCCACCGAGACCGGTGAACTGCTCGACCTCGCCGATGTGGAGCACGCCAACGGGGCCGAGGCGCAGGACGAGTTCGGCGAGCCGCACGCCCCCGCCGAGGCGCGGCCCGACAACCAGCAGGGCATCACCGTGTGCTTCGCGCTCTCCCACCACGAGGGCGAGGACCACACCGTGGACCGGCCCGAGGACTACGACTTCTGGCGTGCCTACCGGCCCGACTTCTGGCCGGGTCCGCTGCTCGGCTTCGAGGCGCCCGACCCGCGCACCCTGGAGCCCGTGGCCCGCACCTTCGTGCCCAACCCGGACCTCGACCCGCTGGCCGTCAGCGCCGACCAGAGCGCCGACGCCGGGGACAAGGAGCTGTGGGGGTTCCGCCGGATCCTCGCCCGCAAGCTGCACCGGCCGGGCGCCTTCGGCTCGGACATCACCCTCGTCAACTGGCCGCTGAACGACTACTGGCTGAAGCCCTACGTCGGGCAGGAGGCCGAAGCCCTGCGCGAGGCACGCCAGTTGTCGCTGTCGGTGCTGTACTGGCTTCAGACGGAGGCGCCGCGCGCGGACGGCGGCACCGGCTTCCCGGGGCTGCGGATCCGCCCGGACGTCACCGGCACCGCGGACGGTCTGGCCAAGGCGGCCTACGTGCGCGAGTCGCGGCGCATCAAGGCGGTGACCACGGTCGTCGAGCAGGACGTCGCGATCGACCTGGTCGGCCCGTACGGCGGGACCCGCTACCGCGACTCGGTCGGGGTGGGCGGTTACCGCATCGACCTGCACCCCTCCACGGGCGGCGACACCTACATCGACGTCGGCTCCGTGCCGTTCGAGATCCCGCTCGGCGCGCTGGTGCCGCGCCGGGTGCGGAACCTGCTGCCCGCCGGGAAGAACATCGGCACCACCCACATCACCAACGGCTGCTACCGGCTGCACCCGGTCGAGTGGAACGTCGGCGAGGTCGCGGGCGCGCTCGCCGCGCACTGTCTGGACGAGGGCGTGGAGCCCCACCAGGTGCAGGCCGACGACAAGCGGTTCGAGGAGTTCGGCCGCCTCCTGGACCGGGCGGGTGTGCAGCGCCGCTGGCCCGACGTCCGCGGCTACTGACCCCGTCCGACAGCTCGTCCACGCTCTTCCGGCCCCCCACGTCATCGACCACGCAAGCACGTCAACACACAAGGAGGTGCCCGCCATGACACCAGACCGCCGCATCCGCGTCGGCATCGACGTGGGTGGCACGTTCACCGATGCCGTGGCGGTGGACGCCGCCACGCTCACGCTGGTGGGCCAGGTGAAGGTGCCCACCAGCCACCACCACGAGGACGGCGTCGCCCACGGCATCGTCCAGGCGCTCGAACAGCTCCTGGCGAAGGTCGACCGGACGGCGGACGACGTGGTGTTCCTGGCACACGGCACGACCCAGGCCACCAACGCCCTGCTGGAGGGCGACGTGGCCACGGTCGGGCTGATCGGGATCGGCGGCGGGCCCGGCGCGGTGATCACCCGGCGGCTCGCCGCCTTCGGCAAGCTCGAACTCACCCCCGGCAAACGGCTTCCGCTGGCGTACGCCCACGTGGCCGACTCGTCCCAGGAGGCCGAGGTGCGCGCGGCCGTGGAGCGGGTGCGCGCCGAGGGAGCCGAGGTGCTCGTCGCCACGGAGCCGTTCGGCGTGGACCGGCCCGAGGGCGAGCAGGCCGTGCTCGACGCGGCTCGGTCCACGGGGCTGCCGCTGGCCGCCGCCCACGAGATCACCTCGATGTACGGGCTGCACAAGCGGACCCGGACGGCGGTGGTGAACGCCGCGATCCTGCCGCGGATGCTGGCGACGGCCGATCTGGTGGACGCGTCCATCACGAAGGCCGGGGTGACCGCGCCGCTGATGGTGATGCGCTGCGACGGCGGTGTGATGTCGCTGGACGAGATGCGCCGGCGTCCGCTGCTGACGATCCTGTCGGGCCCGGCGGCGGGCGTCGCCGGGGCGCTGATGCAGGAGCGGATCAGCGAGGGCGTTTTCCTGGAGACGGGCGGCACCTCGACCGACATCAGCGTGGTGCGGCGGGGAAGGGTGGCGGTGCGCCACGCGACGATCCTCGGCAGGACCTCCTACCTGAGCGCCCTCGACGTCCGCACGGTCGGGGTCGGCGGCGGTTCCATGGTGCGGGTCTCCCAGGGTCGGGTGGTCGGCGTCGGTCCGCGCAGCGCGCACATCGCCGGCCTGCCCTACGCCTGCTTCGCCTCGCTCGACGATCTGCGGGACGCCCGGGTGGCGACGATCCGGCCGATGGCAGGTGACCCGGACGACTATCTGGTCCTCGACGCGGCGGGCGGCCGGTTCGCGGTGACGATGACATGCGCGGCGAACGCGCTCGGGCGGGTGGGGGAGGAGGACTTCGCGCGCAGCGACCAGAAGGTCGCGCGGGCCGCCCTCGCCCCGCTGGCCGCCGCCCTCGGCACGGACGTGGCCGGTGCGGCCCGGGCGGTGCTCGACGCGGGGACGGAGCAGGTCAGGTCGGTGGTGGACACCATGATCCGCGACTACCGCCTGGACCGGGACACGGTACTCGTCGTCGGCGGGGGCGGTGGCGCGGCGGCGGTGACCCCGCACCTCGCCGCCTCCGCCGGGCTCGAGGGGCGCATCGCCCGGCACAGCGAGGTGATCAGCCCCGTCGGAGTGGCGCTCGCGCTGGTGCGCGAGCAGGTCGAGCGCATCGTGCCCGGCGCCACCCAGGAGCAGATCCTCGCGGTGCGCGCCGAGGCCGAGCGGGCCGTCGTCGCCCAGGGCGCCGCCGCCGACGGCGTCGAGGTGGAGGTGACCGTCGACCCGCAGACCAACACCGTGCGGGCGGTCGCGACGGGCGCCACCGAGCTGCGCACCCAGGACCGGGCGCACCGCGCCGACGCCGACGAGCGGCTGCGCGCTGCCGCCACCAGCCTCAAAACACCGGAGACACGTGTGCGGACGCTGGCCGGTACGGACGCGTACACGGTGTACGGCACCGAGGTGCGGCGCCGGTTGCGGGCGGACCGCCACCCGGTGCGGGTGGTGGACGCGGACGGTGTGGTGCGACTCGGCGCGGCCGACGCGCGGGTGGAGGTCATGACGGTGGGAAGCTCCGGCGAGGCGCTTGCCGCGCTGGTCCGCGACGCGACCTCCTACGGCGACGGAGGCGTACGGGCCCCGGCCGTGCGGCTTCTGGTGGGCGGCCGGATCGCGGACCTCTCCGGTGTCCTGGAGCCCGAGGCGCTGCTGGCCCTGGCCCGCACCGAGCTGCGTCCGCGCGGCGCCGAGGAGCCGGTCGTCGCCGTCGTGGAGTCGCGGACATGAGCGATGACCACGATGTGGACCTCGCGGTACGGCTGCTCGGGGGGACACCCACGCACGAGGGCCGCGATCCCGCGCTGCTGCGCCACTGGGCGGTGACGGCCACGGAGTTCGGCCGCCGGATGACCCCGCGGACCCCGGCCGTACGGGTCGTGGAGCGGGGCGGCGGACTGGAGGCCGGGCTGCTGGCCCGGTACCGGTCCCGGCCGCCGGTGGTCGAGGTGTACGTCGACACCGTCGAGCGGGCCGAGCGGCTGGTCGCCGAGCGCGGCTGGCGGGACTGGTACCCCGCGGGGTCGGTGCGCGCGGCGGCGCTCGCCCACGAGCGCGCACACGCCTGGCTCCACCACGCCGCGGTGCGCGCCGAGTTCAAGCGGGCGCTGGGCCACACGGCACTGCGGCTCGGGCGGCGCCGCCTGTACGCGTACGTCGCGGGCGCGGACGAGATCGCCGCGCACGCCTACGCCCACGCCGCCTGCGGCCTGGGCCGCAGCCCCCTGCTGCTCACGGAGGCGCTGGCCGCCGCCGTGTCCTGTGAAAGCGAGAACTGATCGATGGGTGTCGTCATTCTGCTCGTCATGGCCGCGGGGGTCGCGGCCATGCTCAGCCGCAAGCTGCCCACGGCGTTCGCCCTGGTGCTGCTCGCCGTGGTGATCGCGTTCCTGGCGGGTGCGCCGCTCTCCGGCAAGGGCAGCGTGCTGGACACGGTGCTCCAGGAGGGGGCGCCCGCGCTCGCCGCCACGATGATCGCGATCCTGCTGGGCTCGTGGCTCGGCAAGCTCCTGGAGGAGACCGGTATCGCCGGCACCCTCGTCCGCAAGATCGTCGAATTCGGCGGCGACCGGCCGGTGTTCGTGGCGCTCGGCGTGCTCGCCGTGTCGGCGCTGGTCGGCACCGTGACCGGATCGGCGCCCGCGGCGATGCTCGCCGGTCTGATCGGTATCCCCGCGATGATCGCGGTGGGCATCCCGAAGGTGACGGCCGCGGGCACGGTCCTCATGGGGATCGCCGTCGGCGTGCCCTTCGAACTGCCGGTGTGGCAGTTCTTCTCCACCGCCCTGGAACTGCCCGTCGACACGGTGCGCGGCTTCATGGTGAAGCTGTTCCCGTTCGCGCTGGTGGCCGCCGTCGCCTACGTCCTCGTGGAGTCCCGGCGCCGCGGCGTCGAGCACACCTGGTCCCTGAAGTCGGTGCAGGCCCGGCCGTCGCGCGGGGACCGCCGCCGGCTGCTCGGCGACGCCCCCTGGTATGCCCTGCTCACCCCGGCGGTCCCGCTCACCCTCGCCCTCGGCCTGGACGTGGCCATCATCCCCTCGCTGCTGGGCGGCGTGCTGTACGCGCTGGTGACGACGACCCGGCCGCGGGAGATGAACCGCCGCCTGCTGCGCACCCTGTACGGCGGGTTCGAGGTGGCCGCGCCGCCCATCACCCTCTTCGTGGCCATCGGCATCCTGCTCGCCGCGGTGAAGCTGCCCGGCGCCATCGACGCCCTGCAACCCCTCGTCAAGGCCGTCAGCCCGCAGAACGCCGTGCTGTTCGTCCTCGTCTTCACGCTGCTGGTGCCGCTGTGCCTGTTCCGCGGCCCCTTGAACGTCTTCGGCCTCGGCGCCGGCATCGCGGGCGTCCTGGTGGCCACCGGCATCTACCCGGCCGTCGCCGTCCTCGGCATGACCGCCTCGTACAACCAGGTCTTCGGGGTATCCGACCCGACCAGCACTCAGACCGTGTGGAGCGCCCAGTACGCGGGCGTCTCCCCGCACCAGGTGATGGTACGCACCCTGCCCTATGTGTGGGCCGTGGCCTTCGGTGGCCTGTGCGTCACCGCCGCCACCTACCTCTGACAGCAACCGACTTCAGGAGCCGATCATGCATGAGCCGCAGTCCGGCCCGGACCGCCGGATGTTCCTGCGCGCCACCGCCCTCTCCGGCGCGGCGCTCACGTTCGGCGGGCTGGCGACGCCCGCCGCGTCGGCCGCGCCCGGCGGATTTCCCGACTACACCTACGTCCGCACGCTGCTCACCCCGTCGCAGCTGAAGTACAACCCGACGGGCGAGATCATCTTCCCCACCGTGCGCGGCGTCTACGACAAGCTCTCCTCGCCGCTGGGCCGCTACTACCTGTACTACGCGCCGCACGACGCGCCCGGCGGCATCTGCCTGGCCTACGGCGACTCCATGGAGGGCCCGTTCACCGAGTACCCGAACAACCCGATCGTGTCCAACAAATGGGACCCGCACTACTCGGTCACCCATGTCTCCTCGCCGCATGTGCTGTGGAACCAGGACGCCAAGGAGTTCTGGCTGTACTTCCACGGCGAGAACACCACGACCCGGCTCGCCCGGTCGAAGAACGGGGTGGACTTCACCTACGACAAGGTGGTGCTGACGACGTCGATGATGCCCGCGGGCACCAGCGAGACGTCCTACGCCCGGGTGTTCCGGTACGACCTGCCCTCCCGCGGCGCCCGCTACGTCATGCTGTTCATGATCAACAACACCACCGACCACCGCGACATCGGCTGGGGCTGGTCCGCTGACGGCCGTAACTGGACCTTCGACCAGACACCCCTGGTGCGCCACTCGGACGTGGGCGCGGTGAACATCGGCGGCCCGCACCTGCTGACGCGCGACGGCTCCGCGTTCGTCGTCTACAACAAGGACAAGTCCAGCGGCGGCGACATGATGATCACCGAGGTGGGGGCGGACTTCTCGCTCCGCAAGCACCTCGGCGTCTTCTACAACTCCCGCTCCGCGCCGCCCGACAACGGGCGCTCGGCGTCCCCGACCTTCGGCACGGACGGCGGCGTGCCGTACATGGTCTACGAGGCCGGGGAGCGCCTCGCCGGCTCCATCGCGGTGGCCCGGGGCTGAAGGGCGGCGCCGGCCACCGGGTCAGGCGGTGCGGCGGATGAGGAGGATATGGTCGATGACCTCGGCGGTGCGCCCGCCCGGGCCGGTCGCGATCCGGCGGGGGGTCTCCGCCCGCTCGACCGTCCAGGTCTCCGGGGTCAGCCCGATACCGGCGGCGACCTCCTGCGGGCTCGGGTACCGGAGGTCGGGGTCCTGGTTCCACGACCATGGCGAGGTCGAGCCGTGGTCGACGACCAGCAGTCGCCCGCCCGGGCGCAGTGCGTGCGCGGCCGAGCGCAGGACGGCGGCCCGGTCCAGGTCGAGAGGGGTGTGCAGGTAGTGGGCGCAGATCAGGTCGAAACGGCCGGGCGGGAACGACGTGTGCAGGTCGTGCCGCACGGCGCTGACGCGGTCGCCCAGGCCGTGTGAGCGGGCGAGGGCGGCGAGTCGCTCGACCGCCACGGCCGAGATGTCGGTGGCGGTGACCTGCCACCCCTGGCCGGCGAGCCACAGCGCGTCGCCGCCCTCGCCGCATCCGAGGTCCAACACGTCACCGGGCGGCAGGCCCGTCACCATCTCGGTGAGGCGAGCATTCGGCCGCGGGTCGCCGGCTGCCGGCCGGGCCGCGTAGACGCTGTCCCAGAACTCGACCGCATCGGTGGTGCTCATCAGGACTCCTTGTGTCGGTGGGCCCTCAGTCTTGCCAGGCGCACCATGACCTGGCACGAAAACTTGCCATAACGGCAAGACGGGCCTCATGGGTTCCGCGACCGACGACAACAGGCCCGATAGGCCGTCAGTGCGGAGTCACTGGCGTGTCATCGGGCCTTCGTAGTCTTCCGCTGGTTTCCCGTGGGTGGTGTGCCGCGTCACCGGTAGTGCCGCTCGCGAGTTGTCGTCCGGGTGCCGACACCGGAGGGGTGCATGGAGTATCGGATTCTCGGACAGGTCGAGGTGCGGCACGGGGAGAAGCAGCTGCCGCTCCATGGCGCCAAACAGCGCACTGTGCTGAGCGCTCTGCTCCTGGCCGGCGACCTGGTGGTGTACGACTCGCAGCTGGGTGAGTACCTGTGGGGTCAGAAGGCGCCCGCCACCAGCAACGCTCAGATATACACCTACGTCTCGCGGCTGCGGAAGACCCTCGGTCCGCACGCGCGGATCATGCGTCGTTCGCCGGGTTATCTGATGCAGATCGGGTCCTCGTGGTTCGACCTGGACGAGTTCACCGACCAGTCGCAGCGCGGCCACGAGGCGCTGGACGCGGGCGACTACGAGCGGGCGGTATCGCTGCTGTCATCGGCGCTGTCGCTGTGGCGCGGGCCCGCGCTCGCGAATGTGTCCTCGCATCTCGCCGAAGCGCTGCGACCGCAGCTGGAGGAGGCCCGGATCACGGCGCTCACCGGCCGGTTCGAGGCCGAACTCGCGCTCGGCAGGCACGCCTCGCTGGTGCCGAGGCTGACTCAGCTGGTCCGCGAGTACCCGCTCCAGGAGCGGTTCCGCGCGCAGCTGATGACGGCCCTGTACCGCTGCGACCGCCAGGCCGACGCCCTCGCCCTCTACGAGCAGGGCAGGAGGATGCTGACCGGCTCGCTGGGCGTCGACCCCGGCGCGCTGCTGCGCGAGGTCATGCTCGCGATCCTCAACTCCGACCCCAAGCTGCTCGGCCCGGTCCGCGAACGCTCGACGGCCGGTGTCGGCCGCTCGGCGTTTCCGGGATTCGCCGTTCTCTGAGCGGTGGCCGGACCGACCACCCGTGGCGTGGGATCCCGCCCGCGTCCCGAACGACACCACTGGAGGCAACGTCATGACCGCACCTGTGCCCGAGACCGCGCTGGGGGACGAGGAACGGGCCCGCATCAAGGACGTGGTGTGCGAGGTCCTCGACATCGAACCGGAGGACATCACCCTGACCGGGTCGTTCACCGAGGAGTACGGCGCCGATTCGATGGCCCTGGTGGCACTCGGCGCCTCGCTGGAGCGCACCTTCGACGTCGAGATCGAGGACTCCAAGGTGGATCTGATGGACGACCTCAAGAACGTGTTCGTGGTGGTGGGCGAGGCCCTCGCCACGAGTCGCTGATCCGGTTTCACGACGCGAGGAGGGCGAAGTGAACACGGACGGGGACATGGAGCGAGTGGTGATCACGGGTCTGGGCGTGGTCAGCAGCATCGGCATCGGGGTTGACGACTTCTGCGCCGGGCTGCGTGAGGGGCGCAGCGGGGCGAAGCCGATCACGGCCTTCGACACCACCGGCTTCGCGCACTCGATCGGGTGCGAGGTGACCGGGTTCGACCCGCGCGAGTGGCTGGACCGACTGGAACCGGAGGGCATCGGCCGGGCCACCCAGTTCGCGGTCGCCGGCGCCCGGATGGCGCTGGCGGACGCCGCACTGGACGTCGAGGAACTGCGGCGCCGTCGGGCTCTCGTGTCCGTCGGCACCAGCGATGGCGAGACGCGCGACCTGGACACCCTGACCGAGCAGTATCTGACGGACGGTGCCGGGGGGCTCGACCCCGCGCTGGCCAGGCGCGCCGACGCGAACCAGCTCACCTCGGGCATGGTCCGCGAACTCGGGCTGCGTGACGTGGAGTCCATGACGATCGGGACCGCCTGCGCGGCGGGCAACTACGCGATCGGCAGCGCGTACGACGCCCTGCGCGCCGGCGACGTCGACTTCGCGCTGTGCGGTGGCGCGGACGCCGTGTGCCGCAAGACGTTCACCGGCTTCTACCGGTTCGGCACCATCGCCCCCGAGAAGTGCCAGCCCTTCGACCGGGACCGCAAGGGCCTGCTCGCCAGCGAGGGCAGCGGAGTACTGCTCCTGGAGAGCCTGCGCTCGGCGCGGGCCCGCGGCGCGCGGATCTACGCCGAGGTGCTCAGCTACGGGCTGAACTGCGACGCGGGACACGCGGTCGCCCCGGACCGGGACAGCCTGGCCCGGTGTATCCGGCTCGCGCACCGCAACGCCGGCATCAAGCCCGAGGACGTGGACCTGATCTCGGCACACGGCACCGGCACCCCGACCAACGACGTGGTCGAGACCAGCGCGATCCGCCAGGTGTTCGCCGCCCCACCGCCGACGGTGTCGGTGAAGAGCATGATCGGGCATGCGATGGGCGCGGCGAGCGCACTGGCCACGGTCGCCTGCGCGCTCGCCATCCACGAGGGCTTCATCCCGCCCACCATCAACCATATGAACACCGACCCGGACTGCGGGCTGGACTGCGTGCCGAACCAGGCGCGCCCCGCCGTGCTGAACGTGGTGCAGAATAACGCGCTCGCGTTCGCGGGCAACAACGTGGTTCTGCTGCTCGGTCGGACCCGGGAGACGACATGACGACGGTCGAGGCGACCGGGCCGCTGCGCCCGCGTGGGGTGGACGCGGACAACCAGGCCCTGGTGCTGTCGGGATGGTCCACCGTGACCGGCTACGGCGTGGGCCGCGACGCCCTGCGCGACGGACTGCTGTCCGGACGCTCGGCGGTGGCGGACCTGGAAGCGGCCGGGTTCCCCGGGCCTGCCCGGGCCGCGGTCGTGCCGGGGTTCAAGGCGGCGGACCACCTGGGACGCAAGGGGACCCGCACGATGAGCCGCTCCACGGCGTTCGCCGTGACGGCCATCGACGCGCTGTTGCGCGAGCTCGGCCCCGAAGTCACCGAGGACCCGGAGCGCATCGGGCTGGTGCTCGGAGTCGGCCAGGGCAATGTGCAGGCCGCCATGGACTTCACCCGGGAGGCGCTCACCGCGTCCAGGCCCTATCACGTGGACGCGATGCGGTTCCCGGACACGTTCCTCAACCGGGCCGCCGGGCAGAGTGCGATCTGGCACCACCTCAAGGGCCCGAACACGACCATCGCCGGCGGCAGGCTGTCCGCGCTGCTGGCGATCGGCTACGGGGCCCGCCTGTGCCGCGGCGGGCACTGCCGACGGCTGCTGGTCGGCGCCACCGAGGAGTATTCGCAGGCGCGGGCTCTCCTGGCGGACGCGGCAAGCGGGCCGCGCGACACGTCTGCGCCACTGGGCGAGGGCTGTCTGGTCGCGCTGATGGAGTCGGCAGCCGACGCGGCGGCGGCCGGACGCGTCCCGGTCGCCACGGTGCTGGCGACGCACTTCCGGGCGACCCCGGAGCCTGAGACGGGTGGCGCCGAGCTCGCCGAGTGCGTGCGCGCCGTGCTCGCCAAGGCGGGCGCCACCGCCGACCGGATCCGGCTGGTGGCGCCGCTGGGCGAGCACTCGGACCAGGAGGAAGCCGGTATCCGCGCGGTGACCGGCCGCTCCGCCATGCACTGGCTGCACTCCCGTCCGCTGCTGGGCGACGCGTTCGCCGCGTCCGCGGGGCTACAGCTGTCGGCGGCCCTGGCCACCGGGCGGCACTGGTCCGAGCCCGCGGATCTGGCCCTGGTCACCGGCATCGACCGGGACGGCACGGTCGGCTGCGCCCTGCTCGGGCGTCCCGCCTGAGGAGAAGAGGAGGCCATGCCCAACAGCCAGGACGCGCGGCCGGGAGAGGGGGCCGTCGAGGACCCGGGCGATGTCTACCGGCTCGACGCGGCCGAAAGCGAGCTGCTGGACAAGGTGGCCGCCGAGGTCGCGGGGACCTATGACAGCGTGGAGGACCCGCGCTTCATCGCCAACGCGCGCCTGCACGCCCAGCGGCTGCCGTACGGCCTGCGCGAGTGGCTGGAACAGGTCCGCTTCAGCGACGACATCGGCGCGTTCCGGATCCGCGGACACCGGCTGCGCGACGACGAACTCGGCGCCACGCCACCGGAGTTCGAGCGCCGGCCGCGGGAGCCGGCGATGGCGCCGGAGATCTGCCTGGTGCTGCTCGGCGTGCTGCTCGGCGACGTGTTCGGCTGGGAGACCCAGCAGGCCGGGCGCCTGGTGCACGATGTGGTGCCCAGTGAGTACGCGCAGAGCTCGCAGACCAGCGCGAGCAGCTCCGCCGAACTCGGCTGGCACACGGAGGACGCCTTCCACCCGCACCGGGCCCACTATCTGGGGCTGGCCTGCCTGCGCAATCCGGACCGGGTGCCGACCACGCTCACCGAACTGCGCTCGCTGCGGCTGACCGAGCGGACCCGGTCCGTACTGAGCATGCCGCGCTTCCACCACCTGCCCGACACCTCGCACAGCCCCACCGGCAGCGACGACGCCGGCGCATGGGCGGATCCGGCGCCCGCGCGGATCCTGGCCGGGCCGGCGGGCAACCAGTCGCTGTGCGTCGACGCCGACTTCACCGTCGTTTCCGGGGACGACCCGGAGGCGCGGGCGGCGCTGGACGAGCTCAAGGACGAGATCGGCCGGCGGCTCGGCGACCTGGCCCTGGAGCCGGGGGACTACCTGTTCCTGGACAACCAGCGCTGTGTCCACGGACGCAGGTCCTTCCGGCCGCGGTTCGACGGCACGGATCGCTGGCTGAAACGGGTGAGTGTGACCCGCGACCTGCGGCGGATGGCCGACGCGGGCGTCACGGCCACCCGGCGCACCGCTCGGGCAGTCCTGTCCGGTTGACCTGGCTGTTTACCGCACCACTTAAAAATCTTCCGCGGCCTGACGCCGTGCGAAAACATGAAGTCCGTGCAACGGCCGGTAAAGGCGACGGGGGAGGATCTTTGCGAGCGCCGTTAGACCTGTTCGCGGAAACGCTGGCACGCACACCGGACGCCCCCGCGGTCATCGCGGAGGACGAGCAACTGTCGTTCGCCGAGCTCGACCGGCGGTCCGGCGTCCTGGCCCACGCCCTGACCGAGCGTGGAGCCGGTCCCGAGCGGCTGGTGGGCCTCAGCGTACGGCGTGGCGCCGCGATGGCCGTCGGCGTGCTCGGCGTACTCAAGTCCGGCGCGGCCTATGTGCCGCTCGACCCGGCACACCCGAGGGCCCGGCTGCGGTGGATGGCCGAGGACGCGGGCGTGCGGGTGGTGGTGGCCGAGCCGGAGGCGGCGGGGCTGTTCGACGGGCTGGCCGGGCTGACGGTGATGGATCACACGGCCGGTGCCCGGGCCGGGGGAGAGGCCGAGGCGCCCTCATCGGCGCGTCCCGCCCCCGAGGATCTCGCCTACGTCATCTACACCTCCGGTTCCACAGGACCGCCCAAGGGCGTCGCCGTCGAACACCGTCAGCTGGCCCATATCTGGGCGGCCTGGGACGAGCTGTACGGGCTGCGCGCGGAGCCGCTGCGCTTCGTCTCGGTCACCAGCCTGTCCGTCGACCTGTTCTTCGCGGACATGCTGCGCTCCGTCTTCGCCGGTGGCTGTCTGGTGATCGCTCCCGACGAGGCGGTCACCGAGCCGGCGCGGCTGCTGGAGCTGGTCGAGCGGCACGGGGGCACGGCCGTGGAGACGATGCCGGGGCTCGCCACGGAGCTGGTGCGGGAGGCGGGGCGGGCGGGGCGCGGCATGCCGCCGCTGCGGCTGCTGTCGGTCGGCTCGGAGGGCTGGGCCGCCCGGGACTACCGGGAGCTCGCCGGACGGCTGCATCCCGACACGGTCGTGGTCAACGCGTACGGGACGACCGAGACGACCATCGACTCCTGCGCGCTGCTCCCTCGCCCCACACCCGAGGCCGTACGGGCCGTCCAGGGCCGGTATCTGCCGATCGGGCGGCCCCTCGCGCGTACGTCCGCCCATGTGCTGGACTCCGGGCTGCGACCGGTGCGGGACGGGCAGCAGGGCGAGCTGTATCTGGGCGGCAGCGGGGTCGCCCGCGGCTATCACGGGCGTGCGGCACTGACCGCCGGGCGCTTTGTCGCCGACCCGTTCGCGCCGGACGGGGCCCGGATGTACCGGACCGGGGACCTGGTGCGGTGGGGGGACGACGGAAACCTGGAGTATCTGGGCCGTACGGACGAGCAGTTGAGCGTCCGGGGCTTCCGGATCGAGCCCGGCGAGATCGAGGCCGCCCTGCTGCGCTACCCCGGGGTGCGGCGCGCCGCCGTGACCGCGGGGGAGGAGGGCACGCAGGGGCTCGTCGGGTACGTCGAGCCGGAGACGGGCGACGGCGCGCCCGTACGGCCGAGCGGCGACGCGTTACGGGCCTTTCTCACCGACAGCCTGCCCGCGCATATGGTCCCCGCGGCATTCGTCGTGCTCGACCGGCTTCCGCTGCTGCCGGGCGGGAAGCTGGACCGGCGTGCGCTGCCCGCGCCGGAGCGGGGGGCGGCGTATGTCCCGCCGCGCACCGACGCCGAGCGGGCGCTCGCCGGGATCTGGGCCGAGGTGCTGGGCGTCGAACGGGTGGGCGCCGAGGACAACTTCTTCAACCTGGGCGGCGACTCCGTCATCGGCATCCAGGCCGCGGCCCTCGCCCGGTCCCGGCTCGGGGTCGTGTGGCCGTACCGCGCGCTGTTCGACCGGCCGACGCTGGCGGAGCTGGCCGCCGTGCTGGCACCCGCCGGGCCCGCCGGGCCGCCCGTACGGAGCGCGGTGCCGTCCGGGGCGGGCGCCGACGAGCGGCTGCCGCTGTCGTTCGCGCAGCAGCCGCTGTGGTTTCTGCACGACTACGAGCCGGGCGCCGAGTACAACATCGGCAAGGCCCTCCGGCTGACCGGCCTGCTGGATGTCGCGGCGCTGCGGCAGGCGCTGACCGAGGTGGTCTCGCGGCAGGACGCGCTCCGTACGACCTTCCAGAAGATCGACGGGCAGGGTGCGCAGGTGGTGGTGGCGCCGGGCGAGGTGGCGCTGGAGTCCGTCGACCTGCGGGACACCGATGCCGGTTCATCCGTGGAGGACGCGCTGGAGCAGGTGTTGCGCGAAGAGTACGGCACGGTCTTCGACCTGCGGGCGGCGCCGCCGCTGCGCGCCCTGCTCATACGGCTCGGCGACAAGGAACACGTCCTCGCGCTGACGATGCACCACCTCATCACCGACGGCTGGGCCAACGAGGTCCTGCTCTCGGAGCTCGCCCACTGCTACTCCGCCGCCGTGCGCGGCGAGCCCGCCGCACTGCCCCCGCTCGCCGCCCGCTACGCCGACTTCACGCGCTGGCAGCGCGAACACCTGGTCGGCGCCGACGCCGATCGCCGGCTCGACTACTGGCGTGCTCGGCTGGACGGGCTGACGCCCACCGAGCTGCCCACGGACCGGCCGCGCCCCGCCACCCGCAGCACCGCGGGTGCCGCGGAGTGGGCCACGGTTCCGGCCGAGGTGACCGGCCGGCTGAAGGAGCTCAGCAGGGTGCGGCAGGTGAGCCTGTTCACGACGCTGATGGCGGCCGCCCAGCTCCTCCTCTCCCGCCACTGCCGCCAGGCCGATGTGGCGGTCGGCACCGCCGAGTCGGGCCGGGGCCGGGTCGAGTGGGCCGATCTGGTCGGGTACTTCGTCAATACGGTCGTGATCCGCTCGACGGTGGACGAGCGGCAGGCCTTCGGCGACTTCCTCGGCCAGGTCAGGGACACGCTGCTGGATGCCGTCGCGCACGCGGACGTACCGTTCGAGCGAGTGGTGCGGGCGCTGGCACCGGAGCGCGACCCGGCCCGTTCGCCGCTGGTCAGCGCCATGGTGGTGATGCAGAACGCGCCCGCCGGAGAGCCGGACTTCGCCGGGCTCACCGCGGAGGACCTCGAACTGCCCACGGTCGCGGCCAACTTCGACCTGACCCTGGAGTTCCGCGAACGGGGCGATGAGCTGCGGCTGTACGCCAACTACAACACCGACCTCTACGACGCTGCGACGGTGCGACGGCTCAGCGGTCAGCTGACCGCGCTGCTGGCGGAGATCGCCGCCGATCCCGAGCGGCCGCTGCGGCTGCTGCCGATGGGCGGGGACGGCCTGGAGCCGTCCGCGCTCTCCGCGCCGCCCCTGCCCTCGTCCCGGGAACGGCCGTCCGGGGGCGCCCATGAGCAGTTCGAGGAGTGGGCGCGGCACGCCCCCGAGCAGCTCGCCGTCCTGCACGGCGGGACGGAGCTGACCTACCGCGAGCTGGACGAACGCGCCAACGGGCTGGCCCACCGGCTGGTGGCGCGCGGGGTCGGCCCCGAGACACCCGTCGGAATCTGTCTGGAGCGCTCCCCGGACCTGATCGTGGCGCTGCTCGCCGTGCTCAAGTCCGGGGGCGTGATGGTGCCGCTGGACCCCGGGTATCCGCGTGAGCGCCTCGCGCTGCTGCTCGCGGACACCGGCACGCGGGTGGTGCTGACCCGCGAGCCGCTCCACGATGTGCTGCCCGGCGATACGACCGTGACCGGCCTGGACCCGGGCGGGGCCGAGCCACCGGCCCGGGCGGCCGCGCCGCCGCGCACCGAGGTGGGGCCGTCGAATCTGGCGTATGTCCTCTACACCTCGGGCTCAACCGGCCGCCCCAAGGGCGTGATGATCACCCACAGTTCCCTGGCGCTCGCCGCCGAGGACGCCCGCCGCATGTTCGGCTTCGGCCCGGCCACCAGGACGCTGCTGCATCTGTCGATCTGCTTCGACTGCGGGCTGTGGCAGGCCCTGACGCCGCTGTTCTCCGGCGCGACCCTGTGCCTGAGCGAGGCGGGCGAACGGGACGGCACCCTCGGCCTCGCAGAGCAGCTGCGCCGCGACGGCGTGACACTGCTGTTGCTGACGCCCGCGCTGCTCGCCACGGTCGCCCCGGACGAGGTCCCGGCGCTTGAGACGGTCCTCGCCTGCGGTGAGGTCTGCCCGCCCGAGCTGGCGGCGGGCTGGCTGCCGGGGCGCACGTTCGTCAACGCGTACGGGCCCACGGAGACGACCGTCATGTCCACCGCGCACCTGCTGCCCGCGGGCACCGACCCGGGCACGGTCGCCGGGGCCGTGCCGATCGGCGGGCCCGTCAACGGCGCCCGCGTCGAGGTGCTCGACCCCTATCTGCGTCCCGTGCCGGTCGGGATGGACGGGGAGCTGTACATCGGCGGGTCCGGAGTCGGGCGGGGGTATGTGGGCAGTCCCGGCCGTACCGCCGAACGTTTCGTGGCCGATCCGTACGTCCCCGGCGAGCGGCTCTACCGCACGGGGGACCTGGTCCGCCGGCGGGTCGACGGGGCGCTGGAGTTCCGGGGCCGGGTCGATCAGCAGGTGAAGGTGCGCGGCTTCCGGATCGAACCGGGCGAGATCGAGGCGGTGCTGGGCACCCACCCCGGGGTGGGCGGAGTCGCGGTGGTGGTCAGGGACGAGCGCCTCGTGGCGTATGTCGCCGCCGACGGGGAGTCGCCCGAGGGGCGGCCGACCCCCGAGACCCTGCGGCGCTCTGTCGCGGAGGTGCTGCCCGCGCCCATGGTGCCGTCCGCCTTCGTGGTGCTGGATGAGCTCCCCGTCAACCGCAACGGCAAGGTCGACCGCCCGGCCCTCCCGGATCCGGCGCTGCCCGCCGCCCGAACCCGCTTCGCGGCGCCGCGCACCCGCACGGAAAGGATGCTGGCCCAGGCGTGGACGGCGGTCCTCGGCGTCGAACGGCCCGGGATCGACCACAACTTCTTCGCCCTCGGCGGCGACTCGATCCTCAGCGTCCAGGTCGTCGCCGCACTGGGCCGGGAAGGGCTGCGGATCGCGTCGCGCGACATCTTCCAGCGGCAGACGATCCGCGAGCTGGCCGAGGTGGTGTCCGTCGAGTCCGGCGCGCCCGGTACCTCCGGTGATACGTCCTCGGCGGCGGATCCGTCCGACGCCTCCGCGTCCGGGCCGTTCCCGCTCACCCCGATCCAGCACTGGTTCTTCGAGAACATCACCGTGTGCCCCGACCGCTTCACCATGCCCCGCTGCGTCGAGCTGGCCGCCGGGGTGGACGTGACGGCCGTGCGGGCGGCCGTGCACGCGGTCGTCGCCCACCATGACGCGCTGCGGACCCGGGCCGAACGAGCCGATGCCGAGGGGGACGAGGGGGCCTGGCGGCTGCGGATCGCGCCGGTGGAGGCCGAGGGGGACGGCGACGTCTTCGAGATCCGCGGCGAGTTGGCCGACGACCCGTCCCCGTCCCCCGATATGTCGACCGTCATCGCACACGCCGAGGCCGCCCTCGATCTGCGCGCGGGGCCGCTCCTCAAGGCCGTCCATCTCGACCTCGGCCCGGCGCGCAACCCCCGACTGCTGCTGATGGTCCACCACTTCGTCGTGGACGGGGTCTCCTGGCGGATCCTGCTGGACGATCTGCGCACCGCCTACGTCCAGGCCGCCGAGGGTGCCCCGATCGACCTCGGCCCGAAGACCACGTCGTTCCCCGACTGGGCGCGGCGGCTGAACGAGTACGTGGCCTCCGGCGGACTCGACGGCGAACTGCCCTACTGGACCGCCGTCCAGGCCCCGCCACCGGGCGTGGCCGCCCCCGCCGAGGTCGGCACCGGCGCGGTCGTGACCGCCCGGCTGAGCCGGGACGAGACCGCGGCGCTGCTGCGCCAGGTGCCCGTCGCCTACCGCACCCGGCCGAACGACGTCCTGCTGGCCGCGCTGGCGCGGGCGCTCGGCCCGGGGCCCGTCGCGATCAACCTGGAGGGCCATGGCCGGGAGCAGCTCTTCGACGGGGTGGACATCTCCCGCACGGTCGGCTGGTTCACCACCCAGTTCCCGGTGACCATCGAGCTGCCGGAGATGCCGGATATGGCAGAAGCGGTGGACACCGCAGACTGGGGCCCGGCCCTCAAGGCCGTCAAGGAGCAGCTGCGGGCCGTGCCCCGGCACGGCCTGGGCCATGACGCGCTGCGCTATCTGGGCCGGAACGGCTCCCCGAACGGGCCCCGGCCCCACGTCAACTTCAACTATCTCGGCCAGTTCGCGCCCCTGGACACCCACGGGGGCTTCTACAGCGGACGGGAGTTCCCGCTCACCGACGCCATCCACCCCGACGAGATCCGGCCCTTCGAGCTGGAGGTGACGGCCGAGACCACCGGCGGCGAACTCGTCTTCACCTGGGACTACTCCCGCGCCGCCTACGACGAGCCGGAGATCCGGCGACTCGCCGACGGCACGCTCGCCGCGCTGCGCGCGCTCACCGCCCACTGCCTGGCGCCCGGCAGCGGCGGGCGTACCCCCTCGGACTATCCGCTCGCGGCGTTGGACCAGGCACAGGTCGACGCGCTGGTCGGCGACGGCCGCGCGGTCGAGGACGTGTATCCGCTGACGCCTCTCCAGTCCGGGATGCTGTACCACTCGCTGAGCGGCGGCGAGCGGCTCGATGTCTACGGCCGCCGGTTCACGCTCGTCATCGACGGGGTCACGGACCCGCGGGCGCTGGATGCCGCCTGGCGGCGGGTGGTGGCGGCGCACCCCGTACTGCGCAGCACGGTGCACTGGTCCGGGCTCGCCGAGCCGGTGCAGGTCGTACACCGCGCGGAGCCCCGGATCACACACCACGACCTGCGGTCGCTGCCGCCGGGCGAGCAGCGTGCGCGACTGCGCCGACTGGAGGACGGGGACCGCGCCGAGGGGCTGGATCTGCGCAGCCCGATCCCCTTCCGGGTGACGATCTCGCGGCTGTCGGACAGCAGGGCACACGTACTGCTGACGTCACATCATCTCTTCTTTGACGGCTGGAGCCTGACCCGGACCGTGGACGCGGCCCTCGCCGCCTGCGCCGCGCTCACCCGGGGGGAGGTGCCCGAACCCCTCGTGTGCAGGCCGTTCCGGGACTATGTGGAGTGGCTGCGCGGGCAGGACGGCAGAGCCGGCGAGGCCGCCGAGGCGTACTGGCGGGAGGCGCTCGCCGGGTTCGACACGCCCACGCCGCTGCCGTACGACCGTCCCGTGGGGCCGGTCGGCGGCCACATCCGGACGTTCGACCTCCGGCTGCCGGGCACCCCGGACATCGGAGCCTTCGCGCGGCGCCACCGGCTCACCGTCGGCACGGTCGTCCAGGCGGCCTGGGCGGTGCTGCTGGCCCGGCACGCCGCAGTGGACGAGGTGCTGTTCGGCGCCGCGGTGTCCATCCGCCCGACCGCCGTCCCCGGCGTGGAGACGATCAGCGGGCCGCTGATCAACACCCTGCCGGTACGGGTCACCGTCGACCCCACGGCCGACACCCTCGACTGGCTGGCGCGGCTCCAGGAGGAACAGGCGGTGGCGCGGGAGTTCGGCCACTATCCGCTGGCGCGGCAGCAGGCCCACAGCGGAGTGCCCGCCGGGACCCGGCTGTTCGACAGCACGGTCGCGTTCGAGAACTACCCCGGTGAACCGACGGACGTCCAGCACGACGCGGTGCGCGTGATCGAGCTGGACGGCGACGACAGCACCAACTATCCGCTCGCCCTGATCGCGTACCCGGGCGATGAGCTGGTGCTGCAACTGGGCTATGACCCGGAGCTCTTCGACGCCGCGACCATCGAGCGGCTGGCGGCCCAACTGCGGACCGTGCTGCGCGGCATGGCCGAGGAGCCGCACCGGAGTGTCGGAGACCTGCCGATGCTGCCCGACCAGGAGCGGCGGCAGGTGCTCGGGGACTGGACCAGGTCCCCGCTCACCCCCGTCCCCCTCGGCTGCGTCCAGGACCTGTTCGCCGAGCAGGTCCGCCGCAGCCCGGACGCGCTCGCCCTGCTGAGCGGCGACGGCGCCGAGCAGGTGACGTACGCGGAACTGGACCGGCGGGCCCACCGGCTGGCCCACGCGCTCACCGCTCGCGGCATCGGGCCCGAGTCGATCGTCGGCCTGTGCCTGCCGCGCAGCGTCGCCATGGTGACGGCCCAGCTGGCGGTATGGAAGGCCGGTGCGGCGACGATGCCGCTCGAGCCGGCGCACCCCGCGGAGCGGCGCGCGTGGATGCTGGCCGACGCGGGCGCCGCGCTGGTGCTGCTGCCCGCGGACTCCGGGTGGGATCCGGGCGTGCCCGTGCTCACCCTCACCCTCACCCTCGACCTCGACCTCGACGGAACGGGCGTGGCGGACGGCCATCCGGACACGGCGGCGCCGACGGTGCGGGCCCACCCCGAGAACGCCGCCTACGTGATCTACACATCCGGCTCCACAGGCCGTCCCAAGGGCACCGTGGTCACCCACCGCGGCATCGCGAACCTGGCCGCCACCGGGCAGCAGAACGGGGGCATCGGGCCCGGCAGCAGGGTGCTCCAATGGCTCTCGGCCGGCTGGGACAGCGCGTTCTTCGAGCTCGCCGCGCCGCTGCTCACCGGAGGCGCCGTCGTGGTGGCCCCGCCGGGGCCGCTGCCGGCGCTGACCGGGTTCATCAGGGAGCGCGGGGTGACCCATCTGGTCGCACCGCCCGCGGTCCTGGCCACCATGCCGGCCGCGTCCGTACCCGGGGTGACCGTGTTCGCGGCCGGCGAGGCGCTGCCCGGTGAGACGGTGGAGAGCTGGTCGCGCAGGGGGCGGGTGCTCAACGGCTACGGGCCGACCGAGGCGACCGTATGCACGGTGATGAGCGCGCCGCTGTCCGGGCCCGCCATCCCGCCGCTCGGCAGGCCCGCCGCGGGCACCCGGTGCTTTGTGCTGGACCCGCGGCTGCGGCCCGTTCCGGTGGGCGCCGTCGGCGAGCTCCATCTCGCGGGGGACTGCCTCGCGCGCGGCTACCTGGGCCGCGGAGGGCTGACCGCCGGGCGCTTTGTGGCCTGCCCGTTCGGGGAGCCGGGCGAGCGGATGTACCGCACGGGCGACTTGGTGCGCTGGGCCCCTGACGGCACCCTCCGCTTCGTCGGCCGGTCCGACGATCAGGTCAAGGTGCGCGGCGTGCGCGTGGAGCTCGGCGAGGTGGAGGCCGCGCTCACCGGGCACCCCGAGGTGGCGCAGGTGTGTGTGGTCGCCGCCGGGGAGGGCGCGGGGCGGCACCTGGTGGCGTATGTGGTGAGCAGGGCGATCGACGTGGCCGGACCTGGGCCGGGCGCGTTGCGGGAGCACCTGGCGGCGCGGCTGCCGGAGCAGATGATTCCGACGGCGTTCGTCCCCATGGAACGGCTGCCGCTGAACCTCTACGGCAAGGTCGACCGCCAGGCCCTGCCCTCGCCGGACGCCACGGTGGACCCCGCGTATCTGCCGCCCCGCACCGACAGTGAGCGGACCGTGGCAGAGGCGTGGACCGGGCTGCTGGGCAGGGCGCGGGTCGGGATCCGGGAGAAGTTCTTCGAGGCGGGCGGCTCCTCGCTCACCCTCATCCAGCTCGCCGACCGACTGCCCGCCTTGAGCATGGCCGAGTTGCTGGAGCACTCGACCATCGAGGGGATGGCGGTCCGCCTGGACCTGCGCCGCGCCGGGCACGCGGACGACGGCGAGCAGCACGAGGGCGCCCCGTGCGGGAACGACCACGACTCCGACGGCGACTACGAACTGTGAGACGGGGGCATCGGATGGGCCGAGACGGCCGCGAGAGCCGAGAAGCTGTCGCGATCACCGGGATCGCGTTCGCGCTGCCGGACGCGGACACGCTGGACCGGCTGCACGGCAACCTCGCCGCGGGCCGGGACAGCGTACGGCCACCGGACCCCGACCGGATCCGGTACGCGGGCGGCCACCCGGGGACCGACTATCAGGCCCTGGGCTATCTTGACCGGGTCGACCTGTTCGACCACGCCTTCTTCGGCATCTCGCTGGGCGAGGCCGAACTGATGGACCCCCACCAGCGGCTGACCCTTCAGCTGGTGCACCAGGCGCTGGAGAACGCCTGCTACGCCCCCGCCACGCTGCGCGGCTCCCGCACCGCCGTGATCGTCAGCGCGCCGGAGCCGTCATACGCGCGGCTGTACGCGGAGGACGACCCGCAGCAGATCCTCGGCTCGATACCGGCCGCGCTGGCCGCCCGTATCTCGTATCTCTTCGACTTCGCGGGGCCCGCCCTGGTCGTCGACACCGCGTGCAGCGGCAGCCTGAGCGCGCTGGCGCTGGCTGTCGAGAAGCTGCGCGAGGGCCAGTGCGACCTCGCGGTCTCCGGCGGGCTCAGGGTCGAGTCGGTGTTGCAGCCCAAGCGGGCCCATGACCCGCTGCTCGGCCTGTTCTCGCAGGAGGGCGTGTGCCGCCCGTTCGACGCGAAGGCCGACGGCACCACGCTCGGGGAGGGCGGCGGCTATGTCGTCCTCAAGCGGCTGTCCGAGGCGCTCGCCGACGGGGACCACATCCACGCCGTGCTGCGCGGCGTCGCCGTCAACCACAATGGCGCCGGGGCCACCAGCATGAGCGCCCCCAGCGCGAGCGCCCAGGCCGCCGTCATCGCCGAGGCGTGGCGGGACGCCGGGGCCGGCCCCGGCACGGCGGGCTGTGTCGAGTGCCACGGCTCCGGCACCCCGCTCGGCGACGTCATCGAGGCGGACGGGCTGCGCCAGGCCCTCGCGGCGAGCGGCGGACGGCCCGGTGCGCCGCTCGACATCGGCGCCGCGAAAAGCAATTTCGGGCATCTGGACCACGCGGCGGGCATGGCCGGACTGTTCAAGGTCCTGGCCGCGCTGCGCCACACGGCGCTCTATCCGACCGTCCACTTCAGCACGCCGAATCCGCTGATCGAGTTCGCGGACCTGTTGAACGTACGGACGGAGACGGCGCCATGGCCGGCGCCGGAGGAGGGGCCCCGGCGGGCCGGGCTGAGCTCGTTCGGGTTGACGGGGACCAATGTGCACGCCGTCATCGAGGAGGCGCCGGAACCCTTGCCGGGTGCGGAAACGCCCAGCGGCGCAACACCGCACCTGGTCACCCTCTCCGCGAAGACCCCCGCCGCGCTCGCCCGTTATGCCACCCGACTCACGGAGTTCCTGGAGGCCACCGAACACGGCCTGCCGGAGGTCGCGTTCGCGCTGAACACCGGCCGGGACGACCACCCGTTCCGCTGGGCCCGCACCGCGCACGACACCCGCGAGCTGGCCGAGGCGCTGCGCATGGCCGTACCGCCGGACCGGCCCGTCGCCCCCGAGGTCCCGGTGGTGCTTCTGTTCTCCGGCGACACGGAGTTGGACGACGCGACCTGGATCCGGCTCTGCTCCGCGTTCCCCTTGCCGGCCCCGGAGCGGACGGGGCGGCTGCTCCGGCACCGCGCGCTGTACGAGCTGGTCAGCGGGCTCGGTCTGAAGACCTCCCGGATGGTCGGCTCCGGGCCGGGGAACCTGGTGGTGCGGCTGCTCCGGGAGCGGATCAGCGAGGACGAGGCGGTCCGGCTGGCCGCCGACACGCCCCCGACCGCCGAGGTCGACCAGGAGGGCCTGCGACGCGCGGTGCGCGGCTTTCTCGCCGAGGGCGCGGTGCTGCTGGAGATGGGCGCGGGCGGCGCCCTGTCGCGGGCGATGGCCACCGAGGCTCCCGAGCTGCCGCTCGTACGGCTGCTGTCGGACGACGGTACGGACGGCGGGGTCCTCGGCGCGATGGCGAGGCTGTACGAACTGGGCGCGACCTTCGACTGGCGCGCGCATCACGCGGGCGCCGGCGTCCGCCGCATCGAGGCCCCGACCTACCCCTTCGAGCCCGTCCCCTGCTGGTACGGCACGCAGGAGGCGCCCCGCGGCCCCCAGAGAGGCGAAAGCGGTCCACTTCCCGAGGCTTCCAGCAGCACACCGGACAACCCGGACATCGAGCAGGCCATTGCGGACATGTGGCAGCGGATGCTCAAGGCCCCGGGCATCCAGGCCGACTCGGACTACTTCGCGCTGGGCGGCACCTCCATCGCCGGCATCAGCCTGCTCCGCGAGGTCGAGCGCAGATTCGCCGTCCAGCTGACCTTCACCGACCTCTATGAGCACCGTACGGTCAGCGAGTTGGCGGCCCTGATCGGCGGGCGGCGCGGCGCCGTCGACGCGAACACGGACTGGACCATTCCGCTGCTGCCGCGCGAGCCCGGAGGCCCGCTGCCCCCGTCCGTCGGCCAGGAGCAGCTCTGGTACATCGACCAGCTCGCCCCGGGCACCCCCCTCTACAACATCCCCCTCGATCTGCGCCTGCACGGCCCCCTGGACCGTACGGCCCTGCGCGGCGCGATCGCCGACCTGGTGCGGCGGCACGAGGTGCTGCGCAGCCGAATCGCCGCCGACGCCGACGGCGTGCCGTGGGTGTACGCCGATGTGCCGGAACCGCAGCTGAAGGTGGTGGACCTGAGCGGGGCGGCGGACCCGGAGGAGCGGCTGCGGGAGCTGGCGGAGGCCGAGGCGACCACACCGTTCGACCTGGCGCGCGGCCCGCTGGTGCGCGCCGTCCTCTTCGCCGTCTCGGATGAGGACCATCTGCTGCTGTGCACCTGGCACCACAGCGTCTTCGACGGCTGGGTGCCCCGGATCTACTTCCGCGACCTGGCCGAGTGCTACGCCGCACGCCTGGCCGGACGGTCCCCCAACCTGCCCGAACTGCCCATCCAGTACGCCGACTTCGCGGCCTGGCAGCGGAGCCGGCTGGACTCCGGGGTGCGGGAGCGCGGCCTGGAGTTCTGGCGCGCGCAGCTCGCGGATCTCCGCCCGCGCGAACTGCCACTGGACCGGCCGCGCCCCGAGGTGGAGTCCCACGCCGGGGCACTGATCAAATTCGCGCTGAGCCCGGAAGACACCGAGGGGATACGGGAGTTCAGCCGCCAGGAGGGGGTGACGACTTTCGTCACCATGCTGGCCGTCTTCGACGCGCTGCTGCATCGGTGGGCGGGCCACGAGGACGTCGTGGTCGGCTCCGCCACCTCCGGACGGCTCAACCCGGCGACCCACGAGCTGATCGGCTACTTCAACAACGCGCTGCCCTTCCGTACGAGGGTCGACGGCGGGATGACGTTCCGCGAGCTGGTCCGGCGCTGCAAAGCCACCGTCGCCGGGGTGCTGGACCACGAGGAGGTGCCGTTCGCGGACATCGTGGCCGCGCTGAAGCCGCCGCGCGACGCGTCCCGGCACCCGCTGTTCACCGTGGCCTATTCGCACCAGAACACCGCGACCCACCCGGCGGAGCTGGAGGGCGTCACGGTCGCGCCCCTCGAGGAGGACAGCACCGACGGCATCGCCCCCGGCACCGCCAAGGTCGACCTGACGCTCGGAATCGGCGACCAGGACGACGAGCCGATGCGCGGCTATCTGGAGTACGCGGTCGACCTGTTCGACGAGTCCACCATGCGCGAACTGCTCCGACTCCACCAGGACATCATCGCCGCGGCGCTGGCGGACCCGGACAGCCCGATCAGCGATGCCGCGCCCCGCAGGGGCACTGATCCCACGGCGCACCCGGCCCCGGCGTGGGAGGTCATCAGACGGCACGCCGAGCGCGCTCCCGAGCGGACCGCCCTGGTGGACGCCGGGACACCTATCTCGTACGGCGAGCTGGTCGGCCGCGCCGAGGAACTCGCGAGGCGGCTGCGGCAATCCGGCGCGGGCCCACTGATCCCGGTGTACGCGAAACGCGGCCCGGACCTGGCCGTGGGCTGGCTCGCCGCACACGCCCTCGGCGCGGCCTTCGTCTGCCTCGACCCCTTGGCCCCCGAGACACGCAGGGCCGCGATCCTGGCCGAACTGCGGGCCCCGGTCATGGTCGAGGGCAACGACGTGACCGTACTGCCGGACCGCGGCGAAAGCGGCCCGAGCGCCTCGCCGGAGATTTCCGGGGGATTGGCCTACGTCGCGTACACCTCCGGCTCGACGGGCCGACCCCAGGGCTGCGAGATCGAGCACCACAGCCTCCTCACCCTGCTGCGCTGGTACGGAGACCGGCTGCGGATGTCCGCCTCGGACCAGGTGGCGCAGTCCTCGGCCGCCGGATACGACGCCGCCGTCATGGAGATCCTGGGCGCCCTCTACCACGGCGCCACCCTCCACTTCCTCCCGGAGAACCAGACCCCCGCGCAGCTGCTGAGCTGGCTGGCGGAGCACCGGATCGCCGTGCTCATGCTGCCCACGCCCAGGGCGGAACTGCTGCTCGGCGAGTACACCCCCGTCCCCGGACTCGCGCTGCGCACCCTGGGGACCGGCGGGGACCAGCTGCGCGTACGGCCGCCCGCCCGGCTGCCGTTCGAGGTGCTGAACCTCTACGGGCCGACCGAGTGCACCGTCCTGTGCACCTGCTCCCGCGTCTCGGCATCGGGCAGCGCGACCCCGGACATCGGCCACCCGATCGCGGGCTCCGACGCCTATGTCCTCGACGAGCGCGGCCGCCCGGCGGACACCGGCGAGCTCTATATCGCGGGCGCGTCCGTGGGGCGCGGCTACCACCGGCGGCCCGGCCACACCGCGGCCCGTTTCGTGGCCGACCCGTTCGGCGCGCCGGGCTCGCGGATGTACCGCACCGGCGATCTGGCCAGCCGCGGGCCGGACGGCACCCTCACCGTGCACGGCCGCGCCGACGACCAGATCTCCCTGCGCGGATTCCGTATCGAACCCGCCGAGATCGAACGGGCCCTGGTGGCGCATCCGGGCGTGCGCGAGGCCCTCGTCGTGTCCGAGCGACAGGCGTCCGGCTCGCTGCGGCTGGTCGCCCATATCGCGGGGGAGGCGCTGCCGGGCGAGGCCGAGCTGCTCGCCGCCGTGGCCGAGCGGGTGCCGCCGCACATGGTCCCCGCGCGCGTCGTTCCGCACACCGCCCTGCCCAAGACCTCCGGCGGCAACAAGATCGACCGCCGCAGCCTGAGCCAGGAATCCCAGGAGCCGACCATGCCGCCTGCCGAACTCCCTCACCCCGCCCTGTCCTCGACCGAGACCGAGCGGGTGCTGGCCCGGATCTGGTCCGAGCTGCTCAGCCGTGACGGCATCGCGCCCGATGACAACTTCTTCCAGATCGGCGGGGATTCCGTCCTCAGTGTGGGGGTCGCCGCGAGGGCTGCGCGCGCCGGCGTCTCGGTCACGCCCCAGGACGTGCTCCGCCACCCGACGCTGCGCGGCCTCGCCGAGGTCGCGAGTGCGAGTGCGAGTACGAGTACGAGTGCGGGGGTGGCGGGCAGCGCACAGCTCGAGGCCCCGGCCGACACCGCCCCGCACGACTCCGCTCCCTCCGGCCCCCTCCCCCTCACCCCCCTGGTCCACCGTCTGCTGGACGCCCGGGACGAGGCGCCCACGGACTTCGTCACGGTCGAGGTCCTGGAGGTCGCGCCCGGCGTGGCGGCCGAGGCCGTCCGTACGGCGCTGGTCCATCTCGTGGCGCTCCAGGAGCCGTTGCGGTACCGCTTTCTGCACAACGGCCTCGGCTGGCGCGCGGAGTGTGCGGCAGCGGAACACGCCGAGCTGCTGGAGACCACCGTGCTGCCGCCGATGGGCCCGGAGGACGAACTGGCCCTGCTGAAGGCCGACATGGACAAGCTGATCGACAGGCTGGACCTGGCGCGCGGCCCGCTGCTCCAGGCCAAGTTCTACAGCCGCGGCCCGCACCACCCCGGGGTACTGCTGTTCGTGGTGCACCACTTCGCCTACGACGAGATCTCGACCGTCCCCCTGCTGGAGGACCTCAACGGGGCCCTGGCGGACATCGCCGCCACCGGCGCGCCGCGCCGCGAGACCCGCCCGCCCGCCTGGCGCGCATGGGCCCAGCGGCTGCACACCATGGCCCAGTCCGACCAGCTCGCGGGCGAGCTCACCTACTGGACCAGCGTGCTCCGTGCCGGCCAGGAGGGGAACGACCTTCCGGAGGCGGAGGCGGAGTCGTCCGCCGAGCCCGGCGTCATCCACCGGCGGGTGCCCGCCGACGCGTTCGCGGCCCCGCTCACCGTCTCGGGCCCGGCGAGCCGGGAAGCGGCGCTGGCCGCCGTGGCCTGTGCGTGGGCCCGGTGGCGCGGGCAGCCACACGCCTATCTGTGCACCGTCGGCCACGGCTCGCCGAACCCGTACCGGCCGTCCGACCGGTCCAGGTCGCTGGGCTGGTTCACCAACTCCTTCCCGGTGCTGCTCCCCGTGGAGCCCGGCGCCCGCGTCCCCGACGCGCTGCCGGGCGTCGTCGACACGCTGCGCGCCGTCCCGCACGACGGTGTCGGCTTCGGCATCCTCCGTACGCTGAGCCCGCGGACCCCCGCCGTCGCACGGCTGCGGGAGCTGGCGGAGCCGATGGTGCTCGTGGAGCACAAGGTCGGTGGCGTCGACTCCATCAAGGTCGGTGACGGGGCGCTTCGGATCAGGCAGGCGCCGCTTCCCGCGCAGCAGCGGACGTTGCTGGAGGTCCAGCCGATCGTGGTCGTCACGGCGGTCGTGGACGGCGTCCTGGACATCACGCTGGTCCACAACGGCCGGCTCGATGCCGCCGGCATGGCCGTGTTCGCCGACCATCTCGCCGAGGCGTTCGGCGAGCTGAGCGGCGTGGAGCCCGAACCGCCCGGCGTACGGCGGGAGGGGTGAGATGGCCGCGACCGTGGCCCTGCGGGCCGTCGCCCACTATCTGCCGGAACGGACGCTGAAGGTCCCGGACCTGCCGGAGCTCGACGAGCTGCCCGCCGCCGAGGCGGAGACCTGCCTCCAGCTCGGCATCGACGAGATCCGCGCCGACGACCTGTCGGCCACCGAGCTCGCGGCCGGTGCCGCCTCGCGTGCTCTGGCCGACGCGGGTCTCAGCCCGCACGAGCTCGACGCGCTGATCGTCATCGACGCGCGCTCGCCCGAGACCCTGATGAGCTCGGAGGCCACCCGGCTCCAGGCACTTCTCGGCGCCCGCCGCGCCCTGACCTTCTCCGTGGGCGGCCTGGGCTGCGCCTCGATCGGTCCGGCGCTGCTGGCCGCACGCGGCCTGCTGGCCGCCGACGACACGCTCGACAACGTCCTCATCGCCCATGGCAGCAAGCCCGCCACGCCGCGCCGCTACCGCCACCCGGTCACCGTGAGCGGCGACGGCGGCCAGGCCGTACTGGTGTCCCGGCGCGGACCGCTCCGGCTGCTCGACGTGGCCCAGCGCACCAACGGCGACTACTGGAACCTCTTCACGGTCGACTACCGCGACCGCCCCTCCGCCGACTGGCGCGAGGAGTGCGCCGACGTCCGCGGTTATTCCTTCAAGCTCGCCATCGAGACCCGCAACCACCTGCGCGAGCTGCACCGCGCGCTGCTCGACCGCAACGGCATGCGCCCCGCCGACATCGGCTGCCACCTCAGCCAGAACCTGTCGCTGGGCTCGTTCCGCTTCACCGAGGAGACGCTCGGCGTCGAGCTGGCCGGGGAGTGCGCGGGCAATCTGCGCCGCTACGGACACCTCGGGCCGGGCGATGTGCTGCTGAACCTGATGTCCGCCATCGAGTCGGGCGCGCTGGCCGAGGGGGAGCGCGCGGTGCTGCTCAACGTCAGCCCGGTGGCGGCCTGGAGCCTGCTGCTGGTCGAGCACGGAGACGGCGGCGGCACGTCGCACTACCTGTAGGACCGGCAGGGACACGGAACCGCAAGGAGGAGAACGGATGGGCACGGAGACTGGCCGGCCGGCGGCGGGCGAGGTGAGCGGCGAGCTGACGGCGTTTCTCACCGCCGGGGCCCGGCAGCCCATCGGACCCGACGACGACTACTTCGCCCTGGGCCTGGTCAACTCGCTCTTCGCGCTGGAGCTGGTCACGTTCGTGGAGCGGCGGTTCGGCCTGGAGGTCGGCGTCGAGGACCTGGACCTGGACCACTTCCGTACGGTCAGCCGACTCACCGACTTCGTGCTCCGCAAGACGGCGGCCTGATGCGCACGCTGCCGGACCTCGCGGCACTGCGGGACGAGGCCGCGGCCTGGGACCTGCACGGTGCGCTGCCCGAGTCGGCCGTGGGGGACCTGGCCGCCGCCGGGCTGCTCGGCCTCGATGTGCCCGAGCGCTACGGCGGCCGCGGGGCCACCCCGCTGGAGCTCGGCGAACTGTGCGCGCGGCTCGGCTCCGTATGCAGCGCGCTGCGCGGCCTGGTGACGGTGCAGGGCATGGTCGCGGCCGCGCTGGCCCGCTGGGGCAGCGCCGCGCAGCGCGCGGAGTGGCTGCCGCAACTTGCCACCGGGGACCAGCTCGCCGGATTCGCCGCCACGGAGCAGGGAGCGGGCAGCGATCTGACGGCCGTCGAGACGCGGATCGGCGCGGAGAACGATGCGCTGACGGTCACCGGGGTCAAGCGGTGGATCACCTTCGGCGAGCTCGCCACCGTCTATCTGGTCCTCGGCCGGCTGGACGGCCGTCCCGCCACGGTCCTCGTCGAGGCCGACCGGCCCGGGGTGACACGTGAGCCGGTGAGCGGCCAGCTGGGGATGCGGGCGGCCCGTATCGCGCACCTGCGGTTCGACGCGGTGCGGGTGCCGAGAGACCATCTGGTGGCGCCCCCGGGCTTCGGCCTGTCGCATGTGGCGGGGACGGCGCTGGACCACGGACGGTTCACCGTCGGCTGGGGGTGCCTCGGGATGGCCGAGGCGTGCCTGGCCGACGCCACCGCACACGCCGCGGCCAGGACCCAGGCCAAAGTGGCCCTGGCCGAGCACCAGCTGGTCCGCGGGTCACTGGCCCGCGCCGCCGTGGACACCGAGGCGGCGCGCGAGCTGTGCCGGGTCGCCGCACGGCTGCGGCAGGAGGGGGATCCCGACGCGATCTCCCGGACCGTGATGGCCAAGTACGCGGCGGCCCGGGCCGCCGCCTCGGTGAGCCGGCGCGCCGTGCAGGTGATGGGCTCGGCGGGGTGCGCGCCGGACAGCAGGGCCGGGCGGTTCTTCCGGGACGCACAGGTGATGCGGATCATCGAGGGTTCCGACGAGGTGTCCGAACTGCATATCGCCGAGCATCTGCTGCGCCGTGCGGCCGCGGAAGGGGGCCCTCGCGAGTGAGTACCGTCAAGTGTCTGGTGTGGGACCTGGACGACACCCTGTGGGACGGCGTCGTCCTGGAGGGCGACGACCCCGTGCCCGTATCCGCCGCCGTCGAGACTCTGACCGCGCTCGACAAGCGCGGCATCCTGCACGCCGTCGCCAGCCGGGGCGAGCACGAGGTCGCCGCCGCGCATCTGCGGCGGCACGGCCTGGACGACCTGTTCACCGTGGTGGAGGTGGGCTGGGGCGCCAAGAGCGCGGCCGTCCGCCGGATCGCCGAAACCCTGGGCATCGGTCTGGACACCCTCGCCTTCGTGGACAACGACCCCGTCGAGCGTGCCGAGGTCGCCGCGGCGCTGCCCATGGTCCGCTGCTACCCGGCCGAGCAGGCGGGGCGGCTTCCGGCTCTGGCGGAGTTCCAGCCGGAGTTCGTCACCGCCGAGTCCCGGCAGCGCCGGACGATGTACCGCGTCGAGGCCGAGCGGCGCTCCGCGGAGGAGGACCACACGGGGCCGGCGACGGACTTCCTCGCCTCCCTCGACCTGGTCCTGACCCTCCGCCCGGCCACCCCCGACGACCTGGCCAGGGCCCACGAACTGACGGTACGCACGCACCAGCTCAACACCACCGGCTGGACCGCCGATATGGCGGAGCTGCGCCGGCTCTGCGCCTCGGGCGACCACGAGGTGCTGGTCGCGAGCCTCACGGACCGGTTCGGCCCGTACGGCACCATCGGGCTGGCGATCAGCGAGATCGGTGCGACGGAGAGCGTGCTGAAGCTGCTGCTGATGTCCTGCCGGGTGACCTCGCGGGGCGTCGGCGCGGTGCTGCTCGACCACCTGGTGCGGCGCGCGCTGGCGGCGGGCCGCCGCCCGAGGGCCGAGTTCGTACCGACAAGCGTGAACCGGATCATGCTGGTCACCCTGCGGTTCGCCGGTTTCGACGTGGTGGACCGGTCCGGCGACCGGCTGCTGCTCGAACTGCGGAACGAGCCGTCAGCGCAGACAGGGCATGTGCGGGTCGTCACGCCCGGATTCTGAGCCTCAGCGGAGGAGGAGCCATGCAGCACGAGCAGCAGGAGAGACCGGCCGGGGTGGTCGGCGGCGGCATCATGGGATGCGGTATCGCACAGTGCCTCGCGGACGCGGGCCGCCGGGTCGTGGTGTACGAACCGGACGCGGGAGCGCGGGAGTCGGGGCCCGGACGGCTGCGCGACGGGGCCCGGCTCGCGGGACTGCTGCGGCGGGCCCGGCGCAAGCCGGACGAGATGGTGGCGGACGTCCGCTGGACGGACCGGTGGGCGGAGCTCGGCACGGCCTCGTTCGTGATCGAGGCGGGCCCGGAGCGGGTGCCGGTCAAGGAGGAGACGTTCCGGCTGCTGGAGGAGCACTGTGCGCCGGACGCGGTGTTCGCGTCCTGCACCTCGGCGATTCCGATCGGCCATCTCGCGGCCCGCACCCGGCGCCCGGACCGGGTGCTGGGCATGCACTTCATGAATCCCGCGCCGCTCAAGGAGGCGGTGGAGGTGATCCGTACGGACCGGACCTCCGAGGCGACGCTCTACGAGGCCACCCAGCTCCTCTCCGCGATGGGCAAAAAGGGCCTGGTGGTCTCGGACGGGCCGGGCTTTGTCTCCAACCGGGTGCTGATGCTGACCGTCAACGAGGCGGCCACGGTGCTCCAGCAGGGCACGGCCGATGCCGCGACCGTCGACGCCGTCTTCCGGGACTGCCTCGGTCACCCGATGGGCCCGTTGCAGACGGCGGATCTGATCGGCCTGGACACGATCGTCGACACCCTCGATGTGCTGCGCGAGTTCACGGGCGACGACCGCTTCGAGCCGTGCGCGCTGCTCACACGGCTGGTCCGGGAGGGGAAGCTGGGCCGCAAGAGCGGGGGGCGCGGACTGTACGAACGCTGATGTCCCGCGTTCGTGAAGTCCGCGCCCCGACGCCCTGGCCCAGGGCCGGATCCGAGGGAGGTCTCAGCCGTGTGCCTTGACCGGCTCGGCGTGAGCGGGCGTGGGCTTCGCCCCCCAGGCCTCCTCATCCCGCGGCAGCAGCGGTCCGGCCATGGCGGTGGTGACCAGTGCCATGATCACCATCATGGTGAACAGCGATGTGTCCAGGATGCCGAGACTGGCACCGACGTTGAGAATGATCAACTCGGTGAGGCCCCGGGTGTTCATCAGCAGCGCGATGGTCCTGGCCGGTCCCCATCCCATGCCGCACGCACGGGCCGCGAGCCCGGCGCCGAGCAGCTTGCCCGCGCAGGCCACCGCGATGATGGCGGCCAGTTCCAGGTAGTTGGCGGCGGAGAGCCCGCCGATGTCCACACCGAGCCCGGTGACGATGAAGAACGCCGGCATCAGCAGCGCGCTGACCATGTCCAGTGGCCTGCGCACATGCACCTGGAGCAGATCGGCCGGCTCCCGCGGCGTGACGAGTCCGAAGAGAAACGCGCCGAAGATCGCATGGATGCCGATCCACGTCGTGGCATAGGCGGACAGCAGCGCGCCACCGGCCAGCAACACCAGCAGGTGCGGCAGAGCGCGTCTCCTGGCGAGCCGGCGGACCAGCAACGCCAGCACGGGCCGGACCACGGTGAACATCAGCGCCACATACGCAAAGGAGAGCCCGGCGATCTGGAGCAGATCGCCACCGCCGCTCGCGGTCACCGTCGCCGACACGACCGCCAGGATGCACCAGGCGAGCACGTCATCGATCGCCGCGCCGGCGAGGGCCAGAGCCCCGACCGGCGTACGCATCATCTTGCTGTCCGTCAGGATGCGTGCGAGCACGGGGAAGGCGGTGATCGACATCGCGGCACCCAAGAACAGGGCGAGCGAGGTGCTGGACGACCCGCCGTCCGGCGCATGGCGCGAGTGGATCGCGAGGGCAAGGCAGACGCCGAGTCCGAAGGACAGCGCCACGGACGAGAGCGAGACCGCCACCGCGGCCGTCCGCCGATTGCGCAGCAGGCCCTTCTCGAACTCCCAGCCGATCATGAACATGAACAACAGCAGTCCGACCTGCGCGATCGCGTTGAGCATCGGCCGCGCCTCGGCCGGGAACACCTTGTCGGTGAGGTTGCCGGGCAGTTGCCCGAGCAGGCTCGGGCCCAGGGCGATGCCCGCGATGATCTCTCCGATCACCGCGGGCTGCCGCAGCCTTCGCGCCGCGGCGCCGAGAACGGTGCCGAGGACGAGGATGAACGCGACGCCCACCATCGCGGTCGCCAGCGTCAGTTCTGCGGGGGAAGCCGGGCTCTGCATCAGTCCTCCCGGCGCTCTCGGGCCGGCAGTGAGGCGGCCGCCGAGCCCGGCGGCCCGCCGCCGACGCGTGCCACGCCGTAGTGCCGAGTCTCGGACATGGGACATCCCTTCAGGTACGTGGCGACGGACCCGGAGAAGGTGCCCCACCTGCAAGGATGCGAGCTGTCAAAAAACACCTCGCCGAGGAGCGGGGGGCACCGGATCCGTACCGACACACGTGGGCAGACGCCGTCAGCGTCCCGGCTAGCTGGTCCTGCCGTGGAGCTTGCGCAGGTAGTCGTAGGTGGACGGGAGGCTCGCGGCCAGCTCCTCCTGCTTGGCCTTGATCCCCTCGAACACCGGCTGGGCGCGGTCCATCATGTCCGGCCGCGCCGCGAGGATCGGCGGCGTGTGCTTGGGCAGATGGTCGAGGCCGGCGAAGATGCAGTAGTAGTTGCTGTTGTTCCAGAAGTTGCGGAACTCGGCGTCGAAGTTGCCGTAGTACGTGGCCTCGTCGGTGATGGGCATGTTCACCGGGAGACCCGCCTGGTACATCTCCATCTTTTCCTTGATGTCGTCGGCCAGCTCGAGTTCCTTGCAGGCCCGCCAGAACGCCGTGTCGTTGCGCGGCGCGAAGCTGAAGTGGGCCTGGAGGAAGTCCCGGGTGTCGTCGAACATCGTCTCGATCTCGGCGTTGAACCGGCGCTGGAGGATCGGGTCGAACCGCTTGTCCGGGAAGTGCTTCGCCAGCTGGTACAGCGCCGCGTAGGTGAAGTAGATGCCAGTGGACTCGAGCGGCTCCAGGAAGCACGACGCCAGCCCGATGCTGACGCAGTTGCGCACCCAGGCGCGGCGGTTGCGGCCGACCCGGAACTTGATCTGGTTCAGCGGCTGGGTCTCCGGGTCCAGGCCCCACATCTTGCAGAACTCGAGGGTGGCGTCGTCGCGCGACTGGAAGCGACTGGAGAACACGTACCCGGTGCCGAACCGGCCCAGCATCGGGATCTTCCATGTCCAGCCCGACGACATGGCGATCGCGCCGGTGTACGGCTCGACACCCTCTGCCTCGTCGTCGTGCTGGACCGCGGTGGCCACCGCGCTGTCGTTGAGGAGGTGGTCGCTCATGTCCAGGAACGGCTCGCGCATCACGCCGTTGATCAGCAGCGCGCGGAAGCCCGAGCAGTCGATGAACAGATCGCCTTCGACGACCCGCCCGGTCTCGGTCTTCACACAGGTGATGAAGCCCCGCTCGTCCACCTCGGCGCTGGTCATCTTGTCCTGGATGTGGATCGCGCCCTGCTTCTGCACCGCGAACCGGCAGAGGAAGTCGGCGACCAGGTTCGCGTCGAAGTGCCACGCGTAGTTGGTCCACTTGGTGCCGTCCATGAACCGCGGCGACAGATTCTGGTCCATGACCGGAGGCTCGCGGTAGCACGCGTAGTCGAACGGTTCGTCGGTCTGGCCGGTCAGCTTCTTGTGCGTCCAGTGGTGCGAGATCGGCAGGTTGTCCGAGTTCGCGAGCAGGCCGAACAGGTGGTAGAAGTAGTCCTTCCCGCCATCCATGGCGCGCGGATTTGCCTCGCCGTCACCCGGAGTGCGCCAGTTGGTGAACTTGATGCCCATCTTGAAGCTGGCGTTGCACTCGCGCATCCACTCTTCCTCGGTGAACCCGAGGTAGTCGAAGAACGTCTTGTGCAGGTTCGGCACCGTCGCCTCGCCGACGCCGATGCGGCCCACCTGAGGCGACTCCAGCACCGTGATGGATACGTCAGGTCCGAGCGCTTTACCGAGGTACGAGGCGGACATCCACCCGGCCGTACCGCCACCGAGAATGACGACCCGCTTGATGCGATGATCCTCCACCACTGCTCACCCTTTCCGCGCCGTCATACGGCACCGGTTCGTTGTGGCTGTTCAGTCCCGGTCAATCCCGACATGGGGCCGCCCGCTCGCGCATGGTGTTCGCGCGTCCACCCGTGCTGAACAGCTACGGTTCGTTCGATCGCCAGAATTGCGAGAACGTCTTTTTCTGAGGCGTTTGCAGAATTTCTCACGCGTGTCCCTCGAGTGTCAACGAATCGAGGAGGATACCCCGTGCGAGAAGTTTGCAACTTTCTATATTTCCTCTTCAGCCCGCGCGATTTTCCTGGCTCCGACAGGAGAGGTCAGTGCTACGTCATCGCCCTGTCAGCGGGGGAAGCGACCATCGTCGGGGATTGCGAGTCAGGGAGTAGGGGTTCGGAGAAGATGTCGATGACGGAGTCGCGGTCGGCTTTCTCGATCACTTCTGGGGATCGGATCCAACGAGTTCTCCGGGAGTTGCGATGACGGTGATCACCCGGCCCGAGGAGTTCAACGTCGGGGACCTCTATGTGGCCATGGAGCCGATGTTCGGGCAGTCGCTCTACCTCAAGTGCGAGGGCTTCAACTTCGCGGGCTCGGTGAAGCTGAAGGCGGCCCTGGAGATGGTCGGAGCCGCCGAGCGGGCCGGCGTGCTGCGCCCCGGCACGACCATCGTGGAGAGCTCGTCGGGCAATCTGGGCGTCGCGCTGAGCATCGTCGCGGCGAGCTACGGCTACGGCTTCGTGTGTGTCACCGATTCGCGCTGCACGCTGAGCGCGCAGCGGCTGATGCGGGCGCACGGCGCGGAGGTGCGCGTGGTGACCGAGCCGCATGCGGAGCGCGGGTTGCTCGGTGCCCGGCTGGCGTACGTCGAGCAACTGTGCCGGGACAACGAGCAATACGTCTGGCTCGACCAGTACAGCAACCCGGCGAACTGGATCGCGCACGCGCGCACGACCGGCCCGGAGATCCTCAAGCAGTTCCCGGAGCTGGACGTGCTGTTCGTCGGTGCGGGCACCACCGGAACGCTGATGGGCTGCGCGCGCCACCTGCGCGAGGAGAAGCCGTCCGTGCGGATCGTGGCGATCGACGCGGAGGGGTCGATCACCTTCGGGTTCCCGCCCGCGCCGCGGTTCATCCCGGGCCTCGGCACCGCGGTGCGGCCCACCCTGCTGGACCGGTCATACGTCGATGAAGTGGTCCTCGTGGCCGAACCGGACACCGTGCGCACCTGCCGGACGATGCAGCGCAGCGGCTTTCTGTTCGGCGGCTCGACCGGGACCGTGGTCGCCGGCGCACTTCGCTGGCTGGCCGAGCACGCGCCGGCCGGCGACCTCACCGCCGTGGCCATCGCACCGGACCTCGGTGAGCGCTATCTGGACACCATCTACGACGACGAGTGGGTGGCGGAGCACTTCGGGGCCGGCGCGCCGGCCCCGACCGTGGCGGAGTCAGCCACCACCAGGAGGCAGCCGTGACCGCAGCGCAGTCGCACCCGACGGCGGATACCCGGACCGTGTTCCCGCTGATGGCGGGCCAGGCGGAGATCTGGTACGACGAGCAGTTCTCCGGCGGGACACCGGCCTACAACTCCGGCGTGTGCGTGGACATCCACGGCCCGGTGGACCCTGCGGTGCTGGAGGCCTCCGTACGGCAGCTGGTGCACGAGGCGGAGTGCACCCGGATTCAGTTCGTCGAGCGGGACGGGCTGCCCCAGCAGACCGTACGGCCACTGCCCGTCCTGCCGATGACCTGGCACGACCTGTCCGGAGAGCCGGACCCCGAGGCCGCCGCCCGGCGGTGGATGGACACCGACCTGGTGCGTCCGTTCGCGATCACCGACTTCCCGCTGATGCGGCTGGCCGCGCTGCGCCTGGGCCCCGAGCGGACCCAGCTGTACTTCTGCATCCACCATGCGATCAGCGACGGCTACAGCCATGTCGTGTACTGGCGCCGGTTCGCGGAGATCTACGCGACCCGTGCCGTCGGCGGCGACCCGGGCCAGGGTGCGCTGCCGCCGTTGCGGCTGCTGATCGAGGAGGAGGAGTCCTACCTCGGATCACGGTTCGAGGAGCGGGACCGCACGTTCTGGCGGGCCCGGTTTCCGCGGCCCACCGCGGCGACCACGCTGTCCACCCGGACGCCGGTGCACTCACTGCCCCGCGCGTTCCTGCGCCGTACCCGCGTGTTGGACGAGCGGGTGTCCGGCGCCGTACGCGGCGCCGCGCGCGGGGCCGGGGTGACCACCGGCGCGCTGATGATGGCCGCGACCGCCCTCTACACCAACCGGATGACGGGCGCCGAGGACGTGACGCTGACGGTCGCGGCGAGCGCCCGGACGAGTGCGACCGCCCTCAAGATCCCCGGGATGACGGCGAACTTCCTGCCGATGGAGGTGCACGTCGACCGCGCGGAGAGCCGTCCGGAACTGCTCCGCCGGACCTCGGCGGAGCTCGGCGGACTGCTGCGCCGCCAGCGCTACCGGGTCGGCGCGATCCGCCGCGACCTCGGCCTCAAGGCCGACGACCGCTGGCCGGTCGGCCCGTTCGTGAACATGCTGCCGCTGCTGACCGGGCTGGACCTGGGCCCGTGCACGGCGGCGGTGGAGAACCTCGCAACCGGCCTGGTCAGCGACCTGATGGTGACCACGGTCGACAACGCCGGCGAGAGCCTGCGGCTGAGCATCAACGGCAACCCCGACCTGTACCACCCGGACGAGGTGGCCGATCACCTGGACCGGTTCGCGGGGTTCCTCGGCCGGTTCGCCGGCTCCGCGGAGCAGGCCCCCGTGGGCGAGGTGCCGCTGCTCGACGCGATCGAGATCGGCCACTACGGCCGGATGTCCGCCGGCCCGGTCCGCGACGAGCCGTACCTGAGCGTCCCCGCGGCGATCCGCGCGGTCGCCGCGCGGCAGCCCGACGCGGTGGCGCTGGTCGACGGTCCGGGCGAGGCGCCACGGGAGGTGACCTACGGGCAACTGGTCGCGCGCGCGAACGCGTTGGCCCGGCGGCTGCCGGAGACCGGGCTGGTCGGGGTGGTCGCCGGGCCGGGCGCCGCGTTCGTCGTCGGGGTGCTCGGCACCTGGGGCGCGGGCGCGGCATATGTGCCGTTGGACGTGCGGGCCCCCGTCGCGCGCACCGCCGGCCTGGTGGCCGACAACGCGATCGGCTGCCTGCTGGTGGACGCCGAACACCTCAAGCTGGCCACCGAGATCGCCGCCGTGACCCATGCCGACATCGTGCTGCTGGACGACACCGAGGACACCGAGGAGACCGACCTCGCCGAGCTGCCCGACGACCCGGACGAGCTGGCGTATGTCATCTTCACCTCCGGCTCCACGGGCACACCGAAGGGCGCGATGGTGCACCACGGCGGCATGGTGAACCACCTGCGCGCCAAGATCGAGGACCTGGGCATGACGCCGGCCGACACGGTCCTCGAGAACGCGCCGCTCACCTTCGACATCTCCGTCTGGCAACTGCTGGCGGGCCTGCTGGTCGGCGGCCGGGTGCGCATCGTGTCGCGCGTCGTCGCCGCCGACCCGAACCTGTTGTTCCCGCTGGTCGTGGACGAGGGCGTCACCGTGGTCGAGGTGGTGCCCTCGCTGCTGCGCGCCGCGCTGGACTCGTGGGACGCCCTGGACGGCGGCCCGCGGCTGAGCACCGTGCGCCGGCTTCTGGTGACGGGCGAGGCGATGCCCGCCGACCTGTGCCGCCGCTGGTTCCGCCGCGAATCGAAGATCCCCGTGCTCAACGCCTACGGACCCACCGAGTGCTCGGACGACGTCACGCACGCGGTGCTCACCGCCGAGGACGGCACCAGCGGCATGGCGCGGCGCCGGGTGCCGATCGGCCGCGCGGTCCGCAACACCTCGCTGTATGTGCTGGGCGACGATCTGCGTACGGTGCCCCGGGGCGCCATCGGCGAGTTGTACGTCGGCGGTTCCGGCGTCGGCCGCGGCTATCTCGGTGATCCGGCGAAGACCGCGACGGCGTTTCTGCCCGATCCGTTCGCGGGCGCCGGTTCGCGGATGTACCGCACCGGCGACCGGGTGGTCTGGCGGTCGGACGGGCAGCTGGAGTTCGTGGAGCGCCGCGACCACCAGGTGAAGCTGCGCGGAAACCGGATCGAACTGGCCGAGGTCGAGGCCGCGATGCAGGCGCTGCCGCAGGTGCGGGACGCCGCCGCGGCCGTGTTCGGTGAGCTCGGCAGGCAGCGGCTGGTCGGCTATGTGGTGCCCACGGGCGCCGCGGAGGCCGATCCGGCCCTGCTGCGCGAGCGGCTCGGCGCGGTGCTGCCCGAGTACATGGTGCCGTCCGTGCTGGTGACCCTGGACGCGCTGCCGCTGACCGGGCACGGCAAGGTGGACCGCGGGGCGCTGCCCGAGCCGGAGGCGGACGAGGTGACGCGGGCGGGTGTGGCCCGGGACCCGGAGACACCGGAGGAGCAGCTGCTCTGCCGGCTGTTCGCCGACGCGCTCGGCCTGCCCGCGATCGGCCCGGACGACAACTTCTTCGCCCTGGGCGGGGACAGCATCATCTCGATCCAGGTGTCCAGCCGGATCGGCCGGGAGGGCCTGCTGGTCACCCCGCAGCAGATCTTCCAGCTGAAGACCCCGGCCGCGATCGCGGCCGCCGCCGTGCCGGCGGGGCAGTCGGCGGTGCCGCGCGCGGAGGACGGCGTCGGCGAGGTCGAGCCGCCGCCGGTCACCGCGCAACTACGCGCGGACCTGGCGCTGTTGGCCGCCGACGGCCTGCCCGCGGCGGTCCGCCGCTACGGCCAGTACGTGGTGGTCGAGGTCCCGTCCGAGGTGGACATCGACCGGCTCGGCTTCGCGCTCCAGGCCGTGCTCGACCACCACGACGCGCTCCGGATGCAGGTGAGCGTCCCGGTCGCCGGGCAGTGGGTGCTGGAGACCCTGCCGCCGGGGGCGGTGAAGGCGAGCGACGTGCTCACCGAGGCCGCCGTCGCGCCGATACCGGAACTCGCGGCGGACGCACAGGCCCGCATGGACCCGGAGCGCGGGATCGTCACGCAGGTGGTGCTGGTCCGCGGCGCGGACGGCGCCCCGGACCGGCTGCTGTGGCTGGTGAACCACCTGTGCGTGGACGGCGTGTCGTGGCGGGTGCTGGTGCCGGACCTGCGCGAGGCGTGGGAGTCCGCGGTGGCGGACCGGGACATCGCGCTCGCCGCCGTCGGCACCTCGTACCGCCAGTGGTGCCGCGCGCTCGGCCGGAGCGCCCGGTCCAGCGCCCGGCTCGCGGAGTTCCCGGTCTGGCTCGAGCAGGTGCGCGACCCGGGGCCGCCGATGGCCGGCCGGCCGCTCGACCCGCTGCGCGACACTTACGCCACCGGGCACTCGCTGCGCCTGGTCCTGCCGCCCGAGGTGACCAGGCCTCTGCTCGGTGTGACCCCGGCCGCACTGGGGGTCGAGGTCAACGATGTGCTGCTGACCGCGCTGGGCATCGCCGTCGCCGACTGGCGGCGCCGCAGGGGCGAGCCCGCCGGGCAGGTCCTGGTGGAGCTGGAGGGGCACGGCCGCGAGCCGATCGCCGGCGAGGACCTGGCCCGCACGGTGGGCTGGTTCACGAGCATCTTCCCGGTGCGGCTGGATGTGTCGGCGGACGGTGCGGCGCCGGACTGGGACGACCTCTGGGCGGGCGGTGAAGCGCTGGGACGGCTCGCGGCGCGCACGTACTCCGCGCCCGACCGCGGCCTGGGCTACGGACTGCTGCGCTACCTCAACGCTCAGACGGAGTCCGCGCTGGGGCGGTTCGCGCCGCCCGAGCTCGGCCTGAACTACCTGGGCCGGTTCACCGCGGGTACCGGAACGGGCGCCTGGCGGCTGGACGGCGGCGACGCGGTGATCGCCACCGCCACGAGCGCGGACATGCCGCTGCGGCACGTCCTGGCCGTCACACCCGTCACCGAGGACCGGCCGACCGGGCCGCACTTGGTGGCGGACTGGCTCTGGGCGGGCGAGCTGTTCGGCGACGCGGAAGCCGGAGACATCGCGCACACCTGGTTCCGGGCGTTGCGCGCCCTCGTCGTCCACTGCGGACTCAACGGTAGGGAGAGATCGTGACACAGCCGGAGACAGCCGCGGCGGGCGGACAGTACGACCTGCACGATGTCGAGCTGACCCCCTCGGTGCAGCGGCTGCGGGACCGGGCCGGTGCGCTGCCGGGTCCGGCCGCGCAACTGGGCGAGTACCTGGTCCTGGACGCCCCGGAGGGCACCGACCTGGCCGCGCTGACCGCGGCCGTGCAGGCGCTGCTCGACCGGCACGAGGCGCTGCGGTTGTGCCTGACCGAGCCGTTCGAGGGCCTCCTGACGCTGGGCGTACTGCCGGCGGCCGCGGTGCGCGCGGAGCGGCTCGTGACCGAGGCCGCCGCGGCCGTCGACCCGGCAGAGCCGGCAGAGCTGGCCGAGCTGGCCGCCGCCGCGCGGACCCGGCTGGCGGTGGGCGAGGGCGTCGCGCTCCAGGTGGTGCTCACCGGGAAGCGCATCCTGATGCTGGCGCACGAGCTGGTGGCGGACACCGCGTCGTGGCGGGTGCTCGCCGACGACCTGCTCGCCGGGTGCCGCGACGCCGTCGCCGGCCGTGTGCCGGTGGCCGGCGACGTGCCGGTGCCCTACCGGGCGTGGGCGACCGAGCTGGCCGGGCAGGCGCGCGCCGCACGCCGGGTGCGTGAACTGCCGTCGTGGACGGAACAGCTCGACTCCGACGCCCAGTTGGTGCCGGACGCCGTGCTGGACCCGGCCAGGCACACCGTGGCCGCGGTGCGTCACCTCCGGCAGGAGGTGTCCGCCGGGACCAGCACGGCGCTGCTGTCCACGCTGCCGTCGGCGTTCCACGCCACCACCGAGGACGCGCTGCTGGCCGCGTTGGCGCTGGCCGGCTCCGCGCACCGCGGAGAGGCCGAGACGGGCCGCACCGCCCTGCTGGTCGAGTTGGACGGATACGAGAGGGAGCGGCTCGTCGAGGGACTGGACCTCGGCCGTACGGTCGGCCGCTGCACCAGCGGGTTCCCGGTCCGGGCGGACGCGGCCGTCACGTATGTGGAGGATCTCGCCCCGGGCGATGCGGACCTCGACGACGCGGTCAAGCGGGTCAAGGAGCAGCTGCGGGCGCTGCCGGACGGCGGCTCCGGCTACGGTCTGCTGCGCCACCTCAACCCGCAGACCGGCGACGTGCTCGCCCGGCGCGGAACCCCGCAGGTGCGGCTGCGGTTCGCCGGCGAGCTGCCGGGCCCGGTGGCCGCCGAGGCGGACCCGGCCACCCCGGCCGGCCATGTGGTGACCGTGACCGTGGCGGTTCGCGACGGCAGGCTGATCGCCGACTGGGCGTATCTGCCCGATCTGCTCCCCGGCGGCGAGGAACTGGCCGGGGAGTGGTTGCGGCTGCTGGACCTGCTGGCCGAGCACACCGCCACGCCGGGCGCGGGCGGCCGTACGCCCTCCGACCTGACGGTCTCGACGCTGACGCAGCGCGAGATCGACGGGCTCGAGGCCGACCTCGGCCCGCTCGAGGACGTGCTGTCCCTGTCGCCGCTCCAGAAGGGCATGCTGTTCCACGCGGGCCTGCACAAGAACGAGCTGGACGTCTACCACGTCCAGGTGCTCGCGGACCTGACCGGCCCGCTCGTTCCCGATCGGCTGCGCGCCGCCGCCGCGAGCCTGTTGGACCGGCACGTCAACCTGCGCTGCTGCTTCCGCTACAGCGCGACCGGCGAGCAGCTCCAGGTCATCCCCGAGTCGGTCGAGCTGCCGTGGTCGGAAGTGGACATGACCGGCGCCTCCGAGGCGGAGCTCGCCGATTTCGCGGCCGCCGACCGGGACCGCGGCGTCGACCTGGCGGCGCCGCCGCTCATGCGGTTCACGCTGATCCGCGTCGGCCCGGACAGCCACCGTCTGCTGTGGACGTTCCACCACATCGTGGCGGACGGCTGGTCCACCCCGATCGTGATGCGCGAACTGCTGTCCGCCTACCGAGGGGGCGCGGCGTCGTTCACCGAACCCAGGCCGTACCAGGACTACCTGAGATGGCTGGACGGCCGGGACGACGAGACCGCCGAGCAGGCGTGGCGGGGCGCGATGGCGAACGTCTCCGAGGGGACGCTGATCTCACCGCACGGCGACGAGGTCCCGCCGGTGCGGCCCGAGCATCTCTTCTTCGACCTGCCGACGGACCTGACCTCGGCGGTCACCGAGTTCGCCCGCCGCCGTGAGCTCACGCTCGGCACCGTGATGCACTGCTGCTGGGCGATCCTGGTCGGCCAGCTCACCGGCAGCCGGGACGTGGTGTTCGGCAGCGTGCAGTCCGGCCGCCCGGCCGACCTGGCCGGGGTGGACGACATGGTCGGCATGTTCGTGAACACCCTGCCGGTGCCGGTGCGACTCGACCCGTACCGGTCGTTCGCCGAGGTGGCGGCCGACCTCCAGGACCAGCAGCTGGGCCTGACCGAACACCAGCACCTCGGTCTCGGCGACATCCAGCGGCTGACCGGGATCCGCCGGCTGCTGGACACGTCGGTGACCATCCAGAACTACCCGATGGACATCGCGGAGCTGAGCGCGATCGTGCCGGGGCTCGCGGTGGACGACATCCGCGCCGAGCTGTCCGGCGAGTACTCGATGGCGCTGCTGGTGCATCCGGGCAGACAGATCAGGCTACAGCTGGCGTACCGTCCGGACCTGTTCGGACCGGCCGACGCCGAACGGGTCGCGCGGCGGCTGATCGGGCTGCTGGGCACCGTGGTGGACAGCGCGGACCGCCCGCTGGGCGCGCTCGACGCGCTCACCGCCGGCGAGCGCGGCGACATCATCGGCCCGTGGGCCGGTTCGATCGCCGAGCGTCGCGTGTGCGACGTGCCGACGCTGTTCGCCGAGCGGGTCGCCGCCGCGCCGGACGCACCGGCGCTGAGCTGGACCGGCGCCACGATGAGCTACGCCGAACTGGACGCGCGGGCCAACCGGATGGCGCGCGAGCTGGTCGCGTGCGGCGCGGGCCCGGACACGCTCGTCGCGCTGGTGCTGCCGCGCACCCCCGAACTGCTGGTATCGGTCCTGGCGACGCAGAAGGCCGGTGCCGCCTATGTCCCGGTCGACCCGCAGTATCCGGCCGACCGGATCGCGTTCATGCTCGGCGACTCCCGGCCCGCCGTGATCGTGTCCACGGTCGACATCAGCCAGGCGTTGCCGTCGTCCGAGGCCGAGATGATCCTGGTCGACGACCCGGACAGCGCGGCGCGGGTGGCCGCCCGCCCCGCGGGCGACCTGACCGACGCCGAGCGCACCCGGCCGCTTCTGCCCACCGACGCCGCGTATGTGATCTACACATCCGGCTCGACCGGGCAGCCCAAGGGCGTCGTGGTGGACCACCTCGGGTTCACCAAGATGGTCTTCGACCTGATCGCGAAGTTCGACGTCGTGCCGGACACCCGGATGCTCCAGTTCGCGCCGTCCAGTTTCGACGCGTCGATCTGGGAGTGGTCGATGGCGCTGCTCGGCGGCGGCACGCTGGTGCTGACCGACGAGCTGAGCAGGCTGCCCGGTCCGGCCCTGGTCGACCTGATCGCCGAGCAGCGGGTCAACCTGCTGGCGTTCCCTCCCGCCGTCGCCGCGGCGCTGCCCGACGGCAGCACCCTGCCCTCCGACCTGACCATGGTGGTCGCGGGCGAGGCGTGCCAGAAGGAGGTCGTGACCCGCTGGTCGGACAGCGTCCGGATGTTCAACGGCTACGGCCCGACCGAGACCGTGCTCGCCTCCACCGCCGCGGGCCCGCTGCACGGGCCCGAGCGCCCGGCGATCGGCCGGCCGCTGGCGGCGCACCGGGTGTACCTCCTGGACTCCGCGCTGCGCCCGGTACCGGCCGGGGTGACCGGGGAGATCTACGTCAGCGGCGGCCTGGCCCGCGGCTATCTGAACCGCCAGGGCTTCACCGCGACCCGGTTCGTGGCGTCCCCGTTCGACCCCGCCGGCGAGCGGATGTACCGCACCGGCGACCTGGCCCGCTGGGACGACCGCGGTGTGCTGCACTACGTGGGCCGCGTGGACGACCAGGTGAAGCTGCGCGGCTACCGGATCGAACTGGGCGAGGTCGAGGCCGCGTTGCGCGGCGCGCCCGCGGTCGGCGACGCGTCCGTGGTGCTCGGCGAGGACGGCGGCGGCAAACGGCTGGTCGGCTACGTCGTGCCGGTGCCAGGCGGCGAGCTGCCGGATGTGGACCTGGTGCGCGAGCACGTGTCCGGGTCGCTTCCCGACTACATGGTGCCCGCCGCGCTGGTCGCGCTGGAGACCCTGCCGCTGACCCCGAACGGCAAAGTGGACCGCGCGGCGCTGCCCGAGCCGGGCGCCGTGGCACGGCCCGCCGGCCGCGCTCCGAGGACCCCGCTGGAGGAGAGCCTCGCGTTTGTCTTCGCCCAGGTGCTGGGCCTGGACTCGATCGGCATCGACGACGACTTCTTCGCCCTGGGCGGGCACTCGCTGCTCGCCACGAAGGTGATCGCCCGGCTGCGGGCGATGCTGAACCTGGAGGTGCCGATCCGGGCGCTGTTCGAGGCCCCGACGGTCGCGGGCCTCGCGCTGCGGATCGGCGGCGCGGCGGCGGCGCGCCCGCCGCTGCGGCCGGCGCCCCGCGAAGGCGGTCGGACCGGGCTGTCCTTCGCGCAGCAACGCCTGTGGTTCCTGGACCGGCTCCAGGAGGACGAGGGCGCCGGCATGTACAACGTGCCGATCGCGGTGCGGCTGTCCGCGGCCGCGGACGAGCCCGCGCTGCGCGCCGCGCTCGCCGATGTGACCACGCGCCACGAGGTGCTGCGCACCGTGTACGCCGACGAGGGCGGTGCCCCCGTGCAGCGGGTCCTCGATCCGCGGCCGGAGGTGCCGGTCACCGTCGTGCGCATCGGGGCCGATCACCTGGACGACGCGCTCGCGACCCAGGCGGACACCAGGATCGACCTGACCCGGACACCGCTGCGCTGCGTGCTGTACGAAGTGGACAACGGCGAGCACGTGCTGCTCCTGGTGATCCATCACATCGCCTTCGACGGCGGGTCGATCACCCCGCTGGTGCGCGATCTGTGCGCCGCGTACTCGGCGCGGATCGCCGGGCACGCCCCCGACTGGGCGCCGCTCTCCGTGCAGTACCGGGACTACGGCGTGTGGCAGAGCGACTTCCTCGGAGACACCGACGATCCGGAGAGCGTGTCCGCGCGGCAGCTCGACTACTGGCGCAAGGCGCTGGAGGGCGTCCCGGAGGCGCTGGACGTCGCGACCGACTATCTGCGCCCCGCGGTGTCCGGGTACGAGGGCGAGGAACTGCCGTTCGAGGTCCCGGAGCAACTGCACCGCGACCTGACCCGCCTCGCGGCCGATCTGGACGCCAGCCTGTTCATGGTGGTCCAGGCCGCGTTCGCGACGCTGCTCGCGCGGCTCGGCGCGGGCACCGACATCCCGGTCGGCACCCCGGTCGCCGGCCGTGACGACGAGGCGCTGGAGGACCTGATCGGGTTCTTCGTCAACACCCTGGTGCTGCGGACCGACACCAGTGGCGACCCGACGTTCGCCGAGCTGATCGACCGGGTGCGGGAGGCGGACCTGGCCGCGTACGCCCACCAGGATCTGCCGTTCGAGCACCTGGTCGAGGCGCTCAACCCGAACCGGTCACTGACCCGGCAGCCGCTGTTCCAGTACATGCTGACGATGACCAGCCGGGTCGACACGACCGCGGAGGCGGCCGAGTTGTTCGGATCGGTCGAGCCGGTTCCGTTGCGCCGTGCCAAGTTCGACCTGTCGCTGCTGCTCGACGAGTGCTTCCGCGAAGGCGAGCCGAGCTCGATGGTCGGCGTCCTGGAGTACCGCACCGAGCTTTACGCCCGATCCACCGCGCAGCGCACCATCGACCGGTTCCTGGCGCTGCTGACCGCGGTGGTCACGGACCCGCACGCCCGGCTGAGCGAACTGGGCGCGCTGCCGGCGGCGGAGCAGGCGCACCTTGAGGCGCTGGGCACCGGCCCGGTCACCGCGGAGCGCTACGAGGGCCTGGTGGCCCGCGTACGGGCGCACGCCGCGGCCCGGCCCGACGACATCGCGGTGGTCGACCCGGACGGTGCCACCACGTACGCCGGCCTGGTCGGCCGGGCCAGCGCCCTGTCCCGGCGGCTGACCGGCAGCGAGCGGGTGGCCGTGCTGTCCGACCGCGGTGCCGGCCACATCGCCGCCGTGCTGGGCGTGCTGGGCGCGGGTCGGGCGTATGTGCCGCTGGATGTCACGGCGAGCCCGAGCCGGCTCGTCGACACCCTGCTGGACAGCGGGGCGACCCGGCTGGTGGTCGATGAGTCCCACAGCGCCCTCGGCACCGAACTGCTCGCCGTGCTGGCGGAGCAGCACGAGGTGCGGGCCGAGCTGGTGCCGCTGGGGGACGGGGTGGACGAGGCCGCCGATCTCGCGCCGGACGTGGACGCCCCGGAGGCGCTCGCCTACGTGATCTTCACGTCCGGGTCGACCGGCCGGCCGAAGGCGGTCGCGGTCCACCGCGCGGGCATGGTCAACCACCTGCTCGCCAAGGTCGAGGGACTGCGGCTGACCCCGGAGGACCGGCTCATCCACAACGCGCCGGTCACCGTCGACATCTCGGTGTGGCAGATGCTGACGCCGCTGCTGGTCGGCGGCGTGGTGCGGGTGGTGGACCACGACGTGGCCCGCGAGCCGCGCGTGCTGTTCGAGACCGTGCGGACCGACGACGTCACCGTGCTCGAGGTGGTCCCGTCCCTGCTGTCGGCCGCGCTCGCCGGGTGGGAGACCGACGGCTCCGAGGTGGACCTCGGCACACTGCGCTGGCTGGCGATCACCGGCGAGGCGGTGCCGCCGGACCTGTGCAACCGCTGGCTGGCCAGGTTCCCACAGGTCCCGATGCTGAACTGCTACGGCCCGACCGAGTGCTCCGACGACGTCACCCACGCCGAGATCCGCACACCGCTGGCGGCGGCCCGGCGGGTGCCGATCGGCAGACCGCTGCGCAACACGACGTTGCACGTGCTCGGCCCCGACCTGCGCCCGGTACCCAGCGGCGTGCCCGGCGAGCTGTTCGTGAGCGGCGCCGGTGTCGGCGTCGGCTACCTGGGCCTGGCCACGCGCACCGCGACCGCGTTCGTGGCCGATCCGGCCGCGGCGGACGGCAGCCGGATGTACCGCACCGGCGACCTGGTCCGCTGGGGCGCGGACGGCGACCTGGAATACCTGGGCAGGCTCGACGACCAGGTCAAGGTCCGGGGGTTCCGGATCGAGCTGAGCGAGGTCGAGACCGCGCTGCGCGCGCTGCCCTACGTCAGGGAGGCCGCGGCGCGCGTGGACGGGAAGGACGGAAACACGTGGCTGTCCGGCTACGTCGTGCCCGCCCCGGGCGCGCAGGTGCCGGCCACCGCCGTCATCAAGGCCGATCTCGCGGCGGCCCTGCCCGACTACATGGTGCCGTCGGCGGTGCTGCTGCTCGACGAGCTGCCGCTGACGCCCAACGGCAAGGTGGACCGCCCCGCGCTGACGGCGATCGAGCCGAACGTGTCCGAGGAGAGCCGCGAGCCGCGGACCCCGGCGGAGCAGCTGGTGTGCACCGTGTTCGCGGAGGTACTCGGCAGGACCGGTGTCGGCCTCGACGAGGACTTCTTCGAGCTGGGCGGGCACTCGCTGCTGGCGATCTTCGCGCTGGGCCGGGTGCGCGCCGCGACAGGCGTCGACCTGCCGGTTCGCGCGCTGTTCGAGGCGCCCACCCCGGCCGCGCTGGCAGCGCTGCTGCCCGAGGCCGAACAGGCGAGCCGGCCGCCGTTGCGGCCCGCCGCCGCGCTCGCCGACGGCGAGCTGTGGCCGCTGTCGTTCGCACAGCGCAGGCTGTGGTTCCTCAACCACATGGCCGAAGGCGGAACCGGCACCTACAACGTGCCCATCGCGGTGCGCTATTCGGGCGTGCCCGACCCGGAGGCGTTCGAGGCGGCGCTCGGCGACGTCGTGGCACGCCACCAGGTCCTGCACACGGTCTTCCCCCAGGACGCCGACGGGGTGCCGCACCAGGTGCCGAGGCCGGAGTTCCGGCCGCGGCTGCGGGTCGTGGACATGGCGGCAGCGGACCTCGCGGCCGAGCTGGCACATGAGGTGGACCGCGGCTTCGAGCTGGAGACCGAGTGCCCGGTGCGGGCCCACCTGTACCGGCTGGACGACGGCGAGTCGGTGTCGCTCATCGTGTTCCACCACATCGCGGTGGACGGTGTGTCGACCGGACCGCTGCTGCGGCAGTTCGCCGAGGCGTACACCGCGCGGCTGGCGGACCGGGCGCCGGACTGGGCGCCGGAGGCCCTCCAGTACACGGATTTCGCGGTGTGGCAGCGAGATCTGCTCGGCTCCGAGCGGGATCCGGACGGCCCGCTGTCCACGCAACTGGACGAATGGCGCGAGGTGCTCGCCGATCTGCCGGACGAACTGGAGCTGCCACGCGACTTCGCGCGGCCCGCGGTCAGTGGCCACACGGGCGACATGGTCCGCTTCGATCTCGACGCCGACCTGCATCACGCGCTCGCCAAGCTGGCCCAGGAGCACAACAGCACGCTGTTCATGGTCATGCAGGCCGCCGTCGCGGCCCTGCTCACCAAGCTGGGCGCCGGCACGGACATCCCGCTGGGCAGTACGGTCGCCGGCCGCGACGACGAGGGCCTGCACGACATGATCGGGTTCTTTGTGAACACGCTCGTGCTGCGCACCGACACCAGCGGCGACCCGAGCTTCGTGGATCTGCTGGACCGGGTCCGGGAGACCGACCTGGCCGCGTACGCCCGGCAGGACGTGCCGTTCGAGTACCTCGTGGAGGCGCTCAACCCGGCCCGGTCGATGGCCAGACACCCGCTGTTCCAGGTGCTGGTGCAGTTCACCCCGGACGACGGCGCGTCGGTGCTGGGGCTGCCGGGCTTCGACTGCCGCGAGGAGCCGCTCCACACCACGCGGCCCAAGGTGGACCTGGCCTTCGACCTGTTCGAACGGCGGACGGACGGCGCGCCGGACGGCGTCTCCGGCGTCCTGGTGTACAGCTCGGACCTTTTCACCCGGGCCTCGGCGCAGCGGTTGGGTGAGCGGCTGACCAGGCTGCTGCGCGCCGTCGCCGAACGGCCGGACGAGCGGCTGGGCGCGCTGACGGTGCTGGAGCCGGGGGAGCGGGAGCGCATCCTGGTGCGGCGCAACGACACCGCGGCCGCCGTGCCCACCGCGCTGCTGCCCGGCCTGTTCGCCGAGTCGGCGCTCCGCAACCCGGACCGGGTCGCACTGCGCTGCGGCGCACACGCGCTCACCTACCGGGAACTGGACGGGCGGGTCGGCCGGTTGGCCGCCGCGCTCCTCGCGCGGGGCGCCGGTCTCGAGACGGTGGTCGGCATCGCGCTGCCACGCGTGACGGACCTGGTGGTCGCCGCGCTCGCGGTGGTTCGCGCCGGGGCGGCGTATCTGCCCCTGGACCCGGACCACCCGGTCGACCGCATCCGCTACATGCTGGAGGACGCACGGCCGCTGCTGGTGATCACCGACGCGGCGACCTCGGCCGAGCTGCCGGACACGGATGTGCCGCGGCTACTGGTCGAGGAACTGGACGAACTGGATGAAACAGGCGGGCTGGACGAGCCGGCCGAGGCGGACGGGACGGCCCCCGCGGAGCCCGCCGGGCTGCTGCCGGACCACGCGGCGTACCTGATCTACACATCCGGCTCGACCGGCCGCCCGAAAGGCGTCGCCGTGCCGCACGGTGCGCTGCGCAATCTGCTGGCCGACATGCGCGGCAGACTGGCGGTCGCGGCGGGGGAGCGCTTCCTCGCGACCACCACGTTCGGCTTCGACATGGCCAACCTGGAGCTGTTCGTCCCCCTGCTGACGGGCAGCGAGGTCGTCCTCGCGGACCGGGCGGCGGTGCGCGACGCGCAGGCGCTGGCGGCATTGATCACGGCCGAGCGGATCGAGGTCATGCAGGCGACCCCGAGCCTGTGGCAGGCGCTGTTGGACGCGGACGCCGAGGCGCTGCGCGGACTGCGGGTGATCACCGGCGGGGAGGCGATCAGCGAGCCGCTGGCGGCCGGCCTGGCCGCGGCGACCCGCTCGGTGCTCAACGTCTACGGCCCGACCGAGACCACGATCTGGTCCACATCCTCCGAGCTGGACCCCGAGCGGGCCGGGGCGCCCGCGATCGGCCTGCCGATCGCGAACACCCGGGTCTACCTGCTGGATTCCGCGCTGCGACCGGTGCCGGACCGCGTGCTGGGCGAGCTGTACATCGCCGGTGACGGGCTCGCCCGCGGCTACCACGGCCGCCCCGGTCTGACCGCGGACCGGTTCGTCGCCGACCCGTTCGGCCCGCCCGGCTCCCGGATGTACCGCACCGGCGACCTGGTCCGCTGGGGCCACGACGGTCGGCTCGAGTACGTCGGCCGCAGCGACCACCAGGTCAAGATCCGCGGCTTCCGGATCGAGCTCGGCGAGGTCGAGGCCGCGCTGCGCGCGCTTCCGGGCGTCCGGGACGCCCTGGTGACCGTCGACGGCGAACGGTCACGGCTGCTCGGCTATGTCGTGTCCGAGCCGGGCGCCGAGCCGGAGCCGGCGCAGCTGCGCGCGCAGCTCGCCGCGTGGCTGCCGGAGTATCTGCGGCCGTCCGCCCTGGCCGTACTGGACGCCTGGCCGCTGACTCCCAACGGCAAGGTCGACCGGTCGGCGCTGCCGGCGCCGGAGGCGGCGGTCACCGACCAGCGCGCACCCGAGACGGTGCTCGAGGAGCTGCTCTGCGGCGTGTTCGCGGATGTGCTCGGCCTGCCCGAAGCGGGCGTACTGGACGACTTCTTCGAGCTCGGCGGGCACTCGCTGCTCGCCCCCGGGCTGATCAACCGCGCCGTGCGGGCCGGGCTCCGGCTGGATATCTCGGACCTGTTCACCCATCGCACGGCCGCCCGGCTGGCCGCGATCGCGAGCGAGCGGCAGCCGGCCGAGCGGGTGGCGGCCTGGCGCGGCGAGGCGATGGGCCGCGTGTTCGACGACGCCGAGGGGGTCGAGGAACTCGACCCGGTCGCCCCGGTGCTTCCGATCCGTCCGGAGGGCGACCGCGCCCCGCTGTTCTTCGTGCACAGCGGCGTCGGCTTCGCGCTGCCGTACATCGGCCTGGCCCTGCGGCTGGAGCCGGGCCACCCGGTCTACGGGCTCCAGTCGCCGGCGCTGTCCGGCGCGGCGGAGCTGCCGGAGAGCGTGGGCGAACTGGCCGACGAGTACCTCGCCCGCATCCGGGAGATCCAGCCCGAGGGCCCGTACCACCTGTTCGGCTGGTCGTTCGGCGGCCTGGTGGTGCAGGAACTCGCGGCCCGGCTGCGGAAGGCGGGAGCGCAGGTCGCCCTCGTGGTGAATCTGGACGGCTACCCGGAGCACGACCAACCGGCGGAGCAGCGGTCCGAGTCCGAGATGCTGGTGAACGTCATGGAGGTGATCGGGCACGACCGAGCCCAGTTCGACGGGCGCGAACTCACCCCGGACGACGTGCTGGACGTGCTGCGTCACGGCGAGCATCCGCTGCTCGCGCTCGGCGAGGACCGGGTGCGCCGGATCATGGCGCTGTCCCACCGGCACGGGGCGCTGATACGGGAGTTCGTGCCGCAGCACTACGACGGCGAGATGCACCTGGTGGCCGCCACCGCCGACCGCGACGACGCGGAGGCGGCGGAGCTGGTCGACCGCTGGCGGCCGTACGTCGGACACGTCACCAGGCACGCCGTGGACGTCGGGCACGAGTACCTCATGCACCCGGCCCCGCAGGCATGGCTCGCCGCCGTGATCAACCGTCTGCTGAAGGATGTTTCGGCCTGATGTGCGTGCAGGAGCTCGATATGAAAGGTAGTGCGGCATGACCACGGAGGTGGTGCGGGTCCGGGAGCGTGCCCTGGCATCGGCCATGATCGAGATCGAGACGGTGGCGGGCCGGCGGCTGCGCAGGCTGCGCCGCGCGCCCGGCAGGCTGGTCGGAATCATCATGAACCCGATCATCGTGCTGGTGGCGTTCGGCTATCTGCTCGGCGAATCGGTCGTCGCGCCCGGCAACTCCGACTACACCGAGTACATCTTCGCCGGTGGGCTGATGCAGGTGGGCCTGGCCGGCATCACGCCCACGGCGGTGGCCGTCGCGCTGGACCTGCGCAGCGGTCTCGTCGACCGGATGCGCTCGCTGCCGATCTCCAGAGCCACCGTGCTGATCGGCAACTCGCTCGGCGATCTGGTGATGGGCGTGCTGGGCATCGCCGTGGTCACCCTCGCCGGCCTGATCCTCGGCTGGCGCCCGCACGCCGACCCGCTGTCCGTGCTGGCGGGGTTCGGGGTGGCGGCCGTGTTCATCTACGCCATGGTCTGGGTCGGCATCATGCTCGGCCTGCTCTGGCGCAACCTGGAGACCATCGAGTCGGTCGGCGGCCTCATCGCCGTGCTGTTCTCGTTCCTGTCCACCGGGTTCATCTCGCCCGACAAGATGCCCGCGCTGGTCCGCCCGGTCGCCGAGTGGAACCCGGTCAGCGCCGTGGTCACGGCGGTGCGCCAGCTGTGGGGCAACCCGCAGAACGTCTCCGGGTTCGCCGCCACCCACTCCGCCCTCGTGTGCGTGGTGTCCCTCGCGGCCGTGCTGCTGATCACCGGCGTGATCAGCATGCGGCGCTACCGGACCAGTCAGCACTGACCAGTCCCACCGAAGGAGTTTCGATGCCGAGGGAGACGTCATGACCGCGCAACCGGCCGACGCGCGCGAAGACCTGCGGTTCCCGGACCTGGCCGACCCGCGCACGTTCATCGACGTCGACCTGCCGGCGATGTGGCGCGAGCTGCGCGCCGAGGCGCCGGTCCACTGGAATCCGCCCGCCGAGGACCGGCCCGGATTCTGGGCCATATCCCGCTATGACGATGTGCTGGCGGTCTACAAGGACAACAAGCGGTTCACGTCGGAGAAGGGCAACGTGCTGTCCACGCTGCTCCAGGGCGGTGACTCCGCGGGCGGCAAGATGCTCGCCGTCACCGACGGCCTCCGGCACCGCGAGACCCGCAAGCTGATGCTGAAGTCGTTCTCGCCGCGGGTACTGGAGCACGTCGGCCAGCTCGTGCGCAGGCGTACCCAGCAGCTGATCACGGATGTGGTCGCGCGGCGGGAGGCGGACTTCGCCACCGATGTCGCGGACCACATCCCGATCAACACCATCGGCGACCTGATGGACATCCCGGTCGCCGACCGCGGCAAGCTGGTCGAGTGGAACAACCGCACCCTCTCCCGCTACGACGAGGACGACTCGCAGGTGGAGGAGTGGCTGGCCCGCAACGAGATCCTGCTCTACTTCGGTGAGCTGGCCAAGCAGCGCCGCAAGTCGCCGGGTGAGGACGTCATCAGCGCGTTGGCCACCGGGCTGGTGGACGGCGAGCCGCTGTCCGAGGACGAGATCGTCTTCAACTGCTACAGCCTGGTGCTCGGCGCGGACGAGTCCAGCCGGATGTCCTCGATCGGCGCGCTGATCGCGTTCACCGAGCACCCGGACCAGTGGCGGGCCCTGAAGAACGGGGAGGTCAGCCTCGCCGACGCCACCGAGGAAGTGCTGCGCTGGACGACACCTGCCATGCATTTCGGGCGCCGCGCGCTCGAGGACGTGCCGCTGGGGGGCGAGGTAATCCGCGCGGGCGACGTGGTGACCCTGTGGAACTCCTCGGCGAACTTCGACGACGACGCCTTCCCGGACGCCCAGCGGTTCGACCTCGGCCGCAAGCCCAACCGGCACGTCGCGTTCGGCCACGGCCCGCATTACTGCATCGGCGCGTTCCTGGGGCGCGCGCACGTTTCCGCGGTGCTGGAGGCGTTGCGCGACCAGGTCGCGGAAATCGAACTGCGCGGCGAGCCGCGGCGACTGTACTCCAATTTCGTCTACGGGTACGTCGGGCTGCCGGTTGCACTCACCGCGGAACGGTGAAATCGCGTAAAGGAGGAGTGGAGAAATGAGCGGCAATCCCTTTGACGACGAGAACGGCACTTTCGTGGTGCTCACCAATTCGGAGGAGCAATACTCGCTCTGGCCGTCGTTCGCCGAGGTGCCGGACGGCTGGACCGTCGTGCACGAGGAGAGCACCCGGGCCGAGGCGGTCGAGTACGTGGAGACCCACTGGAGCGACATGCGGCCCAAGTCGCTGCGGGATCGCGTGGCCCAGCGGTGACGTCCGCCATCAGGGCAGAAGGCCTCGCCCGGCGCTACGGCGGGGTCACCGCGCTGGCCGGCATCGACCTCGACGTGGGCGCGGGTACGGTGCTGGGCCTGCTCGGCCCCAACGGGGCGGGCAAGACCACCGCGGTCCGAATCCTGTCCACGCTGCTGGAGCCGAGCGGCGGCCGGGCCGAGGTGGCCGGGTTCGACGTGGCCCGTGAGCCGGCACAGGTGCGCAGGCGGATCGGGCTGGCCGGGCAGTACGCGGCGGTCGACGAGCTGCTCACCGGCCGCGAGAACCTGGTGATGTTCGGCAGACTGCTGCACATGAGCCGGCGGGTCGCGCGGGAACGCGCGGATGAGCTGGTGCGGCGGTTCGAGCTGACCCATGCCGCCGACCGCCCGGCGGGCACCTACTCCGGCGGCATGCGCAGACGGCTGGACCTGGCCAGCTGCCTGATCGGGTCGCCGGAGGTGCTGTTCCTGGACGAGCCGACGGTCGGTCTCGACCCGGCGAGCCGGATCGTCCTGTGGAGCACCGTTCGCGGCCTGGTCGACGACGGCATGACTGTGCTGCTCACCACCCAGTACCTGGACGAGGCCGACTGGCTGGCCGACGAGATCGTGGTGATCGAGTCGGGCCGGGTGATCGCGGCGGGCACGCCGGACGAGCTCAAGCGCAAGGTGGGCGAGGACCGGCTGGAGGTGCAGCTGGTCGCCTCGGCCGGCGCCGACGAGGTCGCCGCCACCACCGCGGCGGCGGTGCGCGCCCTCGCCCCGATCGCCCAGTCGCCGCCCACCGTGGACGCTGTGACCGGGCGGGTCTCGGTTCAGCTCAACGACGGCGCCCAGGGCGTCGGTGCCGCCGCGATCGCCCTCCGCGAGGCGGGCGTCGACGTCGCGGACTTCGTGCTGCGCAGGCCGACGCTGGACGACGTGTTCCTCAACCTGGTCGGCCACTCGGCCGACAACGGGTGAAGTCCGTCAGCGGTCCGGGATCCTCGGCTGCGGACGGGCTCAGGCTCGTGCGTTCTTAGGTTTTCGAGGTATTGCCGGTGCCTCGTCGCATCCGATCGAGGCGATTCAAAGACACTCAAAGGACAGGCTATGAGCGAAGTGAGCAGTGTTCGGGTGCGTGAGACCATGTACGCGGGGTGGCTGAGCGCCGCGGTGTACTCCGCCGCACGGCTGCGGGTGGCCGATCATCTGGCCGATGGAGCGCGTGGCATCGACGAACTGGCGGAGCTGACCCGCACACACCCGGAGTCGCTCTACCGGCTGATGCGCGCGCTGGCCGGCGCCGGATACTTCCGTGAGGAGGAGAACCGGCGGTTCGGGACGACCCCGCTGGCCGACTACCTGCGCTCCGACACCGAGGACTCGGTCAAGGACCTCGTGCTGTTCTACGGCCGAGAGGTCTACCGGGCCTACGGGGCGCTGCCCGAGGCCGTGCGCACCGGCGACCGCGCGTTCGACATCGAGTACGGCATGCCGCTGTGGGACTACCTGAACACGGTGGAGGACACCGGGAACGCGTTCCGCAAGGGAATGGGCGCCGCCACCTGGACCGAGCAACTGCCGCTGCCGCAGACGTACCCCTTCGACGGCATCGGCACCCTGGTCGACGTCGGAGGCGGAACGGGCTCGATGCTCGCCGCCGTGCTGCACGAGCACCCCGACATGAAGGGCGTGCTGGTGGAGATCTCCGCCGGAATCGACCGCACCATGCGCCACTTCAAGGAGGCGGGTGTGGAGGACCGCGTCGAGGTGCGCGAGGGCAGCGCGTTCGACGAACTCCCCGAGGGCGACGCCTACCTGATCAGCTGTGTGCTGCACGCCATGGACGACGAGCAGAGCGTTCGCGCACTGCGCCGGATGCGGGACTCGATCAGACCCGGCGGCCGGGTGGTCATCCTGGAGCGGATCGTGCCGGCGGGCAACGAGCCGGGCCTGGCGCGGATGCTGGACCTGACCATGATGCTGATGAACGGCGGCAAGGAGCGCACCGAGCTGGAGTGGCGGACTCTGCTCTCCGCCAGTGGCTTCCGGTTCACCCGCGCGGTGGCGATGCCGTACTTCAGCGGCGGTGCGGAGCTCTACGCCATCGAGGGCGTGCCCGCCGAGGACTGAAGATGAGCGAAGAGGGGCGCCCCCGCCTGCGGTGATCCGGTCCGCCTGGGACCGGATCACTCTGGGACAGCCGGGGGCGCCCCTTCGTCTTGCCCTTGACACGACCGTGCGTATGCCCCTCACTGACAAATGGCTGACGCGCAACTGACACGGGGCTGACGCGGTTATAGCGGGTTGTCCACCGGTCGAAGGTAGGGCTAGCCCCATGTTCCGGGACGGCGCAGTTCCGCTAGTGTCATCATCCGCACCGCGATTTGGGCAACGACCTGTGCATCCGTCAGATCTCAGATTTCGGGAGCGCCATGCGGACGAAGTTCTGCTGCGTCGAGGGCCCTGCTTTCGGCGGATTCACCGTCGAGCACATCGGCGCATTCGAACTGCGGTTCGTCAATGGTGCCCACACGTTCTTCAGCACCAGCATTTTCCAGCTCCATCGTGCTTCGACGCCTCCTGTGATCGGCCCGAACTGATGGAATTCCCCGAGACCAAGGAGATCTTCATGCGCTCGACGCAAGGGCGGCCGACCACGGACGAGCTGCTGCGCTTACAGGACGTCCGTAAGGTGTACGGGCGCTCGCGCAACAGTGTGGCGGCGCTGGCCGGAGTGTCGCTCGGCTTCCAGCGCCACACCTTCACCGCCGTGATGGGGCCCTCCGGCTCCGGCAAGAGCACCTTCCTGCACTGCGCCGCTCTCCTGGACCGGCCGACGTCCGGCCAGGTCTTCCTGGAGGGCGAGGACCTGACGGCGATGAAAGAGCGCGCGTTGACCAAGCTGCGCAGGAACCGGATCGGGTTCGTCTTCCAGAGTTTCAATCTGCTGCCCGCGCTGAACGTGGTGGACAATGTGACGCTCCCGCTGCGGCTGGCGGGCAAACGGCCCAACCGCGGGCTGGTGGACGAGGTCATCGAGCGCACCGGCCTCACGTCCCGGCGCAAGCACCGCCCGGGCGAGCTCTCCGGCGGTCAGCAGCAGCGCGTGGCGATCGCCCGCGCCCTGGTCACCCGGCCGGTCCTGCTGTTCGGAGACGAGCCGACAGGAGCCCTGGACACCGAGACCGCGCTGGAGATCCTGGGACTGCTGCGCGAGGCGGTGAATTCCGGCGAGCAGACCGCGGTGATCGTGACGCACGACCCGGTGGCCGCGTCGCACGCCGACCGCGTGGTGTTCCTGGTGGACGGTCAGGTGAGCGCCGAGCTCCATCGGCCCACCGTCCAGCAGGTGGCCAGGCAGATGACCCAACTCGGCGCGTGGGCCCGGAAGCAGCAGGCCGTGGGCGCGGAGCGGATGGTCTGATGCTGCGTCTCGCGCTCAAGACCCTGCGCTACCGCAAGGGCGGGTTCCTCGCGTCGCTGATCGCGCTGTTCGTCGGCGCCGTCGTCGTACAGGGCTGCGGCGGTCTGCTGGAGACCGGCATCCGCGCCAACGTCAAGGCCGAGCGGCTGGCCGCGGCGCCCGTCGTGGTGACCGGCAGCCAGGATTACCCCGGCCACGCGGTCGGCACCGCCACCGAGCCGATGACCGAGCGGGTGTTGCTGGACGAGAACCTGGTGGACGCCGTGGCCAAGGTGCCCGGCGTGGCCGCGGCCGTGCCGGACATCTCGGTGCCGATCACCGCGCTGGCCGGCCGGCCTGCCGACGCGTCCGGGCACGGCTGGGCCAGCGCGTCGCTCTCGCCGTACAAGCTGGTCGCGGGCGCCAAGCCGACCGTGTCCGGCGAGGTCGTGGTGGACAGCGCCACCGCGAAAAAGCTGGGCCTGCGACCGGGCCAGCGGCTGAAGGCGTCGGTGCGCGGCATCCCGCACGACTTCCGGGTCACCGGAATCGCCGAGAGCCGGACCGCCACCGAGTCCGCGCTGCTGTTCTCCGACGACGAGGCCACCCGGCTGTACGACCGGCCCGGAAAGATCGACGACATCGGGGTGCTCGCCGCCCCGGGCACCAACCTGGCGACGCTCACCGACGCGATCGGTGACGCCGTCGCGGGCCGCGGTGCCCAGGTACTCCACGGCGACGACCGGGGAGTTGCCGAGTTCCCGGACGCGATCAGCGGCAAGCAGAACCTGATCCCGCTGGCGGGCGCGTTCGGCGGCCTGGCCACCATGGTCGCGATCTTCGTCGTGGGCAGCACGGTGGGCATGCTGATGCAGCAGCGCCGCCGGGAGATGGCGCTGCTGCGCACGACCGGGGTCACGCCGGGGCAGTTGCGCCGCATGGTGATGGCGGAAACGGCGGTGATCGCGGTGGTCGCGGCCGGCCTGTCGCTCGCACCGGGCCTCGCGTTCGGCCACTTCATGTACGACGTCCTGGTCGATCAGGATCTGATCCCGGGCGTGATGATCTTCAGCATGGGATTCATCCCGAAGCTCGTCGGATTCGGCGCCACGCTGTTCGCCGCGCTGGCAGCCGCGTTCATCGCCTCCCGCCGGGTGTCGAAGGTCCGGCCGACCGAGGCGATGGCAGAGGCGACGCTCCAGACCCGCTGGATCAGCCCGATCCGCATGATCCTGGCGTTCCTGTTCCTGGGCGGTGCGAGCGCGCTGGCGATCGTGACGGCGTCGGTGATGACCGGGCCGATCGCGGCGAGCACGGCCGCGCCTTCCGCGATGCTGTGGGCGGTCGGGATCGCCCTGGTGTCCCCGGGCCTGTGCCGCTGGCTGGCGGCCGCGCTGCGGTGGCCGGTCGGCTGGTTCACCGGGCTGTCGGGGCGGCTGGCGATGCTGAACGCGTATGTGCGCAGGGTCCGGCTGGCCTCGGCGGTCATCCCGATCATGCTGGCGACCGGGCTGGCCACGGCGCTGATCTACCTCCAGACCAGTCAGGACGACGCCAGCAACCGGATCTTCGCCGACGGCCTGAAGGCGGACGCCGTGGTCAGCTCGCAGAACGGTGCTCTCCCACCGTCGCTCGTGGACACGCTCTCCCGCCTGCCGCAGGTCGCCGGAGCGTCCGCCTCGGTGTCCAGCGGGGGGCGTCTGGAGAAGGTCCTCGACGAGGGCAAGGGCGACAACGACGCGGATCGTCGGGTCAGGCCGAGCCGGCTCGACCTCCAGGGTGTCACGGCGTCCGGCGCGCGGCAGACGATCGCGCGCCCGGTGGTGAAGGGCGACTACGGGAAACTGACCGGCGACAGCATCGTGCTGCCCACGGATGTGCTGCGCGACAACGACAAGGACATCGGCGACCGGGTGAGGCTGCGCTGGGGCAACGGCGAGGCGACGACGATGACGGTCGTCGGATCGTTCACCCCGCCGCGCGGGTTCGGCTACGCGATGGTGCCCGCGGAGGCGCTGCTGCCGCGCACAACGGACGGCCTGCTGCCGCAGATCCTGGTGAAGGCGAAGCCGGGGGTGTCGACCTCGGACCTGAAGACGGCGCTGCGGAAGGCGGCGGGCGATGTGCCGGGGCTCGTGGTCGCGGACCGCTCGGAAGCGACCGCGGCCCACGAGCAGGGCGATGAGACCGGCCGGGTGGCGAGCTTCCTGCTGGCCGCGGTGGTGGTCGGCTATGCCGTGATCGCGCTGATCAACTCGCTGATGGTGGCGACCGCCGAGCGGCGCAGCGAGTTCGCGCTGCAACGGCTGATCGGCTCGACCCGCAGCCAGGTGATGTGGATGATGTCGGTCGAGGCGCTGGTGACGGCGCTGGTCGGCATCCTGCTCGGCACCGGGGTCGCCGCCGGGGCACTGATCCCGTTCGGGATCGCCCTGGACGGGTCGGTGCTGCCCGGCGGGCCCGGGTGGATCTACCCGACGATCGTCGGGACCGCGGTGGCGCTGACGTTCGCGACGATCCTGTTCCCGACGTGGGTCGCGCTGCGGGCGAGGCCGGTGGAAGCCACCGTCGCTCCATGACCACGGCCGGCCGGGCAGCCCTTGTCCGGCCGGACCCTACCCGTGCGGCAGACCCCGGGTGCTGACGGAGTCTGCGGCACAGCCTCGCGGCGGCAGGTAAACCCCCGGCCTGCCGCCGCGGGGGCCCACTCAGAAACCAGGTGAGCTGTCCGCCGTCACCAGGCGCGATGGGTCAGGGACCTCCGACGGTACGTCGGTCAGGGCGCCCAGCCACGATCGATAGCCCGGGAAGGACCACGCATATTGGTAGTAGTAACGGCGAATGACCTCGACCAGCTGACGTGCGGTGCCACTGCTCATCGCGTCCTTGTGCCACACCAGCGTCAGCTCCGTGTAATGGGTGTCGGCCAGTGGAACGACGCGGACGTCGGACGTGGCGCCCGTCAGCGGGGTGAGGGCGGCCGCGCCGACATGCCGCACCCAGCTCATGGCCTCGTGATATCCCCCCGCATAGTGCGAGACGCTGCGATCGCGCTGGCCCAGACCGTCGAGCAGATGTCGTTCGACGGGGGAGAACCAGTGCTGTCGGGCATAGCCGATCCACCACAGCCCTTCCAACTGAGCGGCGCTCAGGACGCTGTGGTCCGCGAGAGGGTGGCGGACCGGCAGCGCCAGCCAGACCGGATCGCGAACGATCGTCGCCTTGGCGAGGTCGCGGTCGGAAAGCTCGATCGGAACGATCGAGCCCATGCTCGACACCATCGCCGCACCGAGTGCACCTCGCTGCACCGTGTCGACGGCGTCCGCCGGAAGGATGGTCTCGGTCCGCATGTCGATATTGGGAAGCATCGAGCGCAGCGCACCGCGCAGGGTCGGCGGTGTCCACTCGGCGGTCCCGAACCGCAGGGTGCTGGACGTGTCGACGGCCGCCTCGGCGATGACCGCGTCGGCCTGCTCCGCCAGCGCCGCGAGCATGGGGATGACCCGCTCTCCGAGCGGGGTGGGTGTGACACCGCTCCGGGAGCGTACGAACAGGCTCCCACCCACGGCCTTCTCAATTCTTCGCAACTGGGCCGACAGGCTCGGTTGCGGTATGCCGATCTTCATCGCGGCTTTCGACAGACTCCCAGTCGCATTGATCATCTCGACGATACGCGCATGCCGCACCTCTATCTCCACGCCCCCGTACCTTCCTCATGGCGGTGATCATGCTAATACGGATGAGTGATGCACCGTTAGGCCCCCTGTGGTCGACGTCAGTCGTAGTATCCATTAGGCCGAGCTACGATAATAATAAAATGGTTTCTTTTTGCAAGGGTTTTCACGCAGCCGCCAATTGGTCACGGTTACGGTGTGCCCTCCGCGGGAAGGATCACGACGATGCAACCAAGGGCAGCCCGCACCCGTCAGGCCCTGGTCAGCGCGGCAGCCGGCGAGTTCGACCGGAACGGCTACAGCGGGGCGTCCCTGTCGCGGGTCTCCCGCGCCGCCGGCGTATCGGTCGGGGCTCTGACCTTCCACTTCTCCAACAAGGAAGAACTCGCGGTCGCGGTCCGGGAGCAGGGCGGTGCCGCCACCACGACACTGGTCGCAGCGGTTACGGCGCGCCGTGAGGAGTCGGTCCAGGCGGTGGTCTCGTTGACGCTGGCACTGACCGGGCTGCTCGAAAGCGACGTGGCGGTCCGCGCGGCCGCCCGACTGGCGCGAGAGCAGTCCGGGGAACCGGACTGGTTCTCGGCCTGGGTGCCGGCGATCCATCAGCAGCTGCGGCACGCACACGAAGGCCAACTGGGAACGGTCACCGATCGGGCAGCCGTTGCCGCCTTGGCCACACACTTGGTCACTGGCGCCGAGATCACCATCCGGCAGCGGGCGCGGAGGCACAACCTCACCGCCGGCCAGTCCGTCGCCGAGCTGACCCGAATCTGGGAGATGGTCCGTGGCGGGTCCGCCGCGCTCCGTGGCGATGCCGATGTCAAAGACCACCGCGGCGACCAGCGATGTGGTTGATCACCCCAGGCACCGGTGCACCGCGCCGCGTTCGGTAGAGATCTGGCGAGTTTAGTTTCGAGGCGTTTCCCGCGAGCGTAGTACGTGGAAGGAGCGATCTTGCAGCCGTGCTCGGAAATTGAGTCTCCATTCGACCCGGGGCGGTTCATCCACCGTACTCCAGACTATTACCCGTGGAACTTCCCGGTTCCACGCCGGGGAGGCTTTCATGTCAGCTGAACACACGGTAATGGAGCAATTCCAGCAGCAGGTAGCCCGATGGCCGGACCGCCCCGCGCTGGTCGGTGACGGCGGACGTCTGACCTATGCGGAGCTGGACCGCGCGACAACACGCCTCGCGCATGCGCTCGTCGCCCAGGGCGCGACGACGGACGAGCCGGTGGCCGTACTGGCCGCACGCGGAACCGAGCAGTTGGTCGCGTTACTGGGCGTGCTGCGCTCCCGGGCGCCGTATGTCTGCCTGGACGCGGAACAACCACAGAGCAGGCTGACGGCGCAGCTGGCCGATTCACAGGCCCGTATCCTCCTCACCGATCAACCGCAGCCAGGATTCACCGGGACGGCGATCCGGCTCGGCGATCTGCCGCAGGCACCGACCGTCCGCCTGCAACCCCCGGACCCCGCGGATCTCGCCTGTCTGGTGTACACGTCGGGGTCGACCGGCGCCCCCAAGGGCGTGGCGGTGACCCACGGCGGACTGGCGAACTACTCCCGCCACATGGTGTCCCTGCTGCGCTGCGCCGACGAGCCCCGATCGTTCGCCAGCGTCACGAGCCTCGCCACCGATCTCGGGAACACCGCGGTGTTCCCCGCGCTGCTCTCCGGCGGCTGCGTCCACCTCGTACCGAGCGAGGTGGTCATCGATCCGTTGAGCTTCACGGACTACGCACACACCCATGCCATCGACCACCTGAAGATCACCCCTTCGCATCTGGCGGCGCTCCTGAGCTATCCGGATGCCGACGTGCTGCCGCACCAGACGCTGCTCCTCGGAGGGGAAGCGCTGCCCTGGGAGCTCGTCGACCGGGTCCGGAGCCGGAGCCGATGCCGGATCATCAACCACTACGGGCCGACCGAGACCACGATCGGTTCGCTGACCTACGAGGTGGGGTCGGCCGAGGCAGCGCGGCGTCCAGGAGCGACGGTGCCCATAGGCCGCCCCATCCGCGCCACGGAGATCCGGGTGGTCGACAACCGGCTCGAGCGCGTCCCGGACGGGGCGGCGGGAGAGCTGCTGATCTCAGGCGCCGGGCTGGCACGGGGATACTGGCAGGCGCCGGAGCAGACCAAGGAGCAGTTCGTATCCCTCGACGACGGCACCCGGGCCTACCGGACAGGCGACCGCGTGCGCTGCCTTGACGACGGATTGGTGGAATTCCTCGGGCGGCTCGACCAGCAGCTCAAGATCCGCGGCCACCGAGTGGAGCCGGCCGAGATCGAGGCCGCGCTGCGGCTCCATCCGGCGGTGGCCCGTGCCGCTGTGACGCCGGTCCGCGACGGCATGGGGCAGCAGGTCCTGGCCGCCTTTGTGGTGCCGACGACCGCGGCCCCGCCGAGCGTCCGGGACCTGCGGGTTCATCTGAGTGGGCTGCTGCCGCCGCATATGGTGCCGTCGAGCGTGGAGATCGTCTCCGCACTGCCCTTCACACTGAGCGGCAAGCTCGACCGCCGCGCCCTGGCACGTCGAGCCCACGGGTGACGGGCTCATCAGGCGGCCGCCGGCGCCGAGGGGGGCGCCACCGGGCCTCCCGCCCGGTGGTTCACCCGAGTGCGGGCGCGCTGCGCGACGGGACGGCGGCGAGCCGGGGCGGCGCGCCCGCCCTCCAGCTCGAGCCGAACCCGTGCCCGTCGAGGAGGGCGATGCCGAGCGGCGTCACGGTGTGCAGCACCGTGTTGCGGAAGCGGCGCGTGGTGATCAGGCCGGCCTCGCGCAGCACCGACGCATGCTGGCTCGCCCCGGCCGCGGAGATACCCAGCCGGTCGGCGAGCTGGCTGGTGGTGCAGCCCACCCGCAGGACCCGTAACGCCGCGGCGCGGGTGCGGCCGACCAGCGCGTTCAGTGAGGCGGACTGCGGTCGCGGCGGCGCCCCCCAGATCCGCTCGGCAACCCGGGGGTCCAGCGGTACCTCGAAGACGAGAAGCACCCGTTCGTCGTTCGGGCGCGGACGGACGACCATCCCGGGTCGGTGGCTGAGAAACACGGAAGGACAGAGCACCAGGCCGCGGCCGTCCAGGTGGACGTCCTCGTCCGGGCCGCCGGGGACCGTCAGCACCGGGTTCCGCCACCTGATCCTCGGGTGCAGCGTCGCCAGCAACTGCTGGACGCCGCCCGCCATCGCGATGCGCCCGCGGGCGTCGCACTCCGCTTCCAGATGGCCCACCAGCCGCTCCCAGTACGGCGCGACGGCCCGGCGCCACACCTCCGGCAGGAAGCCGTCGCCGGTCAGGCGCGTCCCGGCCGGGATCTCCGGATCCCCGGGTGGCGAACCGGCCGGCGGCGTGAACGCCCGCCTCGGAAGGCAGGCGGCGGCCTGCCGCCGCCACACGGCGGAACAGGCGTTGCCGCCCACCGCGAGCTGGTGCTGGGCGAGTGCGGTCTCGATGGCCGCCCCGGCCGTGGCCCTGAGGCTGACCCGAAGCAGGTCTCCGCTGTCGAAGTGGATCCTCTGCATGAACCAACCTCTCGAAGGCGCGTGGCATGACCGGTGCAGCCTCAGTCGGGCAATCAGCGGATTCTCACCAACCCAGCGGATGGCATCCCGCACGAGTACTCTCTCGAGACCGCCTGACGCCAAGCTGATCGGACACTGATGCTCATGCCGAACGGCGGCCGTCAGGGCGACGGCCGCCGCGAGCGCGAGTCGGTCAGCGGTCAGGTGGCCGCCCACGGGCGGAACTCGCGCAGGCCGTACAGCAAGGGAGGGTGCTGTTGGTGTCGGGCGATCAGCCGCGTCCGGCCGAAGACCGCGACGTGGTCGCCCACCCGCTGGGTGAGCATCACCGCGCAGTCCGCTATCGAGTGCGCGTCCCGCACCAGATGAGGGCCGCCCGCCGACGGACCGGAGCGCCATGGCGTCGTGTCGAAGCGTCGGGGATCGCCCGACGCGAACAGCAGGGCGACGGACTTGGCGCGGGAGTGCAGCAGGTTGAGCGCGAAGGTCTCGCTGTCGAGCACCGCCTCCAGGGTCGGGCTCCCGTACCGCAGACAGACGACGATCGTCGGAGGTGCCAGCGAGACGCTGCACACAGAGGAACACGTCATTCCGCGCGGCTGGCCGTCCGTACCGATGGCGGTAACCACCGAGACACCGGAGGGGAATCCGCTCATCATGTCGCGGAACTCGTCGGGTCCGGCCTCTTTGGCCGACAGGGTTTCGTAATCGGTCATGGTCTTCGGGCTCCGCCTCCGGAGTCGGACAGAATACGCATGTACGAGTAGAGGGACTGACCGTGGCGATGCGCGTAAATCGGTCTCCGTGTACAGCAATTGGCCCACTGTCGCCACGCAGCTCTCGACCCAGGAAGTCCAGCCGCGCCTCAGGCGCACAAAGGTGGAGCCTAGGCGGGCAGGTCGCGACAGGCCACGACTTTCAGCCGTCGATGAAAGTCCTGAGGTGCGGATCGCCTGCGGGGCAGCGGGATACAGGCCGTCGGACGGTTGGTGCCGGTCGCGTTCGAGTGCGGTGACCGCGGTGGCGAAGGCGCACACGAGCATCGCGAGGGGACCCAGTCGCGGTTCGACGCCTGGCGATCCGCCGGTGGTGGCGTCAGCATCGCGTCAGGGCAGTCGAGCAGTGTGGCAGAGAGTCCCCCGAGGGCCGAGCCGGCGACTTCATTGCAGCTCGCCGTGGCGCCGCACCGACGCCGCGCTTCGATCCTGTGGTCCTTCCTTCCATCCATACCGTTTGATGTGTCCTGTGCTGCTCAGATGGTATGTCCATGATCCGGCCGCCAGCAGGCAGAATTCGACTCGATCATTAGGTCGATTCCTGGAGGATGATCATGCAGTTCAGAGTGCTTGGGCCGCTGGAAATATCGACCGTCGACAAGAAAAAGCCGATGGCCTCCAGACGGGCCGGCATGGTACTCACGCTTCTGGCCTTATCTCCCGGTAGAGTAATTTCATTTGAACAGCTTATTGACGAATTGTGGGCGGACCAGAGCATGACCAATGCGCGAAACGCTCTACACGCGCATATAGTCAGAATCCGGAGGGCGATGTCGGCGACCTGCCCGGGCGGTGGCAAGAAGCTCTGCACCACCCGGAACGGCTATGTTCTGGACGTGCCCGCCGACGCGGTGGACGCGGTCCGCTTCACCTCGCTGGCCGATGCCGGCAACGAACTCGCGACGGACGATCCCGTCGCCGCCTGCCGCCTGCTCGCGGAGGCGCTGAGCCTGTGGCGCGGACCGGCGCTGATGGAGGCGCGAGACGGAGTGCGCTGCCGGATCAGCGCCGCGGATCTCGAGGAGCGCAGACTCACCGTCTATGAGGATCTGACGGAGCTCCGGCTGACCGCAGGCCTTGGGCGGGTCGCCATCCCCGAGCTGAGACAGTTGGCGGAACGTCACATGGAACGCGAGCGGCTCACGGAATTGTTCATGCTCGCGCTGTACCGCGAGGGCCGGCAGTCGGAGGCGCTGACCGCCTTCCAGGAGGCGCGTCGGCGACTCGCCGAGGGTTTGGGAGTGGAGCCCGGTCGCTCCATGCGCCGCCTGTACCAGGCGATTCTCCAGCAGGCCGAGGCACTTGGAGAGCCCCGGGGAATCAACACGGGCCGATACGTACTCACGAGGTGAGACCGGCGCGTCTCACCCGCCGGACGTCCGGTGGGTGACCGGAACAGCGAAAGTGCCTTCTGCGCTGGGAAGCGGCAGGAAGGCACTTTCTGCGTGCACACCACCGGGCCACGCCCCGGCCGCGGCGCCGACGGCTCAGGAGACTTCGAACGCCCCGAGGTCCGGCGCCTGCCCGCTGTAGGGCAGACCGACATCGACGCCTTTGTTGATCAGGGTGCTGTTCGCGGCGAGGTGGAGGCCGGGCAGTACGGGCAGACCGCCGCCGGTTTGGCGGGGCGCATCCCAGCCGGACGTCGACACACTCTGGAACTGTGCGTCCGACAGCGGGATGTCCAGGTTCCAGGAGTTGTACGCGGCGTTGGTGCCGGTCATGTTCGATGTCAGGGTGCCGGTGTAGGCGATGTTGTTGCGGAGATTGCCCCGGCCCACGGCGGCGCCACTCGAATCGACTCCCAGCATGTTGAAGTCGGGGTGGTTGCCGTAACTGGTGTTGTTGAAGAAGTCGTTGGCGAGCGGGTGATGGTTGGCGTAGAAGCCCGCCGCCTTGTTGGCGAAGGCCACGGAGGTGCGGACGGTGTGCTTGACGGCGCCGGCGTCGTAGTCGCCGCCGTAGCCACCCGCCTTGAACCCGTTTCCGTTGCCCGATCCGGTGGTGGTCCCGGGTATGTATCCGCTCCGCCAAGCCCAGGAGTTCTCGATGGTCACGGGCGAATAGGCGTTGATGAGGTCGAAACCGTCGTCGGAGTTCCACCATGCGCGACATCCCCGGAACACGTTCCCGGGATTTCCGGCAGAGATGTGCGCACCGAATCCGTCGGCGTTTTCGCCCGCCCCGCCGGAGCTGTTCGGGTCGTAATTGTCGTGCGAATCCGAGTTGAGGACGAGGTTGCCTCCTCCGTTCTGAATGAACAGGCCGGGCCCCATGTGGTGATGGGTGTTGATCTGTTCGAACGTGTTGTTGCTCCCGGAGATCCAGATCCCCCAGGACTCATGGTTCAGGTTGTTGTTCTGCGGGACACCGGTGACTTCCAGCCCTTTGAGGTGGATCCAACTGCCGGTGACATCGAAGCCCTTGATCCGGCAGTCGTCCGTCATGCGCGAGAAGTTGAAGACCGGTTTCTCTCCAGAGTAGGCCATGTAGCGGATCGGATTACCCGAACTGCCGCTCTTGTTCAGGGTGATCGCATCGACCCGGTCCGTCTGGCTCTTGCAACTGTTGATCCCATGGGTGTAGGCGTACGTGCCGCCCCGGAAATACACGGTGTCGCCCGCTGCGGCGACGGCCTGCGCATGCGCGATCGATGCCCAGGGAGCGGCCAGTGTTCCCGCGGCGTTGTCGCTGCCATTGGGGGCGACGTAGTAGACCGCTCCGGCCGCCGCGCTGCTCACGGCCGCCGAACTGGGGGCGATCGCGACGGCGGTCGACAGGAACGTGACGGTCGAGACGAGGAGGGCCGGTGTCACCCCGAGGGCAGATTTCATCGCTCGCTCCAGATGGTTGAGGGAACTCCTGGCCGTCACGTGTCAGAGGAAGCCGTCCATGGCCGCCGTGGGGCGCCGGCTGCTGTCGTCCCAGGCCGAGCTGTTGTAGCTGTTGAACGAGGGATAGCCCTCGGGCTCCCAGAAGAAGGTGCCCAGGCTGCCGAAGCCCTGTAGCCCGGTGATGAACGCCCGTAGCGAATCGCGCACCTGGGTGGGTTTGCCCACCGGCCCGCCGTACTCCACCTGCATGACCGGCTTGCCGTAGCTGGACTGGATGGTCTGCATGTTGGCCAGAACACCGGGCACGTTGCCGCCCTGCGCATACGAGGACAGGCCGGTGATGTCCCACTTCCCGCCGTTGTCCCGGTAGGCGTTGAGGAAGTTCTGGACGCCGCTCAGGTTCTGCGGCTGGGCCAGATGGACCAGCACCGGGGTGCTCGGGAAGACCTGTTTGGACATGTCGTACGCGGCGTTCAGCAGGCCTGTCATCTGATTCGGGCGGCTGAGGCTGCCGACCGGTTTGCAGATGCCGGAGTTGGTCTCGTTGCCGATCTTCACCCAGGCGGGCGTGACACCGTAGTACTTGATGACGTTGCACGAGTGGTAGACGTAGTCGTACATCGCGTCGAGCATCTGGCTGTAGTTCATGGCGGCCCACGCCGCCGGCGGGTTCTGCACACCGGCCGAGTTCCAGGTGTCGCCGAAGTGGAATCCGATGAGGACCTGCATACCGGCGTTCTTGGCCCGCTGTGCCAGCTGCGCGGTCTCCTCGATGGTGCAGTGCCCGTTGGCCGGATCGCTGGAGGGGTCGACCCAGGTCCGCAGGCTGACCGCGGTGATGCCGTACCCCTTGAGGATGGTGAACAGATCCTGCCGCGTTCCGGCGCTGTTGTTCCAGTAGTAGCCGTTCGCCTCCATCTGCGGCATCCAGCTGATGTCCGCGCCTCGGACGAACGTTGCGGCCTGTGCCTGGCTGGGGGCGATGGCGGCTCCGAGCGCCACCGCTCCGGCGCCGGCCGCGGCGCCCAGCAGTACCGTTCGGCGGCGCACACCAGCCGGTCGTTGCTCATGTTCCTGTCCCGCTTCCACGTTCCACACCTTTCTCCGGCAATGGGCGGACATGACGCAAGGGTGATCAGGTTCATGACAGATCTTGAGATGACTCGGTGAATCATTGCGACGCATTTGAATCACTGAGCAGCAGATTGCTGCATAATGCTGCGCTCGAGGGCATCAAGTGTCAATAGACGGCGGTGAGTTGGGCTCAAGGGTTCAGGCCCGGGCGGCGGCCCCGCAGGAGGACCTGACGATCAGCCGGGGCTGGATCAGCAACTGGCGGACGGGTACGGCTGAGGGGTCGGGCGCGTCGAGGCGTTCCAGGAGCAGCCGCGCGGCCTGGGCACCGATCTCGTGCTTGGGCGGCGCCACCGCGGTCAGGGGCACATCGGCCAGGGAGGCGATCTCGTCGTCGTAGGCGATCAGCGCGATGTCGTCCGGCGTGCGCAGGCCCTGGGAACGCATCCGCCGCATCAGCTCGATCGCGTCGTGGTCGGAGTGCACCAGCGCGGCCCGGACGCCGTCGGCCAGGCACTCCTCGATGAACCGGTCATAGAGCCGGGTGGCCTCCGTGGGGCCCAGCCGGGGGCGTCCGCTGTCCAGGACCGGCGCACCGGAGACAAGGCCCAGGTGCCGGACGGCCGCTTCGTACCCCTCGCGGAGCAGGGGCGCGGTGGGGCTGCCGTTGGTGAACAGCCCCACCCTCTCGTGCCCCAGGTTCATGAAGTGCCCGACCGCACCGAACGCGCCCTGCTGGTGATCGGTGGCCACGAACTCGCCTGGTACGTAGCGGCCGTACGGCCGACGTTCCATCAGCACGAAGGGCAGCCCGACGGCCCGAAGCCGTTCGAACGGTTCCTGGGGCAGGATGTGGCCCGTGGCGGAGGTCACCAGCAGCCCGGTGGCGCCGGACGCGGCCAGCTCCTCGAGCTGCTGTGTGTCATTCGGGTACGTGTAGTCGCTCAGGCCGATGACAACGCGGACGCCGCGCTCGGCGGCCACGGCCTGCACACCGGCGACGACGCGCGGGTAGTAGTAGTGCGCCGACGGGACCAGCAGTCCGAGCGTATGTGCCGAAGCCGGCTTGGCATCGGCGCGGAGCGGGCCCGACGGCGCGCCCGCCGGCCGTGACCCGGACGGCTGCCCGGGCCGGGCGGTGTGGGATGCCGCGAGCACGGCACCTCCGCGGACCCGGGTCACCCGCCCTCCGGCCTCCAACTCGAGCAGATCCCGCCGGATGGTGGCGCGCGAGACCTTCAGGCGCGCGGCCAGTTCGGTGACCCTCAGGCCCTCGGATGCCTCCAGCTCCCTGACCAGTAGCTCATGCCGCTGCGCAACGAGCATGTCGGACACGGCCCCCCTGTGAGCAGATTTGAACGATTCTAACCCGCTCACTTCATGCTCGAGCTGATCGAGGAATGTCTTCCGCCAGTACCACGCAGGCGCTGAGATGCCAGGTCTTGTCCTTCTCCGTGGACAGCTCCAGGTCCACCTCGCGTCCGGACGAGCCGCCGTCCAGCGGGATCCGGAGCCAGGTGAACTCCCGGCCGTCGAGCTGCTCGCTCCGGGCCGTCTCGGTCCCGTCCACACGGACGATCAGCGGCCTGTTGAAGGTGTTGGAGTCGCCGGTGAGCAGATGCGCGGTGCAGCGTCCGGCGGGCAGTCTCAGCCGCAGCACGGTCGGGGCGCCGCTGCGTACGTAGTCCCGGCGGACGACATCGAACAGCCCGGTGTCCGTGGCGGCGGGCCTGTTGCCGACCCAGCCGAATGCGGCGCCCTCGTGCCAGACGCCGGCCGGCGAGAGACGGGTGTAGTCCTTGAGCACCGGCGCCGAGTCGGGCCCGGCGTCCAGCGCGTGCACGCAACGCGCGGCGGGCGGGACGACGACGGCCCTGGCCAGGCTGCGCAGCGAGGAGTCGAGGACCTGCACCGCGCCCGACCTCGGGCGGGCGTGCAGTGTGGCGAGGGCGGGGGTCGGCGGCGGCACGACGGGCATCTTCACCGTCTCGCCCTCCCGCGAGGCCACGTAGCAGGTCGCCTCCTCGGACTGCCAGCCCTCGGGTACGTCCAGCGTGGTCACGGCGCGCAGCCCGGAGCCCGTCGCGTTGACCACCTGCACCGGCAGCTCGTTGCGCTCCCCGCCCAGCAGCGCCGTGTCGGCCGGGGCGACGATCGCCTGGAGCCAGCCGCGGCGCTCGTCCCGGATCCGGCTCAGTTCGAACCAGTAGGCGACCAGGGTGTCCCGCCACTGGGCGGCCCTGGTGTTCTGCTCCCCGAACTGGCGGCGCACTTCGGTGAACCGCCGGTGGTCGACGCGGCGGCGCAGCCCCTCCCAGTCCGTGCGCATGTCCGCCACCCGCGCCGCGCCGGAGAAGTGGGTGTCGTAGATGTGCTGGATCACGGTCTTGCCGTTGTCCAGCACGTGGGTGTACGGGACGTGATGCAGGAAGAGGAGCAGTTCCTCGGGGCAGTTCGCCGGCGACTCGTAGGCGTCCCGGATCGCCGGCGCGTACAGCTCGGTGTAGCCGTTGCCGGTGGCGGCGGTGCGGTCGTAGCCGATGCCCTCGCGGTTGGACTTGTGGAACTGGGTGGTCGTGGTCGGGCTGGGGTCGAGGTGCCCGGTCACCGAGCCGTCCGGCGGATGGGTGAGGTATCCCGTGCCCAGCGGCGAGGTGTAGTCCTCGTAGGTGCGCCAGGAGTCCCGGAGCAGGGCGGTGACCGTCTTGACGACGTCGGGGTCGTTGCCGAAGGTCATCCGGGTCCACTCGGTGGCCAGGTCCTGTGCGGACAGGTCCGGGTTCCAGGAGAGCCGCCCGTAGCCGTGGGTGTTGGCGGCGGCCAGGTGTGAGCCGGTCCAGTTCCTGGCATCGCCGAAGTTCATCACGCCGGCGAATCCGAAGTGCGAGTAGGGGTGCACGCGGCCGGTCACGACACGGGCCACGGTGCTGCCCTCGCCGGCCTTGAGGGTGTCGAAGTCCAGGACTTCCTTCCACTGCGGGACCAGATAGCACAGATGGGCGGCGTGCCCGGTGTACTCCTGCGTCACCTGAAGTTCGATCACCGAGTTGGTGTGCGGCAGTGAGCCGAAGAGAGGGTGGGCGGGCTCGCGGACCTGGAAGTCGATCGGCCCGTTCTTGATCTGCACCACGGTGTTGTCCGCGAACTTCCCGTCCAGCGGCGTGAAGTCGAGGTAGGCCTGCCGGTCCCACTTCTCGTCACTGTCGTGCACGAACGCCCGCCACATCACGATCCCGCCGTACGGTCTCAGCGCGCCCGCCAGCAGGTTGGCCCCGTCGGCATGGGTGCGTCCGTAGTCCAGCGGCCCGGGGCGCCCCTCGGAGTTGGCTTTCACCAGGAAGCCGCCGAAGTCCTCGATCCTGCCGTAGATCTCCTCGGCCTTCTTCGCCCACCAGCTGCGCACCCCCGGGTCGAGGGGGTCGGCGGTGTTCAGCCCGCCCAGGTCGATGGGGGCGGCGAAGTTCGCCGTGACGTACAGCGCCACCCCGTAGCGGCGCAGTACACCGGCCAGCGCGGCCAGCTTGGTCAGGAACGGCTCCGCGAGGTAGTCCGAAGGCGTGTTGACGTTATTGATCACGGCGCCGTTGATGCCGAGCGAGGCCATGACACGCGCGTAGTCCGTATACCGGTTGTCGAGTTGCGGCAGCTTCTCCCAGTCGAAGAAGGACCGGCCGGCGTAGCCGCGCTCGATCGAACCGTCCTTGTTGTCCCAGTGGTTGGCCACGCGCAGCGGGGCGGCCGGGCGCTCCGCGAGGTCGACGTGTTCCAGCGGCCGTCGGGTCTGTACGAGGCACAGCAGGTGGAACGCACCGTAGAGCACACCGCGGTCGGCGTGGGCCGCCACCACGGTGAAGACCCTGCCGCGCCGGGTGGCCCGGCGGATGACGTACCCCTCGTCGCCCAGCTCGGCCAGGTCGGCCGCGGGGACGAGCTCTCGGATCAGGGCGGAGCTTGTCGGGGTGCCCACCACAAGCGCCGCGCGTGAGCCGGATCCGGTGCGTGGCACTACGTGTGTACCGAGCAGCCCGGTGAGCCCGCGGGCCAACTCGTCCACCGCCGACCGCTGGAGCGGGCCGCCTCCTTGCCAGACCAGGGACTCCAAGGCGGCCCGGTATCGCTGGAGTTGACCGGGGTCCTCCACCTGTCCGTACCGCAGCCACAGGTCGTACCCGTCCTCGGCGGGCAGCGTGGCCGCCGACGGTTCGGTGCCGAGGTCCGGCTGCGCCGACGCCGTCGCGGAGAGGCTGAGCGAACCGACCGCGCTTCCGAGGGCGGCCGCGGACAGAATGCTGCGGCGCGGTATTCCTGAGCTCATGACTCCCACTTCCGTTGATGAACGAACAGTGCGCATCCAGGTCAGGACCAAGCCCCGCCACCGTCACACGCGTCACGACAGGTGTCAACGCAACGGACTCCGCATCCAGGGCGCCCGCCGAGGGCGGCCGGCATAACTGGAGCAGGTGCTCCAGTTGCCCCGATATGATCGGCGCATGGCTGCAATGGGACCGGACAAGCACTTGCGGGCGGACGCCGAGCGGAACAGGCAGCGTGTCATCGCGGCCGCCCGTCAGGTCTTCGCGGACGAAGGCCTGGGCGTCTCGATGCGTTACATCGCCAAGCGCGCCGATGTGGGGGAGCCGACCCTGCGGCGCCGGTTTCCCACGAAGGCGGATCTGGTGGCGGCGGTGTTCGAGGACAAGGCCGCGGCCTACGCCGACGCCGCCGACGCGGCCCTGGCCGAGCCGGACGCGTGGCACGGCTTCACCACGTTCGTGGAGAGCCTGGCCGGCATGCAACTGGGCGACCGCGGCTTCACCGAGGTCCTGACGATGACGTTCCCGAAGAGCATCAGGCTCGAGGAGCAGCGTCGTCGCGCCTACGAGAGCATCGGCATGCTGATCGCCCGCGCCAAGGCCGCGGGCGCCCTGCGGGAGGACTTCACGCCCGAGGACATGATCCTTGTGCTCATCGCGCACGCCGGCATCGTGGCCGGGGCAGGGGACATCGCCGGCACGCTCTCCCCTCGGCTCATCGCCTACCTGCTTCAGGCGTTCGCCGCACCGGGCGCCGGGCCCCTTCCCGCCCCGCCGACCATGGTCGAGACCTATCGGGCCCTGCTGCGGATGCACGAGGACGACCAGGGCGCCGCATCCTCCTGATCCGTGATCCGTGCGGATCAGAAGGCCATAAATGACGCGGGTGCCACACTTGATGGTAGCGTGAGATAGCCGCGCCCCTAGGGGGCGTGTGTCGATTTCGCCAGCAAGGGCGCCCGTAGTGGTGCGCATCTCATCCCGGTATGTCCATCAGGGTGCCCGAAGTCGGCTCAATGAATGACGCAGCTGCGTCACTTATGTGGTTGACCCGGCCGGACACACACCCGGAAAGGCGGTGCGCGATGGAGATCGGCGCGTCCACCCCCATTACTCACACATTCAGGAGAAGTCATGCGTGCACTGCACGTCCCGGCCGCCGGTGAGCAGCCCGTCCTCGCCGAACTACCCACCCCGGAGGTCCCCGACGGCCATGTGCTGATCAAGATCAAGGCCGCCGGTCTCAACGCCATCGACAACATGATCGCGGCTGGTATGACGGCCGGCATGGCGCAGCACGAGTACCCGCTCGTACTCGGCCGCGACGCCTCCGGCGTCGTCGAGCGGGTGGGCGCCGGCGTCGACCGTCTCGCCCCCGGCGACGAGGTGCTCGGGCACGTCCCGTTCGTCGCGCCCATCCAGGCCGGTGTCCTCGCCGAGTACGCGGTGCTGCCCGCCGCCAACGTGTGTGTCAAGCCCGCGAACCTCGACTTCGTCGCCGCGGCCGCGATCCCGCTGGCCGGCGCGGCCGCTGCGGCCGTCGTCGACGCCGTGGCCCCCGAGCCCGGACAGATGGTGCTGGTCAACGGTGCCTCCGGCGGCGTCGGCTCCTACGCGGTCCAGTTGCTGGCCGCCCGCGGTGCGGCGGTCGTGGCCACCGGCACGCCCGCCGACACCGACCGGCTCATCAAGCTGGGCGCCAGGGCCGTCGTCGACTTCACGGCCGGCTCCGTCGTCGACCAGATCAGGGCGGTCCACCCCGAGGGCGTCGACGCGCTGGTGAACCTCACCGGGTTCGCCAATGGGGACGTGCCCCTGGCCGCGGTCCGCAAGGGCGGCAGGGTCGCCACCACCACGACGGCACCCGACGCCGAGGCCCTCGCCGCCGCCGGCCTCACCGGCACCGGCGTCTTCGCCGCACCCGGTGCCGAGACCATCGCCCCGCTCGCCGAGCAGGCGGCCGCCGGCACCCTGACCGTCGAGGTCACCACCGTCCTGCCCCTCGATCAGGCCGCCGATGGACTTGCCACCATCGCCGCGGGCAAGGCCAGCGGCAAGATCGTCGTCAGGGTCGACGGCCAGTAGGGGAAAGGGACTTCACCCCTCGCCGACAGCCGCCTGGCCCCATCGCACCGAGCGGGGCCAGGCGGCTGTGCCGGGCTCAGGCGTGCGAGCCGCCGCCCGTGCTGTCATCCGGCCGGGTCACCCGTCGAACCAGTTCCGTCCAGGCCGTCTGAAGGCGGGTGACGGGAACCTCGCACTCTTGGCCCAGATAGTCCGCCGTCTCGAAGTTGGTGAAGGCGAGCAGGGCGTGGGCGAGCATGTCGTGGTCGCCGTCGACTCCCGCGTCCCGCAGGAGAGCCGAGACATGACGGTGAAAGGCGCGGCCCGTCTCGGAGGCGTTGCGGTGCCTGGGGAGGAGCCGTCGTCCCAGAGCGGCGCCCAGGTCAGTGGTGGCGGCGGTGCGATCGATCAAGGCATGGCCGAACGCCGTGAGCCGGTCCGCCGCCGGTGCGCCCGGGCCGAGCGGAGGCGGACCGAAGGTGTACGCGCCCTGGAAGTCGGCCTCCGCCTCCTCCAGGAGAGCGAGCAGGAGACCGTCCCGGTCGCCGAACCTGCGGAACAGGGTGCCCTTGCCCACACCGGCCTCCCGCGCGACCGCCTGCATGGTCACGCGCTCGGCACCGTGCTCGCCGATCAGGCGACGGGCGGCTGCCAGCAGCCGGGCACGGTTGCGGGCGGCGTCGGCACGCTCGGGGTCGGCCGCACCGTCGCCGTCAGGAGATTTCATCACGGCGGCTCAGCCGGCGGGCTCGGGCTCCGTGTCAGCGGGGGCGATGTTCTTGTTGAAGCGGAGCAGGTTGTCCGGGTCCCACGCGGCCTTGACCGCGCGCAGCCTCCGGTGCTTGGCCGGGCTGCCGTGCACTCCGCCGCGCCACGCCGCACCCCGGTCGTCGGTGAGGTTGGTGTAGCCGTTGCTCAGCGAGAGCGGCTCCAGCGCCACGTCGACGGCCGATGCCCACTGGTCGTACCGCATGTCGTGGTCCGGTGCCGCCCAGGTGCTGATGGCCTCCCACAGCCAGGCCGCGCCCTCGCGGGAGAAGGCGGTGGCGTCCTCGGCGGTGTCCTCGGATATCGCGCCGCCCATGCACCAGAGGTTCACGGTGGTGACGCCGTCGGGGGTGCGGGGCGCGGCGGTCCAGTTCGCCAGCAGGACCTCGATGGCATCGGCTGACAGGGCCGGGAGATAGCCGCCGCGCAGGTTCATGCGCCTGCCGGAAGGAGCCCCGGCGTCCAGCATGCTGTTGGCCCGCACCCACGGCATCCGCGTGACCAGGTTGGCCAGCGGGTCGCCGAGCGCGACGAGCGGCTCGATGAACTCGTCGGCCCGCTCCGGGTCGCCGCAGTAGACGGGGACGAGAACGAGCACCGGCTCGCCATGAGCCCCCTCGGGCAGCGCGGGCAGCGCGGGGGCGGGGGTGACGGCGGCCAGCATGCTCAGTTCGCGCGGGGCCGTGGACATGTGGGCGGGGAGCTTGCCGAGGATGTCGGCGGCCTGGTCGAAGGGGAAGATCAGGTACCCGGCCACGACATCGGGGCCGACCGGGTGCGCGCGGTACTCGAACGCGGTGACGACCCCGAAGTTGCCGCCGCCACCGCGCAGCGCCCAGAACAGCTCGGGGTTCTCGGTCTCGTCGGCGCGCACCTTGCGGCCGTCCACGGTGACCGTCTCGCAGGCCAGCAGGTTGTCGACGGTCGCGCCGTAACGTCGCATCAGATGGCCGATACCACCGCCCAGGGTCAGCCCGGCGACCCCGGTCTCGCTGACCGTGCCGGCGGGTACGGCCAGGCCGTGTCGTTGGGCGGCGGCGTCCAACTCGCCCAGCAGGACCCCCGGCTGGGCCCGCACCACCCGGAGCCACGGATCGACGGTGATCGCCTTCATCCGCGACAGGTCGACGACCAGCGCGCCGCCGGGCATCGCGTACCCGTCGGAGCCGTGTCCGCCGCCACGCACGGCGACCGGGATGCCACGGGCGGAAGCGTGCCGCAGGACGGTGGCGACATCGTCCTCGTCGGCGCACTGGGCGATCAGCGCGGGTCCCTCGTCGGCGGCGCGGCCCTGGTACACGGCGCATGCGGCGTCGTATCCGGCGTCGCCGGGGCGCAGCACCCGGCCGCGGAAGCCGGCGGGGAAGTCCGGGCGGAAATCTGTCGGGACGCTCATCTGGGGTCTCCTCACGCGGGCGTCATGCTAACCGGAAATTGATTTTCCGATTACCCTGTCGGAGGTTAACATCGTGAGCAAATGACACCGACCACACCCCCGGCGGACAGGCCGCTCCGTGCCGACGCCCGACAGAACGTCGAGCAGATCCTCGATGTCGCCCAGCAGGTCTTCGCCGACCTCGGCTACCAGGCGTCGATCGCGGAGGTCGCCAAGCGCTCCGGCCTGGGCATGGGCACGATCTATCGGCACTTCCCGAACAAGGCCGTGCTGGTCGAGCGCATCGCGATCAAGGTGATGGGAGAGAGCCTGGCCCAGGTCCGGCGCGCCCTGGCCGAGGAACCGGTCACGTGGACCGCCTTCGGCCGGGTCGTACGCCACATGACCCGGCTGCGCAGCAGCCAGCTCTTCCCCGTGTCCCGCGGACGGGCCACCGACGCCGGGCCCGAACTCAGCGCCGTCCGTACCGAGCTCCTCGCCGCCCTGGACGACCTGGTGACCCGTACCCAGCGGGCGGGAGTCCTGCGCGACGACGTCAACGCCTACGACATCGTCCTGATGCTCAATTCCATCCCGCCGAGGCACACATCCGATTCGGCGGACGACGAACCCGTCTCCGACCTGGCGGACCGGTACACGGGCGTCCTCCTGGACGGCCTGCGAGCCCCCGGCTCCGAGCCCCTGTCCCAGCCCGCACCCGGACGCCGGGAGATCGACCAGTTCTTCCGCGCCACGCACGGACTGTGACCGGATGAGCTCCACGCCGGCGCCCGGCGAAGCCTCCAACGGCGCCCGGCCGTTGGAGGTCGCCCATGGGTGGTTCCTCTCGTGTGAAGCCTTTGAAGCCTTTGAAACCTTTCGGGTCAGCGCGCGGTCGGCGGGGCGAGGCGGGAGAGATAGTTGTACGGGGACGAGGCGCCCTGGGAGAGGGCGTACAGCGCGCCGTCCGGGGTCGTGGCCAGCTGCCCGACCGTGGTGCCGTTGGTGAGCGAGGTGTCGGCCACCCACGAAGTGCCGCTCCAGCGCAGCAGCTTCGGGCCGCCGCTGAAGTCAACCCACACGCCGGCGTAGATCTGACCGCCGTAGTTGGCGAACGACGCGACGCGGCCGGAGGAGGGGATGTCCCTGCGCGTCCAGGTCGCGCCGTCCCAGTGCGAGACGTGGCTGTCGGAGGCGACCCACACGTCGTTCGGACCATTGCTGAACACGGTACGCAGGATGTTCATCTCGCCCGGCGTTTCGGGAACCGGCACCTCGCTCCACTTGGTGCCGTCGTAGTGCATGGCCAGCGGCTGGTAGTCGGCCGGGACGCCGCCCTTGTCGCGATAGCCGACGGCCCAGATGTCGTTCTCGGACCGCACGTCGATGGCGTCGAAGCCTCCGTCTATGCCGGTGAACGTGGTGGTGTTCCATCTCTGGCCGTCCCAGTGGGTGACGGTCGGAGTCCATCCGTCCTTCCGGTTGTTGCCCGCGCCCCACAGGCTGGTTCTGCTGACCGCCTCGGCGCCGAGAATCTCCAAGTTCCGGGTATCGGGGCTGAGGTCGGACGACCACTTGGTGCCGTCGTAGTGGTGGACATGCCAGACAGTGGAGCCGATGTCCTTCCGGCCGATCGCCCACAGGTCGTTGGGGCCAGTACCGGCCAACGTGCCCAACGCGGCGTCGGTGGGCGGCTTCAGCTCCTTCCAGGTGCTGCCGGACCGCTGCCACAGCTTCTCCACGGAGGTGCAGCCCCAGCAGTAGGTCTTCGTCGTGGCGTAGGCGTTCTGGCTGTCGAAGGGCAGCAGCGAGAAGTTCACGTCAGTGGCGGGGACCGGTAGCGATTCCCAGGTCGTCGCGGCATTCGCGGGCGACGCGACCAGGCCGACGGCCAGGGAGGCGGCCGCGACGAGGAGCGTGGCGGTACGCCGGCTCCGGAAGGTGCTCTGTGTCATGTGATGCTCCTTGAGTCAATTGAGGCCCAACTGGCCATAACTCGCAAGGACTTGATCGACACCAGACCGTAGATGTGGAACACGAGGTACAGCAGTGGCGTACCAGCCAATACCGCCCCTTCTGTCTCACGGGCCTGAGAAACACCGCCGACCCCCTACTCGGGCCGGAACCACACTCGTCCCCCGGCCCTATCTGCCCGGCCAGTGACAGATCGGCCGCGTGCGCCACGCCGATCACCGGATAGCCGCCGGTGACCGGGTGGTCGGCGACTCGATTGCTGCGGCTGGTGGCCTCCCAAGGCTGCCGGTACAGGGTCCGCACGGAGACGGGGTCGAACCAGTCGTCGCGTGATGTCGTCCGGCGGGGCGGGGCGGGGCGGGGAGGGGCGGCGCGGGGCGCCAGGTCCGCGCCGGGCATCTGGCCGCCGGGCGCCCCCACCGGGAGCAGGGCGCCGGCCGTGAGCGGTGCGGGGCCGAGGCCGGAGAGCAGGTCGGTGGCGCGGGAGCCGAGGCTGGGCTCGACGTCGATGCCGCCGCGTACGGCGACGTAGGTGCGCAACCCGGAGGGCGGCGCACCCAGTTCGAGGACCTGGCCGTCGTACACCGCGATCGGCGTGTTCGGCGCGACCGTGCGGCCGTCGTCGAGCCGGGCCGGGCAGGGTGCGCCGGTGAGCGCCATATAGCGGACGGAGGGGGTGCCGCCGGGCCCGCGGGCGCGCAGTCTCAGCCGCAGCCCGCCGAAGGTGGCCTCCAACGTGGCCGCGCCCTCAGGGTTGCCGATCAGACGGTTGGCCAGGGTCAGCGCGTCCTGCCACCGCACCGGCCGGAACCCGGTGCGCGGCTCGGCTCGGCGCGGCAGCCGCAGCGCCGGGTCGGTGCCGGTGAGATATCCGAAGCCGGGAGCGAACCCGGAGAACGCCACCGTGTACAGGGGGGCGGTGTGGCGGGCGACGACCTCGGCGGTGCACAGCCCGGTGTGTTCGGCGACGGCCGCGAGGTCGGGGCCGTCGTAGCGGACCGGCACGTCCAGCACGCCGAGCCCGTCCCCGGCGTCCGCGGCCCGCTTCCCGCTCAGCCCGGCCACTCGGCCGGCCAGGGTGTGGGTGAGGGCGTCGCCGGTGGTGACGTGGGGGTCGTACGCGACGAACAGGGTGCGGGCCGCGGGGACCAGCTCGAGCAGTCCCGCGGGCGGCTCCCGGCGCGGTCGATCATCGGCGTTCTGGTCTCCCTCGCCATGGCCCCCGAGACTCTCGGCCGCTCCCTGGAGAGCTCCAGCGCGGTGTGAACCGGGCCGGACGCATCCGTGGGGAGTCGGCCCGCGCCGGCGAATGAGTGGAGCGTCCGGACGCGGCTTCCCGTGGCCCGGAAGAATCAAGACCGTTCAACGAGGAAATAGTTTTCGGCCGCGCTGGACGAGAATTCATCTATTAACTGCAAGGGTTACTTCAACCGAGTAATTCGGAGCAGAGGTCCGATGTTCTGGACGGAAGTGCTTCCTCCGGTTTGCCCACTTGGTGTGCGTCAAGCCGTAGCCAAGAGTGGCTGATTGACCGGATTCGTGGCCTATGGCACCTGTCGTCAACACTGGCTTCCTCGAGTAAATGCTGTAAATGCTGCCCCTGGGCGGGGTGCTGCTCGAGCCTCCGCCGCCTGACGATGGAAACAGGTACCGCCCCGCCTGTGCGTTGCACTTTCTTTATCTCGACCAAGTCTTGACCACCGGTTGCCGATACTCATAGCCTCCCTTTCATCGCCGATGCGCCAATGACCAGGGCGCATCGGCAGGCATGGTTTACCGCAAGGAAACCTAATCTTAATGATGGGGGGAAATACGTGTACGACGTCATAGTTGTAGGCGCCCGCTGTGCCGGATCGCCGCTGGCGATGCTCCTTGCGCGACAGGGGCACCGGGTACTCGTGGTGGACCGGAGCTCCTTCCCGAGCGACACCGTCTCCACGCACTACATCCACCAGGCAGGGCTCCTGCGGCTTCAGGAGTGGGGGCTGCTCGACGAGATCATCGCCGCCAAGACCCCGGCGCTGAACAAGATGCACTACTCGTATCGCGGGATCCAGCTCAACGGCTTCGCCGACCCCGTGGGCGGCATCGACGCGGTGTACTGCCCGCGCCGCACCGTGCTCGACGAGATCCTGGTCAACGCGGCCCGCCGGGCCGGCGCCGAGGTCGTCGAGGGATTCACCGTGACCGACCTGGTCTTCGCCGACGACCGCGTCGTGGGCATCCGGGGACGCGACGGTGACGGTCCGGAGCGCGAGTTGCGCGCCACCGTGGTCGTCGGCGCCGACGGGTTCCACTCCACCGTCGCCAAGAAGGTCGGCGCCGAGCTGTACGACGTCCGCCCCGCCGCCGGCTTCATCTACTACTCGTACTACAGCGGCCTCGACTGGGGCCTGCACCACAAGGCCGGCTTCAACGAGCAGTGGTTCGGCACCTGGCCCACCAACGACGGCCTGCACATGCTGGCCATCATCGGCACCCGGCGCCTGCTCAAGGAATTCCGCCAGGACGTGGAGACACGTTTCCAGGCCGTCTTCGACGACGTGGATCCGGAGATGGGTGTCCAACTGCGCGACCAGGGCAGGCGGGAGGAGGACTTCAGGCCCATGCGCTACCCGGACAACTACTATCGCCGCGCGTACGGGCCCGGCTGGGCCCTCGTCGGCGACGCCGGTTACCACAAGGACCCCTACACCGGGTGGGGCATCACGGACGCCTTCCTCCACGGAGAGATCCTGGCCGACCGCATCCACCAGGGGCTCGCGGGCGAGCGTCCGATGGAGGAGGCACTGGCCGAGTACAACAAGGTGCGTGACGAGGAGAGCTCCGGCGTCTACGACTTCACGACCACCCTGAGCGAACTCACCGAGCTACCGCCCTTCTTCCGCGCCACGATGGACGCGATGAGCAAGAGCCAGGAGTGGACCAACAAGATGCTCGGGCTGATCGGCGGCGTCGTCGAGGACCACGAGATCTACGCCCCGGACGCCCTTGAGCGCCTCTACGACGATGCCGGCGTGCCGCAGGACCAGCGGATCTACGACCCCGCCGGCTGAGCCTCAGGCCCGCCGACCGGCCCGGCGGTCGACCCGACGACCGCGAGTGGCAGCCGCCGTCGCGGGCTGACGCGCCAAGCACTCCGTACAGAAAGCATCGGCAGCCGTACGTCACGCCTCCGCGCGCACACGGCTCCCCGGGCGCCGCGACGTCCGAAAGCGCGGTGTCCTGCTCCGGGTGCTGCCCCGTCGATCCGCAGCAACCTCACGGTGTTTTCCGTCATTCCCCTTCCTCGGGCCGCCCTGTGCCGTCGTACCGCGCAGGCGGCGAGGGTGCTTCCCGCGGCATCGGACACCGCGGTCACTCCGCCCCGCGGGCCCGAGGGCATCGGCACGTTGCCACCGCCTTCCACGCACCCTCCGAGGGAGCCCAGCAGATGACACGCGCGCCCAGCATGTTCCACCTGATCAGCGAGCAGTCCGAGCAGAGGCCCTACTTCGAGACCGGCGGCGTCGGTCGTTCGCACGAGTTCTACACCGGCCACGAGCAGTACCAGCGGGAGATGGCCCGCATCTACGGCCGGCGCTGGCTCCCGGTGGACCATGTGTCCCGCCTCAAGCAGAAGGGCGCCTACAGCACCCTGAACATCGGCACCGGGTCGGTCCTCCTCCTGCACGGGGACAACGGGATCCAGGCGTACCACAACTACTGCCGCCACCGTGGCTACAAGCTCGTGGAGGAGGCCGCCGGGAAGCGGCAGAGCCTGGTCTGCCTCTATCACTGCTGGGTCTACGACCGCAACGGCCAACTCAAGAGCTTCAACGGCACGTACTTCGACCACTTCTTCGAGAAGGAGAAGAACGGGCTGCTGCCCATCCGCACGGAGATCCGCTACGGCGTCGTGTTCATCGCCTTCTCCGACGACGCCCCGGACCTCGACGCCTCCCTGGGCGAGCTGGGCGAGTTCGCGCGCGTCTACGAGCTGGCCGATCTGGAGTGTGTGCAGGCCAAGGACTATCCGGTCGCCTCGAACTGGAAGCTCGTCGCGCACAACGTCAACGAGAGCCTGCACTTCCCGACGGCCCACAAGGACCTGCACCGCATCACCGACTTCGACGACGCGGGCACCTACGACCTCAAGGGCGACATCGTCGGCGCCTGGCAGTCGATCCGCGGCGGCTTCAACTCCGTCTCCATGACGGGGCGCAGCGGGCGCGTCCCCATGCCCCTGGTGCCCGAGGCGGACCGGCAGCGGATCAACTGGATCACGATCCTGCCCAATCTGCTGTTCGGGTTCACCGCCGACTACGTGATGATGCAGTGGGTCTGGCCCGAGAGCCCCGGCACCTGCTTCGTGCGCCACTTCTGGCTCTTCCACCCCTCGGAGACGGCCAAGGACGACTTCTCCCACGAGGCCGTCTTCGCGCTGTGGGACAAGGCGAACTACGAGGACTGGGAGATGTGCGAGCGCACCCACCGCGGTCTGTCGAACCCGATGTGGGCCCCCGGGCAGCTCTCCCTCGACGAGGAGGTCGTCTCCCAGATCGACGCCTGGGTGGCGGCCGAGACCACGGACCCCGCGGACGGCTCCGACGCCGCGCCGAGCGCCGGCTCCGCCCACCCCGTCGACTCCGCCGCGGCCCAGGGGTGAACATGCCGACCAACTGCTTCATCATCGGCGGAACCCGGGTCCTCACCCAGTGCGCCGCCCAACTCCTCGACGCGGGCGTACGCATCGAGGGGATCCTCAGCGACGACCCGGCCGCGGCCGCGTGGGCGGCCGAGCACGCCGTCCCCCTGCTCGACCCCCGGGGCGACCTGGCGGTGGCGCTGTCGGAGCGGCCGTTCGACTACCTCTTCAGCATGGTCAACTTCCGGATTCTGTCCGGTGACATCCTCGAACTGCCCCGGGTCGCCGCGATCAACTTCCATGACGGCCCGCTGCCCCGGTACTCCGGCAGCCACGTTCCGGCCTGGGCACTGTACGAGGGCGCGACCCGTCACGCGGCGACCTGGCACCGCATGACGGAGGCGGTCGACGCCGGAAGCGTGCTGCTGGAGCGGTGGTTCCCGATCCGCGACCACTCCACCGCCCTGTCACTGACCTACGAGACGGCCGAGAGCGGGATCGAGCTGTTCCGCGAGCTCGTTCCGCACGTGGTGGCCGGAACCCTGCCCCCGCCCACCGCCACCGCCACCGACACCGGCGACCGCGAACGGCGGTTCTACCGACGCTCCGCCCGCATGGCGTCCGGCGGCCTGATCCACGCCGGCACCACGGCCGCCGAGGCCGCGCGGATCTCCAAGGCCCTGGACTACGGATCCTTCCCCAACCCGCTGGGGCTGCCGACGCTCGTCACCGAACAGGGCGCGGTGTTCACCCGGCAGATCAGGCTGATCCCCCGGGACGACCCCCGCTCCGAGACCGTCGCGCTGTCGGTGACCACCTCGGCGCTGACCCTGTCCGCGCCGGACGCGGACCTCGTCCTGAGCGACTTCACGGCCGTCGACGGCAGCGCCCTCAGCGGGCAGGCCGCCGCGCAGCGGCTGGGCATCATCGAGGGCGCCGCGATGCCCGCCGCCTCGGCGGAGCGGCTCGGGGCCATCGCCGCCGCACAGAAGCCGCTGCGGGCGCATGAGCCGTGGTGGCAGACGCGGCTGCGGGAGCTGCGACCGGTGCAGTTGCCCGCGGACGACTTCACCGCCGCCACCGCCCACTACGGACGCTACGAGCTGGCCTTCACCCCCGCCTCGCGTGACGAGGCGGCCGGGGTGGTCCGGGCCTTCCTCGAGGCCGTGGCGGAGCGCACGGGGGAGCGGACCTTCGACTTCGCCTGGTCGCCGTCGGCCGCACGGGTCCTCGCGGAGCACACGCATGGCATCGCCACCGCGCGCTTTCCCGTCCGGTACGCGTCGGACACCACCCGGTCCCTGCTGGACAAGCTCGACGAGGCGGCCTCCCGGAAGGGCTACGCCGCCGACCTCGAGGTGCGCCTCGGCCTGGCGGGACGTCCGCTGGGTTCCGAGGAGGCGACGTTCACGCGGCTGATGGTCCTGGAACGGAGCGTGGGGGAGGAGGCGTCCGCCGAACCGCACACCGAGATCGCGCTGCTGTGCCTCGACGACGGTCCGCCCACGGTCTTCGTACGGGAGACCGCGATGGCGCACGACGAGGCGCTGGCCTTCACCGAACGGATCGAGGACATAGCGCTGACCACGCTGTTCCACGGCGAGGAAACGGCGCCCGCCGCACCGTCGGCCCCCCTCGCCGCGGCACCGGAGGCGGCGGGTGAGCAGCCCGCGGCGGCCGGCCCGACCGTCGGCGGGCCGATGGAAGCCGAGGCCGGCCCGACCGTCCTCGAGCTCATCGCCACGGCGGTCGCCGACCGGCCCGAAGCCGTCGCCGTGCGCAGCGGCCACCGGACGCTGGACTACGCCGGACTGGACGCCTGGGCGGACGCGGTCGCCGCCCGCCTCCACGACCAGGGCATCGAGAACGGCTCGGTGGTCGGCGTGCTGGTGGACCGGGGGGTTCGGCTGCTCCCCGCGCTGCTCGGCGTCCTGCGGGCCGGTGCCGCGTTCCTGCCGCTCGACCCGGGCTACCCCGTCGAACGGCTGCAACGCTACACAGAGGTCGCGCGGTGCGACCTGATCCTCACCGACGCCCGTACACACGCTCTGGGAGCGCGGCTCGGCCCGGCCCTGCGCGTGCCGGACGCGGACGGCTCGGCGGCGGCGCGGCCGGCCGAGGTCGGCGGCCACGACCTGGCGTACACCCTGTTCACCAGCGGGTCGACGGGTGACCCCAAGGGCGTGGAGATCGAACACGCCGCACTGGCGAACTTCCTCACCGGGATCGGCGAACGCCTCGGCTCCTCGGCCGACGACCGCATGCTCGCGCACACCACGGTGGCCTTCGACATCTCCCTGCTGGAACTGCTCCTTCCGCTGACGGTCGGCGCCACGGTCGTCCTGGCCTCCCGCGACGTGGCGCGCGATCCGCGCCGACTGGCAGAGCTCATCGGCGAGGTGACCGTCGCCCAGGCGACGCCGAGCATGTGGCGTCTGCTGCTGGGAACCGGCTGGACCCCGGCCGCGCGGCTCACCGTCCTCTCCGGCGGCGAGGCCCTGCCCATGAGCGTCGCCGAACCGCTGCACGCGTCGGCGCGGGAGCTGTGGAACCTCTACGGGCCGACCGAGGCGACCATCTGGGCCTCCTGCCACCGCATGACGTCCCCGGGGTCCTTCCTGCCCCTGGGCGATCCCCTGCCGAACCTCGAACTGCACGTCCTGGACGGCCAGTTGGAGCCGAGCGCCGCCGGGACGACAGGTGCGCTGTACATCTCCGGCGCCGGGCTCGCACGCGGCTACGCCGACCGCCCGGACCTGACCGCGGACGCCTTCGTCACCCATCCGCACACCGGTGTGCGGATGTACCGGACCGGTGACGAGGTACGGCTGCACACCGATGGGGCCATCGAGTGGCTCGGCCGTGCCGACACCCAAGTGAAGGTGCGGGGCAACCGCATCGAACCCGCCGAGATCGAGCGGGTGCTGGAGCGGTTCACCGGCGTCAGCGCGGCCGTGGTCGTCGCGACACGGTTCGAGGGACGGGGCGAACCGCGGCTGACCGCCTATCTGGTCGGTGCCGCCACGGCGGCGAAGCCGCAGCTCGACGAGTTCGTCAGGGGGCTGCTGCCCGACTACATGGTGCCCGACGCCTACGTACGTGTCGAAGCACTGCCGCTGACCGGCAACGGCAAGGTCGCGCGGGCGCGGCTGCCGCTGCCGACGCGGGACAACATCGTCCCGACCACCGCGGCCGAGCCCGCAAAGGCCCCGGGGAGCGGCGTCACCGAGGGAGCCCTTGCCGAGTCGATCGCACGGAGCTTCGCGGCCACGCTGGGACACACCGACTTCGCGGTGCAGGCCAACTTCTTCGACCTCGGCGGCGAATCGGCCAACGTCACGGTCGCCGCGGCGCGGCTCAGCCGTGAGCTCGACGCCCAGATCAGCCCTCCGTTGATCTTCGCGACCGGCACGCCGGCCAAGCTGGCCCGGCTGCTGGGGGCGGAGGGTCTGGTGCCGATCACCGACGCCGGGGCGGACGAAGCCGCACCCGTGGCGGAGACGCCGGTCGCGGCCGACGTGACGCCGGAGCCCGCACGGCGCCCGGCCGACGACAGCGCGCTGGCCGTCATCGGTATGGCGTGCCGGTTCCCCGGGGCCGCCACACCCGACGAGTTCTGGCTCAACCTCGTAGGCGGCGTGTCCAGCGTGGGACAGGCACCGGCCGGAAAGCGGGGCTGGGCACACCTCTGGTCCGACGCCGATGACGTGCACATGGGCTGGATCGACGGGGTCGAGTACTTCGACGCCGCGCGCTTCGGCCTCACCGACCGTGAGGCACGGCGGATGGACCCCCTCCAGCGCATCCTGCTGAGTGTGGCGGCCGAGGCACTGGAGAGCTGTGGCCACGACCACACGTCGCTCGGCGCCGACACCGGAGTCTTCATCGGAACGATCGCGAGCGACTTCCCGGAGCTGGTGGCCGACAGCACCGGCCACGCCGACCCACACGTGGCCACGGGCACCGCCATCTCCATGGTCGCCAACCGGCTGTCGCACACCTTCGGCTGGTCGGGACCGAGTTTCGCGGTGGACACGGCGTGCTCGTCGGCCCTGGTCGCCCTGCACCAGGCGGCCATGCACCTGCGCGCGGGCGAGGTGGACGCCGCCGTGGTCGGCGCCGCGAATCTCGTGCTGACCCCCGGCAAGACACGCTCCTTCGCACGCAACGGGATGCTGTCACCGCAGGGGGTGTGCCGCACCTTCGACGAGGCGGCGGACGGCTATGTACGCGGCGAGGGCTGCGGTGTCGTCGTCCTCAAACGGCTCACGGACGCCGAACGCGACGGCGACCCGGTCCTGGCCGTGATCCGCGGCACGGCCGTCAACCACACCGGCGGAAGCGCCGGTTTCCTCACCGCGCCCAGCAGGCCGGCCCAGGAATCGGTGCTGCGCAAGGCACTGGAGGCATCCGGGATCACCGCGGGCGGCATCGGTTACGTCGAGGCGCACGGCACCGGCACACAACTCGGCGACCTCATCGAACTCGAGGCGCTGCACGCGGTCCTCGGCGAGGCCGCCTCGCGACCGGTGGCCGTGGGCTCGGTGAAGACGAACGTCGGCCATCTGGAGCCCGCCGCGGGGATGGCCGGCCTCATCAAGACGATTCTCGCGCTCCAGGCCGGCAGCATCCCGCCGTCCCTCAACTTCACCACCCCGAACAAGGCCTTCGACTTCGACGACTCACCCCTGTTCGTCGCCGACCGGCTGCAGCCCTGGGAGGGGCCGCGGGTCGCCGGAGTCAGCAGCTTCGGCTTCGGAGGCGCGGGCGCCCACGTCGTGGTCGAGGCCGCCCGCTCCGGGGACCTTCACACCACGGACCACGGGCCGCGACTGCTCGCCCTGTCGGCGGGGTCCCAGGCCGCGCTGCACACGCTCGCACAGCGGCTCGTCATGATGGTGAGCTCCGCGTACTGCCCGCCCCTGGCCGCCCTGAGCGACGCGAGCCTGTGCCGCCCGGCCGCCTCGCACCGACTCGCCTGCGTGGTGGACAGCCTCGAGCAGCTCGAGGACAAGTTGCGGCTGTTCCTGGCCGGCGTGGGCGAAGCCCGTTCCCTGTACGTCGGGGTGGCCCTCGGTACCGAGGGCACGCGGACGGCGCCGCTCGACGCGGGAGCCGACCGGGAACAACTGGACGCGCTGGCCCGGCGGTTCGTCGCGGGCGTGGACCTCGTCGCCGGGCCTGGGCGTGCGCGGGTGCGTTTTCCGACCGCGCCGCACGAGGAGCGGTACCTCTGGCTGGAGCCTGCCGGCCGGCCGAGGCCCGCGCTCCCGCCGCACGCCACCGCGCCGGCCGGTCGTCCCATGAACTCGTGGGCCGAGCAGCCCGAGGCCGACGAACACGTGGTCCTCGGCAAGCCGACCCTGCCCGGTGCCGCCTACCCCGGCAGGGTCGCCGAGTTCCTCGGCGGGGACCGGTTCGGCCTGCGCGATCTGACGTTCCGCGTGGCCGTCGAGGGGCCCGAGGCCCTCTCGGCCGAGCGCGACGGAACCTCGATCCGGTTCCGCAACATGGCCGGAGCCCTGGTCTGCGATGCCGAGGTGACCGGCGTCGAGGAGCCGGTGCTCGCCGTCCCGGCCTCCGGCGACGGCTTCACGGCCGTGGACGTCGACGCGATGTACCGCGCCTTCGAACGGGACGGACTGCGCTACGGTCCCGGCTTCCGTACGGTCGCCTCCCTGGCCACCGCGCCCGGGCAGGCGACGGGCCTGCTGCGGGCCGGGGCGCAGCCGCACGGCGCGGTGGACGCCCGGCTCCTGGACGGGGCGTTCCAGGCCGCGCTCGCCGCGTGCGGCGCTGAAGGGCTGTACGTCCCCTTCGCCATCGAGCGGCTCACGGTCCTCGGCCGCCTTCCCAGAACCGCCCGGGTGTACGCCCGGCGCGACCGGGACACGGGAGCCGACACCGGCCTGCTCACCGGAAGCCTGGTGATCCTCGACGGCGACCAACCGGTGCTGGAGGCCCGCGGAATCACCTGGAAGCGGCTCTCACCGAGTTCGCCGAACGGGACGGGGCGGCCCGGCACGTCGCGGGATGCCGTCCGTACCGCCCCGCCGGTGGCCCCGGCCGCCGAGCGCAACGGTCACCGGGCCATGCCGGGGCGGCCCGGCGGGGCCGACCGCCTCGACGCCGCCCTGGCCCGGAAGGTCGCGTCCGCGCTGGAGATGGAGGTCGAAGCCCTCGAAGTGGACCGGCCACTTCAGGAGCAGGGGCTCGACTCCGTGCTCGCCGTCTCGCTGGCCCAGGACATCCGGGCGATGCTGGACGTCGACATACCGGTCACCCTGGTGCTCGAGGTCGGCACGGTCGACAGACTCGCCGCCGAACTGCGCGAGGAGTACGGCGTCACGGCCGTACCCGGCACCGACGCCGGGTCGGCCCAGGCCCCCGAACAGCCCCAGGCCCCCGAACAGCCCCAGGCCCTCGAAGAGCCCCCGGCTCCCGAAGAGCCCCCGGCCATGGACACCCGCGCGGCCCAGGTGTTCGCCACGTCGATCACCTCGACGGCCCTCCCGCCATCCGACGAGACCGCCGGGACGGCCGACACGGACCGCCACGACATCGCCATCATCGGTGTCGACGGAGTGTTCCCGGGCGCCGGGGACACCACGGAGCTGTGGCGCGCCCTGCTGGCCGGCGAGGACTGCCTGCGCGAAGTACCCGCGTCACGCTGGGACATCGACGCCTACTACGGCACGGAGGGCAAGCCCGGCACCGTATACCTCCGACGAGGCGGCTTCGTCGACGGGCTCACCGACTTCGACGCCGGGTTCTTCCGCCTGTCGCCCGCCGAGGCACAGTGGATCGACCCCCAGCAGCGTCATCTGATCCAGTCGGCCTGGCGCGCGCTGGAGGACGCGGGCCTGGCGGGCAGGGTGCGGGAATCCACGGGTGTGTTCGTGGGCGCCAGCTACCAGCACTACCGGGACATGGTGGTGGGCGACGTCGTGGAGACGGCCGCCGGTCTGGGAAACCACAACGCCATTCTCGCGAACCGGTTGAGTTATTTCCTGGATCTGCGGGGTCCGAGCATGGCGATCGACACGTTGTGTTCGTCGTCGCTGGTGGCTCTGCACTCGGCGGTGCGCAGCATCCGTGAGGGCGAGTGCGAGCAGGCCATCGTCGCCGGTGTGCACATGGGGATGTCGCCCCAGTACTTCCAGCTCGGCTCACGGCTCAGGTCGTTCTCCCCTTCGGGTGTGGTGCGGGCGTTTGATGCGGGGGCGGATGGGTTTGTGCCGGGTGAGGGGGTGGTGTCGGTGGTGGTGAAGCCGTTGGGTGCGGCGTTGCGGGCTGGTGATCGGGTTCGGGGGGTGATTCGGGGGAGTGCGGTGAATCACGGGGGGCGTACGAGTGGTCTGACGGTGCCGAGTGGTGGGGCGCAGTGTGAGGTGGTGGTGGCGGCGTTGCGGGATGCGGGGGTGTCGCCGGATTCGATTGGGATGGTGGAGGCGCTTGGGACGGGGACGGGTTTGGGTGATCCGATTGAGGTGGAGGGGTTGACGCGGGCGTGGCGTCGTTTTTCGGGTCGTTCGCAGTTTTGTGGGTTGGGTTCGGTGAAGTCGAATATCGGTCATTTGGAGCCGGCTGCGGGTTTGGCGGGGTTGGTGAAGGTGTTGTTGGCGATGGAGCATGGGGTGGTTCCGGCGTCGTTGCATGTGCGGCGGCCGAATGATCACATTCGGTTTGAGGAGACGCCGTTTTTTGTGGTGGATCGGCCGTGGGTGTGGGCGCGGGGTGGTGGGGTGCGTCGTGCTGCGGTGAGTGCGTTTGGTATGGGTGGGGTGAATGCTCATGTGATTGTGGAGGAGCCGCCTGTTGTTCCGGTGCGGGGGGTGTTGGGGCAGGACAGTCATGTGGTGCGGGTGACGGGTGCGGACGAGGCCGCGGTACGGGCCCTCGCCACCACCTACGCCGACCAGCTGACCGCCACCCCCGAGGACCGGCTCGGCGATGTCGCGTACACCGCGAACACGGGCCGCGCCGCCCAACGGTGGCGCGTCGCGGTCCACGGCGCCACCGCCGGGGAACTGGCGGGCCGGCTCACCGACATCACGAACGGCCGCACTCACGCCGTCCGGCACACGGGAAGGCCCACCACGGCCTTCCTCTTCACCGGACAGGGGTCCCAGTACGGCGAGATGGCCCAGGGCCTCCTCGCCACCGAACCCCACTTCCGCGACGCGCTGCACGAGTGTGCCGAACTCGTCGTGCCCCACCTCGACGTTCCGCTGCTCGACCTGCTCCACGGCGACGCCCGGCACCTGTTGGACGACACCCGGTACGCGCAGGCCGCCATCGTCAGCGTCGAGGTCGCCCTGGTCCGCTTCCTGGAGGCGGTGGGGGTACGCCCGGACGCCGTCGCCGGGCACAGCCTCGGCGAACTCACCGCGGCCTGGGCCGCCGGCGTGCTCCCCCTGCCCGACCTGCTGCGCCTGGCCGCGCTGCGGGGAGCGCTCATGCAGGCGCAGCCCGGCGACGGGACCATGGCCGTCGTCCACACCGACGCCGAGACGCTCACCGCCGCACTGCGGCCGTATCCCGGCGTCGAGATCGCGGCGTACAACGCCGCCCGGGAGCACACCATCACCGGTCCCACCGAGGCCGTCACCCGGTTCTGCGAGCAGACCCCGCACCGCACCCAGCGGCTCACGGTCAGCCATGCCTTCCACTCCGCCGCCATGGAACCGGCCGTGGCCCCGTTCGCCGAGGCCATGGTGGCCACGCCGCTCAAACCGCCCGCCATCCCGTTCGCCACCACCCTCACCGGCACCTGGCACACCGCGGAGACCGCCACCGATCCTGAGCACTGGGCGGCGGCCATCCGCCGGCCCGTGCACTTCCTCCGGGCCCTGACGACGCTCGGCGAGACCAGCCCTCGGGCCGTCTGGGAGATCGGGCCGCATCCGCACCTGCTGCCCCTGGCCCGCGCCACCCTCTCCGAGCCGACCCCGGCCTGGATTCCCACGCTCCGCCGCGGGCGCAACGACCAGGCCCAGCTGCACGCGGCCCTGACCACCCATGTCAACCACACGGGCGCCGACCTGGACTGGAGCAGTCTCCACGCCGGCAAGAACCACCGCACCACCACCATTCCCACGTACCCCTTCAACCGGCAGGAGCTGACCGCGCCCTCCGCCCGCCGCACCGTGACGAGTGCCGTCAGCCATCCGCTGCTCAACCGCCATTACGCGACCCGGAGTGAGGGACAGTGACGCACCGAACCGAGACCTACGAGAAGATCTTCGCGGGACACGAACCCCTCATCGCCCAGCACCGTGCCGACGGGTCCGGGCTGCTGCCCGCCTCGGTGCAGCTGGAGATGGCGATGGCGGGGATCGCCGAGCGCCGGCCGTTCGTGCCGCTGGAACTCACCGACGTCGCCTTTCTGCGGCCCCTCACCCTCGACGACGGCGCGACGGCTGCCGTCAGGCTCGAGATGACGCACGCCCGGCCGACCCGTTTCGAACTCAGCGCCGTGCTGGGCGGCGACCGCAAGCCGCTGTCCACCGGCACCGGCCGCCCGCTCGGCGACGGCGCCCCGCGCCACCCGGTCCGGCCTGTGACCGGCACGCGCACGATCGCCCCGGAGGAGCTGTACGACAGCTGGTCGCGGGCGGGACTCGAGTACGGGCCCGACTTCCGCACGGTCCGGGAACTCACGGTCGGGGCGGGCATGGCCCGGGCCATCCTGCGCACCGACACCGAGCCCCTTCCCTGGCATGCTCACCCGCTGCTGGTGGACGGCGTGTTCCAGGTCGTCAGCTGCGCGCTCCAGGACCTTGAGGGAGCGGCCGGTCCGCTGCCCATGCTGCCGATCGGCGTCGGACGCGTCGCGGTCCTCGCGGATCTGTCGGCCCGGACGGCCGGTGTGACCGTACTCGTGCGCCGCACCGGTGCCGAGGGCGCCTACGCGACCGCGGATGCCCTGGTGCTCGGGCCGGCCGGGGAAGTGGCGGCGGAGTTCACCGGCGTACGGATGCGCCGCGCGACCCCACCGGGATCCGCGCTCCGGTCGTCGGCCGGCGTTCCACAGCCCCTCTCCTCGATCCGGTGGCGGCAGGCCGCCATGCCCGGCCCGCGACGCGAGCCCGCGACGGGCACCTGGGTGGTCCTGCACGACGGCGACACCGGCGGGCCCGGCGAGCACACGGTCCGGCGACTGCGCGCCGAGGGCGCCCGCGTGGTGGAGGCGGTCCTCGGTTCCAGGTTCCCGACGGACACCGAGGACGGGGATCGCCGGGCGCTGGCCTCCGCCGACGATGAGGCGTTCCGGCGGCTGTGGGACTGGGTGGGCGACCCGGTGGCCGGAGTCGTACACCTGGGGAACAGCGGCCCCGTGCGGGACACTCCGTCCGAGGCGGCGGAGCTCGACGCCGGACTGTACGGGTGCTTCGCCGCGCTGAAGACCCTCGGCGCGCGGCAGCGCCACGCCCGTTTCTTCGTAGTGACCCGGTCCGCGCAGCCGGTCGCGGACGACGACCACGCCGTTCCCGCACGCGCGGCGCTCTGGGGTCTCGTCCGCACCGCCGCCATCGAGTACCCGGGGCTGCGGCCACGCCTCATCGACCTCGACGACTCCTCCCTCGACGCGCTCGTGTCCGAGCTCGGCGACGGTCCCACGGAGGTCGGCTACCGGCACGGCGTCCGCCATGAGCCCGTCCGCCTGCGCGTCCGGCCCGCCCGTTCCGGAGCGCGGCCCATCAGGAAGGGCGGCCGCTACCTCATCCTGGGCGGGCACGGCGGTCTTGGCCTGGAGGTCGCCGCCCGGTTCGCGCGGGAGGGCGCCGGCCTTGTCGCGCTCGTCAGCCGCACCGGCGGGGAGGGCGCCGACCAGGCCCGGCCGGCCGCGATCGGGGCACCGGGCTGCTCCATCGTCTCGTACGCCGCGGACATCACGGTTCCGGGCGAACTCGGGGCCGTGGTGGCACGTATCCGCGCGGACTTCGGCGATCTGCACGGAGTGGTGCACGCCGCCGGCACCCTCCGGGACGGGCTGCTCCGCTCGACCACCGCCGAGGACATCGCCGAGGTGATGCGGCCCAAGGCGGACGGCGTCCGGGAACTCGCCGCCGCCGTCGCCGGTCCGGACCTGGACTTCGCCGTCCTGTTCGGCTCCGTCTCCGGGACCTTCGGCAACCTCGGACAGGGCGGGTACGCCGCCGCCAACGCCTACCTCGACGCCTTCGCGCACGCGCGCGGCACACCGTGGCTCAGCGTCGACTGGGGCCTGTGGGGCGAGGTGGGCATGGGCACGGCCGTCGCCGACCAGCTACGGCGCCGGGGTGTCAGGCCACTGGGCACGACCGAGGCGCTGGACGCGCTCGTCGCGGTGCTGGGCGAGGACATGCGCCAGGTGGTCATCGCACATCCCGACGCCTCGGACACCCTCGCCGACGACACCCCACCGGTGACCGGCACCCCACCGGTGACCGGCACCTCACCGGGTACCGGCACCGAGGTGCACGCCGCCGCCGCCGACCGCGTCCAGGACGAACTGGAGAACTTCCTGACGCAGCGCCTGGGGCTCACCTCGTTCGACCGCGCCACACCGCTGGCGGACTACGGGATGAGCTCGATCATGAGCGTCGAGCTGTCGGAGGAGCTGTCCCACAGGTGGGACATCCGGCTCCCCGCCACGCTCTTCCTGGAGTACGGCGGCTTCGCCGAGCTGGCGCAGGCGCTGACGGACCGCTACGGAGCGGCCGAAACCCTTCCCGCACCGGCGCCGTCCGTTCCGCCTCCCACCCCGCCGGCCCACCACGTGGCGCCGGAGCCGGACCCGTCCACCGATGACGACGCCCGCCCCGAGGACATCGCCGTGGTCGCCGTGTCCGGCGATCTGCCGGGGGCCGACGACCTGGACGGGCTGTGGACCCTGCTCCGCGCCGGCGGGCACGCCTTCACCGAGGTCCCGGCCGAACGCTGGGACATCGACGCGCACTTCGAGCGGCGCGGCCCGGACATGACCGGCACATACTGCCGTACGGGTGCCTTCCTCGCCGACATCGACCGCTTCGACCCGGCGTTCTTCGGCGTGTCCGTCCGCGAGGCCGAGGAGATGGACGCCCAGCAGAAGCTGCTGCTGGAACACGCCTGGGCGGTGCGCGACGACAGCGGCCTCGCCGACCGCCACGACATCGGCGTCTTCGTCGGCGCCACCTACACACATCACCGCGATGCCCAAGGGCTGGAAACCGTCGGGCCCTACACGGCGCTCGGGTCCCTGAACGCGGTGCTGGCCAACCGGATCTCCTACGCACTGGATCTGACGGGCCCGTCGCAGACGGTCGACACGCTCTGCTCCTCGTCGCTGGTCGCCGTCCAGCAGGCGGTCGCGGCCCTGCGCGCGGGGAGCTGTGGCGCCGCGATCGTCGCGGCCTGCCACGTCGGGCTCACACCGTGGTACTACCGCAGCCTGAGCCAGCTCGGCGCCCTGTCCGAGTCCCGGCCGCGCCCCTTCGACGACCGGGCCGACGGCTTCGTCCCGGGCGAGGGAGCGGTGGCCGTGATGCTGAAGCGACTGGCCGACGCCGAGCGGGACGGGGACCCGGTCTGGTGCGTCATCCGCGGTACGGCCGTCAACCACGGGGGCCGCGGCAGTGCCCTGCCGGTGCCCCGCAGCGAGGCCCAGACGGCGGTCGTCCGCGCGGCCCTGGCGGACGCGGATGTGGCCCCGGCGGACATCTCCCTGATCGAAACGCACGGCACGGCGACCCGGCTGGGCGATCCGGTCGAACTCGCCGCCCTGACCGAGGTGTTCGGCGCCGACCCGGCACGCCGGGACCCGTGCCACATCGGCTCCGTCAAGGCCAACATCGGCCACCTGGAACCGGCCAGTGGACTCGCCGGCCTGATGAAAGTCCTGCTGTGCCTGCGACACCGGGAGATACCGCCGCTCGCCGGCTTCGAGACCCCCGGTGTCCACCTCGACCTGGACTCCGCCCCGTTCGCCGTCCCGACCGAGCCGCGGCCGTGGCACTCCGGCGGACCGCGCCGCGCGGGGATCAGCGCCTTCGGCATGGGCGGCACCAACGCACATGTCGTTGTCGAGGAGTACGCGGCCGACCGACCGGTCGAGCACGTCGACCCGCCCGGCGTGCTGGGTGAGCACCTCCTCGTCCTGTCCGCGCACACCCCCGAGGGGCTGGTCCGGCGCGCGACGGACATCCACCGGCTGCTGCGGCGGGACACGCCGCCGAGCCCGGCCGCCCTGTGCCACTCGGCGGCGCTGGGACGCGACCACCAGCGCTACCGCGTGGCGGTCCTGGGCTCCACGGCCGACGAACTGACCGTCGGGCTGGAGTGGGTCGTGCGTCAGGGCTCCGGTGTTCACGGGACCGTCCTGCGCAACGGCACGGCCCTGAACGGCGAGGCAGCCGTCGCCGATGGTGCATTCTTCGAGCGCCTGGCAGCGTTCACCTCGGTGGGCGCGGCGCGGCTCGCGACCCAACTCCGCCTTCCCGAGGCCCGCTTCAGCAGTGCACTCGCCTTCTTCCACGTGGGCGGCGGAAGCGTCGACTGGCGCACGGTGTACCAGGGGGTGCCCACCAGGCGGATCACGCTGCCGCCGTACCCGTTCCGGGCGCCGTCCGACCGTGCGCGGGAAGACGACGCCGCGGACGTTGCCGAGAGCGTTCACCGGCTGGCGCGCGCCCACCGCGTGTTCGGCGAACCGACCGTGCCCGGAGCGCTGCCACTGGCTCTCGGCCTCCAGAGGGCCCGTGTCCTGCGGCGGATCACCTTCCCGGGACGGGGAACGGGCACCCATCAGCTCACCAGCGACCTGGACGACACCACCCGCACGGGGCCGGCCACCTTCCGGTACGGCGACCGGGTCATCGCCCGTCTCGAGCCGGGTGTCCAGGACGGCCGGCCGGCCGAAGCGCCCGCCGAACGGGACATCGACGCCCTGCGCGCCGGGCTCGGCCGGACACTGGAACCGGCGGGCCTGTACGCCTGGTTCGCGGCGCGGGGGATGGACCTCGACGCACCCCTGCGGCCCCTCCTCGACGTGCGCTACGGACCGGACCGCGTGCTCGCGCGGGTCGACGGCCCGGCCGGCAGCGCACTGGAGCGGACGGTGGTCGCGCTCGACGCCGCCCTCCAGAGCATGGCCGTACTGACGCTCGCGGACACGGCAGCACCGCCGGCCACGTATCTGCCGGTCTCCGTCGGGCAGGTGGCGAGCTGGGGCGACCCGGCGCAGACGGCGTATGTGCTGCTGGAGGCCGACGACACCGAGAACGACCGGGGGCGCCGCGGTGAGGCGACCCTGCTCTCCGCCGACGGCCGCGCCCTGGTCCGGCTCAGCGACATCGAGTACCGCACGGTGGCCGCACAGGGCGCACAGGGCGCGCCGGACACGACCGGCGAGCCCCGGCAGCGCCCGGTGGACGCCCTCGCACCGGCATCGGTGTCCGGTCGTGCTACGCGCGGAGACCGCGCCGCGGTGGCGGAGGCCGCGGTCGTCGCGCTGGTCCGGGAGGTGTTCCGCGATCCGGGCATCACGCCCACCACCTCGCTGTCCGCCGCAGGACTCGACTCCCTGCTGGCGACTGACATCGCCGCCCGCATCGAAAAGACGTACGGGACGAAGCTGAGCCCCGCGGACGTCCTCGACTCCCCGGACTGCCAGGCCCTGGCCGCGTATGTGGCCGGGCGGGCCGCCGACGGCGTGTTCACACCGGTCACGGCCGGCCCGCCCGCGAGCGAGCCGGCGGACGCCGAGGACGCGCCCGGAGCCGACGACATGGCCATCATCGGCTTCGCCCTCGCCCTGCCCGGCGCCCGGGACGCGGCCGGGCTGTGGTCGCTGCTCGCCCGCGCGGACACGGCCATCCGCCCGGCGCCGAGCGATCGGTGGGGCCGTTACGCGAACGAACGGGAACCCGACTTCGGGGGGTTCGTCGACAACATCGAGGAGTTCGACGCGGGGTTCTTCGACTTCTTTCCCAAGCAGGCCGAGGTGCTTGACCCCCAGGCGCGCTGGCTGCTGCGGACGACCTGGGAGGCCCTGGAGTCGGCCGGACTGCCGCCGCGCCAACTGTCCCCCGCCACGGGCGTGTTCGTGGGCGCCAGCTACCAGCACTACCGGGAGTACAACATCGAGCCCGAACTGGACGCCCACAGCGGCCTGGGAAACCACAACGCCCTCCTCGCGAACCGGTTGAGCTATTTCCTGGATCTGCGGGGTCCGAGCATGACGATCGACACGTTGTGTTCGTCGTCGCTGGTGGCTCTGCACTCGGCGGTGCGCAGCATCCGTGACGGCGAGTGCGAGCAGGCCATCGTCGCGGGCGTCCGCATCGCCATGTCACCGCTGCACTACGTCGCCATGAAGAACCTGCGTGCCCTGTCCCCTTCGGGTGTGGTGCGGGCGTTTGATGCGGGGGCGGATGGGTTTGTGCCGGGTGAGGGGGTGGTGTCGGTGGTGGTGAAGCCGTTGGGTGCGGCGTTGCGGGCTGGTGATCGGGTTCGGGGGGTGATTCGGGGGAGTGCGGTGAATCACGGGGGGCGTACGAGTGGTCTGACGGTGCCGAGTGGTGGGGCGCAGTGTGAGGTGGTGGTGGCGGCGTTGCGGGATGCGGGGGTGTCGCCGGATTCGATTGGGATGGTGGAGGCGCATGGGACGGGGACGGGTTTGGGTGATCCGATTGAGGTGGAGGGGTTGACGCGGGCGTGGCGTCGTTTTACGGGTCGTTCGCAGTTTTGTGCGTTGGGTTCGGTGAAGTCGAATATCGGTCATTTGGAGCCGGCTGCGGGTTTGGCGGGGTTGGTGAAGGTGTTGTTGGCGATGGAGCATGGGGTGGTTCCGGCGTCGTTGCATGTGCGGCGGCCGAATGATCACATTCGGTTTGAGGAGACGCCGTTTTTTGTGGTGGATCGGCCGTGGGTGTGGGCGCGGGGTGGTGGGGTGCGTCGTGCTGCGGTGAGTGCGTTTGGTATGGGTGGGGTGAATGCTCATGTGATTGTGGAGGAGCCGCCTGTTGTTCCGGTGCGGGGGGTGTTGGGGCAGGACAGTCATGTGGTGCGGGTGACGGGTGCGGACGAGGCCGCGGTACGGGCCCTCGCCACCACCTACGCCGACCGGTTCGACACCGCACGCGACGCGTGGGAGACCGCCGACCTGTGCCACACGGCCAATGTCGGCCGCTCCCCGCTCGAGTTCCAGACGGCTGTCCACGGACACGACGCCACCGAGCTCGCGACGGCCCTGCGCGCCGTCGCCGCCGGCCGCGTGCCGATCGCCCGCGCCGATGTCCACCTGACCGCCGAACACGCCGCGAACGGCACCCGCGTGGACGCGGAACAGCACCGCCACAGCGCCGTCGTCGACCTGGTGCGGGCGGGGTACGCCCACGTGGACTGGGCCGAGCTGTCCGCTCCGGGCGCGCGTATCACCGACCTTCCGACGTATCCGTTCGCCTCCGAGCGGCACTGGCGCACGCACCCGGCCGCGGCGTCGGCGCCACCGCGGAACAGCTCCGAGGCGCTACGAGTCAAGTGGCGGCCCCGGGAGCTGCCCGCCGTTCCCCCGGCGGTATCCGGCGTGGTGCGCCTGGTCACCGCGGACCTCGCGCTCAGGGACGCGCTCACGGCGGAACTCCGTGCCCGGGGTGCGCTCGTCGCGGAGCCGGGGCGGCGTGCCGACTCCGTCATCGTGGTCGACGCGTCCCCGACCGATGATTCGCTCGACCTGAGCACGTTCTGGTCCGAACTGGGCGGTCTCATCGCAGAGTTGCCCCCCAATGGCAGGCTGCTCCGGGCGGGCTACCGCAGTGCCGCGGTACACCCCGGGGAACGTGCTGCGTTGCGGCCCGAAGCGGCTGCCGTGGCCATGGCAACGGCGGCCGCCTGCGCCGAAAGCCGCAAGCCGTGTGCGGTCGTCCACCTGGACCCGGCCGACCCGGCCGAGGCCCGGGCCCGGCAGATCGCCGCCGAGTACGCCGCCCTCCACCACAGCCCCGGGGACACGGAACCCGGCACGGCCGCGGCCTACCGACGGGGCATCAGGTACGCCCCGGACCTGGTCGGCGCGGTGCCCGGCCCGCCCTACGAGGTGTCCGCCGACGGGTACTACCTGGTGACCGGCGGACTGGGTGCCGTGGGACGGCGCCTGGCCGAGGGGCTGATCGACCGCGGCGCACGGCGTATCGGCATCATCGGCAGGTCGGTGATCGACGCCTCCCGGTCCACCGTGTTGCGGGATCTGGCGCGCCGCGCCGAGGTGGTGTACCTGCCCTGCGATGTGTCGGACGCGTCGGCCCTCGCCGCCGTGGCCGAGGAGCTGGGATCGCGCTGGACCCGGCTGCGCGGCATCGTGCACTGCTCCGGCGGGGTCAATCCGTTCGGGGCCATGCACCGCAGAACCTGGAGCGACGCGGCCAAGGTGGTCGCCCCCAAGGTGGCGGGCTCGCTCAACGCCGTACGCCTGGCGAAGGAGCAGGGCGCCGACTTCGCCGTCCTGGTGTCCTCCATAGCCGGCACACAGGCCTTGGCCGGACGTGGCCTCGTCGACTACAGCCTCGCCAACGCTTATCAACTCGCCCTGGCCGAACGAGAGAACACCTCCGACACCGTCGTGACCGCGCACGCCTGGCCCAACTGGACGGACATCGGCATGGAGGCGGACGCGTCCTTCGCCGCTGCCCACTCCCTCGGCGCCGACGAGGCGGAGGCCGCGTTCTTCGGCCATGTGCTCTCCGGCGGCGCGGTGATCTTCCCGGGACGGACGCCCGCGCCCATGCCCGAGTCGGCGGACTCCATGGCCGACATCCGCACGGTCATCCCCGCGCCGGCGGCGGCCGGGCGGAACCGGGCGGCGATGCGCGCATCGGTGCGGGATGCCTTCGTCCATGTGCTGGGCGAGGACCCGGGCGAACGCCCGCTGCGGGGCCTGGGGCTCGACTCCCTGGTCATCGCGGAGCTGGCCACGGCCCTGGAGCAGCGGGCCGGTCTCACCGTCGATCCGTCGCTGCTGATGCGGACGCGGACGGCCGACGACCTCGCCACGGCGCTCGCCACGACCGTGGAGCCCGTGTCGGCCGCCACCGAGGCGGAGCCCGCCCCACCCCGGCCCACCCCGGCCCGGCCCACCCCGGCCCGGCCCACCCCGGCCCGGCCCGCCCCGGCCCGGCCCGCCCCGGTCCGGCAGGCGACCGCCGACGACGAACGCGTCGCCGCGCTGAGCGCCCTGCTGCGTCCCCTGCTCACCGGCGACCGAGAGCGGTGAGCCATGACCAACGACATCGACGAAAGGACTGTGGTGAGCGAGGTGGACAGCCGCATCGCCGTCATCGGACTGTCGGTACGGCTCCCGGGCGCCGAGGACGTCGTGGACCTGACGGACCTGCTGGGGCGCGACGGCGTGGAGGTCGATGACGTCCCGCCCAGCCGATGGCGTCGCGAACTGTACCTCGGTGACGGCCCCCACCAGGGTTCCCATCACCGCGGCGCCTTCCTGCCCGACGTGTTCTCCTTCGACCACGAGGCGTTCGGCCTGACCGCCGAGGACGCCGTTCACCTCGACCCGCAGCAGCGGATGATGCTCGAGGTCGGTGCGCGCGCCCTGGAGGACTCCGGGTACCTCAGGTCCCGGCGCAGGCTGAACGCGGGCGTGTTCATCGCCGCGCGCATGAACGGATACGGCTTCGACCAAGGACGTGGCCTGGCCGACTCCTCGGACCTCGCCGGCCGGCCCGCCGCCTTGTGGGGACGGTCGCAGAACTTCATGGCGGCCTGGCTGTCGGACCGCTTCGACCTGTCGGGGCCCAGCCTGGCCGTCGACACGGCCTGCTCCTCCTCCCTGACGGCCGTGTGGCTCGCCTGCCAGAGCCTCGCGGCCGGCGCCAGTGAACTGGCCGTGGTCGGCGCGGTCGACCTGCTGATCGATCCACTGACGTTCGTCATGCTCTCGCGCACCGGAGCCCTGTCCCCGGACGGCCTGTGCCAGACCTTCGACACCAAGGCCAACGGCTATGTGCCGGGGGAGGGGGCCGTCGCGCTCGTCCTGAAGCCGATGACGGCGGCACTGGCCGACCACGACCTGATCCTCGGCGCGATCAACGTGGCGGCGGTCAACAACGACGGCTCCACCATGGGTGTCACCACACCGAACCTGGACGCGCAGGTGGAGCTGTTGAGCAAGGCGTACGAGACCGTCGACCCGGCCACCGTCCAGTACGTGGAGGCGCACGGCACCGGCACCGCCATCGGCGATCCGATCGAGGCGCGGGCCCTCACGGAGGTGTTCGGCCGGCACGGTGTGCCGCGGAACGCCGTGGCGCTCGGCTCCCTCAAGCGCCGCATCGGCCACCTCCACTCGGCGTCGGGCCTGGCAGGACTGGCGAAGGTGGTCGTCATGCTGCGCGAGGGTGTCATCCCGGCGCTGGCGGTCGACGCGCCCAACCCCCGCCTCAACCTGTCCGACAGCCCCTTCTATCTGCCCGCCACCCACCGCCCCTGGCCCGATGTGCCGGTGCGCCGGGCCGCGGTGAGCGGATTCGGCTTCGGCGGCACCAACGCGCACGTCGTCGCCGAGGCCGTACCCCAGGCCCCGTCGAGGCGGACGCGGGCGGAGGCGGCGCCCGGGACGGTCCACGTCCTGCCCCTGTCGGCCGACAGCCCGTACGCACTGCGCGAACTGGCCGCGCAGTGGCTTCGGTTCCTGCCCACGGTGGCCGGCGACCTCGACGACGTGTGCGCCACGGCACGCCTGGCCCGTCCGCACCGCCGCGAGCGCATGGCCGTCACCGGCGCCGACGCCGACGAGCTGGCCTCCGCACTACGGGCGTGGCTGCTCCGGGGGGACCTGCCCGGATCCGGGCAGCTCCGGGCCGAAGTGCGGGTTCGCCCGGGGGTCGTGCCGGCCGCGTGGCTGTCCGTGCTCGACCGCTCCACGCCCGCCGTGCACGAGGTCATCAGCCTCTTCGAGGCGGCGACCGGCGCCCGGCTGGAGGGCTTCTCGGGCGAGTTGCTCCGGATCAGCCAGGGAGTCGCCGTCGCGGTGGCACTGCGCGACCTGGGGCTGCCGGAGGACTCGGTGGACCTGCCCCCGGGATGGGAGGTGGTCCGGGACTTCGCCTGGGGGCGCGTCCCCCTGGAGCAGGCCCTGGCCGACGTGCTCAGGCGTGACGACGACGCGGCGCCCGTACCCGAGGACGACGGGGTCGGCGACCGCGAGGTCTGCGCACGGCTGGGCCGGGCCCACGGCGAGCGGGACGTGGCCGCGGTCCTCGCCGCGCTCGCCGCCGAACTCTTCGCGGCGGGCCTGGACATCGATTGGTCCGCGTTCCAGGCGGGGCGCGCCTGGCACAAGCGTCTGCTGCCCGTGGCCCAGCCGAGCGGTCCCGCTCTCGACCTGTGTGAGCCACTGCGCTCGGCCGAACCCGGGACGCCCACGGAACTCGTCCCGGACGACGGAACCGCCGGGTACGCCTTCTCCCGGGTGTTCGGACCCGGTGAGGTCCCCATCGCCCAGCACGCCGTGCACCGGAAGAACATGCTTCCGGGGGTGGCCTGGTTCGACTTCCTGCGCGAGGGCGCCGCCGTGCGCGGCGAGCCGTTCCACGGAGTCGGGGACGTCCTGTTCCACCGCCCGCTGATCCCCTCCGGGGCGCGCCGGGTGGTGTGCCGGGTGGATGGGCAGGGCCGGTTCACGGTCGAGGACGCCGAGAGCGGCGAGCCCTTCGTCACCGGCCGGTATCTGACACAGCACGCGCCCGAGCCCGCCGCCGTGCCGGTCGCCTCGCTGGTGGACGACCGCTGCGACATCCACGCGGGCTCAGGTCTGTACCGATGGTTGCGGAGGGTCGGATACCACCACGGCCGTTACTACCGGAACATCTCCTGGGTGGCCGGCCTGCCGGACGGCGGCACGCTCGCCCGCGTCGAGGGCCGCCGCCAGCGGGAGCTGAACCCGTCCGGTGTCCAGCTGTTCCCGGGGCTGCTCGACAGCGTCACCATCGCCGCGATCGCCCCCGGCAACCCGGTGTTCGGCGCGGCGGACGCCTCGGCGTTCATCCCGCTCTCCGTCGGCCGGGTGGACGTCCACGGGCCCTTGGACGACGCGGCCTATGTCCGTACGGAGATCGCCTTCTGGAACGACGAGGCCTGTCGCGTCACCCAGACCGTCACCGACGCGACAGGCCGGCCGCTGCTCGTGTTCGCCGACATGTCGTCCAAGCGCGTGCCCGCGCAGGCGTTCGGCGCGGACAGTGAGACATCGCCACCGGCCCACGTCCCCGCCGAGCCGCCTCCAACCGCGCCCCGGGTCGCCGCGCCGACGCATCAACCGGCGCATCAGCCGGCGCATCAGCCGTCGGATGTCGCGCGGGTGCTCGCGTGGTTTCTGCAACTGACGGAAACGGCCGAGGAACACGCCGACACGGAGTTCCTGTCCGCAGGGTTCGACTCGGTCGGCCTGGTGTCGCTGAGCGAGCGCATCTCCCAGGAAACTGGCCTGTCTCTCTATCCGACGGTCTTCTTCGAGTACCCGACCCCCCGGCAGTTCGCCGAGTTCGTCGTGCGAGAGGCACCGGAGCTCGCCCTCGCACCGGAGGATCCGGCCGCCGAGCCGTCCCGTGCCGCCGACGAGGCGCCGGCCCCCGAGCCGGAGCCGGCGGTACCGGCTCCGGCCCTCCGGCGGACCGGCCCCGCACGCCAGGCCGCCGACCACGCGCCCCGCCCACGCGACATCGCGGTCGTGGGAGCGGCCGTCCGGCTGCCGACAGCGGATGGCCTCGCCGACTTCGCGGAACTCCTCCACGAAGGCCGGGACACCGTACGCCCGCTGCCGGACGGCCGCTGGGGCCGGCCTGACCAGCCGTCGCCGTACGCCTCGTTCCTGGACCACGTGGACGAGTTCGATCCCGCGCCGTTCCGCGTCTCGCCCCGCGAAGCCCCGCTGATCGACCCGCAGGCGCGGATCGTCTACGAGACGGTCTGGGAAGCCCTGGAGGACGGCGGCCGGGTCGGCGAGCGCGCAGACGGCAGCGTCACCGGCCTGTGGATCGCCTACAGCCACGACCACTATCACGAGGAGCGGGCGCGCCATGGCATCCCCGACGGGCGCGGCCTCGGCCTGGAGGCGATGATCGCGAACCGGCTGTCCTATCTGATGGACTGGCACGGACCCAGCACAGTCGTCAACACCCTCTGCTCCTCGTCGCTCGTGGCGGTGCACTCGGCCCTTCAGCACCTGCGCGCCGGAGACATCGACACGGCGGTGATCGGAGCCGTGCACGCCGCCATCAGCCCCGAGTACTTCCGCTCCATGGGCGATCTCATGGCACTGTCACCACGGCACCGCTGCCGCGCCTTCGACAACACCGCCGACGGGTTCGTGCCGGGCGAAGGGGCCGTCGCCGTGGTGCTGCGGCGGTACGACGACGCCGAGCGGGACGGCGACCGCGTCCGCGGCCTGGTCAAGGGCGCGGCTGTGAACCACGGAGGCCGGACCACCCGGTACTCCGCACCGAGCCCCAAGGCCCAGCGGGACGTCATCGCCGCCGCCCTGCGGGACGCGGACGTCTCCCCGGACACCATCGAGCTGGTCGAGGCCCATGGCACCGGAACCCGGCTGGGCGACCCGATCGAGATCGACGGGCTGACGCGGGCGTGGCGCATGCACACAGGCCGTTCCCAGTACTGTGCGATCGGGTCGCTGAAGGCCAACATCGGCCATCTGGAGCCCGCGGCGGGCCTCGCGGGCCTGGTGAAGGCCCTGCTGGCCATGGAACACGACCGGATTCCGCCGACGCTCCATGTCACGCGCCCCAACGACCACATCCGCTTCGAGGACACCCCCTTCTATCTCGCCGGGCGCGCACAGCCCTGGCCGCGCGGCGTCCGCCCGCGGCGCGCCGCGATCAGCGCCTTCGGGATGGGCGGAGTCAACGCACACGTGATCGTCGAGGAGCCGCCCGCCACGTCCGGCCGGGCACCTCTCGCGCAGGACAGCCACATCGTGCGGGTCAGCGCCGCCGGCGAGCCGGCCCTGCGCGCCCTGGCCGGCGCCTACGCCGACCACGTGGCCGCCACGGACGAGGAACGGCTCGGGGACTTCGCCCACACCGCGAACACCGCCCGGGCGGTGCACCGCCACCGGGTCGCCGTCCACGGCGCCACCGCCGAAGAACTGGCCACCCGGCTCGCCGCCGTCGCCGCCGGAACCACCCCGACGACCCGGCACACCGGCGGGACGACGCCCACCGCGTTCCTCTTCACCGGGCAGGGCTCCCAGTACCCCGACATGGGCAAGGGGCTGTTCGCCACCGAGCCGCACTTCCGCGGCGCGCTCCACGAGTGCGCCGAACTCGTGGCCCCGCACACCGACGTCCCGCTGCTCGAACTGCTCTACGGAGACGCCCGGCACCTGCTGGACCGGACCCGGTACGCGCAGATCGGCATCGTCAGCGTGCAGGTCGCCCTCGTCCGCTGGCTGGAGGCGGCCGGCATCCGTCCCGATGTGGTCGCCGGGCACAGCCTCGGTGAACTGACCGCGGCCTGGACCGCCGGCGTGCTCACGCTGCCCGACCTGCTGCGGCTGACCGCCGTGCGCGGCCGGCTGATGCAGGCCCAGCCCGCCGTCGGGGCCATGGCCGTCGTCCACACCGACGCCGACACCCTGACGGCCGCGCTCCAGCCGTATCCCGGCATCGAGATCGCCGCCTACAACGCGCCCCGCATGCAGACCATCAGCGGGCCGGCGCAGGCCATCGACCGCTTTCGCACCGAGACCTCCGAACGTGTGCGGCCGCTGGCGGTCAGCCACGCCTTCCACTCCGCGCTGATGGACGGAGCCGTGGCCCCGTTCGCCGATGTCGTGGCCGCCACCACCCTCACCCCGCCGGTGATCCTCTTCGCCAACACACTCACCGGTACCTGGCACACCCCCGACACCGCCACCGACCCCCGGCACTGGGCCCAGGCCATCCGCCGGGCCGTCCGGTTCGGCCAGGCCGTCACCACCCTGGGCGAGGCGCGTCCGCACACCGTGTGGGAGATCGGGCCGCACCCGCAGCTCATCCCCCTGGCCCGCGCCGCGCTCGCGGAAGGGGGCCCGGGCGTTCAACCGGCCTGGATCGCCACGCTCCGGCGGGACCGAGGTGACCAGGCCCAGCTCCACGCGGCCCTGGCGACCCACCACAACCACACCGGCGCGGACCTGACATGGACCGGCCTCCACCACGGCAAACACCAGCGCACCACCACCATCCCCACCTACCGGTTCCACCGACAGCGTTTCTGGATCCCGGCCGACGCCCGGGACACCCCGGACGCCACGGCCGGCACACGTCCCGACGACAGGAAAAGGCACCAGCATCATGGCTAGCGAGTACGGACTGAAGCGACACTTCAACGGCGAGGCGGCACACCTCCTCGGCGGGATGATCCGCCCCGCGCACCCCGCTTTCGACGCCGAGGGCTACGCCGCCGAGGTGGAGCGGCGCATCCCGGACAAGGAACTGAAGGACCGCGTTCTCGTCCTGACCGAGGGCCTGCGCACCCGGCTGCCGCAGGACTACCCCGGTGCCGTCCCGATCCTCCTGTCGATTCTCGGTGAGGAACTCGCCGAGGGCGAGGGCATGTTCAACACCAGCTGGTATCTGATGCCGGTGGCCAGGTTCGTGGAGGAGTACGGGCTCGACCACCCCGAGCTGTCCCTCGACGCCATCGAGGAGATCACCAAGCGGCACACCGGCGAGTACGCGATCCGGCCCTACATCGAGCGCCACTACGAGCCGACCATGAAACGCGTCGCGCGGTGGGCCCACAGCCCGAGCCACAACGTGCGGCGTCTGGCGAGCGAGGGGGTCCGGCCACGCCTGCCCTGGGCCCGCACCCTGGACATCTTCGTCAAGGATCCGCAGCCGGTCCTGGAGATCCTCGAACCCCTGCGCAGCGACCCCTCCGAGTATGTGCGCAAGTCCGTCGCGAACAACCTGAACGACATCTCGAAGGACACCCCCGGCGTGGCCCTCGCCACCGCGCTGCGCTGGCTGGAGGAGAGCCCCACCGCCGAGACGACCTGGACCGTCAGGCACGGGCTGCGCACCCTGGTGAAGAAGGGCGACCAGCAGGCACTGGCCCTCCTCGGCGCGACGGGCGGCGAATGGGTCCACACATCCCGCCTGCGCGTCACCCCCGGGTCGGTGGCCGTCGGGGACACCCTCGTCATCGACTTCGAGATCGAGAACACCGACGACCGGGCCCACAGCGTCACCGTCGACTACGTCGTCCACCACATGCGCAAGAACGGCCGCACCATCCCCAAGGTCTTCAAGCTCACGACCCTCGAGCTCGAGGCCGGTGAACGGCGGAGCCTGCGGAAGTCCCACCCGATCAAGGAGGTTCAGACCCGGAAGTACTACCCGGGCGAACACCTCGTCGACATTCAGGTCAACGGCCTGGTGAAGGCCACCGAGCGATTCGATCTGCGGACATGAACGGCGTCCGGTTCCACCTCGGCGCGACCGATCCGGTGGTCCGCGACCACCGGATCGGGGCCACCCCGGTCATCGCGGCCGCGACCCAGGTCGATGTCATGCTCCGCGCCTGCGAGGACCGGCGGCCCGGCAGCCTGTGGACGTTGCAGCATGTCACCTTCCGCAGACCGCTGCGGGTGGCAGGGCCGGACATCGAGCTGGTGGGCGTCATGACCGAGGACGGACGGTGCTCGGTCCGCTCGCCGGACGCCGACGAGCCGGTCGAGTACAGCACGGCCCACTGCCACGGCGTTCCCCTGCCGCCGCCCCGCTACCTCGACGTCGCCGGGCTGCGGGCCGGCTGCACCGAGAGTGTCCCGCTGGCGGACGTGGCCGGGTGGCGGCGCGCCAGCGGCATCACCTACGGGCCGGCCTTCCAGGCGATCCGGTCCGTGTCCCGGGGGCCGGGCCGGATGCTGGCGGTCCTGCGCGCCTCCGACGACCTGCGCTGGGCGGGCTTCTTACCGCCCCCGCTGCTCGACGGCGTCCTCCAGCTCCTCGGCATGCTCGACGCCGGAGCGGCCGGGATGCGCCTGCCCTGGTACATCGGCCGGATCGTGGCCCGCCGCCCGATCACGGGAACGGTCCTGGCCCTGGTCGAGCGGGAGACGACGCCGCCCGGCGGCGCCGGCGGTGCCGTACGCGGCCGCGCCACCGTATGCAGCCAGCAAGGGGAGGTACTGCTCGAACTCGAACGCATCACCCTCAAGGCCCCGGTGTCCGAGGCGCGGGAGCGGCCTCAGGCGCCGCCCCCCGGAGCGGTGTTACGGCCCCCCGGCCTGCTGGAGACCGTCACCTGGCGGAAGACCGAGCCGACCGCAGCACCGCCGTCCTCCGGCGGTGTCACGCTGCTCGTCTCCGCGCACGACCTGCCGGCACCGCAGGACCGGCCCGTCGTACGGCTGGCGCCCGGCGAGCTGACCGCGGACCGTCTCGACGCCACACTCGCCGACGGCCCCGTGCGTGAGGTGGTGTACGTCGCGCCCGAGGACATCACGACCGAGGCACAGGCGACCGAGGCACTCCAGGGCGCCTTCACCCTCGTACGCCGGCTCGCGGCGCGTCCCCCGATGCCGGACCTGCTGATCGTCACCACGGCGGCCCACTCGGTCACGGGGGAGGAGCCCGTCGCCCCCTTCATGACCGCGCTGTGGGGCCTGGGCCGCACGCTGCGCGTGGAACATCCCCGCACCACCGTGCGCCTGGTCGACCTGGAACCCGGCAGCACCCGGGGCGGCCGGCCCACACCGCTGCCGGACGCTCTGGGACACACGGAGCCGGAACTCGCCCGGCGCGGCGGATCCTGGTACACACCCTCGCTCGAACCGGCCCGGCCCGCCACCGGCCGGCCGGCCCGGTTCCGCGGCGGGCGCTTCCTCATCACCGGCGGCATGGGCGCCATCGGCCTGCGGGTGGCGGAGTTCCTGGCCGCGGCGGGCTGCGCGCACCTGACCCTGGTGGGCAGGACCGTGCCGGACCGTGAAGAGGCCAGGCGGCGCATCCACCGGCTCTCCACGCTCTGCGAGGTGGACGTCGTGGCCGCGGACGTACGCTCCCTGCCCGCCGTGCTCGACGGCGCCGCGCGCTACGACGGGATCTTCCACACCGCGGGAGTGCTGCGCGACGGCCTGGCCCGCAGCCTGACACCGGACCAGGTGGCGGAGGTCCTCGGCCCGAAGATCGGTGGGGTGCACGCCATCGCCGATCTGGTGGCCGCGCACGACCGGCCCGACTTCGTCGTCCTGTTCTCGTCGATATCGGCCGTACGCGCCAACCTGGGCCAGAGCTCCTACGCCGCCGCCAACGCCTACCTGGACGGCTACGCCGCCCGCAAACGCGCCGACGGCGAGCCCTGGTACAGCCTCGCCTGGGGCCTGTGGACCGTCGGCATGGGCGAGGACATCGCCGTGCGGGCCGCCGAGCACGGCATCCCGGCCCTCACCGCGGACGACGGCGTCGCCCTGCTGCACGCGGCCCTCAGCCGTCCCCCCACGAACCACGTCCTGTCCGCCGCCGCGCAAGCGAAGGGTGAACCCATGACCACCGTCACACCGGAAAGCGGGCTGTGGCCGCCGCTCGCCACCGCTGTGCAGAAGATCCTTCACGTCGACGACGTCACACCCGAGGACGACCTGCTGGAGTTGGGCCTCGACTCGATGATGGCGGTCGAGCTGGCCGCGGCCCTGTCCGGCGACGGACTCGACGTCGACCCCATGGTGTTCTTCGAGCACAGCGGCATCCGCCCCCTGCTCGGCCACCTCGACTCGGCGGCGGGGGGCGGTGCGGTCCGCGAACCCGCGGACGGCGCATCACTCCGGACGCCCGAACCGGCGGCCTCCCCGGCACCGGCTCCGCGGGAAGACCTCGCGGTACCCGCTCCCGCGGGAACTGTCGCCGACTCCTTCGTCCCCGACTGGGACCGCTACCGTCCGGCGGCGCCCGCGCGGCCCGCGGAAAGCCCGGCCCCGAGCCCCGCACGGCCCCGCGTCACCCCGCCCTCCCCGCCGCCGGCCACGTCCACGGTTCCCGTGACACCTCGTACCGCCGTGCGCATACCCCGGCGCACCCTGCCCGGGCGGCTGTCCCCCCGGAGCGACGGCACCTTCCTCGACCGGCGCATCGACGCGCTCTCGGCGGAGGACCGCCTCGTGGTCGCCCGGGACGAGTATTTCTACGAGCCCGTCATCGAGCGGGCCGAGGGCGCCCGGATCAGGTTCGACGGCCGCTGGTTCCTCAACTTCGCTTCGTACAGCTACCTGGGACTCATCGGGCACGACTACATCGACCAGCAGGTCCTGGACGCGGTGGAGCGGCACGGGACCGGCGCCCACGGCGTGCGGCTCCTGGCCGGCACCCTGCATCTGCACCGCGAGCTGGAGCTGACGCTCGCCAGGTTCCTCGGGACCGAGGACGCCATCGTCTTCTCCAGCGGCTACATGGCCAACGTGGCGACGGTGGGCGCGCTGGTCGGCCCGGGCGACGTGATCATCGGCGATGTGTACAACCACGCCAGCATCCTCGACGGATACCGGCTCTCGGGGGCCGAGGTCATCACGTACGCGCACAACGACCTGGCCGACCTGGAGCGAGCCCTGAAGAAGGCGGGTGACGCGGGCCGGCTGGTGGTGACCGACGCCGTCTTCAGCATGGACGGCGACGTGGCCGACCTGCCGGGCATCGTGGAGCTGTGCGAGCGCTACGGCGCCCCGCTGATGGTCGACGAGGCGCACAGCCTCGGCGTGCTCGGTGACACCGGGCGCGGCATCACCGAACACGCCGGCATCGACCCGGAGCGCGTCGACGTGAAGATGGGCACGCTGTCCAAGACCGTTCCCAGCGCGGGCGGTTACGTCGCCGGATCGCGCGACCTCGTCTTCGCGTTGAAGAACAACGCGCGCGGCTGGATGTTCTCGGCCGCTGCGACTCCGGCCCAGGTGGCGGCCGCCAAGGCGGCGATCGAGGTGATGGCGGCCGCCCCCGAACTCACCCGCGAGCTGCGGGCCAGAACCACCCGGTACCGCGAGCAGCTGCGCGCCCTTGGCTTCGACACGCTCGCCAGTGAGACGCCGGTGGTGCCGGTCATCTGCCGCAGCGCCGAGCAGGCGATCGCCATGGCCCGGCTGTGCCAGCTCGACGGGCTGTTCGTGCAGCCCATCGTCTATCCGGCGGTGCCCCGGACACTGCCGCGCCTGCGGACGATCGTCAACCTCAGCCACTCGGAAGCCGACCTGGACACCGCGGTCGCCACGCTCGAGAAGGCGGGCCGGTCCTGCGGCCTCATCTCCTGACCGGCGACCAGGCCTCTTCACCAACCACATGACTCTCAGGGGGTTTTGGACATGACCGACATCGACGCCGCGGCGTTCTTCGCAGCCGTACTGAAGACCATCGCCTCGACCCGCAATCACGGCACCGACCCGGGCGAACACGCCAAGGGCGTGGTGGAGCCGGCCACGCGCATCCGTGCCGTCGAGGAGGAAGTGGGCGAGCGACGACTCACCTCCGACGAGGCCGAAGAGGTGCTGGAGCTGCTCGGGACCACCTTCCGGGCCAAGCGCACCCCGGACGAGGAGCGGGAGTACTACCTGCGGTACATCGAGCAGGTTTCCGGGATCAGCCGGGCCTCGCTGGGTGTGTCCGCACCGTGAGCACTCCCGAACCCGCGTGGTACAGCCATGAGCTCTGCTTCTGGCACGACCCCGGGCCCGGTTCGGGATACGTACCGGTCGGGCCCGGGATCGAGCCGCTGAGGCAGTTCGCCGTGGACCCGGACCTCAGGCGGGCCGAGGGGCTGGTCAGGGCGTCCGGTGTCATGGACCGGTTCACCGCCGTGACACCGACGCCCGCCTCGGACGAGGACCTGCGGCTCGTGCACACACCGGAGCACATCGAACGCGTCGAGGCGGCATCGGCGATCGGCGCGGGAGACGCGGGCGTGTACGCCCATGTGAACTACCACAGCGCCCAGGCCGCGAGGCTCGCCGCCGGGGCCTGTGTGCAGGCCACCACGGATGTCCTGGACGGGCGGTTCCACCGGGCCTACTGCCTGGTGCGGCCGCCCGGACACCACGCCGAACCCGACCGGGCGATGGCACTGTGCCTCTACAACAACGTGGCCATCGCCGCCCGGGCCGCGCAGCGCCACGGGGTGCGCCGGGTGCTGATCCTCGACTGGGACGTGCACCACGGCAACGGCATCCAGCGGGTCTTCTACGAGGATCCCGACGTGCTGTACATCTCCATCCACCAGGACGGGCTGTTCCCGGCGGCGTCCGGCCTCGTCATGGAGACCGGTGCCGGTGCGGGCGCGGGCAGCACACTCAATGTGCCGCTGCCCGCGGGCAGCGGACACGAGGCGTACCTCGCGGCCGTCAGCCGCGTCGTGGAACCCGCGGCCCGGGCCTTCGGGCCCGGTCTGATCCTGGTGGCGGCGGGCCTCGACGCGGGCGGTCACGATCCGATGGGCCGGATGATGTGCACCAGCCGCACGCTCCACGCCATGACCTCGATGATGTGCCGCCTCGCCGGCGAACTGACGGAGGGAAGGATCGTCTTCGCCCATGAGGGCGGCTACTCGGCCTGGTACCAGCCGACGCTGGTGCTGAGCACGGCCAGCGCGATCGCCGGTCTCCCCGCCCCGAACGACCCGTTCCTGCACTCGCTGGAACACCTTCCGGGACAGCGTCTGCAACGGCACCAGAACCGGGTGATCGAACACCTGGAATCCCACCATCCGCTGCTCACCCGGCAGTCGGCCCCCGTCCGGCCCCGGGCCCGGAGCAGCCGATGAGCCACTGGTGGATGAGACCGCGGGCCGGTGCGCCCGGAACCGGGCCGCCTCCCCGCCGCCGCGTGGTCGCCCTCCCGCACGCCGGCGGCTGGCCGTCCGCCTTCCGCTCCTGGTGGCAGGTGCTCCCCGCGGATGTCGAACTCCTTGTGGCATCGCTGCCGGGACGCGGCGCGCGCATCGGTGAGCCGCCCCTGACCCGCGTCGAGCCGCTGGTCGAGGCCCTCAGCCGTGATCTCGCGGACCTGGAACCGCTGCCGTACGCGGTCGTCGGGCACAGCTTCGGCAGCGTCCTGGGCTATGAACTCACCCGGGCCATGGAACAGAAGGGCCTTGCGCCCACCCTGCTCGCCGTGTCGGCCCGCCAGCCCCCGTGCTTCCCCAGCGAGCCGCCGTTCGCACACCTCAGGAGCGACACGGAACTGCTGGAGCATCTGCGGGACATCGGTGGCATGGTGCCCGGGTTCATGTCCCGGGCGGACCTCGTCCAGCCGACCCTGCGCGCCGTCCGGGCCGACCTCGAAGCGATGGAACGGTACGAGCGGCCGCTGTCGGGGACCGGCGTGCCCGTCCTGGCCGTCGGCGCGGTGGACGACCCGGTCGTCATCGCCGAGCGGCTGCACCTGTGGTCGCTCGAAACGACCGGCGGGTTCCGCCGGTTGATGTTCACCGGCGGCCACTTCTATCTGTACGCACACGCCAACGCGGCGGTCATCGCTCGCCATCTGGTGGCCGAGGACCGCGGCTTACTTGGAAGGAAAGACCTTGAGCAGCATCGCTGACTCTCCCCGCCAGGCCGGCCCACGCGAGTGGCTGGGCCTGGCCGTGCTGGCGCTTCCCACGCTTCTGCTCTCCATCGATGTGAGTGTGCTGCACCTGGCCGTGCCGCACATCAGCGAGGCGCTGGACCCGTCCGCCACCCAGATGCTGTGGATCATCGATGTCTACGGTTTCCTGATCGCGGGCTTCCTGGTCACGATGGGCACGCTCGGCGACCGCATCGGCCGCCGGAAGCTGCTGCTGATCGGCGCCGCGGCCTTCGGAGTCGCCTCGGTTGTCGCCTCGTACGCCACCGACCCGGCCATGCTGATAGCGGCGCGGGCGGCGCTCGGCATCGCCGGCGCCACGCTGATGCCGTCCACGCTCGCCCTGATCAGCAACATGTTTCCCGACCCCAGGCAGCGGGGGATGGCCATCGCCATCTGGGTCACCATGTTCTCCGTAGGTGTCGCGCTCGGCCCGGTGGTCGGCGGTGCCATGCTGGAGTACTTCTGGTGGGGGTCGGTCTTTCTGCTCGGCGTGCCCATCATGGCGCTGCTGCTCGTGGCCGGGCCCCTGCTGCTCCCGGAGTACCGCGACGAGGACGCCGGCCGCCTCGACCTGGCCAGCGTGGCACTGTCCCTGGCGGCCATCCTGCCGGTGATCTACGGGCTCAAGGAGATCGCCAAGGACGGAGTGTCCACGGTGCCGGGGCTGGCACTCGTCGTGGGCCTGGTCGTCGCGGTCGTCTTCGTCCGCCGGCAGCGCACCCTGGAAAGTCCACTGCTGGACTTCCGCCTCTTCGCCAACCCGACCTTCCGCACCGCACTGGTGACACTTCTGCTCAGCATGCTGGTGGCGGGCGGTACGTATCTGTTCGTGACGCAGTACCTGCAACTCGTCGGTGGACTGTCGCCCATGAAGGCCGGCCTGTACCTGCTGCCGGCGGCCTTCGCGCTGATCGTGACGTCCGTGCTGTCCCCGGTCGCCGCGAGCAGGTTCCGGCCCGCGTATGTCGTCGCCGCCGGCCTGGTCGTGTCGGCCGTCGGCCATGGCATGCTGGCCCTCGCCGACAGCTCGTCCGGGGTCGCGCAGGTGGTGACCGGCTTCGCCTTCGCCTACGCGGGCGGTGGCCCGCTGGTGGCCCTGGGCACCGACATCGTGGTCGGATCGGCCCCGCCCGAGCAGGCGGGGTCCGCTTCGGCCCTCTCGGAGACCAGCACCGAGCTGGGCATGGCGCTCGGCGTGGCCACGCTCGGCAGCGTCGGCACCGCCGTGTACCGCGGCGAGGTGGACGTTCCCGCACGGGTTCCGGACGGCGCGGGCGACACTCTCGCGGGAGCACTCGAGGCGGCGAAGAACCTGCCCGCGGACCTGTCCGCGGCGTTCGTCGACTCCGGACGGGCCGCGTTCACCGAGGGCATGAACGTCATCGGCGGCATCGGGGCGCTGCTCGCGCTCGGCAGCGCCGTCCTGGTGGCCGTGGTGATCAAGAGCCCTCCCACCGGTGTCGGCGAGGAGTCCGCCGCCGGTGCCGAGCCGGTCGCCGAAACCGCCGAACGGGCCTCATAACCAACTCTGTTGACGCTCCAGGTGGCCCGGATGGGTGTGGGCCGCCTGGACGTCCTGTGTTGACATACCGACGGTATGTCACTAACTTTTACATGCTGCCGGTACGCGAAATGGGGAGTGGCATGTCGGCCTCGGCCGCCGGGTTGCCACCCCGTGAACTCACCCTGGTCGAACCAATCCCGCCCGGCCGTGGTCGGACACACAGAAACCACTGGTGCGCGCGGTTCGAACCACCCTCGAAGCAGATGTCGGACAGGAGAAGACTGGAGCGTGTCCCCATGTGTCCGGATCCACGTCATCGCACCGCCGACCGATCAGTGCTCGCACGGGACGCGGTTCTCGCGGTTGAGAGAGAGACGTGCCATGCCCGGAAGAATTGACCCCGAGACCGCGGCCGCGGTGATGCGCGCGGCGGGCCTCGAACCACTGGCGCCCTACCCGGGGGCGAATGTGGCCTGGGATTGCCGCTGCACCAAGGGAGCACACCGCGTCGCACCCACTTTCACCTCGGTGCGCACCGGTTTGAATTCGGGCTGCCGTTACTGCGGGTGGACCGCCGCCGGTGAACGGCGACGCGCCGCCGGCCGGGAGAGGGCGGAGGTGGACATGCGGGCGGCGGGCTTCGAACCGCTTGAGCCCTATCCGGGCGCCCGGGTGAAGTGGCGCTGCCGCCATACGGCCTGTGGCCACATTGTCCACCCCCGACTGTTCAAGATCCGAGCCGGTGGCGGCGGATGCCTCGCCTGCGCCGGCAGGGCGCCGGTGGATCCGGTGGCCGCCGAGGCGCAGATGCGTGCGATCGGCATGGAACCTCTCGAACCTTTTCCCGGGCGGGTGCGCGACCAGTGGAAGTGCCGCTGCACGAGGTGCGGTCACATCGGCGCGCCGACACTGAACAACATCCGGCGCGGCCAGGGCGGCTGCTTCGTCTGCGCCCACAGCACCCCGGAGCGCACGGCGCGCGCCCCAGCGCCCTCGTCTCACCGCGCGCGCAGCGCCTCCAGCAGCTGAGCCAGCGCTTTCGCGGTGTCCGCCAGGTCGCGGGGGTTCCCCGAAGTCGCCAGCCACAGAGCCGCCTCGTTCATCGCGCCGGACAGCAGATGCATGAGCGGCTCGACCGGCTGTGCGGCGATCGTGCCCTCCTCGATCAGGTCGACGAGCACCTCGGTCAGGTGGCCGCCCGAGGTGGCCTCGTTCATCGCCCGCCATTCGCTCCAGCCGAGGACCGCCGGCCCGTCGATGAGCAGGATGCGCTGGACCGCCGGATCGGTGGAGGCGTTGAGGAATGCCTGACAGCCGACGATGAGCCGGTCCCAGGGGTCTGCCCGCACATCTGCCGTGACGGCGATGTGCTCGCCCACCTCCTGCTGCACCTGCTCCAGCACGGCACGGAACAGGTCGGACTTGCTGGCGAAGTGGTGATACAGCGCGCCCTTGGTCACGCCCGCCGCGCCGACGATCTGCGACAGGACCACGGCGCCGTATCCGAGCTCCGAGAACAGCCGCCTGCTCTCGAGCAGCAGGGTCTGTCGTGTCTGCTCCCGCTGTTGTGCCCGGACTCCTTGCGACATCTCGCTGCCCCGTCCTCGACGTACTGAAGGTGTGCCAACGCGTGTGCCGCTCGAAAATCACCGCCGCACGTCATGTTGCTTATCTGTACGCCCTGATGATGCCACTGAGGATTCAGATGTATAGGACTTTGCCCGGGCCGAAGTGGCGCGTCGAAGTGCGCTCCGGTGGACTACCGGGAGCGACGTGTGAGGGAATGCGGCATCAACCGCCTCAAAAGGAACCGGGCCCGCGCGGGGCCCGTCGGGTCGGGAGGGGGTTGCCGGGCTCGCGGGGCGGTGGGTCCGGCGAGAAAGGAGCGGGCTGTCCGGCATCGCCGCACAGCCCGCCGTGGTCAGCCCGCGAGGGCGGTCAGCAAGGGCAGGTATCCGTCACGGTGCCCGGCCTGATTGGGGTGGTAGGACTCGTTGATCTTGCTCCACTCCAGACTTGTCACCCAGGTCTCGCCGCGCGAGCAGATGGTGTGCGGGTCGAACGCGGCACGCGGGTCGAGAAAGGTGAACCCGGCCTTCGTGGCCTGCTCCGCGAGGACCGAGTCGAGGGTGTCGGCGGCCGAGTTGAGCGCCGTACGTTCGGTGTCGCTCAGCCCGAGGATCCCGCAGCTGCCGCCGATCGTGTACAGCCGCGGATAGCCCACCACCACGACCTTGGCGTTGGGTGCCTTCGCCCGCACCGACGCGTAGGTGCTCGCCAGCGCGCTCGGCAGATTGCCGGTCGCGGCGGCCTTCGCGGCCTCCACTCCGGCGACGCAGTCCTTGTCGTCGATGGTGAGGATGCAGTTCTTCAGCACCTCGACGAAGCCGACGTCATTGCCGCCCACCTGCACCGTCACCAGCGTGGCGTCCGCGGTGAGCTGCGGCACCTGCTGGCTTGTCAGCTCCGCCGTGGTGGCCCCGGAGCACGACGCCTCCACAAAGGCGTACGAGGGGTGCTGCTGTGCCCACAGCCGGGGGTACGTCAACGGCCCGCGGCGGCACGGGTCGTCGGGGTTGTCGTAGACGCGTGTGCCGGGCCCGACGGCGTATGAGTCGCCCAGTGCCACGTACGTGCCGGCCGCCGCCGTCGGCTCGGCGTCGGCGGCGTACGCACCTGATGTGGCCGTGGCCGCCAGACAGAGGGCGGCCAGCGTGAGGGAGAGGGACGTGAGGCGTTTGCGATTTCTTAAAGAGCGCATTCTTCACTCCTGGAGTGTGGGTGCGGTCTTAGTGGCGGAACTGTCGGCCGAAGCGTCGGCCCTGGAGTTCCGTGATCAGATCACCCGCGGTGAAATCCCGGGTGTCGACTCGGCGGACCGTAATAAGGATGGCGCGGTCCTGTCAACCGTTTCTCGGCGCCTATTTCGTCCTTCGGGCGTGATCCTGGCAGCCGACCAGGGATATGTATATGGAGTCCAGCAGCATAACGGGAATCTCAACAGTGTTGTCCGGGGACATGCGGGGGAGGGGTGGAACGAACTGATCACTGCATTGCTCCGTCGACACCAAGCTGTAACCGAATAAGCCGGGCGCGGTGGCTGTACTTCGTAGTAATGTCCCTGCCGCTACCCGCTCTCGGACGCCTTACCCCCCACCCTTTCCGAGGCGCTTGACTCATGGCAGCTCATCTTGCCCTTTTTCCCGTGCACGCCTTCGCGTATCTCGGATAACGGGCCACTTGCGTCGTTCTTGAGCTTTGCTTCATGCGCTTCCTCGTTTCCTGGAGAGTTTTCCATGCCAATACTCCAGAACAGCACTGACGGTGGCACATCGAGGATCAGGGACCTCGTCCTCGCGGTGCATCCGTTCGGTGTCGCGTCGGCACGGTTCACCGCGGCCGCCGTACGCGCAGGCGGACTGGGCGTGCTCGATCTCACGGCCGGTGACCGGTCGGCGCGTGAGCAGTTGGGGCTCGCCGCCGATTGGTCGCGCGCCGGATTCGGCGTACGGCTGGCCGATGGCCGTGGTTTCCCGCCGCAGGACCTCCCCGCCTGCGTCCACACCGTGGTGCTGGCCGCCGGTGCTACGGCGACCGCCGCCGACTTCCCCGGGCGACGCCTGCTCGTCGAGGTGACGTCCGGCTCCGAGGCCCTGGCCGCCGTGGCCGCCGGAGCCCATGGGCTGATCGCCCGCGGCCACGAGGCCGGCGGCCGGTGCGGTGAGCTGAGCACGTTTGTGCTGTTGCAGCAGTTGCTCGCGAACGAAGCCGATGAAGCCGATGAAGCCAACGAAGCGGACGCGCTGCCGGTGTGGTGTTGCGGCGGCATCGGTCCGCACACCGCCGCGGCGGCCGTCGCGGGCGGGGCCGCCGGAGTGGTGCTGGACACCCAGACCGCGCTGCTCGCCGAGGCGGAACTGCCCGCGGAGATCACCGGCTTGCTGAGCGGACTCGACGGCTCGGAGACCGTGGTCACCGGCGGCCGACGCGTGCTGCGGCGGCACACCCCGGGCTCGGACGACACCGCGGCGGCGCTGGAGATCGGGCAGGACGCCTTCCTGCCGCGCCGCTTCCAGCGGCGCTGGGGCACGCTGGGCGCGGCGATACGCGGCATACGCGACGCCGTGGCCGACTCGCTCGCCACCGACACATCCGTACTCGGTCCGGACAGCGCGGGCAGCCGCGCCCTCGGCACCGAACTCCCGCTCGTCCAAGGGCCGATGACCCGGGTGAGCGACCAGTCCGCCTTCGCCGCCGCCGTCGCCGCCGAGGGAGCGCTGCCGTTCATCGCGCTGGCGCTGTCCGGTGCGGAGCAGACCCGCGCGGTACTGGAGCAGACCCGGACGGCTCTGGGCGACGCGCCCTGGGGCGTCGGCGTCCTCGGCTTCGCCGCCGAGGAGATCAAGAACGCCCAGCTGGAGGTCATCCGGGAGATCCGCCCCTCACACGCCATCGTCGCGGGAGGTCGTCCCGCACAGGCGGCGGTCCTGGAGAAGGCCGGCGTGTCGGCCTTTCTGCATGTGCCCTCGCCGGGGTTGCTCGGCCAGTTCCTCGAAGCGGGCGCGCGCAAGTTCGTCTTCGAGGGCTCCGAGTGCGGCGGGCACGTCGGCCCCCGCACCAGCTTCGCGCTGTGGCAGGCACAGCTCGACGTGGTGGACGACTTCCTCGCCACCGCCGGAGGGGACACCGCCACCGAACTCCAGATGCTGTTCGCCGGCGGTGTGCACGACGAGCGGTCCGCGGCCATGGTCGCCGCCATGACCGCTCCGCTGGCCGCACGCGGCGCGGCGGTCGGACTCCTCATGGGCACCGCCTACCTCTTCACCGAGGAGGTCGTCGCGGCGGGAGCGGTACAGCCGCTGTTCCAGGAGCAGATGCGGGAAGCCGAGCACACCGAACTGCTGGAGACCGCCCCCGGCCACGCCACCCGCTGTGTGCCCAGCCCCTTCACCGAAGAGTTCGCCGCCGTCAAGGAGGAACTGCGCACCGGTGAGGTGTCCAGCCGCGAGATGTGGGAGCGGCTGGAGAGGCTCAACGTGGGGCGGTTGCGGCTGGCGAGCAAGGGCATCGAGCGGGTCGGCGGGGTGCTGCGCGCGGTCGGCGAGGACCGTCAGTTCTCCCAGGGCATGTTCATGGCCGGGCAGGTCGCCGTCCTGCGGTGGGACGTCACCACCGTCGCCGCGCTGCACGCCTCGGTCACCACCGGCGCGCGGACCTTCCTCGAGCGGCGCAGGCTCGCCCTCGGAACCGGCGAGGACGAGCCCCTCGCCGCCCCCGAGCCGCTGGACGTCGCCGTCGTCGGCATGGCCTGCGTGTTCCCCCAGGCGCCCGACCTGGCGTCCTTCTGGGGAAACGTGCTGTCCGGCGCCGACGCGGTCACCGAGGTGCCCGCCTCGCGCTGGGACGCCTCCCTCTACTACGCCGAGGACGGGGCGGGGGAGCACACCCCCTCGCGCTGGGGCGGCTTCCTGCCCGAGGTCCCCTTCGAACCGCTGGACTACGGCATCCCGCCCGCCTCCCTGCCGAGCATCGAGCCCGTCCAGCTGCTGGCCCTGGAAGTGGCGCGGCGCGCGCTCGCCGACGCGGGCTACGCCGACCGCCCCTTCAACAGAGGCCGCGCCTCGGTGGTGTTCGGGGCGGAGGCGGGGAGTGACCTGTCGAGCGCCATGACCCTCCGTACGGTCCTGCCCTCCTACCTCGGACAGCTGCCTCCCGAGCTGGACGAGCAGCTGCCCGGCCTGACCGAGGACTCCTTTCCCGGCATCCTCGCCAACGTCATCGCCGGACGGATCGCCAACCGCCTCGACCTCGGCGGCGCCAACTACACGGTCGACGCCGCCTGCGCCTCCTCCCTCGCAGCGGTCGATGTGGCCTGCAAGGAGCTGGCGGGCGGCACCAGCGACCTGGTGCTGTGCGGCGGCGCCGACCTGCACAACGGCATCAACGACTACCTGCTCTTCGCCTCGGCGCACGCCCTGTCCCCCTCCGGCCGCTCGGCGCCCTTCGACCGCTCCGCCGACGGCATCGCGCTCGGCGAGGGCGTGGCCTGCGTCGTCCTCAAGCGGCTCGCCGACGCCCAGCGCGACGGGGACCGGATCTACGCGGTCATCAAGGGCGTCGGCAGCTCCAGCGACGGCCGGGCCCTCGGCCTGACCGCACCGCGCGCCGACGGCCAGCGCCGCGCGCTCACCCGGGCCTACCGCAACGCCGGGATCTCACCGGCCGAGGTCGGGGTGGTCGAGGCGCACGGCACCGGCACCGTCGTCGGCGACCGCACCGAACTGGGCGCCCTCACCGAGACCTTCACCCAGGCCGGCGCCGACCCAGGCGGCTGCGCCCTCGGCTCGGTGAAGTCCCAGATCGGCCACACCAAATGCGCGGCCGGCCTCGCCGGGCTGATCAAGACCTCGCTCGCGCTGCACCACGCCGTCAAACCCCCCACGCTGCACCTGCGGCACCCGAACCCAGGCTGGGACGAGCGCACCAGCCCCTTCGTCTTCCACACCGGGGCCAGGCCCTGGCCCGTGCCGCCCGCCGAGCGCGTCGCCGGGGTCAGCGCCTTCGGGTTCGGCGGCACCAACTTCCACGTCGTCCTGCGCGCCCACGACGACGGCGCCCCACCCGTCCACGCCCGCGACGAGTGGCCCGCCGAACTGTTCCTCTTCCGCGGTGCCGACCACGAGGCCGCCGCCAAGGCGGCCCGTGACCTCCTCGCCCTCGCCGAGGCCGACGGCTCCGCCCACCGAGCGCCCCGGCTGCGGGACCTCGCCCTGGCCGCCTCCCGCCGCGCCGACCCCGCGGCCGTACGCGGCCTTCCCACCTGGATCGCCGTGCTGGCCTCCTCCGTGCCGGAGCTTTCCGCATCGCTGCGCCGGGCCGTCGACGGGGAACACGCCCCGGACGACGGCATCCACCTCGCGGACGGCACCGAACCCGGCGAGATCGCCTTCCTCTTCCCCGGCCAGGGCAGCCAGCGCCCGGGCATGCTCGCCGATCTCTTCGTCTCCTTCCCCGAACTCCAGCGCTTCCTGCGCCTCGACGAGTCCGCCGCGGCGATCCTCCACCCGCCCGCCGCCTTCGACGAGGCCGGACGGCAGAGCCAGGCCGATCGCGTCACCGACACCCGCGTGGCCCAGCCCGCGCTCGGCATCACCGGACTCGCCGCCCACCACCTGCTCGGCCGGGTCGGTGTCCGCCCGGCGATGACGGCCGGACACAGCTACGGCGAACTCGTCGCACTCGCCGCGGCCGGTGTGCTCGGCCCCGAGGAACTGCTGTGGTGCAGCAGGGCGCGCGCCGAGTCCGTCGTCGCCGCCACCGGCGCCGGCGACCCCGGCACCATGGCCGCCGTCGCCGCCTCGGCACCGGACGTCACCGCACACCTCGAGGAGGCCGGCTACGCGGGGTCCGTGGTCGTCGCCAACCGCAACTCGCCCCGTCAGACGGTGATCTCCGGCCCCACCGGGGAGGTGTCGGCGGCCGTCGAACGCCTCCGTGTCCGGGGCCTGAAGGCCCAGCGGATCCCGGTGGCCTGCGCCTTCCACAGCCCCCTGGTCGCCGCCGCGGGCGAGACCCTCGCCGCGACGCTCGCCTCGGTCCCCGTCGAAGCGCCGTCCATCCCGGTGTGGTCCAACCGCACAGCCCGGGTGTATCCCGCCGGACCCGAGGGGATACGCAGCGAACTGGCCGCCCAGATCGGGGCGCCGGTGCGCTTCGTCGAGCAGATCGAGGGCATGTACGCGGCCGGCGCCAGGACCTTCGTCGAGGCGGGTCCCGGCGCGGTGCTCAGCCGACAGGTCACCGAGATCCTCGGCGACCGCCCGCACCGCACCGTCACCCTGGAGACCCGGCGCCGTACGGGGCTGACCGGCTTTCTCTCCGCGCTCGCCGAACTGGCCGCGGCGGGGGCCGACGTACGCACCGGCTGGCTGTTCCAGGGCCGTGACGCGATCGACGCGGCCCACGCCCCCCGCCGCCGACGCGCGGGCTGGACCGTCGACGGCCACCTCATCCGCACCGCCGACGGCGCCATCCCCGCCACAGCCCTGCACCCCGCCCAGCGCATCCCGGAGGCCCTGGTGACCACCCGTCCCGACAGCCATGGAGACCATGGACAGCCACTCCACGCCGACCCCGCCCATGTCCCGACGGGGACCGGCGGCGAGGCCCTGGTCAGGGAATTCCTCCGCACAAGTCGGGAACTGATCAACGCCCAGCGCGATGTCCTGCTCGGCTACCTCGGCACCGGATCCGGCCTCCGCCCCGGGCCGCCGGCCATGGAGTACGTACCCCGCGAGGTGACCGCTACGGCCCTTCCCGCGCTTGCCGCACCCGCCGCTCCCGAGCGCGCGCCCGAGCCCGCGCCGGACCCGGCGCCGGCCGAGTCGGCCGGGGACTCCGTCCTCGCGGTCGTCCTGGACGTGATCGGCGAGCGCACCGGCTACCCGGCGGACATGATCGAACCCGACCTGGACCTGGAGGCCGACCTGAGCGTCGACTCCATCAAGCGCGCCGAGATCGCCGGACAGCTCGCCCAGCGGCTCGCCCTGCCCGCCACCGACGACGCTGGCCTGGAGCGGCTGGCCAAGGCGCGTACGGCGGCGGGCATCGCCGAACTGATCGCCGCCGCACGGCAGGACGACAACCCACGGACCGAGACCGAGACCGTGGCCCCCGAGTCCCCGGAGTCCCCGGAGTCCGCGGAGTCCCCGGAGTCCCCGGATGACGGCTCCGCCACCCGCGCCCCCGACACCGAACCCGTCGTCACGACCCCGAAGCGCCTGGTGATGACGGAGTTCGACCTCGCGCCCGCCACCCTGGCCCCCACCGAACTCGCCGGACGCACCTTCCTGATCCTCGGCGAGGGCCCGCTCGCCGTGTCCGTCACCGAGCGGCTCGGCTCATACGGCGCCCGAGCGGTGACCGCCACCGGGATACCCGACGGCGGCCGCTTCGACGGCCTGATCCACCTGATCTCCCCGGACAGCGGCCCGGCCCCCGAGCCGGTGCTTCCCGGCGCCGTCCCCCTCTACCGGTCCGCCCTGGCGGCCGGACCACGCTGGATGCTGGTCGCCGGAGCAGCGGAGGGACTGCGCGGACTCTTCCGCTCGCTGTCCCGGGAGTACCCGCGGACCATCGCCCGCGTCGTCGAGCAGCCCGCCGGAACGGCCCCGTCCACCGCGGCCGACGCGATCGCCGCGGAGCTGACCTCCGTCGACCGCGAGCCGGTCGTGCTGCGCACGGCGAGCACCCGGCGCGGGCTGCGGATGACCGAGACCGACCGCGGAACCCTGGGCACGGCCGGAGCCGGACCCTCCGACGACGGCGCCGCGGAGGCCGCGGCCTGCGGACTCGACCACGAATCGGTGGTGCTCCTCGTCGGCGGCGCGCGGGGCATCGCCGCCCGGTTCGCCACCACGCTCGCCACCGCCGCCCGCTGCCGCCTGGAACTCTTCGGCCGCACCCCGGTGCCCTCCCCGGAAGAGGCCCTCGCGACAGCCGCCACCTCCGACGCCGACCTGCGAGCCGCGCTCATCGCGGGCGGCCTGACAACCCCGGGCCGGGTCGAGCGGGAGATCGGCAGGATCCGGGCCGAGCGGGAGGTCCGCGACACGGTTCGCCGGCTCACCCGGCTGGGCAGCCCCGCGCGCTACCACTGCGTGGACGTGCTGGACACCGAGGCCGTACACCGCGCCGTGAAGAACGTGCACGCCGAACACGGCAGGCTCGACGGAATCGTCTACGCGGCGGGCGTGATCGAGGACAAGCTGTTCGCCGAGAAGTCCCCGGAGTCGTTCCAGCGCGTCTTCAGCACCAAGACCGACGGCGCCAGGACCGTGCTCGACGCCGTCAGCGGGCTCCCCCACGGCCCCCGCTTCGCGGTGCTGTTCGGCAGCATCGCGGCCACCCTGGGCAACCGCGGACAGACCGACTACGCCGCCGCCAACGACGCCCTCGAAGAGATCGGCCGCGACTGGTCCGACGCCACCGGCCGCCGGGGCCTGACCGTGCACTGGGGCCCATGGGCGCCCACCGGCACCAACAACGGCATGGTCACCCCGGAACTGATGCGCGTCTACGCAGAACGCGGCATCCGCCTCATCGACCCCGACGAGGGCGCCATCAGCCTGCTGCGCGAACTGGCCTGGGGGCCGCAGGAGGACACCGCCGTCGTCTACACCGCGTCGGGGTGGTGACGGCGGCGATGGCCGAACCCTGTCCGATCGCCGTCGTCGGCATGTCGGCGCTCTTCCCCGGCGCCCCCGACCTCGACACCTACTGGCACAACCTCGTCCAGGGGACGGACGCCATCACCGACGTCCCCGCGGGCCGCTGGGACACCGCGTACTACGCCCCGTACGCCGAACGCCGCGCCGACCGCGTCTACTGTCGGCGCGGAGGGTTCGTCGACGAGCTCGCCGACGTCGACGTCAGCGCCTTCGGCATCATGCCCGCGTCCGTACGGGCCACCGAGCCCGACCAGTTGCTCGCGCTGCGGGTGGCGTCCCAGGCGGTCCAGGACGCCGGCGACGCCGACGGGCTCTTCACCGACCGGCGCCGCGCCGGGGTGATCCTCGGCCGCGGCGGCTACCTCACGCCCGGCCTGGTCCGCCTCGACCAGCGGGTGCGCACCGCGGGCCAGCTCGTGCACACGCTGCGGGAACTCCTGCCGGACCTCGGGGAGCGGCGCCTCGAGGAAGTGCGCCGCGCCTTCACCGAGCAACTCGGGCCCGAGGCCCCGGAGTCGGCCATCGGCCTGGTGCCCAACCTGGCCGCCTCCCGGCTCGCCAACCGCCTGGACCTGCGCGGTCCGGCCTACACGGTGGACGCCGCATGCGCCTCATCGCTCATCGCGGTCGACCACGCGGCCCGTGAGCTGGAGACCGGCCGCTGCGACGTCGTCCTGGCCGGGGGAGTCCACCACTGCCACGACATCACGCTGTGGAGCGTGTTCTCCCAACTCGGAGCCCTGTCCCGGAGCCAGCGCATCCGCCCGTTCCACCGGCACGCCGACGGAGTGCTCATCGGCGAGGGCACCGGCGTGGTGGTGCTCAAGCGGCTCGCCGACGCCGAGCGCGACGGCGACCGGATCTACGCCGTGATCACCGGCACCGGGGTCGCGGGAGACGGCCGCACCGGCGGCCTGCTCAGCCCGGACTCCGCGGGCCAGGCCGAGGCGATCCGTCAGGCATGGCGCCGGGCCGGCCGGGATCCCGCCGAGCCCGGTGCCGTGGGGCTGCTCGAGGCCCACGGCACCGCCACCCCGGCGGGGGACAGCGCGGAACTGGAGACCGTCGCGGCGGTCTTCGGCCCGCCGGGGGACGCGCCCCGTGGCGTGATCGGCTCGGTCAAGTCGATGATCGGCCACACCATGCCGGCCGCCGGGATCGCCGGGCTCATCAAGGCGGCGCTCGCCGTGCACCACGGCGTCCTCCCGCCGACCCTGCACTGCGACGACCCGCACCCGGCGCTCGCCCGCACCCGTTTCACCACCGTGGACGCCGCCGTTCCCTGGGAGCCCGACGTCCACGGCCCCGTGCGCCGTGCCGCGGTCAACGCCTTCGGGTTCGGCGGCATCAACGCCCATGTCGTCCTGGAACAGCCCCGCACCGCCCCGACCGGCCCCGCCGCTCCGACCGGCCCCGCCGGCCCGCTCGGCCCCGCGGCCGTGCTGCGCGAGCCCGAGCGGGTGCTGCGGCTGGCCGCGGCGACCCCCGCCGAACTGGCCCGGCTGCTGGACCGCGACGACGCCACCCTCCGCGCCACCGCGGCCGACGGGACCGGACCCGAGCCCGTCGGCCCCGTCCGGCTCGGCGTGGTGGATCCGACCGCGGGGCGGCTCGCGCTCGCTCGTAAGGCGGTCGACCGGGGCAGACCGTGGCGCGGCAGGAGCGACGTGTGGTTCGTCCCCGAGCCACTGCTGGGCGACGCAGGCGGCCGACTCGCCTTCGTCTTCCCCGGCCTCGAAGCCGACTTCGAACCCAACTGCGACGACGTCGCCCGACACTTCGGCCTGCCATGGTCGCTGTCCGGCACCGATGTCACGGTCGGCGATGTCGGCCGCCAGGGCACCGGTGTCTTCCAGCTCGGCCGCCTCCTGCACGCCGCGCTGGAGCGGATGGGTGTCGTGCCCGACGCGCTCGCCGGACACAGCCTCGGCGAGTGGACCGCCATGGCCGCCGCCGGCATCCACGCCGAGGACGAGGTCGACGCCTTCCTCGCCTCGTTCGACCCCGACGCGCTGCGCGTGCCGGGCCTGGCCTTCGCGGTGATCGGCGCGCCCGCCGACCGCGTCGTGGAAGCTCTCCGGGGACAGACGAGGGTCGTGCTCTCGCATGACAACGCCCCCAGCCAGTCCATGATCTGCGGCCCGTCGGAAGCGGTCGAGGAGTTCGTCGCCCGCTTCCGCGGGCAGGGCGTGATCTCGCAGATCCTGCCGTTCCGCTCGGGCTTTCACACCCCCATGCTCCGGCCCGCGCTGGGCCCGATACGCAAGGCGGCGGAGGCCTACACGCTGCACCCCGCGAAGCTGCCGGTCTGGTCCGCGACCACGTGCGGCGAGTACCCCTCGCGACCGGAGGCGGTACACGACCTGTTCATCCGCCACCTCCTGGAACCGGTCCGCTTCCGGCAGCTGATCGAGGCCATGTACGCGGCGGGCTTCCGCGCCTTCGTCCAACTCGGCGCCGGCCAGCTCGGATCACTGATCGCGGACACCCTGCGGGGCCGCGATCACCTCGTGGTTCCCGCCCATTCGGCGCACCGCTCCGGCCTTCCCCAACTGCGCCGCGTGGCCACCGCGCTCTGGGCCGACGGAGCCAGGGCGGACCAGGGCGTGCTCCACCCGACGGCCACCCGGGCGCGCAAGGCCGCGTACCGCCCGGTCCGGCTCGACCTGGGCGGGGCGCTGATCTCCCTCGACGAACCCACCCGCACCGCGGTCGGCGCGGCCCTGACCCCGCCGCGCCGGGCGGCCGGCAGCGCACGGCCCTCGGCCCACGACGCCCTCGACGTCCTCGGCGACCGGGACCCGCTGGCCGCCGAGTTCGCGGCGCTGCTCGACGACACCGCGGCGCTCGCGGCGGACGTCCTCGGCGCGGGCCGCCGCGACGCCTCCCGGGCGGTCGCCGCCCCCACCGCGCCCAGGGCCACCGCGTACGCACGTCAGGTCCCGCCCGCCACGCCGCCGCCCGGTGAGCTGCACACCTCGCTGCGGATCTCCGTCGACACCATGCCGTACCTGCTCGACCATTGCTTCTTCAAACAGCCGCCGCAGGCCGACACGGCCGACCGCTGGCCGGTCGTACCCGGCACCACGGTCATCGGACACCTCATGGACTTCGCCGAACGGGCCGCCCCCGGCCTGCGTGCGGTGGCCGTCCACGACGTCCGGCTCAACCAGTGGATCACCGCCGTCCCCACGGTCGACATCCCCGTCCACGTCACCCCCGCGCCCCCGCATCCCGCGGGCACGGCCCGGGTGACGGCCACCCTCGGCCCGTACGCCCGCGCCACCGTCGAGCTCGCACGCGGCCACGACCGGCACCCACCCGGCCCGTGGACCTTCCCGCCGGAGCAGGAGCGCCCCGGCGATCTGACCGCCCGCGAGCTGTACACCCGGCGCTGGATGTTCCACGGCCCGAGCTTCCAGGGCGTGACCGAGCTGACCGCGATCGGCGACGCGCATGTGCGGGGAGTCCTCACCACCCCGCCCGCCCCCGGAGCGCTGCTGGACAACGTGGGCCAGCTGCTCGGCTATTGGATCATGTCGCAGCGATCCACGCGCACGACCGTCTTCCCCGTCGGCATGCGGGAGATCCGTTTCCACGGCCCGCCCCCCGCGCCGGGCGATCGGCTGGACTGTCTGATCCGCATCGTCTCCGTCACCGAGACCACGCTCGAAGCCGATATGCAGCTGGTTCATCGAGGCCGTGTCTGGGCGGAGTTCAGCGGCTGGCGCGACCGCCGTTTCGACAGTGATCCGCAGGTCCGCCGGGTGGACCGCGAACCGGAGCACCACACCCTTTCCGAGCCCCAGGACGGCGGCTGGGTCCTGGTCCACGAGCGGTGGCCCGACCTGGCCACCCGCGAACTGATCATGCGCAACATGCTGGCCGGCGAGGAACGTACCGCCTACGAGACATACGCTCCCCGGGGCCGGCGCCAGTGGCTGCTCGGCCGGATCGCGGTCAAGGACGCCGTCCGGCGGCGGATGTGGGACGCCGGGAGCGGCGGGATCTTCCCCGCCGAAGTGCGGGTCGCGAACGACCCCGCCGGACGCCCCCACGTCACGGGCGCCTACGGCCGCACCCTCCCCGACCTGCACGTCTCCTGCGCGCACCGGGCGGAGGCCGCGGTCGCGATCGCCAGGACGGGCCCCTGCGGCATCGACATCGAGGAGGTCACCGAGCGCCCGGGCGGGACCTTCGAGGCCGCACTCGGCACCCGGGAGCGGGACCTGCTCGGCTCCCTTGTCCGCGACACCGGTGAACCCGAGGCCCTGTGGCTCACCCGCTTCCGGGTCGCCGGGCAAGCCGTCGCCAAGGCCCGCGGCCCCGAGAGCTGTGAGATCACCGCCGCCACCGATACGACCCTCACCGTCAGCACCGGCGGTGGCACGTACCACGTCCAGCACAGAGCGGTCGGCAACCCGCCCGGACTGCCCCCCAGGAACTACGTCGTGGGCTGGATGGCCACCCACGAGGAGGAGAGCGAAGATGACCGCTGAAGCCCACGGAGCCGGACGCCCCACTCCGGCCGAGCAGACCGTGCTGGACGAGGTGACGGGCATGCTGCGCGAGGTCCTCGGCGAGTACGGGCTCGACGACGCCGAGATCACCATGGACACCCTGTTCCACGACGACCTCCAACTGGAGAGCATCGACCTGGTCACGCTCACCGCGGCGCTGCGTGAACACTACGGCGACACCGTCAACTTCGCCGCCTTCATCGCGGACCGCGGCCTCGAGGAGCTCATCGCGCTGACCGTCGGCGACCTGGTGCGCCACGTCGTGGCGTCCCTTCCCGCCGAGCCCGCGGCCGAGGCGGTCTGAGGATGGCGAAGATCCGCGTCGGTGAACTGGACGTCCACGTGCAGCGCATGACCGCGGCCGGGCCGCCGGCCGACGGGCCGCCGCCCCTGGTGGTGCTCGTCCACGGCCTGCTCATCGACAGCCTGGCGAGCTACTACTTCTCCCTCGGCCCCGCCTTCGCCGAGCGGGGGATGGACGTCCTCATGTACGACCTGCGGGGGCACGGGCGGACCGGCCGCCCCGCCACGGGCTACCGCCTCGAGGACTTCGTGGCGGACCTCGACGGGCTCCTCGACGCCCTCGGGGAGGACCGCCCGGCCCACGTCGTGGGCAACTCCTTCGGCGGGGCCATCGCCTACGGGCTGGCCGCCGCCCGCCCCGATCGCGTCCGGTCCGTCATCGCGATCGAGTCCGAGCCGCCGGTGAAGTCGTGGGCCGAGAAGATGGCCGAGGGCCTGACCGGCGAGGAAGGCGGCCTGGTGGTCAAGGAGGTGCGCACCTGGCTCGCCGAGGACCCCGAGCGCAACGCGCGCCCGTTCCAACTCGCCGGGGACATCCTGGACGCCACCACGCTGAGCGAGGACATTCCGCGCAGCCGGGTCCTGGACGACGGGCTCGCCGACATCCGCTGCCCCGTCTTCGCCGTCTTCGGCGCCGACTCCAAACTCGCCGCCCAGGCGAGCCACCTGGCCGCCACCCTCGGCCACTGCCGCACCGTCGTCCTGCCCGATCAGGGACACTCGGTGCTCGTGGAGCGGACCAGGGAGACGGCCGAACTGCTGCTGGAATGGCTGGAAGACGACATCCACGACGACACCCACGACGACATCCACACCCCCGCGAAGGGGGTTCGATGAGCCGGTTCCTGTTTGTCGTGCCGCCCCTGGTCGGCCACATCAACCCGGCGGTCGGCACGGCCGCCGCGCTCGCCGCGCGGGGCCACGACATCGCCTGGGCGGGCCCGGCCGACCTGGTGCGCCGCCTGGCCGGACCCGAGGCGCATGTGTACCCCTGTGTGCGGCCCCACCTGGTGCCGGACCGCGCCACCAAGATCGCCGATCGGACCGCCGAACTGAAGGGACCCGCGGCCTTCCGGTTCCTGTGGGAGAGCTTCCTGATCCCGCTGGCGGACCACATGGCTCCCCCGACACGGGAGGCCATCGAGGAGTTCGGCCCGGACCTCGTGATCGCCGACCAGCAGACCGTCGCCGGCGGCATGGTCGCCGAGTCGCTCGGCCTGACCTGGGTCACCTCCGCGACCACCTCGGCCGAGCTGGTCGACCCGCTCGCGGGGATGCCCAAGGTGGCGGCCTGGCTGGACGGGCTGCTGGAGGCGCTGCGCGGCCGGATCGCGGACGGCAGGGGCACGGCCGATCCGAGGATGTCCCCGCACGGCGTGCTCGCCTACACCACACGCGCGCTCCTGGGCCCGGTCGAACTGCCCGGACACGTCTGGCTGGTCGGCCCGTCCGTCACCGACCGCCCGCCGTCCGCGGACTTTCCCTGGCAGTGGCTGGCGGGAGCGGAGCGCACCGTCCTGGTCAGCCTCGGCACCGCGAACGCGGACGCGAGCGCGCCGTTCCTGAACGCCGCGGTCCAGGCGTTGTCCGGCATGGCCGGGGTACGCGCCGTCGTCGTCGACCCCGCCGGCAGCGTGACCAGAACGGGCGAGAACATCCTGCTGCGCCCGCACATTCCCCAACTGCCGCTGCTCGCCCGCGTCGACGCCGTCGTCTGTCATGCCGGGCACAACACCGTCTGCGAGGCCCTGTGGCACGGCGTCCCGCTGGTGGTCGCACCCATCAGGGACGACCAGCCCATCGTCGCGGGCCAGGTCACCGACGCGGGCGCGGGCGTCAGGCTGCGCTTCGGCCGCGCCGACGCGCGGCGGATCGCCGACGCCGTCGACACGGTCCTGGACGAGGCGTCGGGGCACCGCGCGGCGGCGCGGGCGGTAAGCCGCTCGTTCCGGACGGCAGGCGGAAGCGTGGCAGCGGCCGACCGCCTCGAAGCACTCCTGATGCTCCGTCGGAATAAATAGTGTGCCAAGCGAAACAAGATTCTCAGCTGAAGGTGACGTCGCTGAGGTCGATCGAAACCATGAGCTGCGTCATGATGGGGCGGCCGTCGGTGTCGCGGCGGTATGCCCGGCGTCTGGTCGGCAGTACGATGCCGTCCGCTTCTACGCAGTCGTGGACATACTGTGCGGTGGCGAATCCGCCGGCCACGTCGACGTGGTAGTCGTGGCGCCGCAGCCGGTGGTCGGGGCCGAAGTAGAAGTCCTGGTGGGTGCTGTGGCTGGCGATATAGCTCGGGAAGGCGGCCCGCAGTCCGCGCCAGACCGTGTGAAGTCGGTCCTCTGATCGGGAGAGCCGAAGGGCCGCACCGAGGCGTGTTCCTCGTGCAGTCGGACGGTCATCTCGCGGGGCGCGGGATCCTGCGGCAGGCCCTTTACGTCGAACAGAAGGCCGCCGCTGACAATCGTGGCTCGCGCCTCGGCCAGCTCCTGCCAGCGTCCGATCCCGCCATGGGCCGCGATGGCGTTGGCGAGCAGCTCACACATGTCAGTCCAGTGGCTCGAAGCGCCGGCGGTCGGTGGTGGCATAGTCGACGGCCGCCCGGTCGGCGGCTACGGCCTGCCGCAGGCGGTCGATGACCGCGGGAAGGCTCCCGGCGGGCAGCGCACAGGTCATCTCTTCGGCCGGCAGCCCGGTGCGGGCCCGGCTGATGGCGCATCCAGGGCTGACCGCGACCTGGCCGCCGTAGGCCAGCGGAATGATCTGGCATTGTGGCCTGGTGGCGAGCCGCAGGTCCGGACATGCGCCGTGGAGGGTCATGAGCGAGGACGGCGACAGCCGGACGAGCACGACGTCCGGGCTGGTCACGTCGGTGAGCGGTTCGTAGCGGATCGACGTCGGCCGGATCGGCAGGTGTGCGACGGAGGTGAGGTCCGCCGGCGTGATCCAACCACTGCTGACCAGGGCGGCGGTGTCGGACCCTGAGGCGGCAGCGGCCAGGTCGGTCAGGCCGTGCGTGTAGCTTCCGGTACTACAGTTGGCGTGGTCCGCGGCGTGCGTGTCGAGGGGGCGGCGCTGGGCGGGTTCCCAGAAGCAGCAGCCTGCCGGCTGGGCTGGGAGCCTCTCGCCGCTGGAGGTGGCGGGTTCTGTGCCGAAGGTGATGGCGACGGGTGGGTATGCCAGGCCGAGAAGTTCGATGAGCGGCGTTGCGAAAGCGGACGCGGGCGTCATGGCGGCACCCTATATGTCCGGGAACCGCTTTACCGGGAGCCGCCGCCCGGGAAGGCGACGCGGATCCGGTGGTCGCCGATGTCCAGGTGGACTCGTATGGAGTCGCCGTCAGTGACGTCCCAGCCGGCCGAGTCCCGGCCGTCGACGGTGACCGATGCCTCGGCGGGGCTGGGGAGCCGGTCGATGGTGAAGCTGGTGGGATGTCCTCGCCGTGAGGGCGTGGCGGCCGTGGTCTCGATGCTGAGGACGTGGTGGGCCATGTCGTTCCGGGCGTGGCGGATGCCGATGTCGGGGTAGTCGACGCCGCGGAGCTGCGGTTCCGATGCCGACGCGAGCCGGGGTTCGTTGAAGATCCGCCACCACGCTCCCGGGCTGCCGCTCTCGGCGAGCATCAGGGTGGCGTTGACTTGCCCGCGCGGCCAGGTGGAGTCGTAGCCGAACCAGAACGCGAATCGGTCGTTCTCCTCGCCGAAGAACCGGGGCTGGTATTCACGCTCGACGAAATCCCGGATGCGGTCTTCGGTGGCGGTGTCCTCCACCTCGTGTGCCATCCACATGGCCGTGCTGAGGTGGTTGGGGTCGGGGTGGAGCTTGCTCAGCGGCAGATCCGGGTTGTTCCAGCCGAGTCGCCGCATCGCCAGCTCGTAGGTCCACAGAGCGAACTCGCGGTCCTGCGGGTACAGATACAGCAGGCAGGGGAACACCCCGTGGGCCACCGAGGGCCCGGGCAGGGTGTGGAGGCGTTGCTCCATCGGGTCGTAGTAGAGCGCGAAGGTGCGCAGCTCGCCGGTGCGGGTCAGGCTCATGTAGTGCCGGCGGACGTAGTCGACCCAGTGCGGGAACGGCTCGTGCAGGGTGGTTCGGAGCAGTGAGTCGTAGAGTTTCAGCCCGAGCCCGGCGGCGCTGACGCAGAACGGCCAGATCTTGGTGTTCTCGCAGTGCGGGCCCTGCGGGCGGGTACGGAACTGGGCGGAGATGAGTTCCGCGATCCGTGCGTGGGTCCAGGTGAACTGGCGGTTCTGGTACCCGGTGATGTGGAGGGGTTCGCGCTCGCCGGCCTCTCCGGAAACGTAGCGGCGTATCCCGAGGAGCAGGTTCAGCCAGCCCCGGTAGAACACATTGCCGTCGGCGCCCACCGGGTCCGGCTGGAGCCCCCATGGCTCGACCCCGTTTCCCGTCCATCCTGGTGGTGGGTAGCGGCCGCGAAGCGGTTCCGGGATGAAGGTCAGCCACTCGGGCGGGTAGCGGTCCACACCGGGATCAGGGCCGATCAGTGTGCACCAGTCGACCGCGCCCCAGAACGAGACATAGCGGCGGATGAGTTCGTCGGCGATCCGGGTGTAGACCTCCCGCCACGCCGGCGTCGCTTCGAGCATGACCGGAAGGGCGTACGCCATGTAGTGCAGGTCGAATCGGGGGAAGGCGCACATGGGCGGCGCGGTGTAGCGGTCCCACCACGGATGCGGTTCGCCCTGGTCGCTCCAGTCGTCCGGGGTGGTCGCCTTGTCCCACATGAACCGCAGCCAGCCGAGCGCACGGTCGTTCAGCGCGGCCATCGGCGTTCCCTCCTCGGAGGTCTCGGCGCGCGGGCTCATCACGGCTCCCGCAACGGTTCGCCGTTCGCCCCCCGCACGATCCACAGTTTGGCCCGCGCGTTCCAGGCATCGGTCCAGAGTGGATCCAGCTGCCGTACAGCCGGCTCGATCGTGATCTGCTCGACACCGTTCGAGGCCGGATCGTGTGCCACGTACGCGCCCGGCAGGGCCTGCCGGGGAGGACCCGCCCCGCCGATGGGCACCAGCTGACGCATCAGGCCGCGGAACCAGAAGAGGATCAGATGGTTTCCCTCGACCCGGACGGTCCCGTGCATCCGGCCGCGCATGATGCGGTCGATCCCATCCGGCGATGTCAGATGACGAAGCGCCTGACCGCTGCCGGCGAAGCGGACCGCGAAGTCGGGTGCCCTGGCTCTTCCGGCCGAGCTGGACACGCGGCGCCGCTGGCTGTCGAACACCCAGTGCCGTGAGGGGCCGTCGTCGGCGGAGATCTCGACCGTGAGACTGCGTGTGATCTGCGACCGGACCGGTGCGCTCAACCGCGACGCCAGCACCAGTCCATGCCCGAGCCACCACAGCAGCGCCCGCAGCGCGGTCACCCGTAGCCGGTCGGTCGTGTCCATCACGGGGCCTTCTCCTCGCCGGCCCCGGACAGGAAGCTGTGCACCAGCTTGGCGAACTCCTCGGGCCACTGGAAGAGGAAGCCGTGGCCGGAGTCGGGGTAGATCCGGACACGTGCGTTGGGCAGATGCTGTGCCATCAGCCAGGAGTTTCCGGTCGGGATCATGATGTCGTTGTCGCCGTTGGCGATCAGGACCGGCTGGGTGATCCCGGCCAGCCGGTGCAGCCGGGACGGTGCGGGGATGCCCCATTGGGTGATGGCGTCCATCTGGGCGTCGCGGGCCTGCAAACCGGCGGGCTTGTCGTGGTCCGATGTGCGGGAGGCGCGCCGCTCCAGGAACTCCCGGCCTTTCTGCTGGCTGGTCGGGGTGACTTCGAAGAACAAGGACAGCAGGTCCTCGGGATGATTGTCCGCGACGTTGGCGAGGTATTGGACGTCGTTGATCCAGCCGTGCATCAGCTGGCCGCTTTGGGGTCCGGTGCCGGCCAGCACGAGCCGGCGGACCAGCTGGGGGCGGATCAGGGTCAGTTCCTGGGCGACCATACCGCCGATGGAGAACCCGAGCAGGTCGATCCGTGTCAGCCCGAGCGCGTCGATGAAGGCGATGGCGTCGCGGGCCATCCCCGTGATGGTGTGCGGCACCGTCCCGGACGACAGACCGACCCCGGCGTTGTCGACCGGGATGACCTCCCGGCCGGACGCGAGGGCGCCGAGCAGCAGCGGATCCCAGTTGTCCAGGTTGCCGCGGAAGTGCTGAAACATCACCAGCGGGAGCACGCCGGGGGAGGGAGTGCCGAACCGCCGGTAGGCGTATTTCACCCCGTTGGATGCCTCAACAAACTGGTTCGGGGCGGTCAGGGCGATGTCGCTCGTCGACATGATCGATCATCTCTTCCCTTTCGGGTCGCTTGATGGATCCTGCCTCGCCCCGCACGGACATCACGCCCTACCAGCTGGGCCGACGTGGCCTGAACGCCGCCGAGCCTCTCCCTGGGCGGGCAGGCCCTTGCCTTCGTGAGGCGCTTGTTACCAGCGTAGCCCGGTTGAGGCACTCGGCGAATCCGGACTTGTGGGTGGCGGGGACGGGCCGGATGGCGTAGGAGAAGATCCCGGCGGATATCACGCTGGTCCACCCTCAGCCCTCATTCCCGCCACCTACCGGTTCCCGGTGAGCAGTGGTGTGATCAGCTCGTCTCTCCCACCCCTGAGGGAACCTCATGGAGGCTTTGATGCAGATCGCTTCGTTGCCGTACATCGATGAGCACACGACGGTCATCGCAGCGGAGACCGACGAGGTCTGGCGCGGTCTGGCCGAAACTCTGGACGGGTCGTTCTCGGGCCCTGGCGTGGCCGGTTACGTGAAACTGGTGGGGTGCGCCGATCGCGCAGCGTCCGGGCCACGCCCCCTTGCCGAAGGCTCGACGCTTCCCGGTTGGCGGGTGGCGGCTGCGGTCCCGGGGCGGGAGCTGGTCCTCCAGGGGCGCCATCGTTTCTCGTCCTACGCCCTGATCTTCCGCCTCGAACACGTCAGCCCGGGGCGATCGCGCCTGCGTGCCGAAAGCCGAGCCGCCTTTCCCGGTCTGGCCGGCGGCCTCTACCGACGGCTCGTCATCGGGACGGGTGGGCACGTGGTCGGCATGCGACGCCTCCTCTCAGCAGTCCGCCGCCGAACCGAGTGACGCCTCGCGCAGGGTGGGCCGTTTTTCGGCCGGGGCGCGTGCGAACACCCCGAGGTCAGCGAGACGTTGGCCGTAGGCGCATCAGGACGCGCCAAGGCCGTTGATCCCGTCGGGCGACATGTGATACCGGCCACGCACATGTGCTCCCGCAACTCGTCACCGCCTTGACTGGTGACGCCTAGGGGTGCATGCTGAAAGTCGCCCGAGGTGACAAGCGGGACGCGATCCGTGGTCGACGAAGTGGAGAACGGTCATGAACAAGGACCTCGCGATGGACGCCGACGCGGCGGCGCGCCACGCGCGCTACGGCAGGCTCCCCGAGCGCATCCGCTTCGAGGACATGGCCGAAGAGGTGGAGGCCGCGCCGAGTGGAGGGATCAATGCCTCCTATGACCCCGCGGGCTCCTGGAAGTACTACTCGTGCCTGGCCCTCGATCTGGGGCTGTAAGTCAGCGGAAAGCCCCCAATCACCGCCTTGGCAGGTGATGGGAGGGCTGTCGTGATTTCGCCACCGCCTTGACTGGTAACGCGGAAACGTGTTCGGCCGGGTGGCGCTTGTCTGCCCTTACTCCAAGGCCACGCGCGGCAACATCCCCGTCACCGTCGACGCCCGCGCCGCGGCCTGAGCCACCCCTGACCGCGGGTCCCGCCCCCGACTCCGGGCACGACCACCTGCGGGAGGAGTGTGGTGCTGTCGGGGTGCGGTCCGGCGGTTTCGAGCTTCCCCTGACGAAGGGTCAGTCGGCCGTCTCCTCGCCGCCTGTCGGCTTCACGAGGGTGTACATGACGGAACGCTGCTGCTTGAGACGCTGGATGCGTCCCTTGGCGACGAGGGACTCGAGGGTGTTCCGCACCACCTGTGGTGTCGGGGTGCGGTCCGGGTGCTTCTCCAGGAGCTCCTCGCGCAACTCCTTCGCCAGGCGCGGCTCGTTGTGGTTGCCGAGCAGATCCGCCAGGAGGTTGCCGAGCAGAGGCTGGTGCGACTTCTCCTGTGCGCCGGCCTTCGCCGCCTTGCCCGCCGGAGCGGCCTTGGCCGGCGCCGGGCGCCGCGACGCGGCTCCCGTGGGCGCTGGCTTCGCTTTCGTGACGACGGGCTCGTCCTGCGCCTGTTCGGGCAGACGCGACGGGTCCGCGGAATCCTCGTACCGCTGCGCGAGGTTCAGGATGTCCGCCAGGAGGGCTTCCTCCTGCTTCAACATCGCGATCTTCTCCGCCAGTTCCTGCTGTCGCCGGCGGTTCTCTTTCAGGTCCGAAGCGGCTTGTGTTACGTACCGCGATCGGAGCGTGTCGGCTGATTGGCTGGTCACAACCGTTCACTCCCTCGATGTGGATGACGTTGCGCATGGTACCCACGCCGAGGGCCCGTGTAGACAGGTGTCAACGCTGGACGGTATTCCGTGCATGTTCACTCGGGGGCGCAGCGGTGCGTGTGACCCCCTGGAGCAGGGGGTCAGTGCACGGTCACCGCGGGCGTGGTCTTCTTGCGGGCGCGGTAGGCGGCAGCCTTGATCTTGTTGCCGCAGGACTCCATGCCGCACCACTGCCGCCGCATGCCCCGGGAGCGGTCGATGTAGACGCGCGTGCACTCGGGGTTGCCGCACTCCTTCAGCAGTGGGACGTCCGGGCCGCTGAGCAGTTCGACCGCCTGCCGGGCGACGGTGGCCAGGGCCTGCTCGGGGGTCGCCTCGGTGTGCCGGCCGGTCAGGGTGAGCTGCGGCGTCACGGGGGTCTTGCGCGCGGCTCCGTTGACCACGGCGAGCGCTTCCCGGTCGTACTCCTCGCCGAGACGGCGGTTGGTGATGAGCCGGTAGACGGCCTCGCGCACCGTGGTCGCCTCGCGGACGTCGTCCTCCTTGCCGGGCGTGATCGTGTCCACGAGTCCGGACTCCAGGTACCAGGCGTTGAGCCGCTCCGGCGACACGAACATCTCGAACCGGGCCGAGCGCCGGGCGCGGAGGGTGGCCGCGAAGTCGAGGGCCGGGTTCCCGCATACGAAGACATGGTTAAGATTCACATCACCATCTTGACGGGTGACTGCTCCGTACCGCAAGGATTGTCACCGTTCTGGGTGGTGCTCATCCGGGAGGGGGTGATCGTGTGCTGCCCCTGGCCCGGTCACAGCCGCAGTTCACGGCCCTGCCACCGCCGGCGCAGCCAGCGGTCGTGGCTCGCGGCCACGACCGCACCCGGCCCGGTGCCCAGCGCCGCCTCCAGCTCGTCGCACAGGCGGGGGGAGAGGTGGTTGGTGGGCTCGTCGAGCAGCAGCAGCTGGGGCGGCCGGGCCACCAGGAGGGCCAGCGCGAGCCGGCGGCGCTGTCCGACCGACAGCTGTCCGGCCGGTTTGTCCAGGTCCGCCTCGTGCAGCAGACCGAGGGAGGCGAGTGGCACCTTCCCGGCCCGCTCCGGTCCCAGCGACAGCTCGTAGGTGTCCCGGGCCGTGCGGTCGGGCCGGTCGAACACGGTGTCCTGGGTGAGCAGCCGCACCGTCAGCCTGCGCCGCCTGCGCACCTCGCCCTCGGCGGTGAGGCGTCCGGCGAGCACCTGGAGCAGCGTCGACTTGCCCGCTCCGTTGCCGCCCGTGACCAGCAGCCGGTCGGTCGCCGACACCTCCAGGCCGGCCAGCGCGAGCCGGCCCGGCACCCGTACGTCCCGCAGGGACACCAGGGGCCGCGGGCCCTCCTCCGCACGCGCGGCCAGTTCCCCGGCCGCGAACCGCAGCGGGCGCGGCGGCTCGGCGACGCGGTTGTGCTCCAGCTCCGCCAGCCGCCGGGTGGCGTTGCGTACCCGGCGGGAGATCTGGTTCTGCACCCGGCCCGCGCGGTGGCCGTACCCCATCTTCTCGTTGTCGCGCCGCCCCCGGTCCGGTGCGACCAGAAGCGCGGTCACGCCCGCAGCGTGACGCAGCTCCTCCAGTTCCTGCTGCTCCTCGGCGTACCGCCGCTCCCAGCGCTCCCGCTCGGCGCGCTTCTCGGACAGGTAGGCGCTGTAGTTGCCGCCGTAGCGGACCGGGCCGTCCACCGCCGGGTCGAGGTCGATCAGATCGGTGCAGACGGCGTCGAGGAACGCCCGGTCGTGACTGGCGACGACCACGGCTCCGGGCAGGCCGCGCAATTGCTCCTCCAGGAAGGCGGCGGCTCCGTCGTCGAGGTGGTTGGTCGGCTCGTCCAGCAGCAGCGCCCGCGGGCGCCGGACGAGCAGCGCGGCCAGGGCCAGCCGGCCGCGCTGCCCGCCGGACAGCGAGCCGAGCGTGCGGTCGTGGCCGAGCGCGCCGAGGCCCAGGCCGTTCAGCACCAGGGCAGCGCGGCGGTCGGCGTCCCAGGACTCCCGGTCCTGGGCCTGTTCCAGCCGCCTGCCGTAGGCGTCGAGGAGTTCCTGGTGGCCGGGATGGTCCTGCGGGACGTGGGCGAGGTCCTCGCCGAGCCGTTCCAGCTCCGCGAGGTCCTCGCGGGCCTCGCGGAGGGCCTCGTCGAGCACCGTGGCGATGGTCGAGGGGGCGTCGAAGGGCATCTCCTGGTGCAGAAAACCCAGTTCGGCGGGGCGGGAGACGCGTCCCGTGTCGGGTTCGTCCACGCCGGCGAGCACCCGCAGCAGGGTGGACTTGCCGACGCCGTTCTCCCCGATCAGGCCGATGCGGTGGCCGGGGGAGGCGGTCAGCGAGACGCCGTCGAGGACGCGCCGGCCCCCCAGGGTGCGGACGAGGTCGTGGGCGAGCAGAGCGGGCTGGGGCACAGGGAACCGTCCAACGTGATCGGTGGTCGGCCCGCCGGGCGCGGGGCCTCGGACGCGGGCCACGTCACACGTCGGCGGCTCACACCGCGGGCGCCCCCGTCTCCTTGAGCGCTCCGTCGGACAGCGCCACCCAGCGGTTCACGCCGATCTCGGCGAGGAACCGCTCGTCGTGGCTGACCACCATGAAGGCGCCCTGGTAGGAGTTCAGCGCGCTCTCCAGCTGGCCCGCGCTGACCAGGTCGAGGTTGTTGGTCGGCTCGTCGAGCAGGAGCAGATGGGGGGCCGGTTCGGCGCACAGCACACAGGCCAGGGTGGCGCGCAGCCGTTCGCCGCCGGAGAGGACACCGGTCGGCAGGTGTGCCCGCGAGCCCCGGAAGAGGAAGCGGGCGAGCAGGTTCAGCCGCTCAGCCTCGGGCCGGTCGGGGGCGAACGCGGCGAAGTTCTCGGCGACGGTGCGGTCCAGGTCCAGCAGGTCCAGGCGCTGCGAGAGATAGGCGATGCGGCCGTCGTTGCGCTTGATCTCCCCGCTGTCCGGCTTGAGGTCGCCGGTGATCAGACGCAGCAGGGTGGTCTTGCCGGCTCCGTTGGGCCCGGTCAGCGCGATGCGCTCGGGGCCCCGGACGGTCAGGTCGACGCCGCCGTCGGCGAACACGGCCCTGTCGCCGTGGTGGACCTGCATCCCCTCGCCGAGGAAGAGGTTGCGCCCGGCCGGTACCTGGGTGTCGGGCAGGTCCAGGGTGATGCGCTGCTCCTCGCGCAACGAGCGTCCGGCCTCGTCGAGCCGGGCCTTGGCCTCGCTGACCCGGGTCGCGTGCATCTGGCCGGCCCGGCCGGCGGACTCCTGCGCGCCGCGCTTCATGTTGCCGGCGAAGATACGCGGCAGTCCGGCGTTCTTGAGGTTCCGCGCGGCGTTGGAGGCGCGGCGCTCGGCCCGTTCGCGGGCCTGCTGCATCTCCCGCTTCTCCCGCTTCAGCTCCTGTTCGGCGTTGCGGACGTTCTTCTCGGCGACCTCCTGCTCGGCGCGCACGGCCTCCTCGTACTCGGTGAAGTTGCCGCCGTAGAAGCGCAGTTCGCCGCTGCCGAGCTCGGCGATGCGGTCCATACGGTCGAGCAGCGCGCGGTCGTGGCTGACCAGGAGCAGGCAGCCGGGAAAGTCCGCCAGCACGTCGTAGAGCTTCTGCCGGGCCGCCAGGTCGAGGTTGTTGGTCGGCTCGTCGAGCAGCAGCACATCGGGGCGCTTGAGCAGCTGGGCGGCGAGGCCCAGCGAGACGACCTGGCCGCCGCTGAGCGTGCTCAGGCTGCGGTCCAGGGTGAGGTCGGCCAGGCCGAGGCGGTCGAGTTGGGCGCGGGTGCGCTCCTCGATGTCCCAGTCGTCGCCGATGGTGGTGAAGTGCTCCTCGCTCACGTCCCCGGACTCGACGGCGTCCAGGGCGCGGATCACCGCGGCGACGCCGAGCACCTCGGCGACCGTGAGGTTGCCGGTGAGGGGGAGGCTCTGCGGGAGGTAGCCGAGGGTGCCGCTGACGGACACCGAGCCGGTGGCGGGCTCGAGTTCGCCGGCGATCAGCTTGAGCAGGGTGCTCTTGCCGGAGCCGTTGGGGGCGACCAGGCCGGTGCGGCCGGTGTTCACGGTGAAGGACAGGTCGTGGAAGACCGGGGTGTCGTCGGGCCAGGCGAAGGAGAGATTCGAGCAGACGACGGCGGCGTCGGACATGGAGGTGACCTCGAGCGTGTTGCGGGCAGACAGCTCTGCCCTGGGCAGGCGTGGGAAAAATGGGTACGACAAGCCGGCCACATCGGCGGCGCTCCTGGGCGCGTCCGGTGGCCGTCAGATCCGGGTCTCACCCGGAGATGTCGTCTTCACCCACCACGTCTGTGACTCCTCGATACACGGTCTACGTCGCTGACAGCGTAGCAGTCGCCGTCGTCGCGCTGCTCGGTATTCCGTCACCGGTTTAACCGGTGATAAGGTCTGGGCCGTTCCTCAGCGAACCCGCGGCAGAGGCTGCCTCGGGTCGCACACCTGGGTCACGGAGACATGCGCGCGGAGGTCGTCCGCGGTGAACCCGTCGACCTGTCCACCGTCCTGCTCATGTGATGTGCACACGTGTCGCCGAGTCCAGGCGCACACCTGCTTCTTGGAGGGAAACAATGAGACGACTTCTGACGGTCCTCGCGGCCGGCGTGCCGCTGGCTGCGGCGGTGTGCCTCCCGGCCGCGTCGGCGGCACCCCGGAACAGCTCCGCCTCCGCGCCGCTCGGCTGCTCGGCGCCTGCCCTGAAGGCGCCTGCGGGTACCGAGGTGGAGTCCGTGGCGGCGGTCCGCCGGGCGGGCGGAACCGTCCACGGGACCGGGATCCTGGGCGGCACGGTCACCGGCGTTCCGGCCTACTGCGAGGTGACGGTCACTCTCACCCACCCGGGCGACGGCGACCATGCCCAGGTGCGGACCTGGCTGCCCGCGAGCGGCTGGAACGGCCGCTTCCAGGCGCTCGGGGGCAGCGCCTACGCGGCCGGGGACAACGGTGTCGGTATGGCCACCGCGGTCAAGAACGGCTATGCCGCGACCACCACCGACGCCGGCGTCGGTGACGTCCTCGACATCAACTGGGCTCTGAACGGCCAGGGGCAGGTCAACACGGCCCTGCTGAAGAACTTCGCCTCCCGCTCGCAGCACGAGGCGGCGGTCGTCGGCAAGCAGGTCGTCGACGTGGTCTACGGCAAGGCCGCCTCCTACTCCTACTTCACCGGCTGCTCCACCGGCGGACGTCAGGGCTACATGGAGGCTCAGCGCTACCCCGACGACTACGACGGCATCCTCGCCGACGCGCCCGCGATCAACTGGGACGAGTTCGAGGTCGCCACCCTGTGGCCGCAGGTGGTCATGAACAACGAGAAGACCTACCCGTCCTCCTGTGAGTTCAAGGCGTTCACCGACGCCGCCGTCAAGGCCTGTGACTCGCTCGACGGCGTCAAGGACGGCCTGGTCGACGACGTGCAACGGTGCGACTTCGACCCGCGCGGGCTGATCGGCACCAAGGTCGTGTGCAACGGCAAGGAGCTGACCATCACGGCGGCCGACGCGGCCGTGGTGCGCGGGATCTGGGACGGCCCCCGCACCGCGTCGGGCAAGAAGCTGTGGCCCGGGGTCCCGGTCGGGGCCGACCTGTCGGGCCTGGCGGGCACCACCGAGCCCGACGCGAACGGCGACGTCAAGGGGGTGCCCTTCCAGGTACCCGCGTACTGGGTCGCGACATGGCTGAAGAAGCAGCCGTCCTTTGACGTATCGACGATCACCTACAGCCAGTTCACGCAGCTGTTCAAGCAGTCCGAGGCCGAGTACGACAAGGTCATCGGCACGGACGACCCCGACCTCTCGGCCTTCCGCGAGTCCGGCGGCAAGCTCCTGACCTGGCACGGCCAGGCCGACGAGTACATCCCCACCCAGGGCACCGTGGAGTACCGCAAGCAGGTCGAGCGTGGCATGGGCGGCACCAAGCGGGTCGACGACTTCTACCGCCTCGTCCTCGCCCCGGGCACCAACCACTGCGGCCTCAACGGCAACGACGGCTCGGCCGACGGCCTCGCCGCCCTGACCACCTGGGTCGAGCACGGCGAGGCCCCCAAGACCCTGCCCGCCACCCTGATCAACGCCTCCGGGCAGAACGTCGGCCGTGACCTGTGCGGCTACCCCCAGGTGTCCCGCTACAAGGGCCACGGCGACCCGGCCGCCGCCTCCAGCTTCCGGTGCGTCTCCCCGTCCCGGTACTGACCGGGACGGCGACGCCGCCCCACCCGTTACGGCGCGCCGGCGAGGTTGCCCATCACCGCGTAGAGCTGCTGCGCGGTCAGCGGGGCGGTGGGGAGCGGGTGGGCGGCTTCGGCGCGCAGGCCGTCGAGCATGAAGGCGACGCCCCGGCGCCAGGCGCCGGGGGCCGTGTCCTTGGCGGCCCGGGACAGCAGGGCGTTGGTGCCGAAGATGAACAGCAGGTCCTCGCGGGTGAAGTCGGGGCGCAGGGCGCCGGCCCGCTGGGCTCGCTCGATGATGCGCGTGGCGGCGGCGTGGGAACGCTCGCAGACGGCCATCAGCCGCTGGGCGTCCGGATAGCGGCCGGTGACCACGTCGCTGATCGCGGGGTCGGTGACCTGGAGTTCGCAGACCGTCTCGATGTAGTACGTGAATCCGTCCCAGGCGTCGTCACGGGCCAGGGCCTGCTGGGCTGCCTCGTCGAGACGGTCCGCGGCCAGGTCGGTGACCACCTCGTCGATGAGCGCCTCGCGGGTGCCGAAGAGGTTGTAGAGGGTGCCGTGGCTCACGCCGGCCCGGCGGGCGATCTCCTTCAGGGGGGCCTGGAGCCCGCGTTCGCGGAAGAGTTCGGCTGCCGCCGTCCGCAGCTTCTCCGCGTTGCGTTGCGCGTCGGCGCGCATCCGGGGTTCCTCCTCGTCGTGTGGGCGGCCTTCATGGTCGCACCCTCGCGTCACCCATAGATTGACCACGGGGTCAAGTTACGTGTTACGGTCGGAGTCGAAGTTGACCCACGGGTCAGAATAGCTCCGCATGGAGGTCATCGACATCATGACGAAGGGACTCCTCATGCTTGATCCCTCTCTCCGGAACGGTACGGCGGGAGAGCCCGCCGAGGCCGCCTCCGACGGAGCGGCCACCACGGCCGATGACGCTCCGGGCGCGGAGGAAGCCGCACCCTCTCTCACGCTCCTCGGTCCGGACGACGCGGCCGTCTGCACGGACGGGGTGTGTGCCCTGTGAGCGCGCTGCGTATCGACGTCTGGTCGGACGTCGTCTGCCCGTGGTGCTACATCGGCAAGCGGCGCCTGGAGTCGGCGCTCGACCGGTTCGACCACGCCGAGCAGGTCGAGGTCCACTGGCACAGCTTCCAGCTCGACCCCGCCCACCTCAAGGGCCACCGCCGGCCGGTCTTCGAGACGCTGGCGCAGAAGACGGGCGCGCCGATCGCACAGGTCAGGGCGATGGTCCGGCAGGTCACCGACCTCGCAGCCGCCGAGGGCCTGACGTACGACCTGGAACGGGCCGTCTCGGTCAACACGATCGACGCCCATCGCCTGAGCCACCTGGCCGCGGCACACGGACTGGGCGACCGGATGCACGAGCGGCTGCTGCGCGCCCACCTGTGCGAGGGCGAAGTCGTCGACGACCGGGACACGCTGGTGCGGCTGGGTGCCGAGGTCGGTGTCCCCGAGGACGAGACCCGGCGGGTGCTCGACGGCGACACGTACGACGACGCGGTGCAGGCCGACTTCCGGGAGGCGCGCCGCTACGGCGCCACGGGCGTGCCGTTCTTTGTGCTCAACCGCGCCTACGGCGTCTCCGGCGCCCAGTCCGCCGACACCTTCCTCTCCGCCCTGCGCACCGCCCACGCGGACGCCGCCCCGACGAACCGCTGAGCCGGGACGGCCTCCACGAATCGCCCGCCTTTCGGCTTTCTCGGGGTCAGTGGGCGGAGCCCTCGATCTCGACCTCGGTACGGTCGCCGGACCAGAGCGTGTGGAAGGTGCCCTCCTTGTCGGTCCGTCGGTAGGTGTGGGCGCCGAAGAAGTCGCGCTGGCCCTGGACGAGCGCGGCGGGGAGCCGCTCGGCGGCCAGCGAGTCGTAGTAGCTGAGCGCGGAGCCGAAGCCCGGCACCGGCACGCCGGAGAGGGCGGCGGTGGCGACGATGCGACGCCAGGCAGCCTCCCCCTCGACAACGGCCCGTGCGAAGTAGGGGGCCTCGAGGAGCGTGGCGATGTCCGGGTTCTCGGTGTACGCCTCGGCGATGCGGTTGAGGAAACGCGCACGGATGATGCAGCCGCCACGCCAGATCTTGGCGATCCGGTCCTTGCGAACGTCCCAGCCGTACTTCTGCGCGCCGGCGATGATGGCGTCGAAACCCTGCGCGTAGGCGACGACCTTCGAGGCGTAGAGGGCCTTGGCGAGGTCCTCCGCGAAGGCGGCGGCGTCGACCTGCTGTATCTCCGGGCGGGCGGCCAGCCGCCGGACCGCCGCGCGCTGCGCCGGCTTGGAGGAGACGGCACGGGCGAACACGGCCTCGGCGATGCCGCCCACGGGGACGCCGAGGTCGAGGGCGTTCTGCACGGTCCATACGCCGGTGCCCTTGGAGCCCGCCTGGTCCAGCACGACGTCCACGAACGGCTTGCCGGTGGCGGGGTCCACCTGGCGCAGGATCTCCGCGGTGATCTCGATGAGATAGGACTCGAGCGGCCCCTGGTTCCACTCGGCGAAGATGTCGGCGACGGCGTGCGGCTGGAGACCGCCGACCGTCCGCAGCAGGTCGTACGCCTCGCCGATCAACTGCATGTCGGCGTACTCGATGCCGTTGTGGATCATCTTGACGAAGTGGCCGGCGCCGTCGGTGCCGACGTGTGTGACGCAGGGCTCGCCCTCGGCGACCGCGGCGATGGACGCGAGAATCGGCCCGAGGGTCCGGTAGGACTCCTCCGATCCGCCCGGCATGATCGAGGGACCGTTGAGGGCGCCTTCCTCGCCACCGGAGATGCCGACACCGACGAAGTGGATGCCGGTGGGGGCCAGCCTCTTCTCGCGGGCGATGGTGTCGGGGAAGTTCGCGTTGCCGCCGTCGACGATGATGTCGCCGGGCTCGAAGCGCTCGGCGAGCTGGTCGATGACCGCGTCCGTGCCCGCCCCGGCCTGCACCATGATGATCGCGGTGCGCGGCCTCGCCAGCGACGCGACGAAGTCGTCGATCGACTCACTGGCGATGAATCCCGCCTCGGGGTGCTCGGCGACGAGTTCCTTCGTGCGGGCGTAGGTGCGGTTGTGGACGGCGACCGTGTTGCCTTCGCGGGAGGCGAGGTTGCGCGCCAGGTTCGATCCCATCACCGCCAGCCCGACGACGCCGATATTGGCCGCTGCGCTGGTGTTCATCTGGACCTCTTTCCATCGGTGGGTGCGCCGGGTGTCATTCTGGCGCTTGCGGCCGGGGCGGCGGTGATGTGGGGGTATGTGCGTGGCCGTCGTCCTGGTCAGGAGAACTCGACGGTGTTCACGCGGTTGATCAGGCCCTGTCCGCCGAGGAGCCGGGTGGCGTTGGCGGCGAAGAGTTCGGCGATGAGGCGGTCCTCCGCCGTGTCGAGCGCGGCGGTGTGCGGGCTCACCAGCACGCGGTCGTGGTCCCACAGCGGGCTGCCGGCCGGCAGCGGCTCCGTCTCGAAGACGGACGTGGGGCATGCCCCGGACGCGACCCCTCGTCAGCGCCCTGCCGTGCGGTAACACCAGCGTTTTGTGGACGGCTGGAGGGCCGCGACCATGGCGGCGATCGCCGGAGCGGCCGTCAGCGGGCCGATGACGTTGGCGATCAATACGATGTCCGGCGGCCCTCCCACCACTTGGTGCTGCACAAAGACGCTCAAGCAGTGCAGAGCCGCCACACAGCCGGCTGTCGCGATCATCCTGCGTCCGGCCGTCCTGCGCTGGTGCAACAGCAGCGCGCCCATGGCGAGCACGACCATCTCCACGATGCCCAACACCAGATTGATCGCGATCACCCCGGTGGGCGCGGAGGGGTCCGAGAGGTACTTGAAGGTCGTGGCGACGATGTACAGGAGCCCGGGAAGGCACAGCAGCGCCAGGGTCACCGCGGCAGTCGCGGCTCCGCGCCCCTCGGGCGCGGGGGCCATCGGCGGGAGCGGAGCCGTGGGGGGCATCGCCGGGGGCGGGGTGGCCCCGCCTCCCGGTGGCATGTGCCCTGGTACGTCGTCGAGTCGCCGGAGGGCCCGGGCGAGGTCGGCCGCGGTCCCGTACCGCTGGTCGGGGCCCTTGCGCAGCAGGGTCAGCACCAGACCGTCCCAGGCGGACGGGATGCCCGGGGACACGGAGCTGGGGGTGGGCGGCTCCTCGGTGAGATGCGCCGAGAGATAGCCCACGGTGTCGGGGGCCTGGAACGGCAGCCGGCGTGTGATCAGTTCGAAGAGCACGCAGCCGAGCGCGTACAGGTCGCTGCGCGGTTCGGGGAAGCCGCGTGCCTGTTCGGGGGCCATGTACGGAGGTGTGCCCACGATGAAGCCGGTCTGGGTGAGGCGGTCCGCGGTCGCGTAGGGGTCGGCGGCCCGCGCGATGCCGAAGTCCAGGACCTTCACGATGCCGGACGGCGTGATGAGGACGTTGGAGGGCTTGATGTCCCGGTGCATGATTCCGGCATCGTGGGCCTCTGCCAGCGCGTCGCATATCTGCGCGCCCCACCGCGCGGCGTCCCGCAGGGTGACGACGCCTTGGCGCAGCTTCGCGTCCAGGCCCTCGCCTCGGACCAGCTCCATTACCAGGAACGGGGCCTTGCCGTCCCCGGTGCCCGTCTCGCCGATGTCGTGGATGGTCACGATGTTGGGGTGCTGGAGGCGGGCGGTGATCCGCGCCTCGCGAAGAAACCGGGCGCGCGCCTCGGTGCCATGGCTCCCACCGCCGGCGAGCAGCGAGATCACCTTGACCGCGACGGGCCGGCCCAGCGACTCGTCCTGCGCCTCCCACACCTGCCCCATACCGCCTTCGCCGAGCTGCCGCACCAACCGGTAACGGCCCCCCAAGAGCTCATCCCGCACTGCCGTGCCTCCCCGTTTCTGTTCACTTCCGCACCGGGATCATGGCGCAACTGCGGGAGGTGGTACACCTGATGCCCGGAAACCGACCACAAGGGGCCCCGAGCAGGCCCGCGCGGCCGTCCGCGCCACTTCGAACGGCCGCGCCGGGATTCACCGGTTCGGGGCCGTGGGTATGTGTTTCAAGGAAGGCCGCGCACCAGGCACCGCGCCTGCCTCGTCGCTCACTCCGCTCCACGTGTCACCGTCGTGCACCGTCGCCGTACACCACGCCACGCAGGAGATGCCCATGCGCCGTACCTCCCGCCCTCCGGCCGCTGTGATCGCGTTCCTCACCTTCTTCGCCCTCCTCGGGCTGCTGCTCCCCGGATCCACCGCCGGGGCCGCGCCGGCGGGCGGTCCCGACCCGTTGCCGTCCGTCGTGCCGCGCCCGCAGGCGATGGCCCGGCTGGGCCCGGACGTCACGGTGCCCGCCGTGGTGCGAGTGGTCTACGGCGACGAGGTGGACCGGCCCACGCGCGAGCTGGTCGCCTCCGTACTGCGCCGGGCGGGGGTGAAGCGCCTGCGGGGCGGCTCCGGGCCGGAGCTGACGGTGACCGTGGGGCTGCTCGCCGACGCCCGGGTCGCGGAGGCATTGACGGCCGCCGGGGGCCGGGCGCCCGAGGAACTGCCCGCGGAGGGGTACGCGCTGGCCGCGCGCGGCACCTCGGTGGCGCTCGCGGGCGCGGACGCCGACGGGACGTACTACGCGGCGCAGACGTTGCGCCAACTGGTCACCGGTGCCCGGAGGATCGCCTCGGTCTCGGTGCTGGACTATCCGCTGATGCCGCTGCGCGGGGTGATCGAGGGGTTCTACGGAAGCCCGTGGACCCACGCCGAGCGCATGGACCAGCTGGCGTTCTACGGGGACGTCAAGATGAACACCTATGTCTACGCACCCAAGGACGACCCGTACCACCGGGAGAAGTGGCGCGAGCCGTACCCGGCTGACAAGCTCGCCCAGCTCGGTGAACTCGTCCGGCAGGCCGCCGGCCACCATGTGCGGTTCACCTTCGCGCTCTCGCCCGGCACCTCCCTGTGCTACAGCGATCCCGCCGAGTTCACGGCACTTCAGGCCAAGCTCGGGGCGATGTACGACCTCGGGGTGCGCAGCTTCTCGGTGCCGCTGGACGACATCAGCTACACCCGGTGGAACTGCGCCGCCGACCGCGCCGCCTACGGCGAGCCCTCGCAGCGGGCCGCGGCCGAGGCGCAGGCCGATCTGCTGAACCGGGTGCAGAAGGAGTTCCTGGACGCCCGCGAGGGCAACGCGCCGCTCCAGACGGTGCCGACCGAGTACGGCGACGTCACCGACACCGCGTACAAGCGGACCCTGCGCGAGCGGCTGGACCCGCGGGTCGAGGTCATGTGGACCGGCACCGACGTGGTGCCGCCGCGGATCACCGTGGCCGACGCCGCGCGGGCCGCCGCCGTCTGGGGGCGCAAGGTGTTCGTCTGGGACAACTACCCGGTCAACGACTACGGCCAGGCCGAGGGGCGGCTGCTGCTCGCCCCGTACGACGCCCGCGAGCCCGGTCTGCACCAGCAGCTCTCCGGTCTGGTCCTCAACCCGATGAACCAGGCCGCCGCCAGCAAGGTCGCCCTGTTCGGCGGGGCGGACTTCGCCTGGAACGACACCGGTTACGACCCGGACCGCACCTGGCGGGCCGCCGCCGCATACCTGGTGGGGGACGAGCCGGACCCGGCCACCGTGTCCGCGCTGCTGTCCTTCTTCGACACCCAGCACCTCGCGCCCACCTTCGGCGCCGAACCCTGGCAGCCCCAGGCGCCCGAACTGGCCGCCCGGCTGGCCCTGTTCCGTACCGACTGGGACGCCGGACAGCGGCGGGAGGCGCTGGAGGCCCTGCGCCCCTCCGCGACGCTGCTGGCCACCGCGTCGGCCACCATCAGGGCGGGCGTGGCCGACCGCGGCTTCGTGGCTGACTGCGCGCCGTGGCTGGACGCGCTGGCGCTGTGGGGCCGCGCGTTCGAGCGCACCCTGGACGCGCTGGGCGCCCGGCTCGACGGCGACACCCAGCAGGCCGAGCAGTGGTTCGCCGAGGCGTCGTCGCTGGCCGGGCAGGCGGGGCGGATCCGCACGATCCCGGGCGAGACCCGCCCCGAGGGCCCGGTCCGCGTCGCCGACGGAGTGCTCGACACCTTCCTGGCGGCGGCGCCCCGACTCGGCTGAGCGGGAGCGCCCGCCCCCTGACGGTGGTCCGGGCCCGTCGGCTCAGCCGGCCGACCGGAGCTGTACGACCACGACCGAGTACGCCGGGACGGTCTGGCGGGCCGCGCTGCCCGTCGTGGCGGAACCGATCGACGTGGCGTTCTTCAGATACGAGTGGACCGTGGGCGTCGCCGATGACGGGGTGAAGCCGCTGTAGGCCACGGTGACCGTGGCGTCGTTGGCCGGGTCCTTGTTGATGAGCATGACGCTCACGTCGCCGTTGGCCCGCCGCACGGCATGCGCGGACACCAACGGCGTCGAGCCGGCGGCCCGGACCAGGGTGTCACCCGGCGCGCCGAGCTTGGTGATCATCCGAGCGCCGTAGTACGGCGGGAAGGGCGTGTTCAGCGGTGGCTCGCATGAGGCGCCGCTGGATAGTATCCCTCCGTCGTCGTAGTCGGTGGCGCCCTCCACCGTGGTCACATGGCTGCAGTCCGTGCCGTTGTGCAGGTTCCACCAGTCGACGGTGAACGCGCCGTTCTCCATCCATGTCAGGTACTCGTCCGGGGCGAACAGCCCGCTCGGGGAGGTGTTCTTGTAGGCGTTGGCGCCGACTTCGGTCACCGCGATGCCCACGTTCGGAGCGTTGCTTCCGGCATACTGGTTGATCAGGGAGCGCAGGGCGGTGGCCATGCCCGGGATCTCGGCCTGAGGTTTGCCGAGCAGATCGGCCTGGCTGTTGCCGATCGGGTAGTGGTGAACGATCACAAAATCGATCTTCGATCCGGCGATCGACATGACCGTGTGGTTCCAGTCCATCGAGTCGCCCGGCCCGGTGATACCGTCCGGCCAGGATCCTGGAGTGGTCAGCACCGCGCCGATCTTGATGGTCGGGTCGACGGCCTTCATCGCCGTGGCGTACTGAAGGAGATTGGTCGCGTACGTGGTGGCGGTCTTGCTGGAATGCCGGTCGAGTTCCCAGGTCGCGCCGTAGAGGCCGTTGCCGTAGACCTCGTTGCCGATCTCCCAGTACTTCACCCCGTAGCCTTTGGTCACATTCGCGTACCGCACCCAGGCCGCGGCCTCGTCGGGCGTGCCCGAACCGTAGTTGGCGGTGATGACCGGCTGTGCGCCGACGGAGCGGGCCGTGCCCATGAAGGTGTCGAACTCGGTGTTGGGGGCGACGTAGCCTTCTTCGACGGTGTGCGTCTGCCAGTGGTACCCGTCGGAGTAACTGCCTCCGGGGTAGCGGATCATGCCGACACCGGCGTCCCTGAGCAGCCCGGGGACGGCTGAATGGTTCATGTTCCCGTCGTAGACGGCGACATTCATACCGACACCGGTCGTCGGGATCTTTGCCAGTGCGCGATTGGCGTCGACCGACACCGACGCCGTGATCGCGGCTGAGGCGGCTTCCGCCGACTGCGGGGCGGCCGTGATCGAGCCGGCCAGGGCCAGCGACACGACCGCGGCCAACCCCGTGAAGCGGGTCCAGTACCTGTGAACTAACCTCCGCATGAGTTCCTCCAGCGGGTTGACAACCAACGCGGGTGGATTCGAGACGTGTGCTGCGGTCAGGGGCCGCGAACACGTGGCAAGCACCTGACTGAGGTGCGAAACTTTCGCGATGCCTGCCGGATAGTTTCTCGGCGGAGGTTAGTCATGGCCACTCAAGTGGTCAATGGCCACGCGCGTCTCATCTCGACAGCCGGTGCGCCTCGGCTGCGATGGATGAGACGGGCGGATCTGCCTCGCGAACTCAGCCCTTGGGGGGAGCCGTGCTGGCCCGGACCGTCAGAGTCGTCGCGATCTCCAACCCGACCTGGGGCGCGGCCTCACCCCGGCCGAGGGTGAGCGCCAGCTCCGTCGCCGCCACCGCCATCTCGGTGAGCGGTTGGTGGACGGTGGTCAGGGGCGGGTCGACCCAGGCCACGACCGGCAGATCGTCGAAACCGACGACGCTCAGATCGTCGGGGATGCGCAGACCGGCCTCGCGCGCCGCCTGGTACACGCCGAGCGCCTGAGGGTCATTGCCGGTGAAGATCGCCGTCGGGCGCTCGGGCAGGGCGAGCAGAGAACGCGCCGCGGCACAGCCGCCCTCGCGGGTGAGTTCCGCGTACACGACGAGTTCCGGATCGACCGGCAGGCCTGCGGCCCGCATCGCGGAGCGGTATCCGTCCAGCCGGGCGCAGCAGCACAGCACGTCCTGAGGGCCGCTGATCATTGCGATGCGGCGATGCCCGAGCTCGGTGAGGTGGCGGGTCGCGGCCCGGCCGCCGGACCAGTTCGTGGCGCCCACGAACGGCACGTCGTCCGGCAACTCCATGGTCGGGTCGAAGACGACGAACGGTATGCCCTTCGCCGTCAGTTGCTCCCGTTCCGCCTCGGAGAGCTGAGCCACGGACAGAACGCAGTTGGGGCGCCGGGAGACGGTGTCCTCCCAGGTCGGCGCGGTGTCGTGCAGACCGAACTCGGACACCATGAGGCCGACGCGGTGCCGGCGGGCCACCCGCTCCACACCCCGGATGATCTCCACCGCCCACATGTCCCTGAGCTCGCGGAACACCAGCTCCACGACGTTGCTCCGGTTGGCGCCGGCGGGCTTGCGATAGCCGTATCGGTTGACCAGTTCCTCCACCCTGGCGCGGGTGTCCGCGGAAACCCCCGACTTGCCGTTGATCACCTTGGACACGGTGGGGACCGACACCCCCGCCGACTCGGCGATGTACGCGATGGTCACCGGCCGGGACGTGTCACCCTGGCCGCCTTCATGGTCTGTCGCTCCGTCAGCTGCGTAGTCCGCCAAGGTCGCCTTCCCGGTCCTCGAGCAGCCCGCTCACCGGCAGCGGGGGCGGGCTGGTTGAACGGCGTCGCGTGGGCGTGCCCGGTGGACATTCTCGCATCTCCTGCCGATGAACCTGTGGCCTCGGTCACAGGTTCATGTTTCCTTCTCCGTCGCGAGCGGAGAAAGTTTCTGCTGGTGTCGGTATCCCGACGAGCCTGCTCTCTGTGAGTTTCTGTGAGCTGCCGGCCGGCCGGCAGCCGCGGCCTGCCGGTTTCCACCGAAGGCGCTCCCGGTTCGCATGACATACCCGGACTCGCGCAGATCCGTCCCAGAAAAGCGGATCACTGTGAGGTGACGCGCTCGGCGACAACACACCGTCGTGCACACCACATCCCGGGAAGGACGCCATGGCTGACGTATGCGACACCGAGGTCCTCATCATCGGAGCCGGCCCCACCGGCCTGACCCTGGCGTGCGACCTCGCCCGTCGCGGGGTCGCCCACCGCATCGTCGAGCGGGGCCCGGTGCCGAACCGCGCGACGAGGGCCAAGACCATCCAGCCCCGCTCCCTGGAAGTGCTCGACGACCTCGGCGCCGTCGACCACGTCCTGCGGCGCGGAGTCGCCGAGCTTCCCCTGCGGTTTCACGAACCGTCCGGCGCGGTCGTGGACAAGCCGTCGATCTCGGCCCGAGCGAGCACCTCGTTTCACACCCCGTATCCCGACGCGCTGTGGATCGGCCAGTTCGACGTCGAGAGCGCGCTGCGGCAACGGCTCGAAGAACTCGGCGGACGCGTGGAGTTCGGTGTTGAAATGGCCGGTCTCGACCAGGGTGACGACGCTGTCGCCGTCACCCTGCGCACACCGGACGGCGAGCAGACCGCCCGCGCCCGGTACGTCGTGGGAGCGGACGGGGGCAGGAGCGGCACCCGCAAGCACATCGGGCTCCCTCTGGTCGGCAAGACCTATGAGCAGCAGCGCTGGTACCTCGGCGACGTCAACGGGCCGGACCTCGACCGCGGCCATATGCACATCTGGCCGTCCGAACGCGGGATGCTCGGCCTGACTCCGCTCGGCAGCGACGTGTGGCAGTTCCAGAGCCCGATCCTGCCCGGCGAGGAGCCGGGAACTCCGTCGTTGGAGTTCTACCAGCGACTGTTCGACGAACGCGCCGGCCACGGTGCTGTGGTTCTGAAGAGCGCGACCTGGCTGTCGGCGTACCGAGTGAACGCCCGCATGGTGGAGAGCTATCGCCAGGGCCGGGTCCTTCTCGCCGGGGACGCCGCCCATGTGCACTCCCCCGCCGGGGGACAGGGCATGAACACCGGCATCCAGGACGCCTACAACCTCGGCTGGAAACTCGCCGGCGTGCTCCAAGGCGCCCCTCCGGCCCTGCTGGACACCTACGCCGCCGAACGGATCCCGGTCGCCAGGACCGTCCTGGGGATGAGCACGAGCAAGATGATCAGGGTCATGGGTCAGGTGGGCCGGGGCAGCGGGGACGGACTGGGCTCGGCACTCGCCGACATCGGCGACGGTGCGATGAACAGCGGGCTGGGGGTCCACTACCGCACCAGTCCGGTCAACTACCGCCATGGGCGGGCCACGTCCGGTCCTGTGGCGGGCGACCGGGCACCCAACGCCGGTGGGCTGGAGGGTGTGGCGTTCAGCGGCGACCTCTTCGACCTCATGAGGGGACCGCACTGGTCCCTGGTCGTCCACGAGCACACCGATCCGGTCGCCCTCGACAACGCCGAGCCGCACCACCTGCGCGTGCACCGCATCGGCCCGGCTCCGGGCAGCGGCCTCGTCGACGCCAAGGGGGAGTTCCGGCGCGTCTACCGGCTCCACCCGGGTGAACTCATCCTCATCAGGCCCGACGGATACATCGCCGCCCGCACCTCCGTCGACCAGGGTCGGGAGGCGGACCTCATCGACCACTTGGCCCCGTTCTGGCCGATCGGAAACCCGGCCAGGCCCCGCTAACCCCCCCCGGCCACGTCGCACATCGCGGCGTGCCCGCACTCATCTCCCCCGTCCCGCCGTACCGAACAGGAAGAGCGTTTCATGCACGACAGCGGCATTGGCAGCGCCGGACAACACACGAGTTGGAACAGGCGGCTCGTCGGCCAAGTGGCCATCCTGATCCTCGTGAACACCATGGTGGACACGGTCGTCACGGCACCACTCCTCGTCCTTCCCGAGATGCTCGACCACTTCGGCACCGATCAGTCGGCGTGGATTGACGCCAGCTCGCTGCTGGCGGGAGCGATGTGGGCGCCGCTCCTCGGCAAGAGCGCCGACATCCATGGCAAGCGCAGAGTGCTGGTCATGACGCTGATCACCGCCTTCGCGGGCGCCCTGGTGTGTTTGGTCGCTCCCAACCTCTGGGTGTTCATCCTCGGGCGCCTGCTCCAGGGAGCGGCCGTGGGAGCCGTCTTCCTCACGGTCGCCCTCATCCGTGACATGTGTGCACCGGACATGGCGATGATCGCCACGGGCATCGTGACCTCGGGCTCCGCCCTTCTCAGCATCGTGATGCCCTCGCTCTTCGAATTAACAGCCGCGGAGTTCGGCTGGCGGAGCGTGTTCGTCGCATCGGCGATCTTCGCGGCTGTCGCGGGGATCCTCGTGCGCACCCTCGTCCCCAAGTCCACGATCAGGACACCGGGCAATGTGGACATCGCCGGGGCCCTTCTTCTCGGCGGAGGTCTGGCGGCGGTGCTCAGCTATGTCAGCCTCGGGGCGGAGTTCAGCTGGTTCGCCGCCGGTCCGCTCGCTCTCCTCGTCGGCGGCGCCGCAGCGCTGGCCAGGTGGTTCCTGGTGGCGAGCCGGATTCCCGAGCCCGTGATCGACATCAGGAACCTCGGCAGGCCCCTGGTGCTCACGCTCCTTGTGGTCGTCTTCGGAACCGGCGCGTACCAGAGCATGCTCACGCTCTTCGGCCTCATCGCCAAGGTCTCCCCGGATCAGCAACTCGGGTACGGACTCGCCGCCCCGGGGGCGCTGGGCCTGCTGTACGGCGTACCGGCGATCGGGATCGTGCTCGGCGGCACCCTGGCCGGGGTGCTCGGAACACGCGTCGGCCCGGCCGCGGCCCTCGCTGGTGGAGTGGCACTCGGAACGGTGGGAACCGTCGGGATGTTCTTCGGGGACTCCCTGCTCCCTCTCGCGGTCGTCTGCTCCTTTCTGCTGAGCCTCACAGCGGGAACGCTCGTGACATCCGGCTTCAACATGGCGGGGACGCTCGCACCCCCGGAACGACAGGGCGTCGTGTCCAGCATGGTCATGGTCATGGTGGCAACCGGGGCGGTGATCCTGAAGTTCGTGGGTTCAGCCGTACTCAAGTCCACGAACCTGGTCGTCGACGGAGAAACGGTGAACTCGGCCACTGGGGTCCACGGCTACATCACGATGGCCACCGGCGCGTTCGTGGCCGCCGCCGCGGTGGCTGTCATCCTGCTGCGAACTCACCGCCGTACACACGCAGCGCCCTCGCCGGCCTCCTCGGAATCCATGACTCCCTCCATCTGAGCCGCTGGTGTTCATCCCTCGGACGGCGTCACCTCAGTTCCATGAGGGTGTCGGCGCGGGCGTAGTAGTCGGCCACCGGTAGGCGGTCGCGGGTGATCGTGACGAACCCGGCGTCCTCGTAGAGGTGGATGGCGGGGGCCAGCTTGCTGTTGGTGCCGAGGAACAGCCGGGTCCCGCCGAGTTCACGGGCGCGGTCGATCGCTGCGGTGACAAGTCGGCGGCCGATGCCGCGTCCTTGCGCGGCGGGGGCCACGGCCATCTTCGCCAGCTCGAACACAGCGTCCGGATAGGCCAGCAGCGCGACGCATCCGACTGCGGTGCCGCTGTGCGGCTCGTGAGCCAGGAGCACGTCGCCGCCTGGGCCCACGATGCGGCCGAACGGATCCTCGAGAACGGCCCGGTCCTCTTCCTCCAGGGTGAACAGGCGCGAGATCCATTCCTCGTTCAGCGCCCGGAACGCGGCGGCGTCACTCGGGGAGGTGATCGAGGCGATGGTGGTCGGGGCGGGGGCGAATGGCATCGGGCGGTTTCCTTTCCGGTGGGGTTGCTCACCAGCCTCCGGCCTGCCCACCCATACGTCCAATACATAGAGGAGCTGTCATCAATAAGCTCGGTGTATGGATCGCGCGATCGAGTTTCGTCATCTGAGGTACTTTCTGGCTGTGGCCGAGGAACTCCACTTCGGCCGTGCCGCCCAGCGGCTGCACATCGCTCAGCCGGCCCTGTCTCAGCAGATCAGACAGCTCGAGAAGATCGTCGGTGTCGAATTGTTCCGACGGACGTCCCGAAGTGTCCGCCTCACCGAGGCGGGAGAGGCGTTCCAGCCACGTGCGAGAGACCTTCTGGGTCGTCTGGCGGCCGACCTCGACGAGGCCGGCCGTGTCGGGCGCGGCGAGGCCGGCCGCCTGGATGTCGCCTTCATCACCTCTGCCACGACCATCGTCAGCGAACGGCTCCGCGCGTTCTCGCGCCGTCGTCCGGATGTCCAGGTGAAACTTCATGACGGCTTCACCGTCGACGTGCTGGCGGCCGTGCGACGAGGCACGGCTGACGTCGGGATCGTGCGGGACCCCGAGGAGCGTGATGATATCGACCTGTCGCCGCTGACGACGGAACGGTTCGTCGCCATCGTCCCCGCAGAGCACCCCGCCGCGAGGGGCGACCGTGTGGAGGCGACGGCCCTGGCCGCCGACCCACTCATCCTGTTCCCGCGTTCAGCCGGGGCTCACGCGTTCGACGTGAACACGCGGCCGTTGCGGGATGCGGGCGTCGACGTCCACGTCGCGCAGGAGTTCTCGAACTGGCACACCATCGTCACGTTCGTCGCCGCCGGTCTCGGCGTCAGTATCGCCCCCTACAGCGTCACGACACTGCTCCCCGCTGGCGTCCGGAGGGTCGAACTCGACGGGCCCACTCCCCAAAGCCAGATCTTCATGGCCACCCGCCGCGGAGACGACCGTCCCCTCGTGCGAGCCTTCATCGCGGTGTCCGAGTCATGACCGCCACGCTGTAAGGGTTGAGGGTAATAAGGCCATTACCGCAGTGTGGTCGGCATGACACAACAGACGGCCGGACGTGCCGGATCCCAGGCCGGCGACCCGTGGCGCTATCGCTGGATCGTGCTGGGCATCGCCACCTTCACCCAGGCCGCGTCCGGCTTCTTCGTGGGCGGCATCGGAGCGCTCGGCGTCCACCTTCAGCGGGCCCTGGACCTGAGCACGGCGCAGCTGGGTCTGCTGGTCTCGGCGGCCCAGTTCGTGCCGCTGGCCGGGCTGCTGGTGGCGGGTGAGCTGCTCGACCGCTACAGCGAGCGCTGGGTGGTCGGGATCGGGGCCGGCGTGGTCGCGCTGGGTCTGGGCGCGGGGAGCCTGGCCCCGGGATACGCGGCCCTGCTGGTCGCGCTGGTGGTGGTCGGGGCGGGATACAGCACCGTCCAGCCGGGTGGGAGCAAGTCGGTGGCGTCCTGGTTCGACGCGTCACAGCGGGGCTTCGCGATGGGTGTCCGGCAGGCCGGGCTGCCACTGGGGGCGGCGCTGGCCTCGGCCGTACTCCCGCTCGTCGCCGAGGAGTTCGGCTGGCGGGCGACACTGCTGACCGGCGGCTTCGTCGCGCTGCTCGGGGCCGGGCTCTTCATGGGCTGCTACCGTCGGCCGCCCGCGCTGCCCGGCCCACAGGACAAGGAGCCGTCGGCCCCGCTCGCGGCACAGCTCCGGGCCCGGCTGCGCATGCTCCGTGAACCGTCCGCGGTGAAGATCATGCTGTCGGGGACCAGCCTGATCTCGGTGCAGTGCGGCGTGGGCATCCTGACGGTGCTCCACCTCCACCGGGCGTCATCGGTCGGCGCCGGGCAGGCGGCCCTGATCCTCGTGGCATCCCAGGGCGCGGGCGTCGCGGGCCGGATATGCCTGGCGGCCTGGAGCGACCGGAGCAGGTCAGGACGCTATGCCATCGTGCTGGTCTGCATGGTCGCCGTGGTCGCCGGGCTGGCCGTGCTGATGACACCGGCAGGGCGGGCACCGGTCGTCGCTTCCGGCGTCTTCGTCTGGCTCGGCTTCTTCGGATTCGGCTGGTACGGCCCGTGGGTCGCCTACGTCACCGAAGCGGCCCCACCGGACAGGACGGGCTTCGCCCTGGGACTGGCCATGTCCGTCAACCAGATCGCCATCGTCACGGTGCCGCCCGCGCTCGGCCTGCTGGTCGATCTCACCGGCAGCTTCACACCGGCCTGGGCACTGCTGTCCCTGCTCACCGTCGTCGCCCTGGCGGTCACGGCCGGCGCGGAACGCCGCACCCGCCGACCTGGGCGGACATGATCTGCCCGCTCCGGCGCGCCCAGCGCGGGAAAGAAGCCCTCGGAGCAGTGAGACACCGTACGGCGACGGCCTGGATCACTCCCCACGTGGTGATGCAGGCCGTCGTCACGTTGGGAGCCGGGGCTTCGTTCCCGTGCTGTGCGGCAGGAGTGACGTTAAAACGGATCAGCGGGGCGGGCAACGGTGCACGGTGCGCACCGTGTGCCCGTGATATGTGCACGGTGCACGGTCAGCCCGCCGGGGACAGGCCGGTGATGTGCAGGGCGTGCACCAGGTCGTGGATTCCGGAACCGGTGGTGAGCAGGTCGCGGTTGAGCAGGTGTTCCGCGGCGCGCAGATGGGCCCTGACGGTGTTGCGGCTGAGGCCCAGGTGGCGGGCGGTCCGCTGGGCGTCCGTGTTCGCGTCGATCCAGGCGCACAGGGTGGTGTGCAGGGCGCGGCCGCGGGTGTCCTGGAATGGGCGGAGGAATTCCCGTGCCCATGCGTGCGCGGGCTCGGCGCGGAGCAGTTCGTCCAGGGTGGGCGTCGGCCGCCCGTACTGACCGCCGGATCCGCCGGAACCGCCGAAGCCACCGGACACGTCGTCCGGACGCGGTCCGGACAGGCAGAAGGCCAGGTCGAGGGCAGCCCGGGTGCGAACGTCGCTCAGGTCGAGACCGAGGGTCGTCTCCACCCGTCTGAGGTGGTGGGAGACGGTGTTGCGGCTGATGTCCAGCAGCCGGGCCACGGCGGACCGGGGAAACGTGACGGCGAGCCGGGTGATGTCGAGGGTGACCCTCGGGGTGGACCCGAGCGGCCGCAGGAAGGCGCGGGCCCAGGCGTTCGCATCCTCGTAGGGCAGCAGTGGCACCAGCGGTGTCCGGCCGAGGTAGGCGGCCACCCGCTCGGGCGTCTGGCGCGCCGCGGCAAGGGCGTGGAGGGCCTGCCCGTACGCCTCGGCCGTGGCGCCCAGCGGATACGGGCTGCTGATGCCCAGCGCGTAGTGCGGGTTCTCCCGGACCAGACGGCGCAGCACCGTGCCCTGACCGTGGGCCGTGTCGGTGTCGGTGTCGGTGTCGGTGTCGGTGTCGGCGTCGTCGGCGACGAGGCAGATGAGGTGTTCCTTGAAGGCCGGACAGTGCACCATCAGCCCCGTGCCGTGATAGCCCGCCCCGTCCTGGTGGGTCTGTGCCAGCCGGTCACGGTCCTCGGAGGTGCATTGCAGCAGATAGACGCGCAGCCGCTCGGAGTCCAGCAACGCGGGGACGGCGCCGGTGGTCATCCGTCGGGCCAGCGTGAGATCCCCCGCTAGCAGGGCGCTGAACACGGCGAACCGCAGTTGCTGCGCCTTGTGCTGATAGCCGCGGAAGGTGGTGTCCGCGTCCTGCGCCCGGTCCAGGAGCGCGATGACGCTCCCGGCGTGCGAGACCAGCGACGCCGCGCCGGGTGAGGGCGCCGAGGCGCCCGCCACCACCAGGACCGGGCGTGGTGCGCGGGGGCCGAGTGCCTCCAAACGCACCTGAAGGGCGCCGGCCTCGGTGGCGGCCGCGGCCATCCGCCCGCCGGCCAGCCGCGCGAGGGTGGGTTCGAGCGAGGGCAGTATCTGCCGCGGGAAGCGCGTGGTGGCCGCCTCCACCGCGCCCGCGCTCCCGACCAGCGCGACATCGGCGTCGATCTGCCGACTCAGCCAGTCGAGAACCGCGCGCGGATCCGCCCCGGCTCCCCGGGCCATCTGCCGCCGCACCTCGTGCAGCAACTCATCCAGCCACCCGGCGTGCGCCCGTGCCTCCACAGCAGTGCTCCTCCCTCACCCCCCGTGGTTCGCCACGTCGCGCGGCCCGATCCGCGGCCCGCACACCGCCTACTTTATTGACCGGTTCACGGAGCCTGGGGGAGTGGCGTACACATCAGGCCGGAGGACACGGGGCGACACGAGGATCAGTGCAGGTCGGCCCGTGCGGGGCTGTCATCGAGGAAGCCGCCCACCTGGTGCTGCCACAGCTTCGCGTAGGCGCCGTCGGACGCGAGCAGTTCCTGGTGCGGGCCCTGCTCGACGATCCGTCCGCGGTCGAGGACGACGACCTGGTCCATGGTGGCGATGGTGCTCAGCCGGTGGGCCACCACAAGCGCCGTCCGCCCCTCCATGAGCCGCCACAGAGCCTCCTGGACGAGGATCTCGCTCTCGGAGTCCAGGGCGCTGGTCGCCTCGTCGAGCAGCAGGATCGGCGCGTCGCGCAGGATCGCCCTGGCAAGGGCGACCCGCTGACGCTGTCCGCCGGACAGCTTGACACCGCGCTCGCCCACCATGGTGTCGAAGCCGTCCGGCAGCGCATCGGCGAACTCCGTGACATGCGCCGCCTCGGTCGCGCGGCGGATGTCGGCGTCGGTGGCGTCGGGTCGGGCGAACGCGATGTTGTCCCGCAGTGTGCGGTGGAACATCGCCGGGTCCTGTGGCACGTAGGCGATCAGGCTGCGCAGGTCGGCCTGGCGCAGCCTGCTGATGTCCTGCCCTCCGATCAGGATCCGGCCGGCGTCGATGTCCGTCATCCGCAGCAGCAGTTGGGTGAGCGTGGTCTTGCCCCCGCCGGACCGGCCGACGAGACCGATCTTCGTCCCGCTGGGCACGGCCAGGTCGAGGCCGTCGAACAGTGTCTCCGCGCCCGCGTGTGCGAAGGTCACCTTCTCGAAGCGGACGTCGGCGCCCTCGGCCCGCAGCGGCTCCGGCGACGCCGGGTCGAGCACAGTCGGCGGTGTCAGCAGCAACTCGGTGAACTGCGCGGCCTCCGTCATCGAGCTCTCCAGACTACGGTAGATCTGGTTGAACTCGAACATGATCCGCGTCGCGTTGGAGTAGTACGTGAAGGCGACCACGACCGCTTCCACACTGTGGGTGCCCCCGCCGAGCGCGACCGCGAGCAGCAGGCCCAGCGTGTTGGTCAGCACGGACAGCGGCGCGACCAGCGTGTCGATGCGCAGATTGCCGTAGTCCCAGGACCTCAGCGTGAGTCGCCGCGACTCCGCGACGCGGGACCGGTGCTCCGCGGCCTCCCGTTCCTCGGCGGCGAACGCCCGGACCGTGGCCATGTTCATCAGGCTGTCGGCGACGTGGCCCGCCACCCGGGCGATCGCCTCCTCGCGCTGGTCGACGAGCCGCTGGCGGCGCCGGATGAGGGGCATCGCACACAGCGCCGTCAGTACGATCATCACCAAGAGCCCGACGACGAGCAGCGGTTCATACGTCCAGAGCACGACCGAGGCGAACACCAGCGGCACGAAGTTGGCCACGACCGAGAATGCCAGCGTGTCGATGAACTGTTCGAAGCGGGCGGCGAAGCTCAGGACCCGCTTGGTCAGCGACCCGGCGAAGTTGTCGTGGAAGAACGCCGCGTCCTTGGCGAACAACTCGTCCATACCGATCACGTACAGATGCTCGATGCCGTGCGCGTCAAGGCGGTTCAGGCAGTGAAGGCCGATGCGCCACAGCAACTCCGCCAGCAGTAGGACACTGACGAAGCCGAGTACGTAGGGCAGCGTCGTGCCGGTCGAGACACCGGAGTCGCCGGCGATTCGGCCCACGAGCTTCGCGACGATCAGCGGCCCGATGTAGAAGATGCCGATGTTGCCCAGCGCCGGCAGGAGCATCGCGGGCACCGCCACCCGCCGTAGCCGGGACAACTCGCGTCCGTAGTAACGAAGTGCGAGCATCACCGGGCCCGTGCCCGGCGGGACCTCGCGCGATTCAGGCGATCCCATTCCACCCCTGGGTCTGTCGTATGGCGGCCCGTCATATGTTTCTGCCGGGGCCTGCCGTTTCCTCCCTCGTCCGGGTCGTCCTCCCACAGACGCGACACGGCGACGGAGCCCCCGCGAAGGTCGTGGCAACGTCAAGGTGCGGGTACGGACCGGCCCGAAGGCGCAGTGTCCCGTGACGGCGACCGTGGCGTCCAAGCGTTTTTCTCAGCCATCGCCACCGCCTTGCCATCGACCAGGGCCGCCGTGCCGCCTTGTGTCCCGCGTCGTACAGCTGTCAGGAGTCGGTCGTGGGCACGTGGCGAGCCAACTCGGCGGCCAGGCGTCGCATGACCGTGCCGTTGGCGCGCCGCATCGTGGCCCGTACGGCAGGGGCCAGCAGCCGGTCGGCGAGCGGGGCCCGTGCCCAGGCGTAGGTGAACGAGATGTGGCTCCCGCCGGTTGGCAGCGGCTCGATGGCGTAGGTGCCGTGGGCCAGCCGCCGGCCGCCCGCGCTGACGTTGCGTTCGACGATGCGCCGCGGCGCGTCGGCCTCGACGACCTCGATGCCGACGTCGGTCTTCGTGCCGCCCAGCGCCACGGTGACCGTGGCGCGCGATCCGACGCCGCGGTCGGGGCCGCTGTAGCGATAGTCGGTGAGGTAGTGGTTGGTGAATCGCTCATGGTGAGCCATGACATCGAGGAAGTCGTAGACCTGCTCGGGCGTCTGCGGCACGTCGATCGACACGGTGACGGACTTCATGTACCAGACGGTACATGCTCGATGTACCGATTGGTACACTCGCGACGTGGTGACTACGGACGACGCGCATTCCGACGGCGAGGCCGGGCACGGCACGGACGGGGACCGGCGCACACAACTGGTGGACGCGGCAGTCGACCACGTCGCGGCGCACGGCATCGCGGATCTGAGCCTGCGCCGCCTGGGCGCCGCGATCGGCGTCAGCCACCGCATGCTGATCCACTACTTCGGCTCCAAGGAACAGCTGCTCATCGAGATCGTCCGGGCGTCGGAGCGGCGCCAGCGCGAACTGCTGTCCCGGCTCCGCCTGGAGCCCGGTCTCTCGCCCGCCGATGTCGCGCGGCGGCTGTGGCAGCAGCTGACGGATCCTCGGGTGGCCGGTCAGGAGCGGCTGTTCTTCGAAGTCTGCGGGCACGCGCTCCGGGGCCGGCCCGAGGCCGTCCCGGTGCTCCAAGGGCTCGTGACGGACTGGCTGGAGCCGCTCGAGGCCGCCGAGGTCGGCGCGGGGACGGACCCTGCCCTGGCCCGGAACCGCGCCAGGCTGGGCCTTGCCACCGTCCGCGGTCTGCTGCTCGACCTCCTCGCCACCGGTGACCGCGCCGCTGTCGACGCGGCGATGGAGGAGTTCCTGAGGCTGTTCTACGGCTCGGAGTGATGGATTCGCCGTTTATCGGCGATGGGAGACGATCAGTGCATACTGGGCGTATCCAATGTTCCGCGATTTCCTTTGACTAAAGCTTTGCGGCGCTTCTGCTGACGGCTGGGCCGCCGCCGGTGATGATGATGTCGAATGCAGCGGTGAACGGGGGATGTTTCCAGGTTTTCCTGGGGTGGCGCGGCTTTCGGGCGGGGATTACGCAAAGGCTCGTTCCCTTTCGGTTTGATGTGCCCGAGTTCCACTCGACGTTCCCGGGCGCGGCTGACTACAGGTTGCGGCAGCGACATGGTTGTCAGAGGAAAGGGAAACGCGGACATGAGATGGAACGACCTCTATATCGATGCGTCGGGCGTCCGGCTGGGCCGGAGTGAGGACGTATGGCAGGCCGTGGCCGAAGGGCGTTACGACGCCGATGAATGCAAGGTCGACGACCTGGTGAGCGTCAGCGTCGTGGACGACCTCAGCCAGGCCGACCTGGCCGTGGAGGCGGCACGGCGCGCCCTGAGCCGCAGCACGGCCGCGCACGACGACTTCATGCTCGTCGCACACGTCACCAGTTTTGGATTCCAGGGCCTGGACCACTGGGCGCCCGCCGCGTATATCCAGTCTCGTACCGTCGGTGGCCGGGCCCCGGCGATGAACTTACAGCAGGCGTCCAACGGAGGCATCGGCACGCTCGACCTCGTGGCGGCCTATGTGGCGGCCGGCGGGCCGTCCAGCGCCGCGCTCATCACCACCAGCGACAAATACCAGCTGCCGATGTACGACCGCTACCGCTCGGACAAGAGGGCGCCCCGGGGCGACGGGGCCACGGCGGTGGTGTTGAAGCGCGGCTCGGGTGTGGCCAGGCTCCTGTCCACCGCGGTGATCTGCGACACGACGCACGAGGGCGCGTACCGGGGGACGAGCCCGTGGGCAGCCGCCGCGGGCGAGCACGGGTGGCCGGTCAGCCTGCGGGGGCGCTTCAAGGAATACCTGAGCAGCAGCGACGTGGAGGTCGCCGATACGGCCAGGGCGGGCGCCGCCGGGCAGCAGCGGGTCATGGAGCAGGCGATGGGCGAGGCGGGCATCGGTGTCGAGGACGTCGCCCGGTTCGTGTACCCGCACGCCGGGCGGGCGGTGATCGACTGGGACGAGGTCAAGAAGATCGCCGGCATCGACGTCGAACAGACCAACTGGGAATTCGGCCGCCGCCTCGGCCACCTGGGAGCGGGCGACCAGTTCGCCGGACTCAACCATCTTCTGGAGACCGGGGCCGTCAAACCGGGTGACAAGGTCGTGCTGTCCAGCGTCGGCCACGGGTACACCTTCGGCTGCGCCGTCGTGGAGATCGTGGCGGATCCGGAGTGGCCGCAGGCGAGTAACTGACGGGGCGCCGGCGGGCCGCGCTTGACGCTAGCCTTGCAGCCACTTGCGCGAGAGGGAGACCCGTTGTGTCCACGTTCGTTGTGTTCGACCTTGAATTCACCACATGGCACGGGGCACTCGAGCAGGACTGGGGAGCGCCGGGACAGCTTCGTGAGATTGTGCAGATCGGTGCGCTGCGCCTGCGTGAGGACTTTTCCGTCGCCGAGGAGTACGAGGCAGTCGTGCGGCCTGTGGTCAATCCGCAGCTGTCCCCCTACTTCATCGAGTTGACCGGAATCGAGCAGGAGACGGTGGACCGGGAAGGGGTCTCCGCGGCAGAGGCACTCGGCGACTTCCTCGGATTCTGCCGGGGGCAGTCGGTGCTTTCCTACGGCAACGACATGGTGGTTCTCGGGGAGAACGTGGGCTGGGCGCGAGCCCGAGGGGAAGACGTCAAGCACGGGTTTCTCGCCGCCCATTTCCTGAATATTCGTCCCTGGTTGAACGCCGTCGCGCCGGAGACGGAGAACAGCAACGTCGGCCGCCTGTGGCAGGTGCTCGGCCTTCCCAGGCCCGCGGCAGGGAAGGAGCATTCGGCGCTCTTCGACTGCTATTCCTTCGCCGCTGCCATCAAGCATCTGTGCGGCACCGGGGCGGTCCTGCCCGTGGGCGGCATCCGGCGCTAACACCGGATGGCCGTGTGGTTCCTCTGGAAGGCATCCACCCGCAGGTCCCGGGTGCGGGACAGATGACCGATCATCGCCGTGCGCGCGGTTTCCGCGTCGCCTCGGCGGATGGCGTCGAGGATCGCGACGTGTTCCTCCTGCCCCGCGCGGAGGGCCTGGTCCAGGTGGTCGACCTGCGTCATCTGCGGGTTGTAGATCTGCTGGAGCACGCCGAGTCCGTCGAGCAGCCGGGACATCGTGCCGTTGTGCGCCGCGGCGCGCAGGGCCTGGTGCCACTCGGTGTTGAGCTCGGCGTGCTTCTCCTGGTCCGCACAGTGTTCGGCTTCGGCGGTGATGTGCTCCAGGGCGGCCAGGTCACGACGGGACGCCTGTTCCGCGGCCGCCGCGGCGCAGGCGGACTCGAGGGTGATCCGGACGTCGTAGATCTCGCGGATCTCCTCCGGGGTCCGCGTCTTGACGACGTAGCCGCGTATCTCGCGGTTGATCAGCTCCTCCTGGGCCAGCCGGGCGAGCGCTTCCCGCACGGGGGTGCGGGAGACGCCGAGCTTCTTCGCCAGGGCCGTCTCCAGGAGGACGGCCCCTGGCGGGAGTTCACCGCCGACGATCATGGCGCGGATGGATTCGTACTGCACGGCGGCGGAGTCGTAGACGCTCATGTGAAGGTCACCGGTCCACGAGGGGTGTCAACGGTGAGGGACAGCCTCAAGGGGCCCGAGCTCAGCGGCAGACTGGTGCCGAGGGCGAGGATGAGGGCACGGACCCCGTCCGGATCCGGGGTGCGGGCGGACAGGTCCAGCAGCGGGGTCTGCGGGAGGCCGGCCTGGGTGGGGTGGGCCGATCCGGTCCAGTCGATGAGGAACGGGACCAGCCCGGAGGGGTGCGCGGTGTCGAAGGAGGTCAGTCGCCACGTCAGGAGGGTGCCGTCCGGGCGGCGGCGGCTCATCGGGAGTACCGGTCCCGGGTCGTAGCCGACCGCGTGGGCATCGGCCACGGCCCGATCCAGGTCGGGCGGGCTGATGGCCCAGGTCACCATCCTGGGACCGGTCAGCCGGTCGATGCCGAAGGGGCGGGGCCGCGGGGGCTCGGGCTGATCCGCGTCCGGGCCGATGATCTCCAGATAACCCGAACCGCCCAGCGACACCAGGTAGTTGCGGGTGCCCCGGTCCGGGTGGGCGCCGCCGGGGGCGGGCCGCACGCCGGTGCGCCGGGCGAAGTCGGCGACCGTCGCCTCGAGATCGGGCGTGGCGAGGACGACGTGGTCGAGGGATCCGGGATGGGCGTTCATCCCGGGAGACTACGTACACGCGTGTATACGTTCAAGCCTTGACGTGCGGAAAGGGCGCGGCTACGGTCGGAGCCCATCGAGTCCGAGCGTCTGACGGGAGGGAGTTGCCGTGAAGCCTGAGTCCGCTGTGTACGGCACCCCCGTCCGCCTCGTCGGCTTCGCCCGCGCCCTGCGTCGCCACATCGACCTGCTGCGCGTCTCCGGCACGCTCTGTCGCATCTGACCTCGGCCGGGTCCGCCCCCGCGAGGGATCGGTAGTCTCCGATCCTCGTCCGCGGCCTTGTCCGCCTCTTACGGGTCTCTGACCCGCCATGTGGCGTTTTTTCGCCTTTCTTCTCCCTCTTCATTCTCTTCCGGCCGACCGCTGCCGTGTGCGCCCGCATGTCCGGGCGGCTACCTCGCGATGCCATGTCCTCACCAGGAGTACGACCGTGATATCCAGCAAGAGACGCCTGCTCATCGGGGCCCTGACGACCACCTCCCTGCTGGCCCTGTCGGCGTGCGGCGAAGGCTCCGGCACGTCGGCGGACAGCACCGGCCCCGTCTACTTCGGGGTTTCGGCTCCCGTCACCGGCCAGTACGCCGAGTACGGGAAGTTCTACAAGCAGGGCTTCGACCTCGCGCTCGACCAGATCAACGCCGACGGCGGCATCAACGGCCGCAAGGTGAAGCTGAAGTGGGAGGACAGCCAGTCCGACCCCAAGCAGTCCGTGCCGATCGCCCAGAAGTTCGTCAACGACAGAAACATCATCGCGGAGCTCGGCGACTTCTCCAGCCCCGCCTCGATGGCCGCCTCGCCGGTCTACGAGCGGAACAAGCTGGTTCAGTACGGCTTCACCAACTCCTCGCCGAAGTTCACCCTCGGCGGGCAGTACATGTGGAGCCCGGGCATCTCGCAGGCCACCGCCGAGGTCCAGCAGACCGATGAACTGGCGAAGTTCGGCAAGAAGATCGCGGTGGTCTACCAGAACACCGACTGGGGCAAGCAGGTCTTCGAGATCTTCCAGGAGCGGGCGGAGAAGCTCGGGCTGACGGTCACCTACAGCGCCCCCTACCTGCCCTCCACCACCGACTTCCGGCCGCTGCTGATCAAGGCCCGCGACTCCGAGCCCGATCTGGTCTACGACATCGGCTACGACAACGACGCGGCGGCGATCCTCACCCAGGCGCCCAAGGCGGGGGTCACCGCCAAGATCTTCACCGAGCAGCTGACGGCCACCGGCATCAAGCTCGCGGGGAAGGACGCCGAGGGAGCGCTCACCACGGCCACCTGGTTCCCCAACTCCACCGAGCCCCGGGTCAAGGCGTTCACCAAGGCGTTCAAGGCGAAGTACGGGCACGTCCCGGGCGCGTTCGAGGTGTACGCGTACGACGCGCTGACCCAGTTGGTCCACGCGGCCAAGAAGGGCGGCGCCACCCGGCAGGGCGTGTACCAGGGGCTGAAGAACTCGGCCGATCTGCCGAGCGTGCAGTACGGAAAGTTCCGCTTCCAGTCCGACCGCCGTCCTGCCGACCCGCCGACCCCCGTCGCCGTGATCGTCAAGAACGGCGAGCAGGTCCCGGCCGAGGGATGACGGCCGAACCATGATCGACACACTCCTCGCCGGGATCATCCACGGCAACACCTATGCGCTCGTCGCGATCGGACTCTCGCTGATCTTCGGCGTATCCAATGTGGTCAACTTCGCCCAGGGGTCGGTCTTCGCGGTCGGCACCATGTCCGGCTGGTGGCTCATCGCCGAGCAGCACTGGCCGCTCTGGGCGGCGATCGCCGGCGTCTGCGCCTTCACCGCCGTCCTGGGCCTGGCCGTCAACCTGCTCGCGGTCCGGCCGCTGGCCAAGGTTCCGCCCATCGCTGCGCTGCTGGCCACGTACGCGGTGTCGGTGGTCCTGGACAACCTCTCCCAGGTGGTGTTCGGCCCCGACACCCGGCGGTTCCCGCAGGCCCTGGACACCCTCAACTTCCATGTGGGGGGCTTCCGCTTCGGCACCCTCGACGTGGTGATGTTCGCGGTGAGCGTCGGCTGCATCCTGCTGCTCGGCGGCTTTCTGAAGTTCACGAAGTACGGGCAGGCCATCCGCGCCACCGCCCAGGACTCCGACGCGGCGCTCCAGATGGGCGTGCCCGTCGGCAGGGTGCGGAACCTGTCGTTCATGCTCGCCTCGGCGCTCGGCGGCCTGGCCGGTGTCCTGGTCGGCATGTACAACAGCAACGTCTCGCCCAGCGCCGGTACGGCCGCGGGGCTGACCGCCTTCACCGCCGCCACCCTGGGCGGCCTCGGCAATCTGCCCGGAGCCGTGCTCGGGGGACTGGCGCTGGGCATCGTCGAGGCCTTCGGCATCTCCTACTGGGGCGCCGGTGTCGACAACCTCATCATCTTCGGGGTCCTGTTGCTCGTGCTCTGGGTCCGGCCCGGGGGACTGCTGGGCAAGGTGCCGCTGATCTCCGCGGAGCCGCTGACGGGCACGTTCCTCGGCGGCGGCCGGCCCTTCCGGCTGCGGTGGTGGCACGCCCTGGCCCTGGTCGGGGTCGCCGCCGGCGTCGTGCCATGGGTGGCGGACGACTACCAGCTCACGACCGGCACCCAGGTGCTGATCTTCGCGATCCTGGCGCTCTCCCTCACCCTCGTCTCCGGTTCGGCGGCCCAGGTCTCCCTCGGCCAGGCCGGGCCCATGGCGGTGGGCGCCTACACCTCGGCGCTGCTCGCCGGCGAACACGGCTGGCCCTTCCTGGCCGCCCTGTTCGCCGCCGGACTGGCCGCCGCGGTCGTCGGCACCCTGCTGATGTCCCCGACGTGGCGGCTCAGCGGCCACTACGTGTCCATCGCCACCCTCGGCATCGGCGCCGTGACCGTGGCCGCGATCCTCAACCTCGACTGGCTGACGCACGGCCCGCTGGGCATCACGGCGATCCCGCCGCCCAGCCTCTTCGGCCACCAGATCATCACGCCCACGGACACCTATCTCCTCGACCTGACCGTGCTGCTGGTCGCGCTCGGCCTCGTCGTCCGGCTTCAGAAGTCCTTCCTCGGCACCATCTGGTCGGCGGTCGGCGCGGACGAGACGGCGCTCAGCGCCTCGGGCCTGCGCCCGGCCGACTACAAGGCGCTCGCGTACGCCGTCGGCGCCTTCGTCGCCGGGCTCGCCGGAAGCCTGCTGGCCCACCAGTACAGCTATCTGGACCCGACGATGTTCGGCCCGGACCTGTCCATGCTCGCCCTGACCATCATCGTGCTCGGCGGGATGAACAGCCCGTTCGGCGCCGTGCTGGGCGCGGTGGTCCTCGTGGGCGCCCCCGAGGTCCTGCGGATGGCGCAGGACGCCAGACTTCTGACCTACGGAGTGCTCTTGCTGCTGCTCATCCGGTTCCGGCCGCAGGGCCTGTGGGCGAGGCGGGCATGACGGCCGAACACCCTCCCCTCCCCGCGCCCGTGCTCGAGGTCGCCGGCCTCGCCCGCTCCTTCGGCGCCGTACGTGCCGTGAACGGCGTCTCGTTCCAGGTCCGGCAGGGCGAGGTGGTCAGCGTCATCGGCCCCAACGGCTCCGGCAAGACCACCACGCTCAACCTGCTCGGCGGGCTGCTCACCCCCGACAGCGGCGAGATCCGGCTGCACGGCCGCCGCATCGAGCGGCTGCCCGCCGAGCGCAGGGCGGAACTGGGCATCGCCCGCACCTTCCAGAACGGCCGGGTCTTCGCGAGCCTGCCCGTCGCGGACAACGTCAACGTCGGCCAGTACGCCAAGCTGACGCGCACCCGGCCCTTCGCCCGGCTGCGCCATCTGCCCGTGCTGCGCTGGATCCCCCTGCTCGCCGAGCTGCTGCTGGCCCTCGTACAACCCCCGGCCGTGCGACGCGAACGGTCCGAGGCCGCGGCGCGGACCGAGGCACAGCTCGCCCGCTTCGGGACCCGGCTGCTCCCCCGCGCCGACCACCGCGCACACACCCTGTCGTACGCCAACCGTCGGCGCACCGAGATCGCCCGCGCACTCGCCCTCGAACCGACGCTGCTGCTCCTCGACGAGCCGACGGCCGGGATGAACCAGACCGAGACGGCCGAAGTGCTCGACCAGCTCCTGGAGTTGAAGGCCGAAGGACAGACGATCGTGCTGGTCGAGCACAAGATCGACCTGGTGATGACGGTCTCCGACCGGGTGATCGTGATGGACGAAGGACAGGCGATCGCCGCCGGGACACCCGCGGAGGTTCGCGACGACGAGCGGGTCGTCGAGGCCTACCTCGGCCGCCGCCGTGCGCGACACGAGGAGGCGACCCGATGATGGTGCCGACGCCCGCCACGGCCCCGCCGCTGCTGGAACTCAGGAACATAGACGTCTTCTACGGCCCCTCACAGGCCCTGGCCCAGGTGTCCCTGGAGGTCGGACCCGGCGAGATCGTGTCCCTGCTCGGCGGCAACGCCTCCGGCAAGTCGACCACCATGAAGACCGTCCTCGGCCTGCTGCGCCCGGCCGCCGGACACGTCCTGCTGGACGGCGAGCGGATCGACACCCTGCCTCCCCGGGCCCGGGTGCGCCGCGGCATCGCCTCCGTCCCCGAGGCCCGACGGGTCTTCACCGGTATGACGGTCGAGGAGAACCTGCACCTCGGCGCCTTCACCCGCAGGGGACGCGGCGAGATCCGCGAGGACATCGAGCGGCTCTACACGTCCTTTCCGCGCCTCGCCGAACGCCGCACCCAGCACGCCGGCACCCTCAGCGGCGGCGAACAGCAGATGCTGGCCTTCGCCCGGGCGCTCATGAGCAGACCGCGACTGATCTGCATGGACGAACCCACGATGGGTCTGTCCCCGCTCTTCGTCGACCGGGTGCTGGACATGATCGCCGACATCAACCACACGCTGGGCGTCGCGGTGCTCATCGTCGAGCAGAACGCCGAACTGGCCCTGTCCATCGCCTCCCGCGGCTATGTGCTGCGCACCGGATCGATCGTGCTGCACGGGCGGGCGGGCGCGCTGCTCGACGACCCGTCGGTCCGCGAGTCCTACCTCGGAAAGGCCACCTGATGCCGCTACGAAACCCCTTCCGGCTGGGCGTCTTCACCCGCCTGGTCGACGACATCCCGCCCGCCGAGCTGTACGCACGGGCCCTGGAGCTGTTCACCGCCGCCGAGGAACTCGGCTTCGACACCGGCTGGGTCGCCCAGCACCATCTGCACGACCAGGGCGGGCTGCCGTCGCCGCTGGTCTTCCTGACGGCCGCCGCGGCCCGCACGACCCGGCTGCGGCTCGGCACCGGGATCATCACCCTGCCCCTGGAGAGCCCGTTCCGGCTCGCCGAGGACGCGGCCGTGCTCGACGCGCTCAGCGGCGGACGGCTGGAACTCGGCTTCGGCACGGGCGGCGGCGACCTCGTGTTCTCCGTCTTCGGCCGACGGGCCGAGGACCGCCGCGACACCTACGAACAGGCCCTGAAGGCGGTGCGCGACGCGCTGTCCGGCAAGGAGCCCGTGCCCGGCGCCCCGCCCCTCTTCCCACCCGCCGACACCCTGGGCGACCGGCTCTGGGAGGCCACTTTCGGCGTGGCGGGGGCGGTCCGGGCCGCGCGGAACGGCAGTGGTCTGCTGCTCGCCCGTACCGCGCTCAGCCCGGTGCCGGACGGCCGGCCGGAGCCGCCCCGCGTACCGCTCGGCACCGCTCAACACCCCCTGGCCTCGGCCTACCTGGAGCACTGGGAGCGGCCGGATGCCACTCCCCGGATCGGCCTGTCCCGGTCGGTGTACGTGGCGCCGAGCCGCGCGGAGGCGCTGGCGGACGCCGAGGACGGCTTCCGCCGGTTCGCCGCGACGGCGGGGGAGACCGCGGCCCGCCGCACCCAGGACGACGCCCATGTCGGCAGCCCCCAGGACGTCATCGCCTCGCTCGGCGCCGACCGGCTGCTCCCGCTGGCCAGTGACCTGATCATCCAGGTCCACTCGATCGACCCGTCGCACGAGAAGACGCTCCGGTCGCTGGAGCTGATCGCCACCGAGGTCGCCCCGGCGCTGGGCTGGCGGCCCGGCCGTGACGACGGGCTCCGCGCCGGCCCGGAAACCGCCCCCGAGCGCGGCGCCACCACAACCCGTTCCCGCCCCGAGGAAGGCCACCCACAATGACCACCCCATCCGGCACACCCACCGATCTGATCGGCACACTGCTCGCCATCGCCCCCGGCTCACCGCTGGCGCGGCTGCGCGCCCGCCGACCGGAGGCGACCCGGCACACGCAGGGCAGCTACGACGCGCTGTTCGCACCCGCGGCCCCCGCCACCTCCGTGACCACCACCGAGCGGTTCGCGGCCGCGCTGCGGGTGGCACGGCTGCACGGCGACCAGGTCCTGGCCGAGCACTACACCGGGCAGCTGCTCGGCGCGGGCGGTGCCGACGGTGTGACGAAGGAGCTGGTGGCGGCCGTCGAGGACGTCCGACCGCTGCGCCCCGCCACCGAACCGTCCGCCCCCGACCCGCTGGCTGTATACGGCCGGTTGCGCGCCATCCTCGCCCACACCGACCTGCTGGTCCTGCGCCCCGCGGCGGCCACCCCCGCCGACCTGGACGCCCTGGCCGAGGCCGGGCTCGACGCGGCAGCGATCATCACGGTGTCGCAGCTCGTCGCGTACGTCAGCTTCCAGGTCCGGCTGCTCGCCGGCCTGGCGCTGATCCGCGGGGACGAGCGGCCCGCGCCGGGCCCCGCGCGCGGTCCGCTGGACGCGCCCCGGACCGGATTCACCCAGGAACAGCTGGGCTGGACGCCCTGGCTTGAGCCCGTCGCGGTCGAGGATGTGACGGACGAGCAGCGCGCGGTCCTGCCAGGACAGCGGCTCCAGTCCCCGTACTTCCGGCTGCTCGCCCTGGACCCGGCGGTGCTCGGTGAGCGCACCGCCACCGACAACGGCATCTTCTACACCCGGGGCGGACTGCCCCGACAGGAGCGCGAACTCGCCGCCACCGTGACCTCGCGGGTGAACGGCTGCGTGTTCTGCGCCTCGGTGCACAGCCGCTTCGCCTCGCAGCTCAGCAAGCGGGACGAGGATGTCCAGCGGTTGCTCGACGAAGGCGTGGACACCCCGCTGGACGACCGCTGGCGCGCCATCACGGACCTCGCTGCCGCACTGACCACGACACCGCCGACGGCCGACCACACCCACATCGCCGCCCTGCGCGAACTCGGCCTCGACGACCCGGACATCCTCGACGCCACCCAGGCCGCCGCGTTCTTCGCCTGGGCCAACCGCCTGATGCTCACCCTCGGCGACCCCGAACCGCCCGCGCAGCCCTGAACCGAAAGAGGTACGGACATGCCACCCACCGCCACAGCGAACACGACCCGCAAGAACAACGACGAAGCGCCGCGGACAGCGGACCAGTTGCTCGACACCGCCTCCGACCCGCGGCCCGGCCTGCGCGCCTATCTCGAGGTCAAGCGCGCCGCGCTGCTCGCCAAGCGGGAGGCCGAGCGCACCGGCTCCGTGACCGAACCGAACCGGCTGCGAGCCAGGACCAAGGCCGAGGAGCGCAGCGGCGTACGGCGCATCCGCATCCGCCACCACCAGATCCTCAGCGACTCCCCGCCGGACTTCGCCGGTTACGACCTCGGGCCCGCCTCGCCCGAGATCCAGCTCGGCGTACTGTCCAGCTGCCTCACCCACATCTTCCTCATCCAGGCCGCCGACCTGCGGATCCCCCTGGACTCCCTCGAGGTCGAGGTGCAGGCCGACCAGGACCCGCGCGCCGGACAGCCCGGGTTCGAGCAGGTGCCGATCTACCCGCACAACATCTCGTACACCGTGCACATCACCTCACCGGCCACCGGCGCGCGCATCCGCGAGCTGCACGAGACGGTCGAGCGCAAGTGCCCGATCTACAACCTCCTCGTCAACCCGCAGAGCGTCACCGGCCGAGTGGTCCTGACCGGCAGTCCGGAGGAGATATGACGGCCTCCCGCATCCGGCTCGGCTTCCTCACCCACGCGAACGGTCCCGTCGACACGCGGGAGACCTACCGGGGTCTCCTGCGCCTCTTCCGGACCGCCGACGAACTCGGTTACGACACCGGCTGGATCTCGCAGCACCACTTCCAGGACGACTACGGACGCGTTCCCTCGCCGCTGCCGTTCCTGGCCGCCGTCGCCGCGCGGACCAGCCGGATCCGGCTGGGCACGGCGGTCGTGATCGCCCCCCTGGAGGACCCCGTACGGCTCGCCGAAGACGCCGCCGTCGTCGACGAGATCAGCGAGGGGCGGCTCGAACTCGGCCTCGGAAACGGCGGATTCGGCCCCGAGGCGGAAAGGGTCTTCGCGGCATTCGGCATCGACCCGGCACGCCGGCGGGAGCGTGGTTCGCGGGTGCTCGACCGGACGCTGCGTGCCCTGCGCGGCGAGCCGCTGGGAGACCGCCCGGACGGCCCGGTGCTCCAGCCGCCCGTCCCCGGGCTGGCCGACCGGGTGTGGTGGTCCTCCGCCAATCCGCGCGGCGGCGCGGAGGCCGGGACCCGGGGCGCGGGCCTGCTGCTGGCGCGCCGCGCGCTCGGGGTGCCGGGCCCGACCGATCTCGACCAGCTGCGCGTGGTCGAGCCCTACCTGGAACAACTGGCCGCGGGGCCCGGAGCGGCGCCGCGTATCGCCGTCTCGCGCGCGCTGTTCGCCACCAAGGACCCCGCGGCGAGCGAGGGGGAGTTCCGGAGGATCGTCCGCCGCTATCTCGAAGGCCCGCTCCGCAACGGGGAGTTCCCGCCCGGCCTCGGCTTCGACGACTATCTCGCGCGGTCCAACTTCTTCCACGGCCATCCGGAACAGATCGCCGAGCAGCTGAACCGCGACCGGATCCTGCCGTACACGACCGAGCTGATCGTGCAGGTCCACTACGGGGCGACGGTGGAGGAGTCGCTGCGCAACCTGGAGCTCATCGCGACCGAGGTCGCCCCGCTGCTGGCCCCCGTGGGCGCGGGGGCGAGCGGGGAGGTGCTCCCGTGACCACCGGGACGAGGGCGGCGCCACCCGACACCCGCCGTGCCGAGCAACCGGCGCAGCGGAAGACGGGTCCCGCCGGTACGCGCCGACGCGTCGTCCGCCGGCCCGATCCGCTGCCGTGGCTGCTGCCGCTCGGCGTGCTCGGGATGTGGCAGCTGGCCTCCTGGAACACCTGGATGGATCCACTGCTGCTGCCCTCGCCCGGTGCGGTGGCCCGTGTCCTGTGGGACTCCGCCCGCGACGGCACTCTCGTCACCGACCTGTCCGCGAGCACCGAGCGCTGGGCCTCCGGCTTTGTGATCGGCGCGTCGCTGGGGCTGCTGCTCGGCTCGCTCGTCGGCCTGTCCACGCTGTCCGAGCGGCTGCTCGACACCTCGGTGCAGATGCTGCGCACCGTACCGGTGTCCGGCCTGTCGCCCCTGCTCATCGTCTGGCTCGGGCTGGACGAGGCGCCGAAGGTGGTGCTGGTCGCGGTGGGCAGTTTCTTTCCGGTGTACCTCAACACGTTCGGCGGCATCCGCAACGTGGACCGCAAACTCATCGAGGTGGGACGGGTGTTCCAGTGGAGCCGGCCCACCGTGCTGCGCCGGATCGTCCTGCCCGCGGCGCTCCCGGAGATCCTCAACGGCATCCGGTACGCGCTCGGCGTCGCCTGGGTGCTGCTGGTCCTCGCCGAACTCCTGGGGGCCACCTCCGGGCTGGGCTTCATGCTCAACCAGGGACGCGAGCTGTCGCGGGTCGATGTCGTGATCGCGGCGCTGCTGGTCTTCGCCGTCGCGGGCAAGGCCGTCGACCTGCTCGTACGGGCCGCGGAGCGACGGCTGCTGCGCTGGCGCGACCTGCACGCGGGAGCGTGATCCGGGCCATGAGCATCGCCTTGTCCCTGCGCGGCTACGGCCGTACGTTCACCACCCCGGCCGGTGCTCTCAGGGCCGTCGACGGCGTCGACCTGGACATCGCGCCGGGCGAGTTCACCGCCCTGGTCGGGCCGTCCGGCTGCGGTAAGTCGACCCTCCTGCGGGCCGTCGCGGGCCTGGACACCCGGGGTGAGGGGGAGGTGTCCGCGGGCGGTGAACCGGTCACCGGGCCGCATGCCTCGCGCGGCCTGGTCTTCCAGGAACACCGCCTCTTCCCGTGGCAGTCCGTCGCCAAGAACATCGGCGCCGGGCTGCGGGGCGACCGCGCGGCGCGGGAGCGACGGGTGGCCGAACTCGTGGAGCTGGTCGGCCTGGAGGGCTTCGCCGACGCCTACCCCGGCCAGCTGTCCGGCGGCATGGCGCAGCGCGTGGCCATCGCCCGCGCCCTGGCGCCCTCTCCTGACGTCCTTCTTCTGGACGAACCCTTCGGCGCACTGGACGCGTTCACCCGGATCCGGCTCCAGGACGCCCTGCACGACATCTGGGCCGCCCATCACGTCACCGCCGTCCTGGTCACACACGACATCGACGAGGCGGTCGCCCTCGCCCAGCGCGTCGTCGTCCTCGACCCCCGCCCGGGGCGTGTGCGGCGCGTCCACGAGATCGACCTGCCCTACCCGCGGGACCGGGCCTCGGCGCGCTTCGCCGAGCACCGCGCGGCACTGCTCGGGGACTTCGCCCTGAGCGGCCTCTCCCGACACCCCGATTCCCCACGCACCGATCCTTCCGAGGAGAAGCACCATGCCTGACCTCTCTCTGTCCCGGCGCGGACTGCTGCGAGCCGCGGCGGGCGGCGCCGCCGCGACATCGCTCGCGGCGTGCGGGCCCGGCGCCGCGGCCTCCGGCTCGGCGGGAAAGGGCGTCGCGGGGCAGCTCAGGATCGGATTCCAGCCGCCCTACATCGTGATGGACGTGCTACAGAAGCAGAAGACCCTCGCCTCGGCGCTGCGCGGCGACGGCACCGACGTGTCGCTCAAGGTCCTCGACCCGACCGTCATCCAGCAGTCGGTGGCCGGCCGCGCACTCGATCTCGGGGTCGGCGGGCTGGGGCCGATCCAGCTCTCCGGCCAGCCGTTCACCGTCGTCGCCCTCGTCGAACACAGCCCGCGCACCCAGGCGTTGCTGGTCCGCAAGGACTCCGGGATCAAGAGCGTCACCGATCTCAAGGGCAGGAAGCTCGGCTCCTACGGCACCACGATCAACGCCAACCTGTTCGTCCTGCGCGCGGCGGAGAAGGCCGGAATCGACACGGACGAGATCAGGTTCATCCCCCTCACCACCGACCAGATCACCGCCGCCCTGCTGTCCGGCTCCGTGGACGCCGTACAGACCTGGGACCCGTTCGTCGCCCAGCTCGAGGCCTCCCAGCGCACCCGCACGCTGCTCACCGGCCAGGGCCTGGTCGAGAACTACGTGGTGATCTACGGCCACCGGGACTATGTGAAGAAGTACCCGAAGACCATAGCCAAGGCGCTCCGCACCTACCGCAAGGCGCTGACCTGGGTCAACGCCCACCACGACGAGGCGCTTCGGCTTTTCGCCTCCGCCAACAAGCTGGACGCCGAGGTCGCCGCGCTCACCTTCCGCCGCCGTGAGTATCTGCTCTCGGCGCCCAACGAGCGCTTCCTCTCCGATCTGAAACGCCAGGAGAGGGAACTCAAGGCGTCCGGCGTCCTGACCAAGAGCGTCGACTGGGACGCGGCGATCGACCACACGATCGCCGCGGAGGCCCTGGCCACGGAGCGTTGACGCAGGTCGGCTGCCTCAGCAAGATCAGTACGTCACCGGAGACGGCCGGTAGCATGGGGAACGAATATCCTTATATGTCCTGGTTGATCGGCTGGACGTGCTCACGTACCTGTTGTCGGTGCTGGCGGCCTGCGCCAACGCCATCTCCTCGGTGTTGCAGCGCAAGGCGAACCGTGAAATGCCTCCCGAATTGGCACTGCGGCCCAAACTCATCGGCGAGCTGTTGCGTCAGCCGGTGTGGCTCGCCGGGTTCGCCGGGGTCGTCGTCGGCTTCCTTCTCCAAGCCGCCGCGCTCGGCCGTGGTGAGCTGTCCGTGGTGGAGCCGATCCTGGTCTGTGAGCTGCCACTGACCCTGTTCCTGGCGGCATGGGTGTTCCGCGCGCCGCTGAGGCCGCGGGAGGCGGGCGCGGCCCTTGGTATGGCGGCGGCGCTGGCCGGACTGCTGTTCTTTCTCGCCCCGTCCGCCGGGCACGCGCAGGAGGTGCCGTGGTACGAGTGGCTGCTGGCGGGCGCCGCGACCATGGTGGCGACAGCGGCGGCGTTCGAGTGGGCGCGGCGCGGCCGTGTCGCCCGGGATCAGCGGGAAGGCAGCGCGCGGCGGGCCGCGGGGTTCGGCATGGCGGCGGGGTGCCAGTTCGGCCTGACGGCGGCGTTCATCAAGGCGGTCACGGTCCGGTTCGGCGAAGCGGGCATCGCCGGCGTGTTCACGGGATGGGAGCTGTATTGCATGATCGTCTGCGGCGCGCTGGCGATGTTCCTGCTCCAGTCGGCGATGCACGCGGGTCGGCTGGTCGCCGCGCAGCCGGCCCTGACGCTGACCGATCCGCTGGTGTCCGTCCTGTGGGGCGTCACCGTCTTCGGGGAGATGGTGCGCGGTGGCCTCTATCTGCTGTTCGCCGCGGCCAGTGGCCTGCTCCTGGCCGCCTGTGTGGTGATCCTGTCGCGCTCGCCGGCGATCGGTGAAGGGGAGACCCGCCGGCTTCGAGGAGGCTGACCGGACGTGTCGGGCGCGGTCTACGCATTTGGTCTCGCCGCCGCGTGCCTGCTGGGGCTCGGCTTCGTACTCCAGCAGCACGCCGCGGAGCGCGCCCCACTCGCCGACATGCTCTCCTTCCGGCTGCTGCTCGACCTGGTGCGGGACCGGACATGGCTGGCCGGCATCGCCTGCATGGTGGCCGGGCAGATCTTCGGCGTCTTCGCCCTCGCGAGGGGGCATGTCTCCAGCGTCGAGCCGCTGCTCGCCACCAACCTGCTCTTCGCCGTGATCCTCGCCCGGTGGCTCAGCGGTCAGCGCCTGGGCTGGTCGGGGTGGATCGGTGTGGCCCTCCTCAGCGGAGGGGTGACGGCGTTCATCGTCGCCGCACAGCCGAAAGGGGCCACTGCCCCCGTCGGCGGGGTCCGGCAGGTGCTCGTCATCGCGCTGCTGCTCGCTTCCTCGCTGATCCTGGTCATCATCGCCAAGCACCTACGGCTGATCAAGGAGCCACCGCTGCTGGCCGCGGCCGGGGGCCTTCTCTACGGCATCCAGGACGCGCTGACCCGCATGTCGACCGGCATCTTCTCGACAGGCGGTCTCCTTGCGCTGGTCACCACCTGGCAGCCCTACGCGGTCGTGGCACTCGCCGTGACGGGACTGATGCTCGTACAGAGCGCCTTCGAAGCGGGGCCGCTGCGCATGTCGCTGCCGGCCCTGACGGCGGCGGAACCGATCGCCGGCATCGCCTGCGGCATCGGTCTCCTCGGGGACCAGCTCCGCGTCACCCCCACCGCGCTGGCCTGGCAGGTCGGCGGCCTCATCGCCGTGGTCATCGGGGTCCTGCTGCTCGGCCGGCACCCCGCGATGCCGACCGGCAGGCCCGATCCAGGGTTGACGGTGGCGGGTTGAGTCGTTACGTTGCCAGCGATCCGCAGGCACTGCCGTGAATGGGAGCGCTCCCAAGGGTGGCGGGGTTACGCCGTCCACCGAGGCAGCGCAGACCGACGCCAACATCCAGGAGGCGGAACAAATGGTGCTACCTCGGAACGAATCCGCGGCCGGGGGGCCGGAATCCCCGAGCCGGAGGTCTGTGCTGGCGACGATCGGTGCCCTGCCGGTCCTCATGGCCGCGACACCGGCCGTGGGGGCATCGGCAGCGGCGGCTGCCCAAGTGATCGTCGACCCGTCGGCGGAGCGGCAGACGATCCGGGGCTTCGGCGGCATGAACCACACGCTCTGGATCAGCGACCTGACGCCCGCCCAGAGGGACACGGCATTCGGCAGCGGCGAGGGCCAGCTCGGGTTATCCGTGCTGAGAATCCCCGTCCATGAGAACCGGGCGGACTGGAGCCGCGAGGTGGCGACGGCGAGGCGTGCGGCCGAGTACGGGGCGACCGTCATCGCGTCGCCGTGGAATCCCCCCGCCCAGATGGTCGAGACCTTCGTCCACGGCGATCAGTCCAACGCGAGACGGCTCCGGTACGACATGTATGGCGCTTATGCGCAGCACCTGGACGACTTCTACAGGTTCATGAGGGACAACGGGGTGAACCTGTATGCCATCTCGGTGCAGAACGAGCCCGATTACGCGCATGACTGGACGTGGTGGACTCCGAGCGAGATGGTCCGGCTCCTGCGGGACAACGCCGGCTCGATCGGTACCAAGGTCATCGCGCCGGAGTCCTTCCAGTATGTGAAGAGCTTCTCGGACCCGATTCTCAACGACGCGGGAGCCCTCGCCAACCTGGACATTCTCGGGGCGCACCTCTACGGCACCCCGTTCCAGAACTTTCCCTATCCCCTCTTCAAGGAAAGAGGGAGGGGCAAGGAACTCTGGATGACCGAGGTGTACTACCCCAACAGCAGCGATTCGGCCGACCTCTGGCCCCGGGCGCTCGATGTGGGGGAGCACATCCACCGCGCCCTGGTGGATGCCGAGTTCCAGGCGTATGTGTGGTGGTACATACGACGTAGCTACGGCCCCATGAGGGAAGACGGGCGCATCAGCAAGCGCGGCGCCAACATGGCGCACTTCTCGAGGTTCGTCCGCCCGGGGTACGTGCGGATCGATGCGACGTCGAATCCCCAGTCGAATCTCTATGTCTCGGCGTACAAGGGAGGTTCCAAGGTGGTCGTCGTCGCCATCAACAAGGGGACCTCGGCGGTGAGTCAGCCGTTCACCCTGGTGAACAACACCTCGTCCAGCGTGTCGTCCTGGTTGACGGACGCGAGCAGGAACCTCGAACCCCGGGGTGCGATCAACGTGTCCAACGGCTCCTTTACGAGCGAGCTTCCCGCCCGGAGCGTGACCACCTTCGTGACCGGGTGAGGCAGACCACCCTCAGGGCCTGTTCACACAGATCAGGGTCTGCTGCCCGTTGGCGATGAGTTTCCGCCGGCCGTCCTGGGCGGCGAACACCTCCAACTGGCAGACGGTCAGGGTGCGGCCGGACTTCAGGACGGTCCCGACCGCCTCGAGGTGGTCGCCGAGGGCGGGCGCGAGGAGATTGATCTTGTACTCGACGGTGAGCACCTCGGTGTCCTCCGGGAACAGGGTGAAGCCGGCGTAGCCGCCCGCGGTGTCCGCGATCGCGCTGGTGGCGCCGGCGTGGAAGTAGCCGTGCTGCTGGGTCACCTCGGGGCGGGCCGGGAGCACGATGTGGACGCAGCCCTGCGCGATGTGTGTTATCCGCGCACCGAGGTGGCTCATCAGCCCCTGCCGGGCGAAGCTGTCCTGGATGCGCTTCCGCGTCTCGGGGCTCGACTGTTCCCGGTGCGTCCGGTCTTCCACGTGTTCTCCTCCGGCGGACATCGCATGGTTCGTCGTGAGGGAAGACTAGTTGCGACCTCGTCGAAAGTGTTTGCATGGCCACTCAGCGATCGAGCAGTCCACTTTTTCGTGAGTGGCTCTGTCCCGCCCGTACCGGCATCCATTGGGATGGACATGCTTCCGCCGATGCTGCCGAAAGGGCCCACGATGACTATCCCGCGCGCACGCTCGTTTGCGCAGGTCGACGTGTTCTCCACGAGTCCCTGTCAAGGCAACCCGGTCGCGGTCGTCCTTGATGGGACAGACCTGACCGACGAGGAGATGCAGCGCCTGGCGAACTGGACGAATCTGTCCGAGACCACGTTTGTGCTGCCCCCCACCACTCCGGAGGCGGACTACCGGCTGCGCATCTTCACGCCCCAGGGCGAACTGCCGTTCGCCGGGCACCCCACCCTCGGCTCCGCACGCGCGTGGCTGGACGACGGCGGCACACCGCACCACGCCGACCGCATCGTGCAGGAGTGCGGCGCCGGCCTGGTCGGTGTGCGCCGCGGCGACGGCACTCTGTCCTTCGCCGCCCCGCCACTGGTCCGCGGCGGTGCGCTCGACGGCGAATACCTGAACGAGATCGTCGCCGCGTTCGGCATCACGCGTGACCGTGTCCTCGCCCACCAGTGGGTCGACAACGGCCCTGGCTGGGCCGTGATCCAGCTGGCCACGGCCGACGAGGTCCTGGCCCTCGAACCCGACCTCTCCCTCATCCCGACCGCGATGGTCGGCGCCGTCGGGGCCTACCCCGACGGCTCCGACCACGACTTCGAGATGCGCACCTTCGCCCCCCGCTGCGGCGTGGCCGAGGACCCCGTGTGCGGCAGCATGAACGCCTCTGTGGGGCAGTGGCTCACCGCCACCGGCGCCGCGCCCGCCACCTACCGGGTCTCCCAGGGAGCGCGCCTGGGCCGGGCCGGGACCATCGAGATCACCGCCGACGCGGACGGCACCGTCTGGGTCAGCGGCGCCGCCACCACCTATATCCGCGGCACCATCACCCTGTGACCGGCGATGGCTGCCTCGCCGTCAGGCGCCCCGGACGGGTGAGGCGGCGGACGCGAGCCGGTCCTCGGCGATCTGCCGGGCTGCCCGCAGCGGGGTGACGCCGGTGGAGCGAGCCAGGTCGAGTACGTGGCCGACGGTGTCGCCGATACCCTCCACCCGCTTCTGGGCGGCCTCATGGCTGTGGTGCTCCGATTCCCGGCTGAGCGCGTAGACGATGCCACCGGCACTGGCGACGTAGTCGGGGATCCAGGCGATGCCACGCTCCGCGAGGGCGTCGGCGACGGACTCCTCGGTGAGCTGGTTGTTCGCCGGGCCGACGACCAGGGGCGCGGTGAGCCGGGGGACGGTCGCCGCGTCGAGTACGCCGCCGACGGCCGCCGGGACGAGGATGTCGGCCGGTGTGGACAGGGCCTGCTCGGGCTCGACCCATCCGTAGCCGCTCGACAGGGCGGCGTCCCTGCGGGACTGTTCCACGTCCGACACCACGACGTGTGCCCCCTCGGCGGCCAGGGCGGCGGCGATACCGCTGCCGACCGACCCGAATCCGCTGATGACCACCGTGCGGCCGGTGCAGGAGGCGTCGCCGAACACATGCCGGGCGCCGGCGTGCAGGGCGGCCAGGACGCCGGTGGCGGTGGGGCCGCCGGAATTCCCGGTCCCGCCGTGCTCCTCCGGCGCGCAGTACGCGTACGGCGAGAAGCGCCGCAGGACCACCATGTCCTGCGGGCCGGTGCCGATGTCGGGGCCGGTCCGGTACGACCCCTGGAAGGAAGCGATCAGCTCGCCCAGGTCCTCCAGCGCGGCCTCGCGCAGGCCCGCGGTGAGTTCGGTTTCCTTGTCGAGGGCGATCACGCTCTTGCCGCCCCCGAAGTCCAGACCGGCCACCGCGGCCTTGTAGGTCATGGCCTCCGACAGGCGCAGCGCGTCGGCCAGACCGTCCTGCCAGCTGTCGTAGCGGCGCAGCCGGCAACCGCCGACCGCCGGGCCCAGGGCCCGGGAGTGGACAGCGACGATCAGCGGCAGCCCGGAGCGGCTTCCGCGGCGGACGACCACCTCTTCATGTGCAAATGCTTGGCTCATGCAGGCGAAGCTAGAGTGAATGCACGGATCGTCGGCCGAGTGCCGAACTAAATTCGGCAGAGGAATCGTGGAGGTAATCATGGACGAACTTGATTCGGCGATCGTGCACCACCTACAGGCCGATGGCCGGCTGTCCAACCGTGCCCTCGCCGAGAAGCTCGGCATCGCACCGTCCACCTGCCTCGAACGCACCAGGCTGCTGCACAAGCGCGGCATCATCCACGGGTACCGGGCCGAGGTCTCGCTGCGTGCGCTCAACCGCTCGGTCCAGGCGATGGTGTTCACCCAGGTCCGGCCTCTGCGCCGGGATGTCGTCGCCGCCTTCGAGCAGTCGGTGACCCGGCTACCGGAAGTCGTGTCCGTCTACACGATGGCCGGCAGCGACGACTTCCTCGTCCACGTCACGGCCCAGGACATCGACCATCTGCACGCCTTTCTCCTGGACCAGTTCACCAACCGCCGCGAGATCGTCGGCTTCCGCACCTCGATCATCTACCAGCACCTCACCAACCCGGTGCTCGACCCGCTGCCCGAACGCCCGGCAGTCCGCCCGCAGACGTGAGCCGCGGATCGGCCATGCCGGTGCTGGCGGCGCTCCTGGACCGCTCGGTCGAGCAGATCGCGGAGGCCGCGGCGGATGTCCGTTTCTACGACCGGGAAACGATCCGCGCGGTATCGGATGTGTGGGACAACAACCTCTTTCCGCTGTTCCGGGCCGCGAGCACGGCCAATGCCACCAAGCGTGAGCGTCGGGCTCTCGCCGCGTTGGCGTGGATGGCCGACTTTGGCGAGGGGCGGCGCAGATGGATGACCGAGCAGGCCGCGATCGCGGGGTACGAACTCGAGTCGCTCCTGCCGCCGGCCGAGCCGTACATGCCAGGCCGGGACGGCTGGGGGCACGTCATGCCACCGTTCTGCCGGCTCACCCGGCAGAACGTGGACGATCTGGTCCCCGACTACGACCTGGCGACGGCGACCGTCCGCCGCCTTCGTGTGGAGCGCGCCGGTACGCGCTTGACCGCTTTCCTCCAGTTGCTCGTTCCCCGCAGGTACGCCGTCGATGAGAGCACGCCCGAGCGGCCTCCCCTGCTGAAGGTGGCGTTGGAGGGCGTCACCGACGCCGTGTTCGACCTCTCCGACACGCGAGGAGCGGTCCTGGACCCCGGTGTGGGCGGGATCGAGATATCTCTGGGCGCGGGCGGCCGGCTCCGCGCCGCCGGCGGCGAGTACTACCTTGACGACCGCTCATGGCATCTCTCGGCCGCCGGCCGGCGCGCAGACGCCGTCACCCCGCCCCGCACCGGCCCGTCGGACCGCCCACGACGGCCGTCTGCCGGACACCTGGGGGCCGACGCCTATGCTGCCGCCACCCTCCTGCACCGCGCCATGCTGGAGCTCCGCTCGGTGCGTCACGCCGCCCGCGCCGATCATGTCCCGGTGCTCGACCTGTGCCGGGCTTTCTCGGGAGCGGGTGAAGCGATCCTGGCCGCGGGATCGCGACGCGGTGCCCGCCGCCGTGCGGCGGCCTTCCGTGACGTGAGCCGAACCTGGGCCGATCGGGCTGTGGAACGAACGCCACCTTCCCTCACCGACAGCTCACCCGTGTTCGGCACGCCCTCTCAGGCAGTTCTCGTCTCGGCCGCCTGGACGGCGGCCTACGACGACTACGGGACAGAACGTCCGGCCGACGCGCAACTCCAACTCGCCCTGCCGCCCCGCCCCGACGAGCCCCCCTCAGCACCCTGGCGGCTACGCACCCTCAGCTGTACCGAGCCCGAGGCCTTCCGCCTCCACACCGACGCCTTCCAAGGCCCCGGTCAACTCACCCCAAGCGGGGAGCCCACCGCCGCCTGCGGCCTCGACCTGCACCACGGGGCGATGCTCATCGCTGCTCGAGATGGCTGGAGAGCGTCAGCCGACTGAGCCTGCGCGGTGCCATCACGTCCGACTGCGTGGGCGTGTCGGCCTCGCCATCGTGTCCCCTTGCGTTCCCGTGCCATGATACAACCAGCATCCAGATGATGGCGACATCGGAAAAACGTGAGCATCGGAGAACCGCGTGGGACACGACATGACCTGGTCCGAAACTCATACGACGGACACCAGTCTGTTGGTGCTGCACGCCCTGCGTTGCGTCGGCGCCGCCAGCCTCGCCCGTCTCCACTTGGCCACGGGACTCGGCGAGTTCGACGTCGAGTCCGAGCTCATCGATCTCGGGGTCGAGGGCCTCGTGGCGCGGATGTCCGGCGACATGTCCTTCTGGATGCTCACGGACGCCGGCCGCGCCGCGAACGCCGGGCGCATCGCCGACGAACTCGAGTCGGCCGGGGCCCGCGCAGCCGTTCAGGCGGCATTCGAGCGGTTTCTCGTTCTCAACCCTGAGCTGCTCGACCTCTGCACGGCATGGCAGCTCCGAGCCGTCGACGGCGTCATGCACGCCAACGACCACAGCGACCCCGCCTACGACTCCCGGGTCCTCGACCGATTCGCCGATCTCGACCGGCGCGCCGCCCCTGTCCGCGACGAGCTGTCCGCGGCGCTGTCGCGATTCGGCCGTTACCACGACCGCCTCGCGGGAGCGCTCGATCGCGCCGCCTCCGGCGCGCTGGAGTATGTGACCGACAGCACCGCCTCGTACCACACCATATGGGCGGAGCTGCACGAAGACCTGCTCGTCACCCTCGGGTTGCCGCGATGAGGTGGATTCGCGCGATCTCCGCCGAGGTCGAGGAGGCGGCGGAGACGCTGGGTGGCAAGGCACTTGGCCTGGTCCTTCTGCACCGTCTCGGATTGCCGGTGCCCGCCGGGTTCGTCATCACCGCGGACGCATGCCGTGCCTTCCTGCGGGAAGGACGTCTGCCCGACGGACTCGACGACGAGCTCACGACGGCCGTCGCCGGTCTCGAACGTGCCACCGGGCGTGCCTTCGGCGGACCGGGGAGGCCGCTGGCGGTGTCCGTGCGCTCCGGGGCCGGTGTGTCGATGCCCGGCATGATGAGCACGGTCCTCAACCTCGGCCTCACGACCGAAGCCACCGAGGGCCTTGCCGCCGAGACGGGCGACCGGCCGTTCGCGCTGGACTCACGGCTGCGCTTCCTGTCGAGCTTCGCCTCCGCGGTCACGAACGCGGTCACAAACGCGGTCATGAACGAGGGCGCGGACGACGTGGGAGCCGTCCACGGGGGAGGGGCCAAGGACGCGGAAGCGCGCTTCACCGATGCGATGAAGGCGGTCGAGGACTTCGTCCGAGAACGGTGCGGACAGCCGATCCCCGACGACGCGACCCGCCAGCTGACGTTGGCGGTCGAGGCCGTGTTCTCGTCCTGGGACACACCACGCGCACACACCTATCGCGCGTTGCACGACATCCCGCACGACCTCGGAACGGCCGTGATCGTCCAGAGGATGGTGTTCGGGAACCGCGACGACCGCAGCGGCACCGGAGTCGCGTTCAGCCGCGATCCCAACACCGGTGAGAACACCCCCTTCGGCGACGTCCTGTTCGGACACCAAGGAGAAGACGTCGTCTCCGGCAGATCGATGCCCCGGCCGCTGCGCGAACTCGCCGAGCGGGAGCCGGCGGTGTGGGCGGAGCTGCTCGACGCCCTGAGCCGGATCGAGGGACACTACCGCGACGCCTGCTACGTCGAGTTCACGTTCCAGGCCGGCGAGCTGTGGATTCTTCAGGTCCGGCCCGGCCGGTTCGTCGGAGGCGCCGCGGTGCGCGTGGCCACCGAACTCGCCGACGAGCGGGTCATCGAACGCCACGAAGCGCTGCTCAGGGTGTCGCCGATCCATCTCCGGCAGGTCCGCACACCACGCATGGCGTCGCCCGAGGAGGCCGATGTCTTCGCCCGGGGTCTCGGCGCCTGCCCCGGTGTCGCGGCCGGCCGGGTGGCGACCACGGCGGACCGAGCGGTACGTATGGCCGAAGGCGACCCGGTCATCCTGGTGCGCCCTGAGACCTCTCCCCATGACATGCACGGCCTCGCCGCCGCCGCGGGAATCGTCACCGCTCGCGGTGGGCCGGCCAGCCACGCCGCGGTCGTCGCGCGTGCCATGGGAAAGCCCGCGGTCGTGGGCGCCGCCGACCTGACCGTCGATGCCGGCAACGGCACCGTGACGGCCGGCGGGCGCACCCTCGGCGACGGCACCCTCGTGACCATCGACGGGACCAGCGGCGAGGTCGCCCTCGGCAGCGTCCGCGTCATCACGAACGCGGCCGACGAGCACCTCCACCGACTGCTCGAATGGGCCGACGACACCTCGGGGGACCACTCCGAACGCGACGAATCCCAGCGGCTCGAAGCGGCCCATGCCGCACTGCGATCCTCCCACGCCTGATGACGGGCAAGAGTCCGAAAGGAGATCGGCGATGCCGACTCGGCACGTATATCTGGCAAGGCACGGCGCGGCGGACCCGTTCGGCGAGCTGACCGACGTCGGGCAGCGGCAGTCGGAACTGCTCGGGCGGCGCCTGGCCGGGCTTCCGATCGGCGCGGTGTGGCATTCCCCGCTGCCCAGGGCGGTGCGGTCCGCGCGGATCGTCGGCAGGCACCTTCCGGACGCCACCGTGCGGGAAGCGGCCGAACTGGTCGATCACGTACCGCAGGTACCGGACGACCCGCCACCGGCGTGGGCGGCGTTCTTCGACGGGTACGACGCCGAGGAGGCCGCGGCGGGCTCACGCCTCGCCGATGCCCTCACCGACAGATTCGCGCGCCCCGCGGAATCCGAGACGCACGAGGTCCTGGTCACCCATGCCTATCCGGTGGCCTGGCTGCTCCGGCACGCCCTCGACGCGCCACCGGTGCGCTGGCTGGGGCTGAACTGCGGGAACACGGCACTGACGGTGATCGAGTACCGCGACGGCATGGCGCCGACGGTGGTGCTGTACAACGACATGGGCCACCTGCCGGCCGAGCTGCGATGGACGGGGTTCGGGAACGGGACGCGGCCATGAAGGGCAGCGTGACCGTGGCGTTCAGCCCGGGTGGGGCGGTCATCACCGGGCGCCGACGGCGGGCGGGACGGCGTCGAGGTCGGCGAGGTCGGCCGGAGACAGCCGGAGATCTGCCGCACCCGCGTTGTCGACGAGGTAGGCCGGGGTCTTGGTGCCGGGGATGGGCACGACGTGTGGGCCCTGGGCGACGAGCCAGGCGAGGGCGACCTGCGCGGGAGTGGCTTCGATCCGGTCGGCGACTTCGCGGACCCTGGCCGCGATGGCGAGGTTGGCCCGCAGGTTGTCCTGCTGGAAGCGTGGCAGGCGTCGCCGGTGGTCGTTGTGCGGCAGTTGGTCGAAGGAGGTGAAGCGGCCGGCGAGGAAGCCGCGGCCCAGAGGCGAGTACGGCAGAAGGCCTATGCCGTGCTGTCGGCAGTAGGGCAGGACCTCGGCCTGGACGTCGCGGGTCCACAGGGAGAACTCCGACTGCACGGTGGCGACCGGGTGCACGGCCCGGGCGCGCTGGATCTGCTCGACGGTGACCTCGGACAGGCCCAGATGGCGGGCCTTGCCGGCGGCCACGGCCTCGGCCATGGCGCCCCAGGTTTCCTCGATCGGGACCTGGGGGTCGACGCGGTGGAGTTGGTAGAGGTCGACGTGGTCGGTGTTCAGGCGGCGCAGGCCGGCGTCGATGGAGGCACGGATGTGCTCGGGACGGCCGTTGCCGGCGAGGACGGGAAGGTTGTCGGGGCCGCCGGTGGGGTCGACGACCACCCGGCCGACCTTGGTGGCGAGCACCGCGCGGTCACGCCGGCCGGTCAGGGCCCGGCCGACAAGTTCCTCGTTGGTGTGGGGACCGTAGACATCAGCGGTGTCGATCAAGGTCACGCCCAGGTCGAGGGCCTGGTGGATGACGGAGACGGACGTCGCTTCGTCGCGCGGGGCGGCCATGTCGTAAAGGAAGCTCATTCCCATGGCGCCCAGGCCGATGACGCCGACCCGCGGTCCGTGGGTGCCGAGTGTGGTGTTACGCATGCTGTGTTCTGCCTTCAGTGCTCGCCGAGGCGGGAGACCTGGTAGTGGCTGATGAGCCAACCGGCTTCCGAGTGCTTCAGCAGGACGAGGATGTTGACGCCGATCGTCGGCCGGTCCGTGAACGAGAAGTCGACGGCCAGGTAGCCGAGCACGATGTCTTCGGAGAGTCGCCTGCTCTCCACCATCCGGTAGGCGGCTGACAAGTCCAGGGGCTGGGACGCGTAGTAGTCGGCGACGCCCTGCCTGCCCACGCTGTAGGGATGCAGCCCCTGGAAGATCGCGTCCTCGGTGAAGAGGGACGCGACCCGATCGGGCTCGTGGTTGTCGACGCCCGCCTTCCACCGGCCGAGCACGTCATGGAGGATCGCTTCGGTGTCCGTCATGTCTGTTCTCCTTCAGTGACCCGCGCTCATGCCGCCGTCGACGTGGAGGATCTCGCCGGTGACGAACGGGGCGTTCTCCAGGTAGATCACCGCGTCCACGATGTCGCTCTGCTCGCCCATCCGGCCGACCGGGTGCAGCGCGGCGAGGTCCTCATGGGTCTCCTCGGGGTGCATGGGCGTCTTGATGGTGCCTGGCGAGACGGCGTTGGCGCGGATGCCGCGGGTGGCGTGCTCGATGGCGAGTGACTTGGTGGCGGACTGGAGGCCGCCCTTGGTCAGCGAGGCCAGCACGGAGGGGACCCGGGCGTCGGCGTTGTCGACCAGGCTGGTGGTGATGTTGACGATGTGTCCGCCGCCCTGGGCGAGCATCCGCTCGACGGCCAGCTGGGTGAGGCGGAAGAAGCCGGTGAGGTTCACCCCGATCACGGTGGCGTAGTCGTCCTGGGTGTACTCGGTGAAGGGCTTGGCGACGAAGATTCCGGCGTTGTTGACCAGGGTGTCCACCCGGCCGAAGCGCTCGATGGCGGCGGCGATGACACGCTCGGCGGTGGCCGGGTCGGCGATGTCGCCCGGGACGGTCAGGACGGCCGCGTCGTCGGAGGGGGCGATGGTGCGGGACGTGGCGACGACGCCGTAGCCGAGGTTGCGGTAGGCGTCGACGAGACCGGCGCCGATGCCCTGCGAGCCGCCGGTGATGACTGCGACCTTCTGAGTGCTCATGATGACCTTCTCCGGAATGGGGTGGGGATGTCGCGACCGGACGAAGAACTAGCCGACCGGTCGCCTATTCGAGAAGCTAGGCGGCCGGCCGGGCGAAGTCAAAGGTCAAGAGCGCTTGGGCCGGGACTTGCTCCCTCGCACCTGAGAGGCCTGGACTCCCAGTGCACGTCGGGGGCGGGGGAGTGGTGGAGGTTCCTAGCGCCGATACGGGTCGCCGTCGGGCAGCCAGGCATCCGGGCCGTGGATTCCGAAGTCGCCGACACCGTCGCAGAGGGCGTCGACGACGGCGAGGACCGAGGCACGGACTTCGCCGCTGCGCCACACCAGGGACCAGGTCCAGCGGATCTGCGGTGCGACGACGGGGCGTTGGACCAGGTCGGGCGGGAGCGGGGTGGTCTGGCCTTTGGGAGAGTTGATGACCGGGCGGCCGCCGCGGCGGACGTGGTCGAAGAAGGCGGGGCCGGTGATGCCGCCGTCGGAGATGCGTATCGCGTGGGCCCCGGTGTCCCTGGCCAGTTGCTCGGCGTAGGCGTTCCAGGACGACCAGGAGGTGATGTCGTCGTCCAGGAGGACGACGGTGTCCCGGGCGGTCACCTCGCCGGTGTCCTTGCCGGTGGCGACGGCATGGAGCCGGTCGGCGCCGATGAGCCGGGCGCGCAGATTGTGCCGCTCCAGGTCCGCGGTGCGCACCCAGCACACCGCGAGGTCCAGGCTCCCGTCGGCGACCCGGGCGGCCTGGCTGTGCGAGGGGGCGACCCACGCGTCGACGTGGACTTGGGCCACGGCGGACGTGCGGGCGATCAGGTCGGCGGGAAGCCAGTTGACGTAGCCGAGCCGGACCGGTTCGGAGCCCGAGAACCGACGCGCACGTCGTTGCAGGTCGTCGGCGCGTTCCAGCAGCGCGCGGGTGTGCGGGAGCAGGGCCGAGCCGGCCGGGGTGAGGGACACCGAACGGCGGTCGCGGTCGAACAGGCGCACCCCGAGGTCGCGTTCCAGCGCCTTGATCTGCTGGGACAGGGACGGTCCGGCGATCAGGAGCCGCTCGGCGGCCCGGCCGAAGTTCAGCTCCTCGGCCACGGCGACGAAGTATCGAAGTTGGCGCAGCTCCACGCCCGCCATCGTACGTCGGTGAGAGGCCATGCCTCCCAGGAGAGAGACGGCCGGTCGTGGCCCGGCTTCTGACGGCGGGCCGATGATGAGGGCGTGGAGACCCGACGTGAAGTGACCGTTCCTCCCGGCCCCGATATGCCGGCCGCCGTGCGATCCGACCGCGGCGCCCGGCCGGCGGCCCGGGGAAGCGCCCCGCTCCTCGCCCCGTGGGGCCACGTCGCCCGAGCCGCCGCGGCGCTCGCCGCGGGCATGGGAGTCGGCCGGTTCGTCTACACCCCGATCCTCCCCCTGATGCATGCCCAGGCGGGACTGTCCGCGGGCTCGGGCGCCGACCTGGCCACCGCCAACTACATCGGCTACCTCGTCGGCGCGCTCGCCGGCATTCTGGCGCCCGCACTGGTCCGCTCGCCCGTCCTCCTGCGCGCTTCCCTGATCGCGCTGACCGGCAGCCTGGCGGCGCTGCCTGCCACCCACAGCACGGCGGTGTGGATCGCGCTGCGGCTGCTGGCCGGCGTCGCCAGCGCACTGATCTTCGTCATCGCCGTCAGCTCGCTCCACAGCCATCTGCGCGAGCACCCCGCCCACCTGCCGGGCTGGGCCTTCGGTGGAGTGGGCGCCGGCATCGCCCTGTCCGGCTTCCTGGTCCTCGCCGTGCGTTCCGTCGCCGACTGGCGGGCCGCCTGGTGGGCCTCGGCGGCCCTCGCCGCCGTCCTCACCGTCGCCTCGTGGAACCTGCGCCCCGAGCCGGCTCCCGTGATCACCGCGGAACGGGGCAGGGCGGCGGCCGGTGGGCCGAGGATCCGCACGCATCGCTGGTTCGGCTTGCTGTTCGCCTCCTACAGCCTGGAAGGCGTTGGCTACATCGTCGCCGGGACCTTCCTCGTCGCCGCGATCGAGCAGAGCTCTCCGGGGTGGGTCGGCAGCGGCGCCTGGGTGCTGGTCGGTCTGGCGGCCGTACCGTCCTCGGCGCTGTGGGCGCGGCTCGGGCGTCGCTGGTCCCGCCCTGATCTGTTGCTCGTCGCGCTCGTCGTCCAAGCGGCCGGCATCGCTCTGCCGGCGCTCGTCGGGGGTGCGGCGGCTGCCCTCGTCTCCGCGGCCCTGTTCGGCGCCACCTTCATCGGCGTCAGCACGCTGGCCCTCGCCGCGGGGGCCCACCTGCGCTTTCCCCGCTCGGTCGCGCTCCTGACCGCCGGATACTCCGTCGGTCAGATCCTCGGCCCCCTGGCCGTTGCGCCATTGCTCCGCCACGGCTATCACCAGGCCCTGATCCTGGCCGCCGTGGTGGTCCTGGCAGCCGCCGGGGCCGCCGCCGTGCTGCGCATCGGCTTCCCGAACCACGTGATGGTGGTGCGCCACGGTGCTCCGGCACCACAGCCGACACCCGGGGAGGCGCGAAAGGTGTCCCAGGAAGCCCCCGACGGCTTCTGAATCCGGATGCGCCCCGGCCCCGCCCGTCGCGTCGTCGCGGCGGGCGAGTGTCAGATGCCGGCCACGGCCTCCCGCGGCGCACGGGCGCCGAGCAGGGCAAGGCAGTTCTGCCACAAGGGGCCCAGCCGGTCGGTGCTGTTGTAGAGCTTGGCGAACAGCACCTGACCCTCGAGCTGGGCAATCACCGCCCGCGCGGCTTCCCGCGTCTCGGCCACCTCGACCTCCTGCCGCTCGCGGGCCTCGTTGATGACCGAGTCGACCATCTCGACCTGCGCGTCGAAGATCTCCTGAAGCCGGGTGCGGATGGCCTCGGTCTGGTTGCATAGCTCCAGGGTGAGGTTCCCGAACAGACACCCCGAGACGGTGCCGCAGCTCTGCTGGGCGGCGTGGAGGCCGGCCGCCGTCTCCTCGAACAGCCGGCGAAGACGCAGCAGCGGTTGGGCGTCACCGCTGAGAGCGGCCGTCCAGGTGCGCTGCTGACCGGCCCAGTGCTCGTCGATGACGGCCAGCGCGAGGGACTCCTTCGAATCGAAGAAGTAGTAGAAGCTCCCCTTGGGCACGCCGGCCGTCCTGCATATCTCAGCCACCCCCAGGGCCGAGTAGCCGTGTGTTTCGATGAGCGACCGCGCGGCGCTCAGAATTCTCTCGCGAGCATCACTGGTCCGTCCCATGGAGCCAGTTTACGACCGGTCGACTATGACGCCCGGGGCTGTTCGGAGGCCGCTTCGCCACGATGGATACGTCACACCGAGAGAAGCGAGGGAAGCAGTCATGCCGCTGCTGTACGACGACATGGGCGCCGCTGTGGACCTGGCCCGTCCGCCACGCCGGGTGGTGTCCCTCGTGCCGTCGCTCACGGAGGCGGTCGCCGCCGGACATCCGGACGCCCTGGTCGGGGCGACCCAGTGGTGCACTCATCCGGGCGACCTCGACGTGGTACGCGTGCGAGGCACCAAGAACCCCGACCGGGCGGCGATCGTCCGGCTGCGGCCGGACCTCGTGATCGCCAACAAGGAGGAGAACCGCGAACTCGACGTCACCCGGTTGCGCGCCGCGGGAGTGCCCGTGTGGGTGACCGTCATCGAGACCGTCCCGCAAGCCCTGGACTCGCTCGAGCGGCTGTTCACCGAGGCGCTCCGAGCTCCGGTCCCGGACTGGCTCGACGCGGCACGAGAGCTGTGGTCGGGTCCCGTCCCCGAGGCCACGGCCACCGCGGCGGTTCCGGTCTGGCGGGATCCCTGGATGGTGGTCGGGAGGTCCACCTTCACCGGCGACCTCCTGCGCCGGGCCGGTATCGCCAACGCGTTCGCCGAGCACCCGGACCGCTACCCGCATGTGGCGCTGGAGGAGATCGACCGACCGGACGTGGGCGTCGTCCTGCTGCCCGACGAGCCGTATGTGTTCACCGAGAGCGACGGCCCCGAGGCCTTCCACCGCACCCCGACCCGCCTGGTCAGCGGTCGGCTGATCACCTGGTACGGCCCGTCGCTGCTGCCGGCACACGAGATGCTGAAGGATCTCCGGCTGGAGTGAGACGCACGCGCACTGTGCCTCTCTTCACACCCTTCTCACCTTCAGTAATTTACTAGGACGTCCTAGTATCTATACGGTCAGCGATCCTGACCTGTCTGGGAAGGCCCTCATGAGCGATCTGCACCGCCCCGTGCACCCTGTCCGCCTGGTTACGGCTTCGGCGCTGTTCGACGGGCACGATGCGTCGATCAACATCATGCGGCGGATCTTCCAGTCGCAGGGGGCCGAGGTGATCCACCTCGGACACAACCGGTCCGTGCGCGAGGTCGTGGACGCGGTGCTCGAGGAGGACGCACACGGCGTCGCGGTCTCCTCCTACCAGGGCGGACATGTGGAGTACTTCGAGTACTTGGCCGAGTCGCTGCGCGAGCGGGGAGCGGGGCACGTCCGCGTGGTGGGCGGCGGAGGCGGCGTCATCGTGCCCGAGGAGATCGCCCGGCTGCGCGAGAGCGGAGTGACCATCTTCTCTCCCGAGGACGGCCAGCGGCTGGGCCTCGCCGGGATGGTCAACTCGGTGATCCGGGACTGCGACTTCGACCTCTGGGACGGCGGGCCGGCCGACGCCGCCGCCGTACTCGCCGGCGGCCGGTTCGCGATCGCCCGCGCCATCACCGGCGCCGAACTCGGCAAACTGCCCCCGGATCTTCTGGGACGGCTGCGCGCCGCCGCCGCGGAGCAGGGCACGCCGGTGCTCGGCATCACCGGCACCGGCGGCTCGGGGAAGTCGTCGCTCACCGACGAACTGGTGCGCCGCTTCCGTCTCGACCAGCAGGGTGAGCTACGCATCGCGGTCATCGCGGTCGACCCGACCCGCCGCCGTGGCGGCGGTGCGCTGCTCGGTGACCGGATCCGGATGAACTCCCTGGACGGCCACCGGGTCTTCTTCCGGAGCCTCGCCACGCGCGGCAGCCGCGAGCTGCCCGAGCATCTGTCCGACGTGATCGACGTGGTCAAGGCCGCCGGGTTCGACCTGGTGATCGTGGAGACGCCGGGCATCGGCCAGGGGGACGCGGCGATCGTGCCGTTCGTCGACACCTCGATGTACGTGATGACGCCGGAGTTCGGCGCAGCCTCGCAGCTGGAGAAGATCGACATGCTCGACTTCGCCGATGTGGTGGCGATCAACAAGTTCGAACGGCGCGGCGCCAAGGACGCACTGCGTGACGTGGGCCGCCAACTGGTCCGCAACCGCGAGGCGTTCGGCAAACGGCCCGAGGACATGCCGGTGTTGGGCACCTCGGCGGCCACGTTCAACGACGACGGTGTCACCGCGCTCTACCAGCACCTGAGGACCACCCTGGCCGGGCAGGGCCTGCCGCTGTCCGAGGGCGCGCTGCCGCCGGTCGACGTACGCCACTCCTCCGGCATCCGGCAGGTGGTGCCCGCGGACCGGGTGCGCTACCTCGCCGAGATCACCGAGACGGTCCGCGGGTACCACGCGGAGACCGAGCGGCTGGCCGAGGCGGCCCGCCGGGCGCAGCGCCTGGACGCGGTCAGGGGCGAGCTCGTCGAGGCGGGCTCCGACGCCGGAAACGTCCAGTCGCTGCTCGACGACGCCCGCCGGCAGCTCCCGCGCGACATCACGGAGCAGATCGGGAACTGGCCCGCCGTCGTGGCCGCCTACTCCGGCGACGAGCAGGTGGTGAAGGTCCGCGACAGGGAGATCCGCACCACGCTGACCCGCGAGTCCCTGTCGGGCAACAAGGTCCCCCGCGTCGCCCTGCCCAGATTCACCGACCACGGGGAGCTGGTGCGGTTCTGGCGCCGGGAGAACCTGCCCGGCTACTTCCCCTTCACGGCCGGGGTGTTCCCGTTCAAGCGCGACGGGGAGGACCCGGCGCGGATGTTCGCCGGCGAGGGCGATCCCTTCCGCACCAACCGGCGCTTCAAGCTGCTCTCCGAGGGCCAGCCGGCCACCCGGCTGTCCACCGCCTTCGACTCGGTCACCCTCTACGGCCGCGACCCCGGCGAACGCCCCGACATCTACGGGAAGGTCGGCACCTCCGGAGTGTCGGTGGCCACGCTGGAGGACATGCGGGCCCTCTACGACGGCTTCGACCTGGTCGCGCCGACGACCTCGGTCTCCATGACGATCAACGGACCCGCGCCGACCATCCTGGCGTTCTTCCTGAACACCGCGATCGACCAGCAGGTCGACATGTTCCGTGCGGCGGAGGGCCGCGACCCGTCACCCGAGGAAGCCGCTCGCTTGCGCGCACACGCGCTGGCGAGCGTGCGCGGCACGGTGCAGGCCGACATCCTCAAGGAGGACCAGGGCCAGAACACCTGCCTGTTCTCCACCGAGTTCTCCCTGCGGATGATGGCCGACATCCAGGAGTGGTTCATCGCGCACAAGGTCCGCAACTTCTACTCGGTGTCCATCTCGGGCTACCACATTGCCGAAGCCGGGGCGAACCCCATCAGCCAGCTGGCCTTCACCCTGGCCAACGGCTTCACCTATGTCGAGGCCTACCTGGCGCGCGGCATGCACATCGACGACTTCGCCCCGAACCTGTCCTTCTTCTTCTCCAACGGCATGGACCCCGAATACTCCGTGCTCGGCCGGGTCGCCCGCCGCATCTGGGCGGTGGCGATGCGGGACCGCTACGGGGCGAACGAGCGCAGCCAGAAGCTGAAGTACCACGTCCAGACCTCGGGCCGCTCCCTGCACGCCCAGGAGATGGACTTCAACGACATCCGCACCACCCTTCAGGCGCTCATCGCCATCTACGACAACTGCAACAGCCTGCACACCAACGCCTACGACGAGGCGGTGACCACCCCCACCGAGGAGTCGGTCCGCCGGGCCCTGGCCATCCAGCTGATCATCAACCGGGAGTGGGGCCTCGCGATGAACGAGAACCCCCTCCAGGGGTCGTTCATCATCGATGAGCTCACCGACCTGGTCGAGGCGGCGGTGCTCGCCGAGTTCGAGCGGATCAGCGAGCGCGGCGGTGTGCTCGGCGCCATGGAGACCGGCTACCAGCGCGGCCGTATCCAGGACGAGTCGATGCTGTACGAGCAGCGCAAACACGACGGGACACTGCCGATCATCGGGGTCAACACCTTCCGCAGCCCGCACGCGGACACCGCGGAGCCCGGCGCCATCGAGCTGGCGCGCGCCACCGAGAAGGAGAAGGAGTCCCAGCTGGAGCGCGTGCGGGACTTCCAGGCCCGCCACCGCGACCAGGCGCAGGCCGCCCTGGCCGCCCTCAAGGACGCGGCGGTGGGCGGCCACAACGTCTTCGCCGTCCTCATGGACGCCGCCCGGGTCTGCTCGCTCGAGCAGATCACCGAGGCGTTCTTCGAGGTCGGCGGCCAGTACCGGCGCAACGTCTGACCGAGAGGTTTACTTCTCTTCGTCGTCCAGGAGAGCGAGCAGCGGCCCCTGCTCGCTCTCGGGGACGTACCCGGCGTAGTAGTCGTAGAGCTTGCGCCGCGAGATGCGCGCCGCCGCCACGCCGTCCCGGGCGCGGATCGCCTCCAGCACCTCCTGGTGGTGCTGGAGCGACTCCCGCATGAGCGCCTTGCGGTTGTGCGCCTGGGCGACCTTGTCCGAGATCAGCGAGAGCACGGCGCCCCGGACCACCTGGTTGCACACCTCGATGAGGGAGTTGCGGCTGGCGACGGCCACGGCCTCATGGAATGCGACGTCAGCTTTGCTGAACTCGTCGTACCCCGTCTCGATCGCGTCCGCCATGACGGCGATCGTCCGCTCCATGGCGGACAGTTCCTCCTCGGACCGCAGCCGGGCCGCGAGCATGCTTGCCGACCCGTCGAGGATCATGCGGAACGAGATCAGCTCGGCCATCGACACATTGTCGAACTGGACGAGCCGGGTCATCTCCTTGGTCAGGCCCGCCGAGGAGAACGGCAGGATCTCCGGGCCGTTCGGGTCGCCCGGGCGCGAGCGGATGAGGCCGTTGCTCTCCAGTACGCGCAGGGCCTCCCGCACGGTGGGCCGGCTCGCCCCGAACTGGGTCACCAGCTCCCGCTCGCTCGGCAGCCGCTGACCGGGCTTCAGATCACCGCGCGTGATCGCCTGCTCGATCTGCTCGACGATGCGCTGGTAGAGCCGTACCGGCGAGACCTGCTGGAACTGTGCCCCGTCACTCACGGCTTCTCCCCTTCGAGCGCTGTCGTTGTTCCCCCGGTCGTCTCCCCGGTCGTCTCCCCGGCCGTCTCTCCGGTGGTCGCCCCGGGGACGCCGTCCGGCCAGTGCGGGACCGCCTCGGCAGGCCGGTTCCGTTCGTACCACGCGGCCGCCCTCAGAACACCGAGATCGTCGAAACGGGGGCCCGCGATCTGCACTCCGATGGGCCGGCGGTCCGCCGTAAAGCCGCAGTTCACGGTCGCCGCGGGCTGGCCCGACATGTTGTACGGCGCGGTGAAGCCGATGTGGGACATCGTCTTCGCGTCCTCCAGGAACGGCATCGGCTGCTCGGCGGGGAACGCCGCCACCGGAGCCACCGGCGAGAGCACCAGATCGTACGGGAGCGTCGCCGCCACGGTCCGCTCCTGGATGCGCATGATCTGCTGGTAGCACTGGAGGACCCGCGTGCCCGGCACATCCGCGCCCCCCTGGCACCATCGGATGATGCTGGGGTGGACACGCAGCTTGGCCTCGGCCGCCAGTTCGCGGAAGTCGTTCCAGGACCGCACCCGCCAGAACAGATCCAGGTCGTCCAGGAGATCCTGGCTCATGAACGGGTCCACCGGCTCCACGACGGCGCCCGCCGCCTCGAAGACCGCGGCGGCACGGTTCACTGCGGTCAGGATCTCGGCGTCGCAGGGCTCTCCGCAGCCCGCGTCCAACTGCACCCCCACCCGAAGTCCGCGCACCTCGCCGGCCGGTGCCGACCAGTCGATGTCCTGCGGCGGAAGGCTCGACCAGTCCCGCGGATCCGGTCGGCTCAGGACGCTCATGAACAGGGCCGCGTCCGCCACGGTGCGCGTCATGGGGCCGGCGGCGCGCCCCAGGTACGGGGCGTCCAGCGGGATCCTCCCGTAGCTGGGCTTGAGCGTGGCGAGGCCCAGCCAGGTGCCCGGCAGCCGGATCGACCCGCCGATGTCGGTGCCGACGTGGAGTGGGCCGTAGCCTCCGGCGGCCGCGGCCCCCGCGCCGGAGCTGGAGCCGCCCGTGGTCCAGGCGGGGTCCCAGGGGCTGCGGGTGATGGCGTGCCGGCTGGAGACTCCCGAGGAGAGCATGCCCCAGTCCGGCATCACGGTCGACCCGAGGATCACCCCACCGGACTCGACGACCCGCGCGGTGATGGGCGCGTCCGCCTCGGGGACGACCGGCTCGGTCCCCGCGTTGCCGGAGGGCATGGGGACGCCCCTGCGGGCGACGTTCTCCTTGAGCGTCACGGGCACGCCGTCGATGGGGCCGAGCGGTTCCCCAGCCGCCCATCGCGCCTCGCTGGCCAGGGCCGCCTTGCGGGACTCGTCCGGATCCCGCACCCAGAACGCGTTGAGCACGCTCTCGCGCGCCACGATCACCGACTGGACGGCGTCGTGGACCTCGACCGGCGACAGCGTGCGGTCGGCGAAGCGGGCCATCATCTCGACGGCCGGCATGGCGGCCAGGCCCTGTTCCGTGAGCACTCGCACTCTCCTCCTCCCCCAGCTACCGCTGGGCGGGCGCCCCTCGCGATACCTGGGGCATTCGAACCCTTGACAAGTACAGCCTCAGTCGTCACGGTACCTGGCAAGTCAGCTTACTGGTCAGGCCAGTCAGAGGGGAAGGTGCGTTGATGGTGCGGGACACCAACGTCGTGCGGCTCGCCGTCATACCTGGTGACGGAATCGGCCCTGAGGTCGTCGCGGCCACCGTGCCCGTGCTCCAGGCCGCGCTGGAGGCCGACGGCCACCGGCTCGACGTGACCTCGTTCGACTGGGGAGGCGAGCGGTTCCTGCGACAGGGGGCGGCGATGCCGGCCGATGCGGCCGACCTCGTCAAGAAGACGGACGCCGTGTTGTTCGGCGCCGTCGGACGTCCCGACGTGCCGGATCACGAACTGGTCTGGGGCCTGATCATCGGCCTGCGGCAGCAGCTCGACCTCGCCGTGAACATCCGCCCGGTGCGCGCGTTCCCCGGTGTGCCCACCAAGGTGCGCGACACCGACGGCGTGGACCTGGTCATCGTTCGCGAGAACACCGAGGGCGAGTACGTCGGCGCCGGCGGGGTGGCGCACGCCGGCAGCGGACACGATCTCGGCATCGAGGTCGCGGTGCACTCCCGCCGTGTCATCGAGCGGGCGGCGCACCATGCCTTCGCCCTCGCCGCCCGGCGGTCGGGGCGGCTGTGCCTGGTGACCAAGTCCAACGCGATGCGCTACGGCTATCCGCTGTGGGACCGGGTGGTGCGCGAGGTCGGCGAGCAGTATCCGGCGGTCCAGTTGGAAACCGTGCTGGTCGACGCCATGGCCGCGCGTATGATCCAGGCTCCGCGGTCGCTCGATGTCCTGCTCGCCGGCAACCTGTTCGGCGACATCCTGTCCGACCTCGCCGCGGTGCTCGCCGGCGGTATGGGCATGGCGCCCAGCGCCAACATCCTTCCGGGCGGCGACGTGCCGGGGGTCTACGAGCCGGTCCACGGCTCCGCACCCGACATCGCCGGGAGGGGTGTGGCGAATCCGGTGGCGTGCATGCTCTCCGGAGCGCTGCTGCTCGACGACCTCGGACACACCAGCGCGGCTCGCCGCATCCGTGACGCGGTGACGGGCACCTTGCGAGATGCCCGGCACCACACGGCGGACCTCGGCGGAAACGCCACCACGGCGGATGTGTCATCCGCTGTCCTGCACACCATGGAAAGCCAGGGGTAGCACTTATGAGAGACCACAAGCAGCTGACGCGACACACCGGGGTGGTCGCGGCCACGCTCGCGTCCCTACTGCTGGCAGCCTGCTCGGCCGGGTCCACGGCGGACGGAGGTGGCAGCGGCAAGTCCGGGAAGACCGACGACGCCCTGAAGATCGGCCTCAACGCCGAGCCGGCCAACCTCGACATCACCAAGACCGCGGGTGCCGCCATTCCCCAGGCACTGCTCTACAACGTCTACGAGAACCTGGTGAAGGTGGACCAGTCCGGGAGGATCCAGCCCCAACTGGCCAAGTCCTGGAGCCTGTCCAAGGACCGCAAGACGTACACGTTCCAGTTGGTGAAGGACGCCAAGTTCAGCAGTGGCGCACCGTTCACCGCCGAGGACGCGAAGTTCTCCATCGAACACGTCAAGTCCGACTGGACGATCGCGCAGAAGGCCCAGATGGACGTCGTCGACACGGTGCAGGCGGTGTCACCGACCGAACTCAAGGTCACCCTGAAAGAGCCGAGCAACGACTGGCTGTACCGGATGACCACCCGCGTCGGCGTGATGTTCAGCCGGACCGGCGTGAGCAAGCTGGCCACCGAGCCGGTGGGCACCGGCCCGTACGTGGTGAAGAAGTGGAACCGCGGCGACTCGATCACGCTGGCCCGTCGTGATGGCTACTGGGGGAGCGAACCGCACTTCGCGTCGGTCACCCTCAAGTACTTCAAGGACCCGACGGCCATGAACAACGCGCTGCTCACGGGCACCATCAACGTGATCGGCACGATGCAGACCCCGGACTCTCTGGACCGGTTCGCGAACAACTCGAACTACAAGGTCATCGAGGGCACCACCAACGGCGAGGTGCTCCTCTCCCTCAACAACGGCTCGGGCCCGCTGAAGAACCTGAAGGCCCGCCAGGCCGTCCGCTACGCCATCGACCACAAGGCCCTGCTGGACACCTGCTGGGCAGGGCGCGGCAAGCTCATCGGCAGCATGGTCCCGCCGACCGACCCGTGGTACCAGGACCTCACCGACCAGTATCCGTACGACCGCGACAAGGCCAAGACGCTCCTCAAGGAGTCCGGCGAAGCCGGCCGTACGCTGCGGCTGCGGATTCCGACGCTGCCCTATGCCACCGCATGCGGCACCGTGGTCAAGAGCCAGCTCGAACAGGCCGGGTTCAAGGTCAAGCTCGATCAGCTGGAGTTCCCCGCCGCCTGGCTGAGCACCGTGTTCAAGAACGCCGACTACGACATGTCCATCATCGGACATCTGGAACCCCGCGACATGCAGACGGTGTTCGGGGACAAGAGCTACTACACCCACTACGACAACCCTGAGTTCCGTGCGTTGCTGAAGAAGGCGGACCAGGGCACCCAGGCGGAGCAGATCACCGCCATGCGGGAGGCCGCCCGGCTGCTGTCCAAGGACGCCGCGGCCGACTGGCTGTTCCTGCTGCCGAACCTGATGGTGGCGGACAAGGAGATCACCGGCCTGCCCGTGGACAATGTCTCCGAGTCCCTGGATCTCACCGGCCTGGGCCGGTCGTGAAAGGCGGACTCAACCGATGATCGTCCGTCTGGTGCAGCGGGTCGGCATCCTCCTGGCCAGCCTTGTCGTGAGCTCCGTCTTGGTGTTCGCGTTCATGGCGGTGCTGCCAGGGGATCCGGCCCGCGTCGCCCTCGGTGTCAGCGCTTCGGACACGGCGGTGGCGCAACTGCGCGAGCAGTTCGGGCTCGACCGGCCGCTCGTGGTCCAGTACTTCAGCTGGGTCAAGGGACTGGTGACCTTCGACCCGGGGAACTCCTACATCTCACAGACGGCGATCGGCCCGCAGATCGCCGACCGCCTCCAGGTCACCCTGTGGCTCGTCGGCGCCGGGATGGCGTTCGCCTGCCTCCTGGCGATCCCCATGGGCACGCTCATGGCGGTGCGGCACCGCAAGCCGTCCGGGCTCATTCTCTCGGCCCTGTCCCAGGTCGGCGTGGCCGTCCCGGCCTTCCTTGCGGGCATCCTCCTGATCACCGTGTTCGCGGTGCGGCTCAGGTGGCTGCCGGCGAACGGCTGGACACCCCCGGCGCAGGATCCGGTCATGTTCCTCAAGCAACTGGTGCTGCCCGCGCTGTCCCTCGGGCTGGTGCAGGCGGCCATGCTCACCCGCTATGTCCGCAGCGCCGTGCTCGACGTCCTCCGGGAGGACTATCTGCGCACCGCACGTGCCAAGGGACTCCGCCCGACGCAGGCGCTGCTGCGGCACGGCCTGCGGAACGCGGCGGTGCCCGTGGTCACCGTCCTGGCGTTGCATCTCGCCACGCTGCTCGTGGGCGCCGTCGTCATCGAACGGGTCTTCGTCATCCCCGGGCTCGGGAGCCTGCTGCTGGACAGCGTCTCCAACCGGGACCTCATCATGGTGCAGGACGTGGTCATGATCATCGCAATGGCGGTGCTGCTGGTGAACTTCCTGGTGGACATCATGTATCTGGTGATCGACCCGCGGCTCAGGGTGGGTGCGTCATGAGTGCTCCGGACACCAGGTCCGCTCCGGACATCAAGGCCGCCGCGTCCGCTGTGCCCGACATCCGCCGTCGGCGCCGCCCGGTGACGGGCAGCCTGCTGGTGGGCGGTCTCATCGTCGCCGTCGTGTTCGGCATGGCGCTGCTGTCCTTCGTGTGGACCCCGCACGACCCGACCCTGGTGAACGCCTCGGCGCGGCTGGAGAAGCCGTCGCTGGAGTACTGGTTCGGCACGGACAAATTCGGCCGCGACGTGTTCAGCCAGATCCTGGTGGGCTCGCGCACCACGCTGTTCGTCGGCTTTGTGGCGGTGGGGGTCGCCGCCCTGGTCGGTGTGCCCCTCGGCATCGCCGCCGGAATGGCGCCCCGCTGGCTCGGCGAGCTGCTGATGCGCGCCAACGACCTGCTGCTCGCCTTCCCGGCGCTCCTGCTGGCCATCATGTTCGCCGCCGTCTACGGCGCCAGCACGCTGGTCGCGATGGTCGCCATCGGCATCGCGTCCATCCCCAATTTCGCCCGGCTGATCCGCGGCGGCACGTTGCAGGTCATGAAGACCGAATACGTCACCGCGGCGCGCGCGGCGGGCCGCGGGCCGTTCGCGATCGCCGTGCGGCATGTCCTGCCCAACGTCAGCAGTCTCGTCATCGTGCAGGCGTCGGTCGGCTTCGCCATCGCCGTCCTCGCCGAAGCCGCGCTGTCCTTCCTGGGCTTCGGCACCCCGCCCCCCACCCCGTCCTGGGGGCGGATGCTCCAGGAGAGCCAGGAACTGCTGTCGCTGGCCCCCCGGCTCGCGGTGTTCCCGGGCATCGCGATCGCGGTGGCGGTGCTGGGATTCAACCTGCTCGGTGACGGCCTCCGCGACCGTTTCGACCCCAAGCTGGAGGACCGCCGATGACCGGCAACGTAGCCGGCGACGTGCTGGCCGTGCGGAACCTCGACGTAACGGTGGGCGGCCGCAAGCTCGTCGAGGATGTCGGCTTCACGATCCGGGCCGGCGAGCGGGTCGGCCTGATCGGCGAGTCGGGGTCGGGCAAGTCGCTGACCGCGCTCAGCGTCATGGGCCTGCTCCCCGAAGGGCTCCGGGCCTCGGGTTCGGTGCGGCTCGCCGGAGTCGACCACGATCTGGTCGGTGCCGACGAGGCGCGGATGTCCCGGGTGCGGGGCAAGGAGATGGCCATGGTCTTCCAGGAGCCCATGACCGCGCTGAACCCCACGATGAGGGTGGGGCGGCAGATCGCCGAGGTGCTGCTGGTCCACCGGACCAGGCCCGACCGGGCGTCCGCCCGGGCCGCCGCCGTGGAACTGCTCGCCCAGGTGGGGCTCCCCGACCCCGCGGCCGCCGCGCAGGCCTACCCGCACCAGTTCTCCGGGGGCCAGCGGCAGCGGGTGGTCCTGGCCATCGCCCTCGCGAACGACCCCGCACTCCTGGTCTGCGACGAACCCACCACCGCGCTCGACGTCACGGTGCAGGCGCGGGTGCTCGACCTGATCGTGCGAGGCGTCCAGGACCGCAGGTCGGCCATGCTGTTCATCACCCACGACCTGGCCGTGGTGGCCACCGCCTGCGAGCGGGTCATGGTCATGTACGGCGGGCGGCTGGTCGAGTCCGGCCCGGTCCAGGAGGTGTTCACCCGCCCTCGGCATCGCTACACCCAGGGCCTGATCGGCGCGTCGGACCTGACCGTGGTCGACGACCGCGGCCGACTGGCCACCATCCCCGGATCGGTGCCGCCGGCCGGCCACTTCCCCGCCGGATGCGTCTTCAGAAACAGATGCGCCCACGCGACCGAGGCGTGCGCCACCAGGCCGGAATGGATCCCGACCGGGCCGGACTCCGGCTACGCATGCTTCCACCCGGCGGAGAGCCGGGCATCCGGGAGCCGCGCACCCGCGAAGGGCACACCGATGAACCAGGAGGCCGGCCGTGGCTGAGCAGCCGACCGCCATCAGCGTCCGCGACGTCACACGCGTCTACCACCGTCCTCGTACCTCGCTGCGCCACCCCAGCCCGCCGGTGCACGCCCTGCGCGGCGTCAGCTTCGACGTCCCCCAGGGACAGCGGTTCGGCATCGTGGGCGAGTCGGGGTGTGGCAAGTCGACCCTGCTGCGGATTCTGGCCGGGCTCGACCGCCCCACCAGCGGTGGCGTCGCGATCGACGGCCGGGACATCACCGGGCTCAGGGAGCGACAGCTCGGGTTCGTCCGTGAGCGGCTTCAACTGGTGTTCCAGGACCCGATGAGTTCGCTGGACCCGCGTATGCGCGTCGGCGACATCGTGGCCGAGCCGCTTGTCGCACAGGGGCACCCGAACCGCCGGGAGCGGGTGGCCGAGTTGCTCGAGGCCGTCGGCCTGCGGGCCGACGCGGCGGACCGGTATCCGCACCAGTTCTCCGGCGGCCAGCGGCAGCGCATCTCGATCGCCCGTGCCCTCGCCCCCCGCCCGAAGATCATCGTGGCCGACGAGCCGGTGAGCGCCCTGGACGTGTCCGTACGGGCCCAGGTGCTCAACCTCATCGCCGACCTCGTCGAGGAGCTGTCCCTCACGCTGGTCTTCGTCTCCCACGACCTGTCCGTGGTCCGCCATGTGTGCGACCGGGTCGCGGTCATGAACGGCGGACAGATCGTGGAGTCCGGGCCCACGGAGCAGGTGTACGAGGATCCGCAACATTCCTATACGCGCAGGCTGATCGCCGCCGTTCCGACGCTGGGCAAGGCCCTGTCCGGAGTGTCGGCGGCCGACCTCAACCGGGAGTACTGACCGTGACGACCCACGTCGAACCCGCCGGTGGCGAAAGCGCCCAGGTGTTGGAGTTCCCCCAGTTCCCGACGGGGTTGCCTATCGGCGACAGCTGGGTGGCGGCACCCGCCGCCGAGGACGTCCGCTTCCCCTACGACGGGACGCTCGTCGCGCGGGCCCCGGTCGGGGACACCGACCTCGCGCGCCGCGCGGTGGACGCGGCCGTCGCGGTCCGCGAACAGGTCGGCAGGCTCCCCTCGCACACCCGCAGGGCGGCGCTGATCGCGACGCACGACGCGCTCGCCTCCCGGCGCGCGGACTTCGAGCGGCTCCTGGTCCTGGAGACCGGCAAGCCGCTGGTCGACTGCCGTGTCGAGGTGGATCGCACCCTGCTGACCCTGCTGACGGCGGCCGAGGAAGTGGCCCGGCTGCACGGCGAGACGGTGCCGCTTGACCTGCTGCCGTCGGGGGAGGGGCTGCTCGGCTTCTGGATCCGCAAGCCGATCGGCGTGGTGGCGGGCATCGCGGGCTTCAACTACCCGCTGCTGCTCGTCACGCACAAGATCGCGCCGGCGCTGGCCGCCGGCTGCCCGATCATCGCCAAGCCGGCGCCACAGACGCCGCTGGCCTCCCTGTGGCTGGTGCACCTCCTCCGTGAGGCCCTTCGCGCCGCGGGCGCGCCCCAGGCCGCGGTGCAGTTGGTGACCGGCGGCCCCGAGGTGGGCGTCGCGCTGACCACCGACCGCCGGATCGGGGCGGTGTCCTTCACCGGCTCCGCCGCCGTCGGCCACCGGATCGCCCGGGACGCGGCACCCACCAAGGTGCTGCTCGAACTCGGCTCCAACGCCGCCCTGGTGGTCGCCGCCGACGCCGACCTCGACGCCGCCGCCGACGCGGTGGTGCGCGGCGGGTACTACGCGTCGGGCCAGGCGTGCATCAGCGTGCAGCGGGTCATCGTGGTGGACGCCGTGCGCGACGAGTTCGTGGCCCGCCTGACGGAGCGGGTGGCCCAGGTGGCCGTGGGCGATCCCCGCGATCCGGCGACGAGGGTCTCGGCACTCATCGACGAGCGGTCGACCGAACGGGTCCGCGCGTGGCTGGAGGAGGCGGTGGCGGCGGGGGCGTCGCTCGTGGCCGGAGGCAGGGTCACCGACGGGGTGATCGAGCCCACCGTGCTGCTCGATGTGGACCGTGGCCTGCCCGTCTGGGACGAGGAAGTCTTCGGCCCCGTGGTGGCGGTGCGCTCCGTCCCCGATCTGGACACGGCGTTCGACCTGGTCAACGACTCGCGCTACGGACTGCACGCGAGCGTCTACACCAGCGCCCTCGATACGGCGTTCGCCGCTCTCGACCGCCTGGAGGTGGGTGGAGTGGTGGTGAACGAGGTGCCCGGCTTCCGCTCCGACGTCATGCCGTACGGCGGCGTGAAGGACTCCGGCGCCGGACGGGAGGGCCCCAGGTTCGCCATCGAAGAGCTCACCGTGACCCGTATGGCAGTGATCCGTCCGACGACAACGAAACCGTGAGGACCATGCAAGCAGAGGACCGCACCGATGCGGTGGACGCGTACTCCCGCCTGTTCAGGCTCGACGGCCGCAAGGCCGTCGTGGTGGGCGGGGGCAGCGGAATAGGCCGCGAGAGCGCCCTGGCGCTCGCCGCGCACGGCGCCGAGGTGGTCTGCGCCGACCGTGATCTGACGGCGGCCACGGAGTCGGCGTCGATGGGGCCGGGCCTCGTCCCGTACGCCCTGGACGTGCTCGACGGCGAGGCGGTCGCGCGCGCCGCCGAGGAGCTGGGCCCCGTCGACGTGCTCGTCTTCACCGCCGCGACGAACGTGCGCAAGCGCCTGCTCGACTACACGGCGGAGGAGTTCGAGCGGGTCGTGGCGCTCAATCTGCGCGCGTCCTTCGACCTGGTGCGGGCGTTCGGCCGTGGCATGGCCGAACGCGGCAGGGGCAGCATCATCGGCTTCAGCTCGATCCGCGCGGTGGCCGTCGAGCCGGGGCAGGGGGTGTACGCGGCCACGAAGGCGGGCCTCGTCCAGCTGGCGCGGACCGCGGCGGCCGAACTGGGCCCGTCCGGTGTGCGGGTGAACACCATCGCCCCGGGCATCGTGGACACTCCGCTGACCACGCAGATCAAGGCCGTGCCTGAGTGGTCGGAGGCCTACGCGACCAAGAGCGCCCTGGGCCGCTGGTCCCGGCCCGACGAGCTGGCCGGCGCGGTCGTCTACCTCGCGTCGGACGCGTCGTCCTTCGTCACGGGGAGCCAGCTGTTCGTGGACGGAGGCTGGACGGCGATCGACGGACGCTACACGCCGCCCAACTGACCGGACGACCAAATGGGAGCGACGCGGGCCCCGAAGGGCTCCGCGTCGCTCCCAGTCGCATGGCGGAGGGCGTCAGTCGATCCGCTCGAAGGGCTCCGTGCCCTCTTCGTCCGGCGCGACCGTGAAGACGACCTTCTCGAACGCTCCGGTGAACGCGAACTCGCCGTCGTAGTTGGGCGAGGAGGGCGACAGGGTGTCCCGGCCGACGTCGAGGCCCTGCCACCCCAGGAAGTGCGGCAGGACCCGCGGAATGGCCTCGGAGCCGACCGGCCGGCCCGACACATACAGGTGTCCGGTGCCCCGCATGTCACCGGTCTTGACGAACTCGAAGGTCAGCTCCGCCGGGCCGACCGGGAGCTCCTCCGCCGAGGTCACCGCGTACCGGGTGCCGAGGAAGTTGTACTCGTAGACCAGCCGGTTGTCCTTGACGTACAGGACGTATCCGCTGCTGATACTGCCCAGGGACACCAGCACACCCTCGTCCGACGCGGTGGCGCGGTCGACGTACGCGGTGATGCGGTGTCCGCGGTTCATCACGGGTGGCACCGCGGCGATGGGCAGATGAGCCATGCCGGGGTAGTAGGTGAAGGTGGTGCGCCTGCGCGGGGAGCCGGGACGCGGAATCTTCGCCCGGTAGGCGAATCCGTTGTCGTCCAGCGGCAGCACGTCGTATCTTCCCGCCTCCACCCAGAAGCGGGAGATCATCTTCTGTAGCTGCTCGGGCCGCGCCTGCGCCAGGTCGTTGCACTCCGAGAAGTCGCTGTCGTGGTGGTAGAGCTCCCACTGGTCCGCGTCGAACGATGTGCCGCGTTCGTGGTAGGCGACGGCCTTCCAGCCGTCGTGCCAGATCGCGCGGTGTCCGAACATCTCGAAGTACTGGGCCTCTTTGCGCGTCGGCGCGGTCGGCGAGCCGAAGGTGTAGGCCATGCTGACACCGTGGATCGGCAGTTGCGGGATGCCGTTGTACACCGAGGGCGCCTGGAGACCGAGCAGTTCGAAGAGGGTCGGGGCGATGTCGGACACATGGTGGAACTGCTGCCTGATCTCACCGGTGCGCGGCAGCCCCCGGGGCCACCGCACGATGAGCGGGCAGCGGACACCGCCTTCGTGGGTGTTCTGCTTGTAGCGCTTGAACGGCGTGTTTCCCGCCTGTGCCCAGCCCCAGGGGTAGTTGGCATGAGCGCGGGTGGTGCCGATGTCATCGATCCGCGCGACCATCTCGTCGAGGTCCTCGGGGATCCTGTTCTGGAACGCCGTGGGGTTGAGCGAACCCTTCTGCCCGCCTTCCTGGCTGGCCCCGTTGTCCGAGAGCAGGATGGTGATGGTGTTCTCCATCTGACCTATCCGCTCCAGGAACTCCATGAGCCGGCCGATCTGGTGGTCGGTGTGGTCGAGCATCGCCGCGTAGGCCTCCTGGAGGCGTACGGACAGCTTCTTCTCGTCGTCCGACAGCTCGTCGAAGGGCACGACCCCGGGGTTGCGCGGCGCCAGATCGGTGCCGGGTGGCAGGATGCCCCGTTCGATCTGGCGGGCGTGCCGGGTGGCGCGCTCGGCGTCCCAGCCATGGTCGAACCGGCCCCGGTACTTGTCCAGGTACTCCTGGGGGGCCTGGTGCGGGGCGTGCGCCGCGCCGAACGCCAGATACAGGAAGAAGGGCTTCTCGGGAGTGACGGACGTCTGGTCCCGGACGAACTCGATCGCCCGGTCGGCCAGGTCCTCGCTGAGGTGATAGCCCTCTTCCGGGCTCTTCGGCGGATCCACGGCGTGGTTGTCGTGGAACAGCTCCGGATAGAAGCTGTCCGTCTCGGCTTCCAGGAATCCGTAGTAGCGCTCGAACCCGCGGGACAGCGGCCACTGAGTGTACGGCCCGGACGCGGTGGTCTGCTCCATCGGCGCCAGATGCCACTTGCCCACGGCCATGGTGTTGAAGCCGCTGTCGCGCAGCACCTCGGGCAGTATCGCGGCGGCCTTGGTGATCCGTCCGCGACCGCTGGGGAAGCCGGTGTCGAAGTTGGACAGCATGCGCATGCCGACGGAGTGGTGGTTCCGGCCGGTCAGCAGGGAGGCTCGGGTCGGCGAACACAGCGTGGTGGTGTGGAAGTTCGCGTAGCGAAGGCCGTCGGTGGCAAGGGCGTCCATGGCCGGGGTGTCGATGTCCGAGCCGAAGCAGCCGAGGTCGGAGAAGCCGACGTCGTCGAGCACGATGACCACGACATTGGGCGTGTCCGCGGGGAGCGTCTGCTGATCGGGCCACCAAGGAGTCGACTCCTCGTAGGTGGTGCCGATCCTGCCTTGGAAGGTGCCGCTCTCGGACGGCGGATACGGAGAGGCGGTGGTCATCCAGGAAGCTCCTTTGACCAAGGAAGGCTCAGGTTAACTGGTCTTACCAGTAGTCCGAGCGTAAGTTTCACCCGCTCCTGTAGTGGTGTCAACCATCCGGCGGTTCGCCTACCGGCCCGCCCGGGGCAGGTCCGCCGCGCAGCGGAACCCCATGTGCCCGGTGCTGCTGTCAGGTGTGTTGGAGGTGCGCGCGGCCACGCGGTAGCGGTTGCAGTACGACTCATGGCACAGATAGGAGCCGCCGCGGATCACCTTCGCCTCCCCGCTGAGCGGTCCGGCCGGGTCCCGGCGGGTCTCCGGGCGCTCGGCGGCGTGCCATGTGGTGCTCCACCAGTCGGAGCACCACTCCCACACGTTGCCCGAGGTGTTGTACAGGCCCAGGTTGTTGGGCCGGTAGGTCTTGACCGGCGCGGTGCCCAGATATCCGTCCTCGCCCGTGTTGACCCGCGGGAACCGCCCCTGCCAGATGTTGCAGCGGTGCTGCCCCCGGGGCAGCAGCTCGTCCCCCCAGGGGAAGCGGGCCCGTTCCAGACCGCCACGCGCCGCCATCTCCCACTCCGCCTCCGTGGGCAGGCGCTTGCCCGCCCATGCCGCGTAGGTGGACGCGTCGCGCCAGGACACATGGACGACAGGGTGGTTCGAAAGATCGGTCCATGACGACCCCGGCCCGTAGGGGGCCTGCCAGCACGCCCCCTCGACCGCGAGCCACCAGGGCGCCTGCTGCACCGTGTCGCGCACCAGGTGCCGGGCACCGGGGTGGACGAGCGCGTAGAACACGAAGGACCAGCCGTGGCGCTCGGCATCGGTCCGGTAGCCGCTGTCGCGCACGAACGCCGCGAACTGCCTGTTGGTGACGGCGGTCGCGTCGATGAGGAACGGCGACAGCCGCACCGCCCGAACCGGGCCCTCACCGTCCTCGGGAAACGCGTCGGCGTCATCGCCCCCCATCAGATACGTCCCTCCGGGGATGCGCAGCATGGCGCGCAGCCCCTGTGCCCGGTCCCGCTCCGAGGCCTGGGGCCGAACGGCGGGGGGCTCGGGGTTCTTCCGGTCGCCCCCTGGCGTGGGGGCGCAACACGCGCCTGACATCGCTCCTCCGACCGCGGCTGGTGTTTTTCACGCGACTGACCACACCATCGACCTCAGGGCACGGGAGTTCCCCGCTGCCAGGAGGCGATGACGATCAGCGTCTTCGTCTGGAGCACACCGACGCCCTTACGACGCAGACGATTGACCACCTTCTGAAGGTCGTCGACGTTGTCGACATGCAACCGGACCAATGCGTCCACGTCGCCGGTGAGCGTCAACACCTCGTCGACCTCCGGCAGCGTCGACGCGAACTCCACGATGTCGTGGATGTCCGTGTCGCCGGTGAAGCGCAGCTCGGTGACCGCCTGAAGGCCCTGACCGAGCTTGGCCTGATCCGTCGTGATCGTGTAGCCGGTGATGACACCCGACTCCTCGAGGCGCGCGATGCGCCGACGGACCGGCGCCGGTGTGAGCTGCACCAGGCGCGCGATATCGCGAACGGTGCGCCGCCCGTCGGCTCGCAACAACTCCAGGATCTGTAGATCGACCGAGTCGAGATGTACGGGTGCCGACATGCCACAAGTGTAAGCAGCACTTACCGCAACGCCCACTCCCGACCTGGACGGACTGCTCGATCGGAGCGTGCCGCGCATCGCTGTGCGCACCCTTGTTGTGAACGGATCCGGCCCTTGGAACCGTGTCCCGCATGTCAGCCGCGAAACCACCACTGCTGCGACTCGATGTCGCCGCCATGCCCTTGACGGTCGCCCGGGTCGCCTCGATCCTGGCCCATCGCCAGTTCGACGTGGTCACCATGGATGTCGCCGCGCCCGTCGACGGGCTGCGGACGATCACCATCGAAGTGGACACGGCGGACGACATCAGGTTGCAGCAGCTCGTCCAGTTCCTGAACCGGTCACCCGACGTCGTCAGGGTCGTGCGCCTCGCCGACGCCGCTTCGATCCGTCAGGGAAAGGTGAGGGTCTGAGCCAGCAACGTCACGAGGACGAGCACCGTGGGAAACAGCGCGAGGAACATGGCGAAGGTGTAGCCCATGATGTCGCGCGCCTTCAGGCCGAGGATCGCGAGGGTGGGCAGCATCCAGAACGGCTGGAGCAGATTGGCGCTGGCCTCGCCGAGGTCGTACACCACGACCATCCAGCCCTGGTTCACGTGCAGCTCGTTGGCCGCCCCGAGGACGTAGGGCGCCTCGACCACCCACTTGCCACCGCCGCTGGGCACGAACACGCCGAGCACACAGCTGTAGACACCGATGAGGGCCGGGTAGAAGTACTCGTTCGACACCGACACCAGCCAGTCCGCGATGGTCTGGTGCAGCCCGGTGAAGGCGATCATCCCGAAGATGCCGCCGTACAGGGGGAATTGCAGCAACACGCCCGAGGCGGCCGGTGCTCCCTCCCTGAAGGCGCGGGCGAGGTGGACGGGCCGCCAGTGCAGGATGAGGGCCAGCAGGATGAGGATCAGGTTGACGGTGTTGAGATCGAGCGCGTTGAGCGGATTGCCCTTGGCCTGGGCGAAGTGGCGGACGAGATACCAGACACCCAGAACGAAGAGCGCGATGGTGAGGGTCGGACTGAACTCGACCCACTCGCCGGGGCGGCTGCGCCGGGAGTCCGGGCTCTTGGTGCGGAGCGCGGGCCCGAGATCGATGCCGAGCCGCTCCGCGGTCATCGCCCGCTCCGGCGACGGGGCCAGGAACCACGCCATGGTGACCGCCACCACGAAGACGATCACCGTGGCCACGATGCCCTGCCAGAGGAAGATGGTGTCGGTCAGGGGAATGACCCCGCTGCCCCGCCCCTCGGCGATGATCTTCTGCACGGCGGCCGGGCTGGAGGTCGCGCTGGCCACCTGGAGCGCGGCCGATCCCGACAAACCCTGGGCCCATACGGTGCCCAGGCCGAGGAAGGCCATGGCTCCGATGGCGCGGTAGTCGACTCCGGACAGCCGGCGGGCGATCTCCTTGGCGAGGATGGCCGTGAAGACGAGGCTGAAGGCCCAGTTCACATAGGAGGTGGCCATGGCGACGGCGGCGGTGAACGTGATGGCGCCGCGCGGGGTTCGGGGCACGGCGGCGAGCCGGGCGATGAGGCGGGCCATCGGCGGCGAGACCGCGACCGCGTAGCCCGCGATGACGATGATCGCCATCTGGAGCGTGAACTCTATGAGCGACCAGAACCCTTTGCCCCAGGCGTCCACGAGGCCGAAGCCGCTGGTCGCTTCCGGGTCGCTCGGCTTGCCGAGCAGGCTCTCCCCTGAGACGAGCCCCAGGGCGAAGACCACGAAGGTGCCGATCAGGACGAAGCCGAGAGCGTCCGGCAGCCACTTCTCGGAGAAACGGGTGAACCGCAAGGCCAGCCGGGCAAGCCAGGTCTCCTTGCCGCTCACCTCCGCTTCCGACGTCTTGAGGGGGTTCGCGGCCATACGGATCTCCCGTTCGTTCGAATTCGCCCTCGCGGGGCGGGGTGCGCGCGCAAGATCCTGATGGGGGGCGGTTGAACACGGCAATGGGGAATCCGCACACGGGTTGCCGCCGCACCATGTGGGACATGCCCATGGGAGAACATCCACGGCCCCGGTACCGCCGTCCCGCAAACGCATCGGCGAGGACCTGGCGCCTGGCCAGGTCCTCGCCGATGGTGGTGAGCGGCCGCCGGGCCGCGCGCACTCGCCCCCGGAATCAGCTGCCGGGTGTGAGCTCGAGGGTGTCGAGCACCCCGTACACCCCGAGGAAGAGGATCGCCGCGCTGCTCAGGACGAGGGCGGCGGTCAGCCAGGGGTTGGCGCGGAACCGCGGCGGGACGCCGGTGTAGCGCAGGCGCCAGACCGCGACCACGACCGCCAGCAGGAAGATGCCACCGCCGATGCCGCCGATCTGCACCATCAGGACGGGGGACTGGACCCACAGGAAGATGCACATCCACACCGGGGGCAGGCAGCAGGTGAGGATGCGGATGGTGCGCGTGCGCACGCGCATGTCCTTCCAGTTGATCACTCCGAGCAGACCGAGGGTGTTGGTCCACAGCCGGGGGACGCTGGCCGACGAGGCGACGGTGACCGAGAAGAGGACGGCGATCGCACCGGCCAGGAACAGGTACTCGGCCCAGGGGCCGAGCGTGTCGGTGTAGATGTGCGAGAGCGTGGTGATCATGCCGTTGCCCTCGGGCACCAGGCCCTGTGGATGGAGCACCGAGGCGCCGATGACGTAGAAGGACAGGGTGCAGACCGTGCAGATGATCCAGGAGACGCCCACGTCGAGCCGCATGACCTTGAGCCAGCCCTCGGCCCGCCGGGCGCGCTCCTCGGTGCCGTCGTCGGGGCCGGTCCAGCGGGCGTAGCCCTTCTCCATGCACCAGTAGGTGTACGTCGTCATCTCGTCGGCGCCGACGCCGGTGATGCCGAACATGGCGAGTGCGATGCCGATCGTGCCCGCGGGGATCTGGAAGCTCAGCCCGTCGGCGAACTGCTCGGTGCCGTACCCGAAGGCGGTGAACGGCAGGGCGAGCGCCAGGCCGACGGTGATGACGGTCTTGAGCGTGATGCCGATGACCTCGACCCGCTCGACGACGTGGTACTTGCCCGTCTGGAGGATGAGGATGGCGGCGCCGGTGACGATGAGGGCCCAGATGGTCAGGGACGAGGTGCTCAGCGCCGCCCCGTGGATCGGCAGCAGGATCGAACAGGCCGCCGCGGTGCCGCCGATGATGCCACCGCGCTGGAACATCTTGGCGAAGTCCATGCCGATCCAGAGCCAGTTGATCCAGCTCAGCCGGCCGATCCGGGGGCCGACGTCACGGAAGCCGTCGAGCGCGGGGCGGCCGTTGAGGATCGTCCAGCGGGCCAGCTCCATCTGCACCCACACCTTGACCGCCGTCGAGACGATCACCAGCCACAGCAGCGCGAACCCGGCCTTCGCGCCGAGCGAGGTGGTGGTGATCAGCTCACCGGAGCCGACGACGGCGGCGGACAGCACGAGACCGGGGCCGAGCTCGCGCACTCGGCCGCGGAAGGTCACGGGGGCCGGGCGGGCGTCCTCGGCGCGCAGCGCGTACGGATCGATCTGCGCGGGTGGCGGCGGCGTCGCCGTGGCGCCGTCGGTCGTGGTGGCCATATCAGGTCCTTAGGGCTTCCGGCGTCGTCGCCGGTATCCGGAACGGGGACAGGGGTCGGTGGCGGGGGTGTGTGGGGTGGTGTCTCAGCGCGCCTGGTGATGCGGCTCCTTGCCCGCCAGCACGCGGACGACGTCCTCGGCCACCATCGCGCCCATGGCCTGGTTGGCCTCGGGCGTGCAGGCGGCCATGTGGGAGGTGAGGAGGGTGCGCGGGGCCTCGCGCAGCGGGTGGCCGGCGGGCAGCGGCTCGGTGCTGAACGCGTCGAGGGCCGCGGCCCCGAGGTGCCCGGAGCCGAGCAGCTCGGCGAGCGCGCGTTCGTCGACGAGGCCGCCGCGCGCGGCGTTGACCAGGATCGCGCCCGGCTTCATCGCCGCCAGGCGGGCGCGGTCGAGCAGCGGGGCGCCGGACGGATCGGGCGGGGTGTGCAGGCTGACGGCGTCGGCGCGCGCCAACAGCGCGTCGAGCGCGGCCGGTTCGGCGCCGTGCGCACGGACGTCGGCGTCGGAGACGTACGGGTCGTGGGCGAGCAGCTCCATCCCGAAGGCGCGGGCGTAGCCGGCCAGCAGCCGGCCGATGCGGCCGAAGCCCACGATCCCCAGCGTCCTGTCGTGCAGTTCGGGGCCGAACAGCTTCGGCCAGCCGCCCGCCGCCACCGCGGTGTGCGAGGCGGTGAGGGAGCGGGTCGCGGACAGCAGCAGGCCGAAGGTGTACTCCGCCACCGCGCGCGAGTTGCTGCCCGGCGCGCACACCACCGGTATCGCGCGGGCGTGGGCGGCGGCCACGTCGATGGTGTCGACGCCGACGCCGTGCTTGGCGATCACCTTGAGGCCGGGCGCGGCGTCCATCACCTCGGCGGTGATCGGGTCCATGCCGACGATCAACGCGTCCGCTCCGGCCGCGTACTCGAGGAGTTCGGCGGTGGGCAGCGCCACGTCCTCGTAGGGGCGCAGGGGACCCGCCCCGGCGTCCTCCAGGATCTGCCAGGGGCGCGCCGAGTGCCGGGCGAAGGTGGGCGTCGTGATGAGCGTGGTCGGCATCAGCGGGCCCCGCCCCGCGCCGCCTCCAGGTGGGACGTCGCGACCTGCTGAAGGTGCACGACGTCGGCCGAGACCGTCGCGAACGTGAAGCCCTCGGCGAGGCGGCGGGCGGCGCTCGCGCCGTCGGCGTTGTGGATGCCGGCCGCGATGCCCGCCGCCTCGGCCGCCTTGCGGATGCGGGCGAGGGCCTGCTCGAACTCATCCTGCACGGCAGGGTCGGTGGAGGTCGCGCCGCCGATGGCCAGGCGCAGGTCGGACGGGCCGACGTAGATGCCGTCCAGGCCGGGGGTCGCGCAGATCTCCTCGACGTTGGCCAGGCCGTCGGCCGTCTCGATCATCGCGAGGACGGCGGTCTGCTCGTGCGTGTCGGCCGGGTTCGGGCCGATGCGCAGCTGGGCCCGCATCGGGCCGTACGAGCGGCGGCCCAGCGGCGGATAGCGGACGGCGGCGACGGCGTCGGCGGCGTCCTGGGCGTTGTCGATCAGCGGGACGATCACGGCGGTGGCGCCCGCGTCGAGCGCCTTGCCGATGTAGGTGAGGTCATTGGCCTCCACCCGCACCATGCCGACGGCGGTGCTGCCCTTGGTGTCGGTGGCGAGGAGGTTGTTCAGCATGCCCTGGTAGCCGAAGAGGCCGTGCTGGGCGTCGAAGGCCAGATAGTCGTAGCCGATGCGGGCGAGGCGCTCGGCGGCGATCGGCGAGTCGAGCAGCGACCAGTAGCCGATGAGCTGCTCGCGGTTGCGCAGTGCGGCGGTGAACTCGGCGGACGTGCGGCCGGTGGCCATGTTTGTCTCCGTTGTGGGATAGCGATGGGGGTGGGCGGTGAGATCAGCGGTTGTAGGCGGGCATCGGGCCGCGCAGGCGGGCGCCGACCTCGTCGCAGGCGGCCAGGACGTCCGCGGGCAGCGGGCCCGCGGCCGCGGCGGCGATGTTGGCCTTCAGGTGCTCGACCTTGGAGCCGCCGAGCAGCAGCGCGTCGGTGGAGGGCCGCGACAGCAGCCAGCGCAGCGCCAGGTCGGTCAGCGGCAGGCCCGCGTCGGCGGCGATGCGGGTGAGGTCGGCTACGGCGCGGAACAGATCCTCGTTCCAGTAGCGGTCGCGGTACATCGCGGCCAGCTTGGAGTCCCCGAAACGCCCGCCCGCCGGGGCCTGTTCGAAGCTGTGGCGGCCGGTGAGCAGGCCGCCGCCGAGCGGGTTGTAGACCATCGTGCGCAGCCCGGTGACGGCGGCGAACTCGGTGTACTCCTCCTCGACGCGGCGCGCGAGGAGATTGTGCAGCTGCTGGGCGACGACCGGGCGGGGCGCGCCGACCTCGTCGGCCACGCGGTTCAGCTCGGCGATCTGCCAGGCGGCGAAGTTGGAGACGCCGAGGGCGAGAACCTTGCCCGCCTGTACGAACTCGGCGACGGCCGCCAGGGTTTCGGCGAGCGGTGTCGCGCGGTCCGGCTGGTGCAGATAGAAGAGGTCGACGTGGTCGGTGCCCAGGCGCTCGAGGCTCCCGTCGAGCGCCGCGCGCAGGCCCTCGGGGGAGAGCGGCGCGTGCTCGCCCTGGTCGGGGTGCGGGATGCCGGCCTTGGTGGCGAGCACGACCCGGTCGCGGCGGCCGGGCAGCAACTCGGCGAGGATGCGCTCGCTCTCGCCGCCCGCGTACCCGTTGGCGGTGTCCACGCCGGTGATGCCCGCGTCGAGCGCGGCGTCGACCATCGCGGCGGCCGTCGCGCGGTCGGCGGTGTCGCCGAACGTCATCGTGCCGAGGACGAGACGGGACAGCGGGACGGGGACGTGCGGGAGTTCAAGGCCGGCGGTCACGGCGGGTTCCTTCCGGGGCGGGTCGTGCGGGTGGTGCGGTTTTGTGCTCATGCGCGCTCTGATGCGTGATGTGCGCATCGCGGAGGGGGCCGTACGGCTGCGCGGCCTCGACCGGTCGCCGTGGTGGTCTCCGGCGGCTGCGCTGCGCTACGGCCTTGCTCGGCGCGATGTGCTGTGTAAGCCGGTACGCGTCGCGTCCACGAGGGCGACGCGGTCCGCGGGTGACGGCCGTCGGCGCCACGGGAACGCTCGCACGGCTGCGTAATTCGCGCAAGGGGCCTCGCGCGCTTCACGCAACTTGTGTCATGATCCTTACCGGGTTGCCCCCTGCCGGCACGCCCAAGGAGGTTCGACCCGTGGCTTCCCCGCCCCCACGTCCATCCGTCTCGCCGCCCGTACCGCCGTACGTCGTCGCGCTCGCGGACGACCTGTCCGGCACGGCGGAGACCGCCTGCGCGCTCGGCGGTCCCATCCGACTGTCGCTCAGCGCCGTTGATGTGGCCGGGACCGCCGCCGCGCACGATCTCGTCGTGGACCTGGACACCCGCCACCTGCCGGTCGCCGACGCGGAAGAGGCCGTGCGGACGGCGCTGCGCGCGGCGCGGTCCGGTCCGCCCCGACTGCTCTACAAGAAGGTCGACTCACAGCTGCGCGGCCATCTCGCCGCGGAGGCCGCCGCCTACGCCGAGGGCGCCGAGGCCGTCGTCATCGCCCCCGCGCTGCCCGTGGCCCGGCGCACCGTGACCGGCGGCGTGGTGCATGTGAACGGCGTTCCGCTGCACCGTACGGACGGCTGGCGCGCGGAACGCGCGTCCGCGCCCCGCTCGCTGCCCGAGGCGCTGTCCGGTCTGCCGGTCCATACCGTCCCCCTCGACGTCGTACGGTCCGAACCCGCCGCGCTGGACGCGGAGTTCCGGCGGATCGCCGCATCCGGTGCGCACCCCGCTCCGGACGCCGAGACTGACGCGGACCTGGACGCGGTGGCCGCGGCGGCGCTGCGGCTCGGCCCCGGATTCCGGCTCCTGGGCAGCGGTGGCCTGGCGGCCGCGCTCGGGCGCGCGCTGCCGCGTCCCGCTGCCGCCGCACCCCCGCCCGCTCCCACCCGGGACGGCACTCCGTTGCTCTTCGTCGTGGGGACCGCCGAGCCCGGCGCGGTCGCGCAGATCGCGCGGCTCACCGCGGTCGGCGCGCACCATGTGCCGCTGGACCCGGCCGACCTGGCGGCGGGCACGGTCCGTCTGCCGAGTCATGGCGCCGCGCCCGCCCTGACCGTGTTGTCCATCGACGGTTCGTCGGGCCCGCGCCCCGGCGCGGGGCGGGCCCTCAGCACCGCCCTCGGCGCGCTCGCCGCCGCGTACCCGGGCCGCCCCGACCTCGTCATGACCGGCGGCGAGACCGCACGCACCACCCTGGACGCCCTGGGCATACGGGAGTTGGAGCCGCTCGGCCAGATCCACCACGGCGCCGTCCACTCCCGCACCCCCGACGGCCGCCACGTCGTCACCCGCCCCGGCAGCTACGGCGCCGAGGACTCGCTGCTGCGCATCGCCGTCGCGCTACGGCCCCGACTGGCCGCCTCCTGACCCCGCCCCCCCCATCCGCGTAGGAGTTGCTCTCATGCCCACCGCCCTCCCGCTCATCGCCGTCACCATGGGCGACGGTGCCGGCATCGGCCCCGAGGTCGTCGTCGCCGCGCTGCTCGACGACGCCGTCCTGACCCGCTGCCGCCCCGTCGTCATCGGCGACGCCCTGCGGCTGCGCGAGGCCGCCCGCATCCTCGGCCTGGACTGCGACATCGCCGCCGTCGACCACCCGCGCGACGCCGAGTTCACGCCCGGCCGCGTCAACGTCGTCGACCTCGGTCTGCTCCCCGCCGACCTGGCCTGGGGCGAGCTGTCGCCGGTCGCGGGCGGCGCCGCGTACGCGTACATCGAGCGGGCCGCCGAACTCGCCGTGGCAGGCGAGGTGCACGCCATCTGCACCGCACCGCTCAACAAGGAGGCCCTGCACGCCGCGGGCCACATCTACCCCGGCCACACCGAACTCCTCGCCCACCTGACCGGGACCGAGGAGGTCTCGATGATGCTCTCCACCGAGAAGGTGAAGGTCATCCACGTCACCACCCACATCGGCCTGATCGACGCCGTCAACCGCATCGAGCCGGGCCTCGTCGAGCGCACCGTGCGCCGCGGCCACGACGCGATGGTCCGGGCCGGCACCCCGAACCCCGTCATCGGCGTCTGCGGCATCAACCCGCACGCGGGCGAGAACGGCCTGTTCGGCTACGGCGAGGAAGGCGAGAAGATCGTCCCGGCCCTGGAGAAGCTGCGCGCCGAGGGCGTCGACGCCCGGGGTCCGCTCCCCGCCGACACCGCCTTCTTCCTCGCCTCACGCGGCGACTACGACCTGATCGTGGCGATGTACCACGACCAGGGCCATGGCCCGGTCAAGGTCCTGGGCATCGAGGCGGGCGTCAACCTCACCGTGGGCCTGCCCGTCATCCGTACCTCCGTCGACCACGGCACCGCGTTCGACATCGCCGGAACGGGCACGGCGGAGGCCGGCAGCATGGTCGAGGCGCTGCGCCAGGCGGCCGAGATGGCTACGGTGCCGCCCGCCCCGCCCGCCTGAACCGCCGTCCCCCGCAGCTACCGCGCCGCCCGCGCCTACTCGTCCCCGACCGCCGCTGCCAGGCGCGCGGCGTCCCTGTCGTCGTGGTCGCCGACGGTGAGCGTGCGCTTCTTGGCGCCGCGGTAGGCGGCCCTTCCGGGGGCCGGGGCGTCGACGATGTCGATGATCGGTCCGACCGCGGCATCCGGGCGTTGGCCCAGCAGCCTCCCGAGAACCGCGGCGGCGATTTTCATGCCCTTCCCGACGTCGCCGGCGAAGCTGGAACGGACCAGCCGAGCCGGACCCCAGGTCACGTAGGCGAGGCCCGGATTCTCGCCGGTGGCCAGGAGACCGAGCAGTTCGTTCGCGCGGCGCTGCTGCGCGTTGGACCTGGTGAACGTGAACCCCTCGCGCATCTCGAGGTCGTCGAAGTCGATCGCACCGGCTCGCGCTCCGGGAACGGCCGTGTTCACGATGACCGGTCTCTCAGCCGCGCGGAGGAGCGGGGCGAGCCCCGTGACGAACAGGTACTTGGAGAGAAAGAACAGCGCCCAGGAGGCCTCATGCCCCTCGGCCGTGGTGTGTCGACGCTGCCGGATGAAGGAGGCGGCGAGAATCAGTGCGTCGATGCTCTCGTGGTGCGCCCGCAGGTGCTCGACCACGCGGCGGCTGTCGGCGACCGACGACAGATCGGCCGCGATGAACTCCGCCCGCTGCTTCGCTGACCGGTCGTCGCCCGTCACGGTCGTGAGCAGCGCGTCGAACTTGGCGCGGCTTCGCCCGATCGCCACGACGCGGTCACCCGCGCTCAGGAAGTGGCGGGCCAGCGCCGCCCCCATGCCGTCGGTGCCTCCGGTGATCACGATCGTCCTCATGCCCCTACCTCTTGTCATTTCCGGAACGCGTGTTCCGGATTAAGCCAGCACGGAGCGGAACGGGTGTTCCGATTCGGCTAGGGTGAGGGCGTGACAGAGGACCGGAAGCAGCGACGAGACGCCGTCGCCAACAGGGAACGGATCCTGGCGGCCGCGGGAGAGGCCTTCCGGGACGGCGGCATGGCCGTGGACATGCGCGCCGTCGCCGCGGCGGCGGGCGTCGGCCTGGGGACCCTCTACCGTCACTTCCCCACCCGTGAACACCTCGTGCAGGCCGCGATGGGTAGCGATCTGGCCGAACTCGCCGGGGCGGCCCTCCCGGAGGGGGCGTCCGCGATCGCCGGCCTCCGCGAGTTCTTCACCGCGACGATGGCTCAACTCTCGCGCAACAGGGCCATGGTCGATCTGCTCGTCGGCGGATCACCGTCGGATGAGGACCTCGAGCGATGCCTCGCCCACCTCACCGGGATCGGCCAACAGGCTGTCGACCGCTCCCGGACCGATCACACCCTCGCCACCGATGTGACCGCTCAGGACATCGCCTATCAACTCCTCGGACTCATCCGCATCGCGCAGCTGCTCCCCGGCTCCGACCCGCAGGCGACCGAACACCAGGTGCATCTCGCGCTGCGCGGCCTCGCCGCGAAGCCGGGACGGCCTGGCGCGGAGGGGTGATCAGGGCAGGATGTCGAGCATGTGGCGGGTCGGGCGGCGTGGTGTTCTGGGGCCCGGCGGGCCGTAGCCGAGGCGCAGCACCATGTGTACGTGCCCCGTCCCCGCCACCGGGTCGCGCAGCGGCCAGCGCAGGTCGGGCCACTCGAGGGCCTGGGTGACGAACGAGCTGGACAGCCCTTCGAGCGTCGCGGTCAGCAGGACGCGTTCCATGGCCTGCCCCGCGCGCAGCCAGTCCCGTGGCCCGTCGCCGGGGGTGGCCAGCAGCGCCAGCTGGGGGGAGCTCTCGAAATCCGCGGTCTCGCGGCCGGGCACCGGTGCGCCGCCCGCGAAGTCCCGTACGGGGGCCTTGCCACCCCGTCGGCGGGGCCCGAAGGCGTAGGGCGGCACCCCTTCGGCGGCGGACCGCGGCGTCTGGTCGGACAGCCGGGACCAGCGGGTGAGGTCCTCGGCGCTGCCGCGGTCGGTGAGGTTGCGCGCCTCGGCCTCCAGGGCCAGATCCAGCACCGTCTGGAGATGCCATCCGGAGGCGAAGGACAGCGAGACGCCCTCCGCCTCGGCCGCCGCACGGAGGGCGGCGCGCACGGATTGCGGTATCTCGGTCTCGGCGAAGGGGGAGCGGCTGGTGTGCCGGGTGTGGACGGCCGGGTACAGGGCGCCGGGGTCGTCTTCGCCGGCGCCGAGGGGGCCGGTCACCGATACGGCGGCGAGCAGGGTCGGGTCGTCGGGGTCGGGCAGCAGCAGGGTCGCCGGACGCCGGCCCGTGTGAGCGGCCGCGACGCGCAGGTTCATCAGGGCGGCGCCGCAGCCCAGGTGGAGGGCGCGGAGGTCGGCGTCGGAGTGCGGCAGGGTTCTCGTCAGGTCCGCGACCACATGGAAGAGGCCTTCGCCGCGGAAGTACTGGAAACGCCAGGGCTGCGCGTTGTGCATCGACGGAGCGGCCGCGGCATCGCGCACCAGCGCCGTCACCTCCGCGTCGGAGAGCGGGTGCCCGGTGTGGTGAATATGGGCATCCGGTCCGGGAAACACGAGGGAGACCCGTCCCGAGTCCGACCAGCGCACGTCGTACGGAGGCGTTCCGTCCTCGTGATGGACCCCGACGATCTCGCCGTCTCGCCTGGTCGCGCCGGTGGTCGGGCTTTCGACAATCAGTTGGTCGCCGATATGGGCACGCATCGGCATCCCCGCCTCTCTGCCCGTCTTCCTTCGTCCAGAATTTCACGCTCGACGAGCGATGGCATGGGCGGAATGTCCTCGCGCGGGTACCCGATGGCCCTCGCGTCGGGCCGAGTGGCCGGTGAGCGGGGCCGTGGGGCTCATGCGGCGGTGGCCGCGGGCTGCGAGGCTGGCAGTGTCCATGTGCGGCTCCGCCGCGTGGCGGACACGGGGCGGCCGGACGGCGAGTGTCCGAAAGGAGTCGGGACAATGCACCACAGGACGGTCGGGGAGCTCATGACCCGCAACGTGGTCCGGGCGCCGCGCGAGATGCCGTTCAAGGAGATCGTGGAGCTGCTGGCGGAGAACGATGTCACCGCCGTGCCGGTCGTGGACGGCTCCGGCCACCCGGTCGGTGTCGTCTCCGAGGCCGATCTGCTGCGCAAGTCCTCCGGCCAGGCCGACCCAGCCGGCCGGGTGCCGATCCCGCACCCGGAGGCGTGGGAGCGCGCGAAGACCGAGGGAACGAGGGCCGGGGAGCTGATGTCGGCGCCCGCGGTGTGCGCGCGTCCGGAGTGGGGTGTGGTCGAGGCGGCCCGTCTGATGGCCGCGAAGGGCGTCAAGCGGCTCCCGGTGGTCGACGAGGCCGACCAGCTGCTGGGCATCATCAGCCGGGCCGATCTGTTGCGGATCTTCCTGCGCCATGACGACGCGATCCGTGAGGAGATCGAGCGGGACGTGCTGCGCCGGACCTTGCGCCTGGCCCCGTCGGCGGTGACGGTCGACGTACGGGAGGGCGAGGTCACCCTGCGCGGCGCGGTGGAGTTCAGGAGCCTGGTCCCCGTCATCGAGCGGCTGTGCCGGAGCGTGGACGGGGTGGTCTCGGTCACCGAGCACATCGCCTACGGAGCCGACGACACGCAGGGGCCCGCCACCGCCGCATGAGACACAGGCGCGCCGCCATGGCGATGCGGAAGCCGTTGTGGGACGCGGCCCGGTGGCCGAGAGAAGATGGTGAAGGCACGGCTTCTTTTTGGTGCCTCTCTACAAACCTGTAGATTCTGTTTCCTCCTCATTTGGCGGGCAGTACTGGCAAGGAGATACAGATGGCGCTGTGGGACCGCATCAAGGACTCGGCCCAGACGATGCAGGCCCAGCTCACGGCGAAGAAGAACGAGTTGCGGAGCGGGGCGTTCCGGGACGCGAGCATGGCGATGTGCGCCCTGGTGGCGGCGGCGGACGGCACGATCGACCCGTCCGAGCGACAGCGCGTCGCCCAGCTCATCGCCACCAACGACGTGCTCCAGAACTTTCCCCCGGGCGACCTGCACCGCCGCTTCGAGGAGCACCTCGACAAGCTCACCGAGGACTTCCCCCTCGGCAAGGTGAGCGCGATGCAGGAGATCGGCAAGGCGAAGAGGAAGGCGGCGGAGGCGCGAGCCGTCATCCAGATCGGCATCGTCATCGGCTGCGCCGACGGACACTTCGACGACAGCGAGCGGACCGTCGTCCGCGAGGCCTGCTCGGCCCTGGACATCCCGCCGGCCGAGTTCGACCTGCACCGCGCGCTCCGAGTTCCCCGCCCGTACCGGGCCCTGGGCGAACTCCCGCAGGTGTCCGAAGACCGACTGTCACCGCGCGCGGTCTCCGGTACGGAACAGGCGGTACGCCCCGAGGCCGCCGTACCCGACGACGACCTTCAGGTCTTTCTCAAGGCACTGGCCAGCACGACGCGTCAGCGGCTGTTCGCGCACTTCGCCGGTGGGGAGGAGCTGACGGTCGGCGAGGTCGCCGAACGCGCCGGACTCGGCCCGTCGACCACCTCCGAGCACCTCGCGGTCCTCCGGCGCGGAGGCCTGCTCCAGTCGACGCGCACCGGCAAGTTGGTCCGCTACCGCGCCGACGAGGAGGGCATCGCCGAACTGCTCGGCCAGCTCCATTCCTACCTTCTCGCCCCGGCGGAACCGCAGGGCACGCGCGCTTCCCGGGGCTGAAGGCGATGCCGTGACGTCGTCGCCGACCTGGTCGGCGAAGTGCGCCATACTTGGCGATATATCCATATTCATATGTGCACTCGCCTGGCGGTCGGTCATCGCATAGACGCGCTGAGTGACCGGCCGCTGGTCGGCGTCGACGCCTGTCTCAAGTTTGCCGAGGACAGGGAAGAGGCGCGCGGGGACGAGGCCGAGGAGCGGCCCCGGCGCCGGAGGAGCCGGACAAGTGACAGGGAGCACGAGCCATGATGGCCGGGGATGGACCTGCCTGCTACGTGTACGGGGTGATACCCGACGAAGGGGCCGACCAGGCGGTCAAGGACCTGCCCGCCGTCGGGGCCCCGGACTCCCCGGTGACCTTCGTCAGGGACCGCGGGCTGGCCGCGGTGGTGAGCGAGGTGCCCATGGACCAGCCGCTCGGCACCCCGGACGACCTGCGCGCCCACGCCCGGGTGCTCGACTCCCTGGCCGCCTCGGGCCTGCCCGTGCTGCCGCTGCGGTTCGGCACGGTGGAGCGGGACCCTCGGGCCGTGGCCGAGGAACTGCTGACCGAGGGCCATGACGACTTCACCTGGGCCCTCGACCGGCTCCGGGGCAGCGCCCAGTTCACCCTCCGGGCCCGCTATGTCCAGGACGAGGTGTTGCGCGAGGTGCTCGACGAGCACGTCGAGGCCAGGCGGCTGCGGGAGGAGCTGGAAGGGCTGCCGGAGGACGCCGGATACGACCTGCGCATCCAGCTGGGGCAGCTGGTCGTGGAGGCCGTCGGCGCCAAGCGGGAGGTGGACGCCCGGGAGATCGAGCAGCGGGTGGCGCCGTTCGCGCTCGCGGTGGCGACCTCCGAGCCGGAGTCCGCCGAAGGGGTCGTGAACGCCGCCTTCCTGATCGAGGACAAGCAGCGCGGGGCGTTCGAGCAGGCGGCGGAGGAGCTGGCCCGGCGGTGGAACGGCCGGGTCCGGCTGCGGCTGCTGGGGCCGCTGGCGCCGTACGACTTCGTGGCCGACGCGCTGCGCCGGGTGGAGGAAGGCGGCTAGGCATAGGCCCGTTGACCGGATTGCTGACCCTCCCGCTCGCACCGGTGCGGCAGGAAGCCCTCCGGGAACTCCAGGCTGCTCAGCGCTCCTTGCGCGAGCGATGGAAGAGCCAGACCGCGGGTACGAACCAGCAGCTCACGAACCACACCAGGGCCGCGGCCGCCAGCCAGAACGCGGTGACATCGGACACGACGACGCGCAGGATCAGCAGCAGCGCCGACTCCACGGTGCACAGCAGCAGCACCAGTCCGGCCACGGTGAAGCGCGCCGCCACATGGACCGTCTCCGGTTTCAGCCGACGCCCGGTGACGATCCGGTGCAAGGAGACCGGTGCGATCAACGCTCCGGTGGCCGCCGCGCCCAGCAGGACGGTCACGACGTAGATGGTCCGATCCGAGTGTCCGAGACTCTGAAAGCGCGGGGTGAAGGCGACCGTGAGCAGGAAAGCGAACAGAATCTGCATGCCCGTCTGCGTCACTCGCACCTCTTGGAGCAGCTCGGCCCACCTGCGGTCGGCCCGCTGCTCCCTGGTCTCGACGCGACCGGACGGTTGCTCACGGCCGTCATGCCCCGACGCCTCGCCGTCGTCATGCATCACGCGCGCTCCTCACCCAACCGCCCTTCCCCACGGGGAGCACCTCATGCGAGCCCATACGGGTGGACAGTGATGGGCATGGACGAATGTCCGGGGCAGATTGCCGCGCAGCTGCCGGTCCAGTGGCGCAGACTTCCTCTTCACCGGAGTGCGGCCGCGAGCGCGGACCGGTTGGCCACGGTGAAGGCATGTTCGCGTTCCGACCATGCGATGCGGGAGACGATCTGCTCTGCTGAAGCGAGCCGGGGTCCCGGACCGTCAGGCTGCTCGCGCCACCAGCGAGCATTACGTGTCTGGCGGTCGAGCATCGCGTCGATGAGGCCGCCACGCGCATGCGCGTCGAGTCCGTAGGCGTCGGCAAGGATCCGTACCTGCGCACCTTGCTCGTCGGGGTGTGGGGCATCGTGTTTGGACGAGACGCACCAAGTCCAGGCCATGTATCCGAGGTCTTCGAGCGGGTCGCCGGGGGCCGCGGTGTCCAAATCGATGAAGGCCGCGGGCAGGCCGCCCACGAAGACCGTGTTGTTCGGTCCGGGATCGTGATCTCGGCGACTACGCGCGGAGAGGAAACCCCCGGCCCGCTCGACGCTGACGCCTCAGTCCGCGACTCGGCGACCCGGTGTTCATCGCAGGGTGAGCGGCGTCTCGGATTCGACGCGGGTCAGTTTCTCCGGGTTGCGGACGTAGTAGAGGCCGGTGATGCGGTCGTCCTCGACGCGGGCCGCCATGACGCCGTCGATCTCGCCGTCCAGGCGGAAGACGAGCCCCGGGTTGCCGTTGACCGTGGTCGGGCCGACGGTGACCGTGGCGGCGGTCCTGCCGAGGCCGCCGGCCAGGAAACGGATCACCTTCTCGGCGCCGATGACCGGTCGCAGCGCGGCCTGCTTGATGCCACCGCCGTCGTTGACGACGACGACCTCGGGCGCGAGCACGTCGAGCAGCCCCTGGAGGTCCCTGGTTTCCAGCGCCTGCCGGAACGCCTCCAGAGCCGCCCGGGTCCGGCTCGCGGAGACCACCGCGCGGGGGCGGCGGGCCTCGATGTGCCGGCGGGCGCGGTGGGCGATCTGGCGGACGGCGGCGGGGCTTTTGTCGACCGCGGCCGCGATCTCGTCGTAGCCGATGCCGAAGGCCTCGCGCAGGACGAAGACGGCGCGCTCGGTGGGCGACAGGGTTTCGAGGACGAGCATGAGCGCCATCGACACGCTTTCGGCGAGTTCGACGTTGTCGGCCACGTCCGGCGTGGTGAGCAACGGCTCGGGCAGCCAGGGGCCGACGTATGCCTCCTTGCGGCGTTTCATGGTGCGCAGCCGGTTGAGTGACTGCCGGGTGGTGATGCGGACCAGGTAGGCGCGCTGGTCGAGTACCTGGTCCTGGTCGACGTCGACCCAGCGCAGCCAGGTCTCCTGGAGGACGTCCTCGGCATCGGCCGCCGAGCCGAGCATCTCGTAGGCGACGGTGAAAAGCAGGTTGCGGTGGGCGACGAACGCCTCGGTCGCCGGACCGGCGGCGTGGTCGCTCATGTCCCGTCCTGGGGTGCCGGAGGCCGTCGAGCGTGCATCCACAGCAAGATCCTTTCTCTCCTCGAATGTGCTCGGCGGCCGGCTGCCGACGCGTGGTCTAGCCGGCCTGACCGGCGGTGGCCGGCGCCTGGCCGCGCTTGGTCCGCAGCACCTGGTGGCGCTTGTCGTCCTTGAACTGCCAGGTGAACGAACCGGGCTTGCGCGCCTCGTCCGCCAGTTCCTTGACGACGCCCTGGCAGGCGCGCTCCTTGATCCCGGCGGCGAGGCGGCCGCCGATGGAGTACTTGTTGGCGGTGTCGTCCTTGGAAGCGAGCTGTACGGTGGCGGCGCGACGGCCCAGGGCGATGCACTGGCCGAAGAAGCCCACGTTGATGGCCGCGGGCCGCGCACCCGCGATCCGGGCCAGCACGGTGTCGGCGGCGTGCGCTCCCAGCGGACGCGCGGTCTGGCAGCTCATGCGCAGCGGCAGATCCGACGGTGCCGCCGAATCCCCGGCCGCGACGATGCGTACGTCGTCCACGCTCGTCAGCGTTTCGTCGGTGAGCAGGCGGCCGGCGGCGTCGGTGCTCAGCCCGCTGTGCTCGGCCAGGTCCGGCACGCCGAACCCGGCGGTCCAGACGGTCACCGTGCTCGGCAGTGTGTGGCCGCCGCTGAGCCGCACGGTGTCGCGGGTCACCGCGGTCACCTTGGTGTCGGGGCCTTCGAGCACGGTCACACCGAGCTTGGCCAGCCGCTTGGCCACCGAGCGCCGAACCCGCGGATGCAGATACGGGCCCAGCGCCCCGCCGCACACCAGGGTCACCGGGCGGCCCTGTTCGGCCAGTTCGGCGGCGGTCTCGATACCGGTCGAACCGGCGCCCACCACCGCCACCGCGGCCGTCGCGGGCGCGGCGTCGACGGCCGTCCGCAGCCGCTGCGCCTCCTCCAGGGTGGCGACCGGGTAGCCGAACTCGGCCGCTCCGGGCACGCCCGGGTCGGCGCTGCCACTGCCCACCGCGTAGATCAGGTAGTCGTAGCCGACCACGCCGCCGCTCGCCATCGTCACACCGCGCCCGGGGGCGTCGATCCGCGTCACGGTGTCGACCACCAGCCGGACGCGCTCGTGCAGGACCTCCCGGTAGTCGACGACCGCCGTGTGGGACCCGCCCGCCACCTGGTGCAGGCGAACCCGCTCGACAAAGGTCGAACGCGGGTTGATCAGCGTCACTGCCACGTCGTCGCGCTGCGTCAGGCGATTGGCCGCCAGGACACCGGCGTATCCGCCGCCGATCACGACCACTTCGGTGTTGCCAGTCACGGTGTCTCCTCCGTCTCTTCGGGGCTCGGCCTCAAGACACCGCGTGTTCGGTCATTGTGACGGCATGTGAGGCAGATCACTCCGTGAGAGGCTTCGGCGACTCGGCCGCGGCGAGGCGCAGGATCGGATCGAGCAGGCCGGGGAAGCGGTCGCCCAGATCGTCGGCGCGGAGCCGGATCCGCCGGTGTCTGCCGTCGACGGTCATGCTGATCAGCCCGGCCTCGCGCATGATCCGCCAGTGGTTGGACAGCGTCGACACCGGCACGTCCAGGCCGTCGGCGAGGGCGGAACAGGTCGACTCGGGATGGCCCAGGGCCCGCCGCGCCAATTCCAGGCGCACCGGATCGCCGAGTGCGTGCAGCAGCGGCGCGAGGGTCAATGACTCGCGTGCGGGCTGGGGTAGCGGTCGCATGCCTGCACGGTATCCCATCGTTCGACAGTTCGGGATTATGGAACTATCTTTCCGGGGTGCACCCGCACCATCGGAGGGGAACAGCTGTGGCTTTAGGGATTCGATCGAACCGGGCGGCGTTGCTGACAGTGGCCTGCCTGGGCCAGTTCATGGTGCTGCTCGACAGCACCATCGTCGGCGCGGCGCTGCCCGATATGCAGCAGCGATTGCACACCCAATTGAACGGTCTGCAATGGATCGTCGACGCCTATGTGCTGCTGGTCGCCATGCTGTTGCTGTCCGGCGGCGTGTTCGCCGACCGCTTCGGCCGCAAGCGGGTGTTCCTGGCCGGCGTCGTGGTGTTCACCGCCGCGTCCGGGATGTGCGCCGCCGCACCGTCGATCGGGTGGCTGATCGTGGGACGGGTGGCGCAGGGCATCGGGGCCGCGGCGCTGAGCCCCGCCTCGCTGGCCCTGCTCGCCGCCGCGTACCCCGTTCCGCAGGAACGAGTCAAGGCGATCGGGCTGTGGGCCGGATTCAGCGGAATCGGCCTGGCCGCCGGGCCGTTGGCAGGCGGCATTCTGGTGGATGCCTTCGGCTGGCCCGCCATCTTCGTCGTCAACGCGCCGATCGGCGCGGTCCTTCTGCTGGCCGGTCTGCGCGTCCTGGGCGAGTCCCGTAATCCGGACGCGCCGGCGATCGACATCCCGGGGACGGTCCTGTCCGTCCTGGGAGTCGGGGCGCTGGCCTACGGGCTGATCGAGGGCGGTTCCCTCGGCTGGACCTCGCCGGTGATCCTGGGCAGCTTCGCCGCCGCGGTGGTGATCCTCGCCGTCTTCGTCGCCGTCGAAGGACGTCGTTCGACGCCGATGCTGCCGCTGCGGCTGTTCCGGCAGCGACTGTTCACGGTGTCCAACACGGCCATGGTCGTGGTGGGTTTCGCGCTCATGGGTTCCTCCTTCTTCTTCTCCCAGTTCTTCGTGTACGTGCAGGGCAGCTCGGTTCTGCTCGCCGGCCTGGAGACCCTGCCCGCCTCCCTCGCCATGGTGATCGTCAGCCCGTATGCGGGCCGGTTGGCCGCGAAGTACGGCTTCCGGATCGTGGTCACCACCGGTCTGGCCCTGGCCGGTCTCGGGCTGCTGGCCCTGGGCTCCGTACACGCGGACACCGGCTACGGGAATGTGTGGTGGCGGCTGGCGATCGTCGGCATCGGTTTCGCTCTGACCATGTCCCCGCTGACCGGCGCCGCCATCCAGGCGGTCAGCCCGCAGGAGGGCGGCCTCGCGTCGGGCATCAGCAGCACCACCCGGCAGATCGGTGCGGTGCTCGGCGTGGCGGTGCTCGGAGCCATCGTCCGCACCCGGGAAGCGGGCGGGGCGTCCTTCGAGGCCGGCCTCAACAGCGCCTTCGTCGCGGCCGGCGCCGTCACGATGGCCGGCGCCGTGTTCACCGGCCTGTGGCTGGCGAAGTCCGAGCCCGCGTCGCGGTCTTCCACGCCCCCGCGGCGCGACGGAAGCCGCAGTCGCACATCACTGTGAAGCCGGTCACACCATGTCACAGCCGAGGGGGGAGTGGTGTCCGGTGGGCATGACGAACTCGCAGCAGACCTCGGTGCTGATCACCGGAGGCAACAAGGGACTCGGTTTCGAAGCGGCCCGGCGCCTCGGCGAATTGGGCTGGACGGTGTTTCTCGGCTCGCGTGACGAGAGCCGAGGACGGGAGGCCGCCGGCAAACTGACCGCCGGCGGCGTGAACGTGGTCATGGTCCCGCTGGACGTGACCTCGGACGAGTCGGTGGCCGGCGCGGTACGGCTCGTCCACGAGCACACCGACCGCCTGGATGTGCTCATCAACAACGCGGGCGCGCCCGGACACATCGTCGCGCCCGCGGACGCGACGGCCGACGAAATCCATGACGTCTACGACACCAACGTCTACGGCCCGATCCGGGTGACGCATGCGTTCCTGCCGCTGCTGCGGGCGGCGGAGCAGCCGCGGGTGGTGATGGTGTCCAGCGGTGGCGGCTCCTTCGCGGTCGTGACCGATCCGGACCAGCCGGTCTCGGCGATGCACGAGCTCGCCTACAGCTCGTCGAAAGCGGCGCTGAACATGATTACCGTCCGGTATGCCCAAGCCCTCCCGGAGATCAAGTTCAACGTCGCCACCCCCGGAGAAGTCGCCAACCGCAAATTCGCCGCCACCGATATGAACCACCACACCGGCCAGCTCACCGTCACCGAGGGCACCGACTCGATCGTCAGGCTCGCGACGCTCGACGCCGACGGGCCGACCGGGACCTTCATCGACCGCCTCGGGCCGGTCGCTTGGTGACCGTCGTGCGGCGTGGCCTGCTCAGTCGATATGCGCCGGTGTCCGCAGGACTCGGTCGTGGCCGACCTGGCGGACCGGTCCGGTGAGGTGGACGGTGGCGACGAGGCGGATGTCGGTGCGGGAGGCGCCGACCATGACGGTGATCTCGCCGGGTTCGACGATGCGGCGCAGGTCGGGGCCGGTGTAGCCGAGCCGGTCGGCGTGCAGGCGGAAGGTGACCCGGCGCTGCTCGCCCGCGGCCAGCCGGACGCGTGAGTAGCCCGTCAACTGGGTCACGGGGCGGGGGAGTCGGGCCACCGGGTCGGCGGTGTAGAGCTGTACGACCTCGGCGCCGGCGCGGTCGCCGGTGTTACGGACGACGCAGCTGACCTCCACCTCGCCGTCGGTGGCCATCTCCTCGGAGCTCACGGTCAGTTCGTCATAGGCGACGGTGGTGTACGACAGGCCGTGGCCGAAGGGGTAGGCCGGAGTCGGGTCGAGGTTGCTGACGCCCTGGCTGTTGCCGCCCAACGGGGCGTGCAGATAGGTCCCGGGCTGGCCGCCGGGCGTTCGCGGGATCTGCACCGGCAGCTTGCCCGACGGGGTGACACGGCCCGACAGCATTCCGGCCAGTGCGGCTCCGCCCTCCTCGCCGGGGAAGAACGCCTGGACGACGGCGGCGGCGCGGTCGGCGTGGGCGCCGAGGGCGTACGGGCGGCCGGAGACCACGAGCAGCACCAGCGGGGTGCCGGTGTCCAGCAGGGCCGCCACCAGCTCCGCCTGCACCCCGGGCAGGGAGAGGTCCTCGGCGTCGCAGCCCTCGCCCGAGGTGCCGCCGCCGAAGAGGCCGGCGCGGTCGCCGACCACGGCGACGCAGACATCCGCTCCGCGTGCCGCCGCCACCGCCGCGTCGAAGCCGCTGCGGTCCGCGTCCTTGACCGGGCAGCCGCGCTCGTACGTGATCGATGTCCCGGGCAGCTCGGCGGCGAGGGCATGGAGCAGGGAGCGGGTCTCGACGCCGTTGTCGTGGCCTGGGTGGTGGGGGAGGACGTGGTTGGGGAAGGAGTAGCAGCCGAAGAAGGCGTTGGGGTCGTCGGCGCAGGGGCCGACGAGGGCGATGGAGGCGGTGTCCGCGGCCAGGGGCAGCACGCCGGTTCGGTTGTCGAGCAGCACGATGCTCTGCTCGGCGAGCTCGCGGGCGATGGCCCGGTGGGCGGGCGGGTCCAGGTCGACCGGTCCGTCGGCGGTTTCGATGTCGGGGCTGAAGTCGGCGTCGAGCAGGCCGAGTTCGGCCTTCTGTCGGAGCACTCGGCGCACCGCCCGGTCGACGAGGTGCTCCGGTACGGTGCCGTCGCGGACGAGCTCGGCGAGGGGCTCGCCGTAGCAGAGGGTGTCGGGCAGCTCGACGTCGATGCCCGCCTCCAGCGCCCGGGCGCCGGCCTCCCCGTCCGTCGCCGCGATGCGGTGCATGGTGCGCAGGAATGCGACGGACCAGTAGTCGGACACGACCGTGCCCTCGAAACCCCACTCCTCGCGCAGCAGCCGGGTGAGGAGTCCGGCGTCGGCTCCGGCCGGCATGCCGTCCACATCGGCGTAGGAGTTCATCACCGAGCGCGCCCCGCCGTCACGGATGGCCATCTCGAACGGAGGCAGGATGACGTCGGCGAACTCACGGGGGCCCATGGAGACCGGGGCGTGGTTGCGGGCCGCCTTGGAGGCGGAGTAGCCGGCGAAGTGTTTGAGGGTGGCGATGATCCCGGCGCTCTCCAGGCCGCGCACATAGGCGGTGCCGGTGGTGGCCACCAGGTAGGGGTCCTCGCCGAGGGTCTCCTCCACCCGCCCCCAGCGGTAGTCGCGGACGACGTCCAGGACGGGGGACAGGCCCTGGTGCACGCCGACTTGGCGCATGCTCGTACCGATGGCGTGCGCCATGCGCTCGACCAGCTCCGGGTCGAAGGCGGCGGCCCAGGCGAGCGCGGCGGGGAAGACGGTGGCGCGGTAGGCGGTGAATCCGGTCAGGCACTCCTCGTGCGCGATGGCGGGGATGCCGAGCCGGGTGGTCTCCCGCAACCCGCGCTGGAGCGCGGCGAGGTGGCGTACGCCGTCGGCGGGTTCGACCGGCTTGGTGCCGAACGGGCGGGTGAGGTGGCCCAGGCCGTGTTTGCTCGCCGCGGGAAAGTCGGTGTGCCGGGCGAACACGTCCTGCATGGGCGCCACATTGCCGCTGACGCGTTCGACGCCGGGCCAGACGCTGCCGAGCTGGGCGAGTTTCTCCTCCAGGGTCATCTCCGTGAGGAGGGCCTCGACCCTGTCGTCGCGCGGGCAGGCCGGATCGGCCCAAGGTGTGGTCATGGTGGGTCCCTCGGGATGGTGGCTCCGGACGCGGAGTCAGGAGCGTGTGGGCGGCGGGGCGGTGGAGGCCCGGACGATCAGCTGGGTGGCCAGCTCCACGCGGTGGCTGTCCAGCGGTTCGCCGCGGGAGAGCCGTAGCAGGGTGCGCAGCGCGGCGCGGCCGATCTCGGCGAAGGGCTGACGGACGGTGGTCAGTGGCGGGGCGGAGGTGGCGGCCGCGGAGGCGTCGTCGAAGCCGACGACGCTGACGTCCTCCGGGACACGGAGTCCGTGTGCCCGGGCGGCCTCGATGACGCCGAACGCCTCCAGGTCGTTGCCGGTGAAGACCGCGGTGGGCGGGTCGTCCATGGCGAAGAGCTCGAGTGCGGCCCGGTAGGCGGGTTCGAAGCGGAAGTCGGCTCGCTTGATGAGGCGGGGGTCCGGAGTGACACCGGCGCCGGTCAGCGCGGCCTGATAGCCGTGCAGCCGGGCGGTGTTGCACACGGCGTCGTGCCGGCCCTCGATCATCGCGATCCGTCGGTGGCCGAGTTTCAGCAGGTGTTCGGTGGCGGCCATGCCACCGCTGAAGTTGGTGGCGCCGATGCTCGGCACGCTGTCGTCGGGCACGTTCATCGGGTCGACCAGCACCAGCGGGATGCCGGCCTGCGCGAACTGGGCCCGCTGCCGAGGGGTGAGCTCGGACGTCACGAGGATGAGGCCCTCCCGCCCGGCGTTGGTGATCTTCCGGGCCCAGGTGGCACCGAGTGGATCGTCGGGTGTCACCCCGATGACGACATCGACGCCCGCCTCGGCCGCCGCCTCGGTCACCCCTCTGGTGATCTCCAGATTGTTGGGGTTGACCAGCTGGTCGAAGGTGAGGTCGATGGTGCGTACCGGCGCCTGGGCGCCGCCTGGTCCGCGCGCGACGTAGTCGTGCTCGACCAGCAGCCGCTCGATGCGTGCGCGGGTCTCCGGGGATACGTCGCTGCGGCCGTTGACCACCTTCGACACCGTGGCCACGGAGACTCCGGCTGCTTCGGCGATGCCGGTCAGCGTCGTCCGGCTTCGCTCGACGCCTCGCTTCGCCATGCTGTTCCTTTCGGTGATGTACGAGGGACGTTAGCGCAAGGTTTCGACGTGGTCCAGAGTGGTTTTCGGGTGCGCTGCGGGGAGAATCCCGTGCTCTCTGGGAAATTGAATGCCGCCCACGTCTTGACCTCGACTCGACGCCCTCCTACTTTGTCGGCCAGAAAACGCAGAGGTTTCGAAAAGTTTCGAGCCGCGAAACGGCAAGCCGCGACGGCGGTGCCGCAGCACGCGAACGAACCTCTGGAGAGCGAAGGAGCTCACGATGGCCACGAGAATTCCCATCCGTGTCATGGGCACCGCGGCTGCCGCCGCCCTGGCCCTGACCGTATCGGCCTGCGGCAGCGGCGGGCGCGCCGCCGGGGGCGGCTCCGGTGGCGACACCCTGGTCTGGGCTCTGACCCAGGGCTCCGAGGCGACCTTCCGCGCCTCGGCGACCGAGTGGAACAAGGCCCACCCGGACCGCAAGATCGACATCCAGTACTTCCAGAACGACCCCTACAAGCAGAAGCTGCGCACGGCCGTCGGCGCCGGCAACGGCCCGGTGCTCTTCGAGAACTGGGGCGGCGGCGGGCTGAAGAGCTATGTCGACGCGGGCAAGGTCGCCGATCTCACGCCCGAGCTGAACAAGAGCCCGCAGTGGAAGAACCGCATCTTCCCGTCCGTGCTGAAGTCCACCACCTTCGACGGCAAGGTCTACGGTGTCCCGGTCAACGGTGTGCAGCCCGTCGTCCTCTACTACAACAAGCAGCTGTTCGAGAAGGTGGGCGCACAGCCGCCGAAGACCTGGGACGAGCTGCTCGCCCTGGTGAAGAAGTTCAAGGCCCGGGGCATCGCCCCGCTCTCCATGGGCGGCGCGTCGAAATGGCCCGACCTGATGTGGCTGGAGTACCTGGTCGACCGCATCGGCGGACCCGAGGTGTTCGCGAACATCGCGGCCGGGAAGAAGGGCGCCTGGTCCGACCCGGCCGTCCTCGAGGCCGCCCGGATGATCAAGCAGCTGGTCGACGCCGGTGGCTTCGCCAAGGGCTTCACCTCCGTCACCGCCGACACCGGCCAGGCCGAGGCCCAGGTGTACACCGGCAAGGCCGCGATGACCCTCCAGGGCAGCTGGGCGTTCAGCACCATCGCCACCGGCTCCCCGAAGTTCGTCTCCGAGGGACACCTGGGCTGGTCCTCGTTCCCGGCCGTCGCGGGCGGCAAGGGCGACGCGGGCGACGTCGTCGGCAACCCCGCCAACTTCTCCTCCATGTCCGCGCAGGCGAGCCCCAAGGAGAAGAAGGCCGCGGTGTCGTACCTCAAGGACGGCGTCTACAACGACACCTACGTCGACAACCTCCTCAAGAACGGCGACGTCCCTCCCGTGAAGGGCCTGGACGCCGAGCTCAAGGCCGGCGACAACGCGGACTGGACGACCTACGTCTACCACCTGACCCGCGACGCCGAGAACTTCCAGCTCTCCTGGGACCAGGCGCTCGCCCCCGAACTCGGCAACGACCTGCTCACCCACCTCGACCAGCTCTTCCTCGGGCAGATCAGCCCCGAGACATTCTGCGAGCAGATGGACAAGGCAGCCGGATGAGCGCCACCAAAGCAACCCCGGCCGGCCGGCGGGGCGGCCCGCCCTTCCTCATGGCCGTCCCGGCACTCGCCCTGTTCGCCCTGTTCGCGCTCGTGCCCATGGCGATCGTCGGCTATCTGAGCTTCACCCGCTGGGACGGCCTGGGCGCCCCGGCCTGGGCCGGCACCGACAACTGGCACACGGCCCTCACCAGCGATGTCACCCGCCACGCCCTATGGCTCACCGCCAAGTTCATGCTGGTCTCCTGGCTGGTGCAGACCCCGATCAGCCTGCTGCTGGGCGTCTTCGTCGCGGGCAGGCAGCGCTACCGCGCCCTGCTGGCCGTCTTCTACTTCGTCCCGCTGCTGATCTCCTCGGCCGCGATCGCCATCATCTTCAAGAACCTCCTGGACCCCAACTTCGGCCTGGGCGCCGGACTGAACCTGCCCCTGCTGAACCAGAACTGGCTGGGCGATCCCCAACTCGCCTTCTACGCGGTCGTGTTCGTCATCGCCTGGCAGTTCGTGCCGTTCCACACCCTGCTCTACCAGGCCGGCGCCCGGCAGATCCCCGCCTCCCTCTACGAGGCCGCGTCCATCGACGGCGCGGGCAGGCTCGCCCAGTTCTGGCACATCACCCTGCCCCAGCTGCGCTACACGATCGTCACCTCCTCGACGCTGATGCTGGTCGGCTCGCTGACCTACTTCGACCTGGTGTTCGTCCTCACCGGAGGCGGCCCCGGCTATGCCACCCGGCTGCTTCCGCTGGACATGTACATCACCGGCTTCCAGAGCAATGAGATGGGCCTGGCCAGCGCCATCTCCGTCATCCTGGTCGCCGCCGGACTCCTCATCTCGCTGATCGTCGTCCGCTTCTCCGGCTTCTCGCGCATGCGAAGCCAGCAGGCAGGTATGTGATGTCCGCCCTCTCCCACGTCCCGCAGGCAGACACCGGGACCAGCCGGCCCCGCCCGGCCGCCGGGCTGTCGGCGTCACCCGGACGCCTGGCACGACTGCGCCGGACCAACCCCCTCGGCGCCCTGGGCGGACTGGTCTGGCTGGCCATCGTCCTCGTGCCGGTGTACTGGGTGGTCGTCACCAGCCTGCGCACCCGCGAGGGCTTCTTCGACGCCAACCCCCTCGCGCTGCCCACACACCCGACCCTGGACAACTACCGCCAGGTCCTCGACAACGACTTCACGCACTACCTGTGGAACAGCGTCGTGGTCACGGCCGGAGCGACACTGCTGACGCTCGCGGTGTCCTTCCTGGCGGCGTACGCGATCGTGCGCGGCACGAGCCGGGCGCTGCGCTGGGCCTTCAGCGTCTTTCTGCTCGGCCTCGCCATCCCGCTGCAAGCCACGATCATCCCGGTGTACTACCTGATCGCCAAGGCGCAGATGTACGACACCCTCGCGGCGATCGTGCTTCCCTCCGCGGCGTTCGCGATCCCGATCACCGTGATCATCCTGGTCAACTTTCTGCGCGACATCCCCGACGAGCTGTACGAGTCGATGCGGGCCGACGGCGCCGGACACTGGCGCATGCTGTGGAGCCTCGCGCTGCCCCTCTCCCGGCCCGCCCTGATCACGGTCACGATCTACGACGCGCTCAACGTCTGGAACGGCTTCCTCTTCCCGCTGATCCTCACCCAGAGCCCCGACAAGCGCGTCCTGCCGTTGTTCGTGTGGGGCTTCCAGGGCGAGTTCACGGTCAACGTCCCCGCGGTCCTCGCCGCGGTCGTCCTGTCCACCATGCCCATCCTCGCCCTGTACATCGTGGGCCGCCGCCAGCTCATCAGCGGCCTGACCGCGGGCTTCGGCAAGTAGCGACCACCCCCCAGAGCACACCTCAGGCACTCAGCGATCACCAGGAAGTGATGCCATGCCGTACCCATCCCGGAGAACATCAGGAAAGAGAGCCGGGCGCTCCAGCGTCCTGGCGGGGCTCGCCGTGGCCTCCGTGCTGGCGATGGTCACCGCGGCCACCCCCGCCACCGCCCGGCCGGCCGAGGCCGGACAGCCGTGGCGCGACCCGCACCAGTCGGCCCGGGCCCGCGCCGGCGAACTGCTGTCGGTCCTGACCCAGGACGAGAAGATCGCGGTGGCGCTTGACGATCTCGCGCCACTGGCCAAGTACGGTGTTCCGCTGCTGAACTCGCACGACGGCCCCAGCGGGATCGGACTCTCCGGAACCACCGCGTTCCCCTCCTCGCAGGCGCTCGCGGCCACCTTCGACACCGGACACGCCAGGGCGATCGGCACCGCGATCGCCGATGAACTGCGCGGCAAGGGCCGCAACGTCTGGCTCGGACCGGCCGCCGATGTCACCCGCACACCGCTGGCGGGACGCCAGGCGGAAAACCTCGGCGAAGACCCCTATCTCGTCGGTGAGCTGGCGACCGCCGAGGCCGCCGCGGCCAAGGCGCACAACGTCCTGGTCACCGCGAAGCACTACGCCGGCAACAGCCAGGAGTACTACCGCACCGGTCTCACCACCGCCTCCGGGCGCACCGGGGGCGTCGACGTCAAGGTCTCCGAGCGCGCCCTGCGCGAGATCTACGGCAGGCCCTTCGACCGCCTGGTCACCAAGGGCGGGGCCGACGCCGTCATGTGCTCCTACAACCGGGTGAACGGCACCCAGGCCTGCGAGAACAAGCAACTGCTCGACCGGCTCAAGTCCCAGTACGACGGCGTCGTCACCCCCGACTACGGTCTCGCGGTGCGCGACCAGGCCGCCGCCGCCAACGCGGGCGTCGACATCCCCCAGTACGACCAGGGCAGCGGCGGGCGGACCGCCGACATCTTCACCTCCAAGGCCGTGCCGCAGTCCCGGCTCGACGACATCGTGCGCCGCACACTGTTCGCGATCTTCGACTCCGGCCTCTTCGACCATCCGGTCGACCAGGCACAGGACGTCGTGAGCACGGCCGAACACCGCGCGCTGGCCGCCGACGTGGCCGCGGACTCCATGGTGCTGCTCCGCAACAGGCACGACACGCTCCCCCTGACCCGGCAGCGCGACGCCTCGATCGCGGTCATCGGCCCGTCGGGCGAGGACGCCGTCTACACGAACGGCGGCTCCGCGGCCGTCCCGACCACGGTCGGCGGCAACGTCACCCCGCTGGAGGGGATCTCCGCGCGCGCCGGTGAAGGCGCCACGGTCACCGCGGCCCAGGGCTCCGCCGGGGACACCCACGCGAAGACCTCCATACCCACCGGGGCCCTCACCGCCGGGGACGGCAAGAGCCCCGGTGTGACGGCCGCCTACTGGAACAACACCGACTTCAGCGGCAGCCCGGCCGCCACGCGGACCGAGACCGGCCCGGGGCTCACCACGCCCCCGGCGGGAGTGGCATCGTCGTACTCCGTGCGCTGGAGCAGAACGCTCACCCCGCCCGAGACCGGCCTGTACCGGTTCACCATGCTGGGTCGCGGCATCGCGTCCCTGTACATCGACGGCAAAAAGATCGCCACCGGATACCGGGAGGGCGCCTCCTTCCTCGCGGGGCCGCAGTACCCGATCCAGGGCACTGTCGAGCTCACGGCGGGCCGCCCGGCCGACATCCGCGTCGACTACGCCGCCTCCCTCGGACGCCCCTCCCTGAGCCTCGGCTGGCAGACCCCCGCGCAGTCGCGGATCCCGGCCGCCGTGGCCGCGGCCCGGAAGGCCGAGGTGGCCGTGGTGTTCGCCCAGAGCGCCTCGGGCGAGGGAATGGACCACTCCACCCTGGCCCTGTCCGGTGACCAGAACCAGCTCATCGAGGCGGTGGCGCGGGCCAACCCCCGGACGGTCGTCGTCCTCAACACCGGCGGCCCCGTGCTCATGCCCTGGCTCGACAAGGTCGACTCCGTCGTCCAGGCCTGGTATCCCGGCCAGGAGTTCGGCACCGCCCTCGCCCGCGTCCTCTACGGCGACACCGACCCCGGCGGCAGGCTGCCCGTCACCTTCCCCGCCTCGGACGCGCAGGGCCCCGCGGCGGCGAACACCCCGCTGACGTATCCGGGCACCGTGACGGCCGGCGGCCCGGCCCAGTCGTACGCCGAGGGCATCTATGTCGGATACCGCTGGTACCAGAAGACGGGGCAGAAGCCGCTGTTCCCCTTCGGATACGGGCTGTCCTACGGACACTTCGCCACCCGGGCCGCGATCACGGCCGCGGCGTCCGGTGACACCGTCGGCCGCGTACGGGTGGATGTGCGCAACACCGGCGCACGGCAGGGCAGGGCGACGGTCCAGGTGTACGTCGGACACCTGCCCACCCGGGCCGACACACCGGCCCGGCAACTCGCCGGCTTCCGTGCCCTCGAGGTGAAGCCCGGCGGGGAGGGGCGGGTCACGGTCGGCATCGACCGGAGCGCGGTGTCCTACTTCGACGAGGCACGGGACACCTGGGTGACGCCGAAGGGCCGGACACCCGTGTATGTCGGAACCTCCGCCGCCGACGCCCGGTTCGCCGGCTGGGTCGACGTCCGCTGACGAGAGCCGCCGGGCGGGCGACCAGCGCCCGCCCGGCGGCCCCCGCTCACCAGCGCCACCACAAGAGGAGCCTTCCGCATGGTTCAGCTACGAGGGACACGACGCGAAGCGCTGAGCCGGCGCCTCATACCGCCACGAGGCCGAGGCGCTCATCGGCCCGACTCACGACGGGCGTCGTGTCCCTGGAGACCAGGAAGGCGGGACGGGTCGGATGCGCCGGGGCGTTGTCGACGGCGTTGTAGGTGATGAGGAGTAACGCGCGGCGGTCCGGTGACGGATTGTTCGTCGAGGAATGGACGACGCTGGGGTGGAACACCTGAAGGGAGCCCTGCGGGCCCAGGAACAGCTTCCGTCCCTTCTCGCGGATCAGGTTCTCGGCCCGGTGGCCGTTCACGGTGTAGGCGAGATCCGCCGACACATGCGTGCGCCAGTCGGATTCCGCGTCGTTCTCCGCCCGGCCCTCGGGGAGGTCGAGCAGACCGAGCCGGTGCGACCCGGGTATGGCCATGAGCGGGCCATTGCCCTCGTGGACGTCGTCCAGGGAGATGGCGATGTTCACGGCGTCCGGACGCGGCATGCCGTCCTCCTCGTGCCAGAACGCGAAGTCCTGGTGCCACGGCCAGGCGGCCCCCTCGTGCGCCTGCTTCAGGTTGACCTTGAACTGGTAGACGTACGCGGGCCCGCCGAGGAACTCCTCGGCCAGCGCGACCAGGTACGGCAGGCGGACGAGGGCCGCGCACACCTCGTCGAAGGCGTGACAGCCGTGAATGGCGCGGGCGATCCCGCTGTCCTGCTCGTGGACGACCTCGGGCCTGCGCTCCCGGCTCATGGCCAGTACGCGGTCCCGTATCAGTTCGACGGCCTCGCCGCTGAACCGGTACGGGGGTTCACACCAACCATGGGTCCGGTAGGCGGACTTGAGGGCGGAGAGCGAGGTGACTGCGGCACCGGCCATGGACGCGAACCTCCAGGGTGAAAGTGGCTTCGTCGCGACGTAATCGGGCATATCGGTGATCAGGGCTTTCGATTTCACGCCATGATATTCGAATGGAAAAGAAGCGATAGGCGCCGCGGAACAGCATGCTGACCGCGATGACGTAGGCTCGGCGGATGGCGAAGTATTTCGACGTACACCCCGAAAACCCCCAGCAGCGCACCATCGGCAATGTGGTCGACAGGATCCGCTCCGGCGAGCTCATCGCCTATCCGACGGACTCCTGTTTCGCGCTGGGATGCCAAATGGGCAACCGCGACGGTATCGGTCGGATCCGGTCGATCCGGAACCTCGACGACCGTCACCACTTCACCCTGGTGTGCCAGAATTTCGCTCAGCTGGGTCAGTTCGTGCATATCGACAAAGACGTGTTCCGTGCGATCAAAGCGGCGACGCCCGGCAGCTACACCTTCATTCTCCCCGCGACGAAGGACGTACCGCGCCAGTTGCCGCACCCGAAGAAGAAGACGGTCGGCGTGCGGATTCCCGACCATGCCGTGGCCCAGGCCCTGCTCGCCGAACTCGGTGAGCCGCTGCTCTCCAGTACGTTGCTGCTGCCCGGCGAGGACGAGCCGATGACGCAGGGCTGGGAGATCAAGGACCGGCTCGACCATGTGGTGGACGCCGTGGTCGACTCGGGAGACTGCGGCACCGAGCCGACCACGGTCATCGACTTCTCCAGCGGCGAAGCCGAGATCGTACGCCGAGGGGCGGGCGACACGGCCCGGTTCGAGTAGCCCGTGGCCGCGTTCCGCCGACCCGACGTCGTCCTGCCTTATGAACCGGTGACGGTGAGCGCCCCGGAGACGGTGACGGGGTCACCCTGACCGTCGGCGGGGGCGGCGGTGAGGGTCCAGGTGTAGGCGCCGTCGGGCGCGGCGGGGCCCTCGGCGGTGGTGCCGTCCCAGGCGACCTTGACGGTGCTCGTGGCCGACGTGCCGGTCCAGGTGCGCACCTCGGTGTCGGTGTCGTCGTTGTGCAGCGTCAGCTTCCAGGAGGCGGCCGGCTTGGACAGCCACCACTGGGCGTTCCAGGAGGCCGTTTCCGCGCCGTGGTCCCAGGTGGCGGGGGCGCTGCGGTCGGGTACGGAGAGCGCGGAGACGCCGTGCTGGGGCGCGAAGACGTGCACGGTCTCCGCCCTGTCCACATAGGCGAGCTTGCCCGCGCGGCGGTCCACCGCCCAGGTGACGCCCCGGCTGTCGGCGGCGGAGGTGGGCATCATCCCGAGGACGGTGCCCAGATCGGTGGTGGTCCCGTCCTCGTTGAGGCCGGTCAGGCCGAGCGCTCCGTCGACGGTGTTGTGGTCGGCGAGGAAACCGTCACCGAGGAGGGCTCCGGTGGCCGGGGCGGGGTAGGTCGTCCCGGTGTCCGGGTCCTGGATGCCGGCCTGGTCCTGTTCGGGGCAGCTCCAGTACAGGAGCGTGCCGTTGCTCTGGAGCTCCTCAGGTGTGCACGACGCGCCGAGCGACACGGTGCCGGTCTGCTTCCCGGTCCGCAGATCGGTGGCGATCACGGTGCCGGGCCGGTCCGGGGACGGCGTCCAGAGAGTGGCGTAGTCCAGGGCCGCGGCCTGCGCGGCCTGTTCCCGGACGATCCGGTCGCGAACGATGTCGATGACGTACTGCCGCTTCAGCGGGCCCTGCGACTCATAGAGGACGTACTCGGGGGAGACGTCCAGGATCCGGCCGTCCGCGCCGGGCAGCGGCAGCCGGTCGACGGGCCGGTCCGGGTCGTCACCCGTCACCAGCACGTCCTTGCCGCCGTTGTCCGGGTCCGCCACCAGCCGGGCCAGGCCCTCGTCGCCACCGTCGGCGAACCGCCCCGGTGCGGAGTCGCCGTACACCGGCAGATCGTCCCCGGCGGCCGGGTCCAGCCCGGTGCCGACGTCCTTGCCGTGCAGCCGCTGTGTCTCCTGAAGCGCGTTGACGTAGCGGACGGTTCCCCGGTCCAGGCCGAGCGCCTGGATCGAGCCGTAGGCCACCGTGACCGGCGCCACCACGCGCAGCTGCTGATCGAACACGAGCCCGCTGCCGTCCACGGTGAAGCGGTGGATGGCGCGCGTGCCGTCCGCGTCGCGGCCCAGGGCGGTGAGCGTGCTGTTGGACCCCTGGAGACCTTGTTCGATATCGGTGAGCAGGACGCGTGAGGTCTCCGCCCCGTCGATCGGCGTCAGCCGCAGCGGTCCGCGGTCCCCTTCGTACCACAGCACGTTCCGGCCCACCGTGTAGGCGGTGATCTCGCTGTCGGGGGACCCCGGTGTGAGCGCGACGACCCGCGGTGTCGTCGTACTGCCGTCGCGCGGCAGCACCCGCACCCCCTGCTCGTCCTGGCGGCTGAACCAGGTCACCGTGTCGCGCGTGAGGCGGAAGCTGCTCGCCTCGCCGGTGACCGGCAGCGGGGCGACCGTGCCGGTGATGCCGTTGAGGATGCCGTAGCCGTGGGTGGAGCCGGTGCGGTAGGGGATGAGGAGCGAGGTGCTCTCGCCGCCGAGCACCACCGGCTCGGACTCGGCGGTGGCGCCCGCGGGCAGCTGCACCTGCACGTCGTAGGGCGTGTTCCCGGCGCGGGGCCGCAGCACCCGCAGTTCGTATGTGCCGTCCTCCAGGGTCCGGGTGGCGAGGACGAACCCGCCGTACACCTGGGGGTGCGCGTAGCCGTCCGGCAGTCTCAGGGTGGACTTGGTGTTCTGGTCGACGTTGAGCAGAGTGATCGTGGTCGCGCCGTCCGCATCGGTGGTGGCGTAGGCGACGCGGTTGCTCTGGTCGTGGTGCGAGAAGATCGACTCCCGGTCCACACCGTCCAGCGCCTTCACGGGAATGGTCTGCCGGTTATACGTATTCGTCCACAGATAGCTCTTGGAGCCCTGCTCCTGGTGCAGCACACCGGTGTCGCCGGTGGACAGCAGCGCCTCGGCCCGATCGTCGTAGGCGTCGGGCGACGGTATGACCACCTCGGTGGCGTCGGCCGCCCGGGCGGTGGCCGGCGGCAGTGACACGGCCACGCCCGAGGCGAGCGTGAGCGTGACCGCGACCAGGGTCGCGGAGCGCGCCGAGCGTCTGAGACGTCTTTGCCGTAGGGTCATTTCTTTCCCCCTCGCTGATCGACCAGTGGCGACCCGTCGCCTCCTGGTCACCCGTGGGCCTGCCGATCATGCGAGGCCCACGTCAGGGTAGGGACAACGTCCGTGCCGCGGCGGCTGTTTCAGAAGATTGCGCCGAAGGCGGGGGAAAAGTGGCCGCGCCGCGGGCAGACGCCCGTCGGCCGGTTCGTCAGGTGGCGGTGTTCTGCCGTTCCCGGGCGGCGCGGGCGATGGCGCGCCTGATGGGCTCGTAGCCGGTGCACCGGCAGAGGTTGGAGCCCACGAGGCCCGCGACGGCCTCCGGGTCGTCACCGAGCGCGGGGTCGGCCTCCATTGCTCCGGCGGCCACCATGAGGAACCCCGGCGTGCAGAACCCGCACTGGAGGGCGTGTTCGGCCGAGAAGGCGCGCTGGAGGGGGTGTGGCTCGCCATCGGGCCCCGAGAGCCCTTCCACGGTGCGCACCGAGCTGCCGTCGCACTGCACGGCGAACATGAGGCAGGAGCGGACGGCGCTGCCGTCGACGAGTACCGTGCAGGCGCCGCAGACGCCGTGCTCGCAGCCCAGATGTGTACCGGTGAGACCGCAGTCCTCGCGCAGTACGTCGGCGAGGATGCGCCGTGGCTCGACGTCGAGCGGGTACGCGTCACCGTTCACATTGAGGGTGATCTTCATGGGGGATCTCCCTTGCCCGCGGCGGCCCGCGACCGCTGGTCCGCCGCTGCCTGGCTCAGTGTCCTGGCCACCAGGACCGCGATGGCCTGTCGCCGGTACTCGAGATCGGCGTACGGCTCGGCCACGGGCGAGGCGTCCTCCGCCGCGGCCGTCCGGCCGGCGCGGGCGAACGGGTGGCCCTCCGGAATCCGGTGGCCGACCGGGAGGGGGCCGGCCTCGGCGCCGGTCAGCAGCTGCTCCGCCGCGCGTGCCCGCACCGGCCGGTCGGCGCAGTTGACCAGCCCGATCCGCGCCTCGCGGATCACCCCGTCGCCGATGGTCAGGGCCGCCGCGACGGCCACCTGCGCGAAACAGAAGTGGGTGCGCCGGTGCTCGAGGAAGCCGACCCCCGTGTCGTCGCCGAGCAGGGGGTAGCGCACCGAGGTGATCAGTTCCTCCGGGCGCCGCGCGGTCCGGTACGGTCCGTGGAAGTAGTCGCGGGCCGCCACCTCGCGAGCGCCGTCCGGGCCGTGCAGTTCGACGTCCGCGTCCAGGGCGACACCGATGGCACACCACTCGGAGGCGGGATGCGCCCAGGCGAAGCTGCCCACCATGGTGCCGCGAGCGCGGATGGGAGGGTGGGCGATGTTCACGACGGCGCGTGAGAAGAGCGCGCCGAGCGGACCCGGTACGGCCCCGGGGGACTCGAAGACCTGATGCCGCACCAGCGCGCCGACCCGCAGCGAGTGGTCGTACACCCGCATCTCGTCGAGCGCCGGGACGCGGTTGATGTCGACCACGAGGCCGGGGTGGACGCGCTCCAGGTGCATCTCGAGGATCAGGCTCTGGCCACCGGCGAGAACCTGGGCCACGCGCCCGGAGTCGCCGAGCGCCTCGACGGCCTCGGGCACCGTGTGCGGCGCGACGTAGTCGAAGGCGGCGGGCTTCACCGGGCCTCCTCGAACTTGGGGGCGCGGGCCGCCCGCCACACCACATCCGGGGTGAGCGGCATCTGAAGCAGGGCGGGGTCGGCGACCTGGAGGGCGTCGACCACCGCGTTGACGACCGCGCCCGGGGTGCCGATGCAGCCCGACTCGCCCGCTCCCTTCGCGCCCAGCGGCGTGCTGGGACTCGGTGTGCAGGTGTCCTTGATCTCGAGCGGTGGGATCTCCGTGAACGTCGGCACCAGATAGTCCAGCAGGCCGTTGGCCAGCATCGGTGTGCCGGCGTCGTCGTAGGGGATGCCTTCGTACAGCGCCTGGCCGATCCCCTGCACGGCCGATCCGAACGCCTGGCCGTGCACGAGAGTGGGATTGAGCGCCACGCCGCAGTCGTCCACCGCCACCACCCGCAGCAGCCGCACGGTGCCCAGCTCCGGATCGACCTCGGCCACCGCCACATGGGCGCCGAACGGAAACGCCATGCCCGACTCGAACCTGTCCTCCACCCGCAACGTACCCGTGGCCTTGGCCAGTTCGGCCACGTCCGTGGCCGCCGAGCCGTGGTGTACGGCGCCGTGGGACCACTCCACCTCCTCGACCGGCACCCGCCACAGCCGTGCGGCCCGGTCGCGGGCCTCGTCGATGAGCAGCTGGGAGGCGTGCTGGAGCATCGCTCCGGCCACCTGCGCCGACCTGCTGGCGAAGGAGCCGAGACCTTCGGCCAGTTCGTCGGTGTCCCCCTCGACCAGCCGGACCCGCCGCCCCTCGACGCCCAGGGTCTCGGCGACCAGCGCGGGGAAGACCGTCTCGTGGCCCTGGCCGCTCGACGCGGCCCCGCAACGGACGATGATCGTGCCGTCCTCGTCGGCCTCGATGCTCCCGAACTCGTGCAGCCCTCCGGGCTCACCGCCGGAGCGCTCCACGTAGCAGGACAGACCGATGCCCAGGGGCAGGGCGTCCGGGTCGGCGCGGCGCCGGGCCTGCTCGGCCCGCCACTCGTCGTAGCCGACGGTCTCCAGCGCCAGGTCGAGCGTGGCGGCGTAGTTCCCGCTGTCGTAGCGCCGGCCCGTGGGCGTCTCGTAGGGGAAGTCCTCGGGCGGGATGAAGTTGCGCCGCCGCAGTTCCGCAGGGTCCGTGTGCAGCCGACGGGCCAGGTTGTTTATCGCCCGCTCCAGAGCGATCGCGGCCTCAGGACGGCCCGCCCCGCGATAGGGATACGTCAGCATCGTGTTGGTCAGCACCGAGCGGACGGTCGCGTGCACCTCGGGGGTGGCGTACGGACCCGGTGCCATCCAGGCGGTCTGCATCGGCAGCCCCACCCCGAGGTGCGGATACGCGCCGACATCGGCGTCGACCGTCAACTCGTAGGCGAGCAGCCGCCCCTCACCGTCGGCGGCGAGCCGTACCCGCTGATCCTGTCCCCGGCCCCGGGTCGCGACCGCCATGGACTCCAGACGGTCCTCGATCCACCGCACGGGCCGCTTGAGCCGCATCGCCAGGAAGGCGACCACCACGAACTCCGGGAACGAGGCGCTCTTCGACCCGAACGCTCCTCCGGTGTCCGGGACGACCACCCGCAGCCGGTCGGTCGGCAACCCCAGCAACGCGGCCAGTTCACGGCGCAGCCGGTGCGGCATCTGATGCCCCGACCACACGGTCAGCCGGTCTCCCTCGGGCACGGCGAGGATGGTCCGGCACTCCATCGGGGTGGGCATGAGCAGTTGCTGACGGTACCGGCCCTCCACGACGACCGCCGCCTCCCGCCACGTCGACTCCTCGACGGGCCTGCCGGCATCCCCTTCGAACGCGACGTTGCTCAAGCCGTCGAACAGACGAACCCGGTCGTCCGCCGCCGCGGACGGTGTCACCACCGCCGGCAGCGGATCGATCCGGAAGTCGATCTCCGCCGCTCCGTCCTCGGCCCGGTAGCGGTCCTCGCCCAGAACCACCGCGACCGCCTCGCCCGCGAACCGGACCCGGTCCTTCACCAGCGCCGGCCACTCGCGGCCGGTCACCGACTCCTCCGTGGACAGCTTGGCGAGCAAGGTGTACGGCACCGGGGGCAGATCCTGGAGGCCGGCGGCCGACTGCGCGCAGGCGGGCAGGTCGGTGAAGTCCGCGGCGGACCAGGCCCCGACCACTCCCGGCACCGCGCGGGCGGCGGCGCAGTCCATCTCGCGCAGGGTGCCATGGCCGACGGGGCTCCTGACGAACACGGCGTCCAGACAGCCGGGCACATCGATGTCGGCGACAAAGCGGCCGCTTCCGGTGAGAAGCCGTTTGTCCTCGCGCCTGGTCCATTGATCCACGACTACCCCTCTGCGCCTGGTGTCGTTGCGACGGGTGGCGAGGGCGCCTCATACGCGCTCATACGCGCGGTGGTACGAGTTTCTCACCGCTGAGGGCCACCCGCATGCCGACCGTGCCGGGCGTTCGGGGCGGGGAGCGGCGCGCCCGGGAGGGGCGCGCCGCGCCTCATGAACCGCGTCTCATGCGCCGGGCCTCATGGTGCGGGCCTCATGGTGCGGTCAGCCGCAGCATGACCTTGCTGCTGCCGCTGTGCGGGTCGGCGGCGACGGCCAGTGCCTCCTCCGCCCGTTCCAGCGGGAAGCGGTGGGTGATCAGCGGCGTCACATCCAGACCGTCCCGCAGGGCGCGCAGGGCGTCGTCGATCTCGTCGACGAAGCGGTAGGAGCCGATCCAGGTGATCTCGCGGGTCACCAGGTCACCGAGGACCGCCGGGGCAGGGGCACCGGGCAGGTTGCCGACCTGGACGAGCGTGCCGCCGCGGGAGGTGGCGCGCAGGACCGGGCCGAGCGCGGCCGGGGCGCCGGAGGCCTCGAAGACGAGGTCCACGTCCTGCGGCAGGCCGTCGCCGCGCGAGAGGTCGCGGGTCTCGTCGGCGCCCATGGCGCGGGCGACGGCGAGGGAGGACGCCGCCAGGTCGGTGGCGACGACCGTGCCCGCCCCGCGGTGCCGGGCCGCGGCGACGACCAGCGAGCCGATCGGTCCCGCGCCGTTGACCAGGACGGTACGGCCGCGCAGGTCGGGGACGCGGCCGACGGCGTGCAGGGCGACCGCCAACGGCTCGGCCAGGGCGCCGCGTTCGGTGTCGACGCCGTCGGGCAGCGGCCGGATCTGGTCCGCGCGGACCGCCCGGTACTCGCTGAACCCGCCGTCGGTGTGCGGGTCGAAGGCCGCCGAGCCGAAGTAGCGGACGCTCGGGTAGAGGTTGGTGCGTCCGGCGATCCGCTCCGGCAGCACGCCGTCGCCGACGAGCTGCGCCGGGTGGACGGTGACCGGCTGCCCTTCGCCGAGGCCGGTGACCCCGGGGCCGAGCGCGGCGATCCGGCCCGCGACCTCGTGCCCGAGCACCAGCGGGTGCGTGAGCGAGGCCGTACCGGACGCCCCCTTCTTCCAGTAGGCGATGTCGGATCCGCAGATCCCGCCCCACTCCAGGGCCAGGAGGACCTCGCCGGGGCCCGGCACCGGCCGGGCCCGTTCGTCGACGCGCACATCGCCGGGGCCGTGCACCACGACCGCCCGCATACGGCGGTCTCCCGTGGCCGTACTCATGCGGCGTCCTCCAGCCGGACCAGGTCGCGTCCGCGTGTCTCGGGGGAGAGCAGCGCGCTGACGAAGGTGATGAGCGAGTAGACGACGAGCATCGCCGCGATCGGCCACCAGCTGCCGGTGACGGCCGTGAGTGTGGCCGCCAGGACCGGGCCGATCGCGGTGGCGAGGATCCCGCCGATCTCCTTGGCGAGCGCGAGCTGGGTGAACCGGGAGCGGGCGCCGAAGAGTTCGGCCATCGTCACGCTCTCCAGCGAGAACAGCCCGAGGACACCGACGTTCAGGGCGAGCACCATGCCGATCAGCACGCCCGGGGTGGAGCCGGAGGTGATCAGGAGCATCGCCGGGAAGGCCGCTGCCATGGTCAGCACGGTGAGCGTGAGGTAGAGCACCCGGCGTCCGAAGCGGTCGCCGAGCAGGCCGATCAGCGGCACGGTGACGAAGCCCAGCAGCGAGCCGTACATGATCGCGTCGGTGGGGACGGTCTTGCCGACGGCGAGGTTGGTGGCGATGTAGCCGACGAGGAACGTCTGGACGAGCCCGGAGTTGCCCGCCTGGCCGAAGCGCAGTCCGAGCGCGAGGAAGAACGCCTTGCCCTTGCGCTGCCGGACACCGGCCGCCAGCACATCGCCCCGGTGGTCGTCGGCCTCGGCGATGGCGGACTCGACCTCGTCGCGGCGCAGGGCCACGCCGTCCACCACGTCGGCGCGCTCGGCGAAGACCGGGCTCTCCTTGAGGCCACGGCGCAGCCAGAACGCGAACAGCATCAGCGCGAAGCTCAGCAGGAAGGGCAGCCGCCAGCCCCAGGAGAGCAGCTGCTCCTCGCTGAGCACGCCGAGCAGCAGGGCCCACAGGCCCGAGGCGGCGAGCGTTCCGGAGTTGGTGCCGAGCGAGACCAGCGAGGAGACCAGGCCGCGCCGGCGGACGGGGGCGTACTCGGCGAGCAGCACGGTGGCCCCGGCGATCTCGGCGCCCGCGCCGAAGCCCTGCACCAGCCGCAGCGCGACGAGCAGGATCGGCGCCGCGACGCCGATGGCGGAGTAGGTGGGCAGGGCGCCGATGAGGGTGGTGGAGGCGCCCATCAGCAGGATGGTGAGGTACAGGACCTTCTTGCGGCCGATGCGGTCGCCCATCCGCCCGAAGTAGACGGCGCCGGCGAGCCGGGCGACGTAGCCGACGCCGTACGTGGCCATGGCGGCGATCAGGCCGATGGCGGGGCTGACGTCCGGGAAGAAGAGCTTGTTGAAGACGATCGCGGCGGCCAGCGAGTAGAGCTGGAAGTCCATGAACTCCATGGCCGTACCGAGCCAGCCCGAGACGGCGGCTCTGGCCAGATCGCTCGTGGTGCGTTGCGCGGGGCGCGCCTGCTCCTCGGTCATGGTGCTGTCCTGCATGGTGAACTCCGTTGTTCGGGGACGACGGTGAGCGGTGTTCGGGGGAGGGGTGATGTGCGGTGGGCGGGCCGGCGGCCGGGCCGGCTCAGATCTCCACGCGGCCCGAGCGGAGCGCGGGCAGCCGGTCCGCGACGGCGGCGACGAGGGCGTCGTCGTCCGCCAGGTCCGCCGCGCCGAGCAGGCGCAGCAGCGCGCGCACCGCCGCCGAGGGCCGGTCCGACGGTTCCCAGCAGGCGGCGAGCGCCTCGGCCGCGGGGTCGGCGAGGGTGCCGTGGGCGTGGCGGGTGGCGTGTGCCCAGGCGGCGAGGGCGAGTTCCAGCACCGGGGTGGCCGCGCCGCGGGCGCGCAGCTCGCGCAGGGCGGGCAGCCAGCGCTCGGTGATCTTCAGAGAGCCGTCGGAGCCGATCTGCCGCAGCAGGTGGCGCATCGCGGGATTGCGGAACCGTACGACGAGATCGTCGGCGTACGCGACCGGGTCGGGGCCGTCGGCGGGGAGGGTGGGGGCGACCTCCGCGCACAGCGCCCGGACCAGGCGCTCGCCCCAGTCCGCCGCCATGGTGTCGGCGATGGTGGCGCACCCGGCGGCCAGGCCGAGGTAGGCAAGCGCCGAGTGGGAGCCGTTCAGCAGCCGCAGCTTGGTGAGCTGCTACGGCGCGACGTCGGGGACGAACAGGGCGCCGTCCCGTTCCCAGGGCGGCCGGGGCGCGGCGAAGGAGTCCTCCAGCACCCACTGACGGTAGGGCTCACCCGTCACGGGGAGCGCGTCGTGCACCCCGAGCGCGGCAGCGGCGGCGGACCGCTCGGCCTCGCTCGTGGCGGGCACGATCCGGTCCACGACGGTAGCCGGGAAGGCGACGCTTTCGGCCATTTCGGCCAGGATGGTGTCGCGGTCCGGCCAGGCGGAGGCCCGGACGAAGTCATGGACGACCCGGCCCAGCGCGGCGCCGTTGCCCGCCATGTTGTCGCAGGACACCACGCTGACCGGCGGCGCGCCGCCACGTATCCGCGCGGCCAGCCCGGCGGCCAGCCGGCCCACCACGGTGGCGAGGTGGCCGCCGGGGGCCGCGGCGAGGTCGGCGGCGACCGGTGCCGCCGCGGTGTCCAGACCGCCGGTCAGCGGCGAGCGGTGGTAGCCCTTCTCCGTGACGGTCAGGGTGACCACGGTCACCTCGGGGTCGGCGAGCAGGGCGTCGACGGCCTCGGCGTCCGGCCCCATCGCGAGCGCGCCGACGACCGAGCCCACGACGCGGGTGACGCTGCCCGCCGGGCGGCGTTCGGTGCACGAGTAGAGGCAGTCCTGGTCCCGCAGCGCGCGCACGGTCTCCGCCGACCGGGGCGCGACGGCGGTGATGCCCCAGGGCTCGCCGGACCGGGCGGCGGCGTTCTCGGTGTAGACCGCCTGGTGCGCCCGGTGGAAGGCGCCGAGCCCGAAGTGGACGACCCTGGCGCGCAACTCGGCGGGGTCGACCGCGGGGCGCGCCTCGGGGGCGAGGCGGGAGAGCCCCGCGCGGTTCAGCGCGGGGAGGGCGGTGGCGCTCACCAGTCGTGCACCGAGCCGTCGAGGCGGCGCGCGACCGGCAGGTAGCGCCGCTGGTAGGGGAAGCGCTCGGCGGCCCTCTCGTCGTACTCCACGCCCAGACCCGGCTCCTCGGACGGGTGGAGCATGCCGTCGGCGAACGTGACCCCGCTGCGGAACACCTCGTGGGTCTCGTCGGCGTGGCCCATGTACTCCTGGATGCCGAAGTTCGGCACCGTCACGTCGAGGTGCACGGCGGCGGCCATGCTGACGGGCGAGAGGTCGGTCGCGCCGTGGGAGCCGGTGCGCACCTGGTAGAGCGCCGCGAGGTCGAAGATCCGCCGCAGGTGGGTGATGCCGCCCGCGTGGACGACGGTGGTGCGCACATAGTCGATGAGCTGCTCGGTGATCAGCTGCTGGACGTCCCAGATCGAGTTCATCACCTCGCCCACCGCGATCGGGGTCGTGGTGTGCTGCCGGATGAGCCGGAACGCCTCCTGGTTCTCGGCCGGCGTCGGGTCCTCCATCCAGAACAGTCGGCAGGCCTCGACGCTCTTGCCGAAGCGGGCCGCCTCGATCGGGGTCAGCCGGTGGTGCACGTCGTGCAGGAGGTGGAAGCCGAAGCCGAAGCGCTCCCGCACCGCCTCCAGGTAGGCGGGCGCGAAGCCGAGGTAGGCCTCGGTGTCCCAGGGCTGCTCGTCGGGCAGATCGGTCGCGGCCGGCTCGTAGACCTTGCCCTTGCGGACCCCGTACGTGCCACCGACCTCGGGCACCGCGGCCTGCGCCCGGACGGCCTTGTAGCCCAGCTCCAGATAGCGCTCGACGTCGTCGAGCAGCGAGGGCACGTCGGCGCCGCTGGCGTGCGAGTACACCAGGACGCCGGCACGGGACCGGCCGCCGAGGAGCTGGTAGACGGGCAGCCGGGCGGTCTTCCCCTTGATGTCCCACAGCGCGGTGTCGACGGCGGAGATGGCGGTCATGGTGACGGGCCCGCGACGCCAGTACGCGCCCTTGTACAGGTACTGCCACATGTCCTCGATGCGGGCGGGGTCCTTGCCGATCAGCAGCGGAGCCACGTGGTCGCGCAGATAGCTCGCCACGGACAGCTCACGGCCGTTGAGCGTGGCGTCGCCGAGGCCGGTCACCCCGTCCGAGGTGGTGATGCGCAGCGTGACGAAGGTGCGCCCGGGGGATGCGACGAACACGTCGACACGTTCGATCTTGCTCAATGGGGGCTCTCCTCGCGGCGCGGTGGTACAAGGCTGCCCGACCGGCGTCCGCCATCGGTCGGGCAGTTCCTGTCGCGCAGTGCTTGTATACAAGCACCTGTCGTGCTCGTCGGCAATACTCCCGTCACCACGTTTTTACGGGCGTCCCAAAGTCGGCCCACACCTCCCCGACCGGCGCCTGGCGGGCTCCGCCGATACGTACGATGGGCGCATGGCTCAATCGAACCGCCGTCGGACGAGTCGGCGCGCTATCTACCTCAAGCTGCGTCAGATGGTTCTGACCCTCGAACTCGCCCCGGGCGCCGCCCTGTCGGAGAACGAACTCGCGGCGTCCCTGGGCGTGAGCCGCACACCGGTGCGGGAGAGCCTGATCCTGCTGGCCCAGGAGGGCCTGGTGCAGATCTTCCCGAAGATCGGGTCATTCGTGTCCCGGGTGGACCCGGCGCAGGTCGCGGACGCGCAATTTCTGCGGGAGGCCGTCGAGCTGACCTCCTTGGACGATCTGCCCCCACAGCTCGACCCCGCGGTCGTCGAGGAGCTGCGGGACAACCTGAAACGCCAGCAGCGCGCGGACCTCGGCCTCGAGGAGTTCTTCGAGCTGGACGAGGCCTTCCACCAGGGCCTGATGCGGTTGAGCGGGCACGGCAACGTCTGGTCCACGGTCGCCGCGGCCAAGGGACATCTGGACCGGGCCCGGCGCCTCGGTCTCCATGAGAACGTGTCCCCGGCCGTCTTCGCCGCCCAGCACCACGAGATCTTCGACGCGGTGCTCGGCGGGAACGTCCAGCTCGCCCGCACCTCCATGCGCACTCATCTGAGGGCGGTCTTCAGCGACATCGAGCGCATCCGCGCCCACTCACCCGAACTGTTCGCCTCCGACCCCTCGGGGGTGCCGGTGCGGCGCAACGTCGTGGTCTGGGAGTGACCCGGACGGGTCCAGGAGTGTCCCGTATGACCAGCACCCGGCGCTGGTTCAGTTCCCGGGCTTTCCCGATGCCCGGCCGGAGTCCAGGGCGACCGCTCGGTGGAGGGCGTCCCGGCACGCGAGGACCGCGGGGTGCCGGCTGCGCCCGCGGCGTACGACGGTGAAGATGCGGCGGGCGCGCTGGCCGCGGGGGAGCTGCCGCAGGGTGACGGTCCGGGGCTGTCCGTTCCAGACCAGCTCGGGCAGGAAAGACGCGGCGTGCCCCTGCTCGACGAGGCGGAGGTGGAGCAGGAGGTCGGTGGTCTCGAACCGTACGTCGGGCTCGAACCCGGCGTTGCGGCACAGGGCCGTGGCCCAGTGCCGGGCGGCCGTGCCCTCGGGTTCCATCACCCAGGGGTGGTCCGCGAGCGAGCGCAGCGCCGCCATCGGGCCGTCGGTGCCCGGCCCCACGACCGGTTCGGGCAGGGCGAGGTGGAGGGGGTCGTCGAGCAGGTCCTCCTGTTCGAGTTCGGCGGAGCGCGGATTGGGGTTGCCGGGGTATTCCTCGGCGAGGACCAGGTCGAAGTCGCGGGCCAGCAGGGCGGGCAGGGACTTCTCCGGTTCCATGTGCGTGACATGGACGCGCAGGCTCGGGTGCCGATCGCGCAGCAGGCCCAGCGCGGCCGGGACCAGGGCCAGGGCCGCCGTCTGGAACGAGGCGATGCGCAGGGTGCCGGTCAGCTCGGTCAGCGAGGTGGCGATGTCGGCCTCCGCGCGCTCCAGGCGTTCGAGTACGGCTTCGGTGTGGGCGACGAGAATCTCGGCCTGCTCGGTCAGCCGCACCCGCCGCCCGACCGGCTCCAGCAGCGGGACGCCGACTTCGGCTTCCAGCTGGGAGAGCTGCTGGGAGACGGACGAGGGCGCGTAGGAGAGGGCCGAGGCGACGGCCGCCAGGGTGCCGCGGTGCTTGAGCTCGCGCAGCAGGCGCAGCCGGTGCAGATCGAACATCGCCGGTCCGGTTTCCCCGCCATCGCGCAGCGGCGGCTTCAATGGTCGGTTTTCCCGATGAGTATACGTCGAAAACATTCGCTGGACCGATCCTGGGCGGGTGCCGGACCCTGATCGTGTGCTTGAGAACCTCTCCTCCCCCCGCGCGCTGCCGTGGCTGACGCGGCCCGGCGCCCGTACCTGGCGGTGTGATCCGGCACCCGCCGAGGTGCGGGGCTTTCATGCCGCGCTGCCCGCCTACTCACCCACCCCACTGCACGAACTACCCGCTCTGGCCTACGAGTTGGGGGTCGGCCGGGTCTTCGTCAAGGACGAGTCCTGCCGTCTGGGGCTGCCCGCCTTCAAGGCGCTGGGCGCCTCCTGGGCGGTCCACCGCACCCTGGCCGAGCGGGCCGCGAGCGGCCGGGCGCCGGGCCCGGTCACCCTGGTGACCGCCACCGACGGCAACCACGGCCGCGCGGTGGCCCGCACGGCACGCCTGCTCGGGCAGCGCGCCCATGTCTTCGTCCCGCGGGGCGTGCACGCGGGGGCCGTGGCGGCCATCGTCGCCGAGCAGGCGAAGGTCACCGAGGTCGAGGGGGCGTACGACGAGGCCGTACGCCGGGCGGCCCGGGCGGCCGCCGCGCCGGACGCGGTCCTGGTCCAGGACACCGCCTGGCCCGGCTATGAGCAGATCCCGGGCTGGATCGTCGAGGGCTACTCCACCCTCTGCGCGGAGATCGACGAGCAGTTGGCGGCACAGGGAGCCGCCGACGGACCCGACCTCGTCGCCGTCCCGGTGGGCGTGGGGTCGCTGGCCCAGGCCGTGATCACGCACTACCGCAGCCACCCCTCCGGGCGGGCTCCGGCGCTGCTGTCGGTGGAGCCGGAGTCCGCGGCCTGCGTGCTCGAAAGCCTCACCCACGGTGCACCCGTCAGCGTCACCACCGGCGACACCACCATGGCCGGACTCAACTGCGGTACCCCGTCCAGCATCGCCTGGCCCTACCTGCGCGGCGGGCTGGACGCCGCGGTCGCCATCCCCGACGACGACAGCGCCCTCGCGGCCGCCCGCCTCGACGCCCTCGGCGTGTCCTCGGGCCCGTGCGGGGCCGCGGCTCTCGCCGGTCTGCGCGCGGTGCTCACCGGCGCGGGCGCCGAAGACCGCCGTACGGCGCTGGGCCTCGGCGCGACGTCGACGGTCGTCCTGCTGAGCACCGAGGGCACGGCCGCCAACCCGCACTCCACCACCGCCCACGGCGCACACCGCTTCTGACCACCCCCCGGAGACAAGCCATGACCAGCCCGAAGATCACTGTCAACGGCGAACGCCTGTGGCAGTCCCTCATGGACCTCGCCGAGATCGGCGCCTACGACGACGAGCGCACCGGCCTGCGCGGCGTCAACCGCCTCGCCCTGACCGACGCCGACGCGGCCGGCCGCCGCCAGGTCATCGCCTGGATGGAAGAGGCCGGACTGGCCGTCCGTATCGACCGGATGGGCAACATCTACGGCCGCCGCGAGGGCACCGACCCCACCGCGGCCCCGGTGCTGACCGGCTCGCACATCGACAGCGTCGCCACCGCCGGCGCCTTCGACGGCTGCCTCGGCGTCCTGGGCGGCATCGAGGTCGTACGGACCCTGAACGAGCGCGGCATCCGCACCCGCCGCCCGGTCGAGGTCGGCATCTTCACCGAGGAGGAAGGCGTCCGCTTCGGCACCGACATGCTCGGCAGCGCCGTGGCCGCCGGCCGCCTGACCGTGGAGTACGCACGCGCCCTGACCGACCGCGACGGCCGCACCCTCGGCGGCGAACTCGCCCGCACCGGCTTCGACGGCCCCGCTGATGTGCACCTCGCCCCGCCGTACGCCTACGTCGAGTGCCATATCGAGCAGGGGCCGGTCCTCGCCGAGAACGGCGTCGAGATCGGTGTCGTCACCGGTGTGCAGGGCATCTCCTGGCAGGAGATCACCATCCACGGCCGCGCCGCCCACGCCGGCACCACCCCCACCCACCTGCGCGCCGACGCGGGCCTCGCGGCCGCGCAGATCGTCGTCCACCTGCGGGCCCTGGTCGACTCCGGTGAGTACGGCGAGCTGCGCGCCACCGTCGGCCATCTGGTCGTCCACCCGGATCTGACCAACATCGTCCCGGCCCGCGCCGAGATGACCGTCGACCTGCGCAACCCCGACGACACTCAGATGGCCCGCGCCGAGAAGGCCCTCGCCACGTTCCTCCACGACCTGGAAGGCAGCCAACCGGGCCTGTCGCTGACCACCCGGCGCATGGCCAGGACCGTCTACGTCCCCTTCGACGAGGGGGTGCGGAAGACCATCGCGCAGGCCGCCGACGACCACGGCCTGGAGCACATCTCCCTGCTGTCCGGCGCCGGACACGACGCCCAGGAGATCGCCGCGCTCTGCCCCACCGCCATGATCTTCGTGCGGGGAGAGCACGACGGCATCAGCCACAACCCCCGCGAGTACTCGACCCCCGAGGCATGCGCCCACGGCGTCGATGTCCTGGCGACCACCCTCCTGCGCCTGGCCGACCAGGACTGACCCCACGGCGGCCCGCCTGCCTCACTCACCGCCCTGCCGCTGAATCCCCGGCCGGCAGCCGAACTTCGAAAGGTCCTCGATGCCCCCCGAGCCCCCGGACACCGACCCCGGCCGCCTGCTGGCCGAGCTGATCGCCATCGACTCCGTCAACCCGGACCTCGTCCCCGGCGGGGGCGGCGAGGCCGCCATCGCCGGCTTCTGCGGCGCATGGCTGGCCGCCCGCGGCTTCGAGGTCCACCGCCTGGAGAAGCGCCCCGGCCGGCCCTCGCTCGTCGCCGTCGCCCGCGGCACCGGCGGAGGCCGCTCCCTCATGCTCAACGGACACCTCGACACCGTCAGCCTCGCCGACTACGACGGCGACCCGCTCGACCCGTGCATCCGCGACGGCAGGATGTACGGCCGCGGCGCCTTCGACATGAAGGGCGGCATCGCGGCCATGATGGTCGCTGCCGCCCGCGCCACCGCCCACGGACCCCTGCGCGGCGATGTCATCCTCGCCTGCGTCGCCGACGAGGAGCACGGCAGCTCGGGCACCGAGGAGGTGCTGGAGTCCTTCACCGCCGACGCGGCCGTCGTCACCGAACCGAGCCATCTCGAAGTCACCCTCGCCCACAAGGGTTTCGCCTGGTTCGACGTCGAGATCGAAGGCCGCGCCGCCCACGGTTCACGCCCCGAACTCGGCATCGACGCCATCGCCAAGGCCGGCCACTTCCTGGTCGCCCTGGAAGAACTGGCACAGCGCCTCGCACAGGGCCCGGCACACCCCCTCCTGGGCACCGGCACCGTGCACGCCTCCGTCATCCGCGGCGGCGAGGAACCCTCCACCTACCCGGCGCACTGCCGCATCACCCTGGAGCGCCGCACCGTCCCCGGCGAGAACGCCGACAGCGTCGAGCGCGAACTGACCACCGTTCTCGACCGCCTCGCCGCCACGGTCCCCGACTTCCGCTACCGCCTGGCCCGCGGCCTGCACCGCGAGCCCTTCGCGGCCGACCCCGAAGCCCTGATCGTGCGCACCCTCGCCCGCCACGCCGAGCAGACCCTCGGCCACCCGCCCGCGGTGCGCGCCGAAGCCTTCTGGACCGACTGCGCCCTCCTGGACCGCGCCGGCATCCCCTGTCTGCTCTTCGGCGTGGACGGGGCGGGCGCCCACGCGGCCACCGAGTACGTCGACCTCGCCTCGCTGGACCGCCTCACCGGCATCCTCACCGCCGCCATCGCGGACTTCTGCTCCTGAGCCCTGGTCAGTTGGTCTGTTCCGTCGGCCGTACGAGCAGCTCGTTGAGGGCGACGTGGCGCGGGCGGGTCACCATGAACACGACGGTGGCCGCGATGTCGTCCGGCTGGAGCGGGCCGTATCCGGCGACGCTCGCCGCTTCGGGCGTGTAGGCGTGGCCGCTGGTCGTGAGCTCGGTGGCGACGATGCCGGGTTCCACCAGGCCGGCGCGTACATGCTGCTCGGCGAGTTCCTGCCGGAGGGCTTCGGAGAAGGCGCCGACGGCGTGCTTGGTGGCCGAGTAGACGTTGCTGTTCGCGCTGGGCACTCTGCGCCCGGCGACGGAGCTGATGGTCACGATGTCGGCGACACCACGCCCGTGGGTCGCGGCGGCGCGGGTGAGGTGCGGCAGTGCGGCGTGGGTGGCGTTGAGCACTCCGTTGACGTTCAGCTCGACCGTGTTGTGCCAGTCGGCCAGTTCGGCGGTGACAGCGGGCCCCCAGGAGCCGCCCCCGGCGTTGTTGACCAGGATGTCGACGCCGCCGCAGTCGCGGGCCACGGCGTCGATCGTGTCGCGTACAGCGTCGGCATGCGTGACGTCGGCCTCGTACATCCGCGCCCGGCCGCCGTCGCGCGTGTTGATGGTCTCGGCGAGTTCGGCCAGCTTGTCGCGGCGCCGCGCGAGCAGGGCGACCGTGGCCCCTTCCGCGGCGAGTGCTCGCGCGACGGCGGCGCCGATGCCGCTGGAGGCGCCGGTGACGACGGCTGTGGTGTCTTTCAGCACGGCAGAGATCCCATCGTTCGTGCGTGCACACCGTCGCACGCGTCGGCTGCGCTACAGCATTGCCTTCTGCGGCTGCGTGTACACCACGATGACCGTGGTGGTGTCGGCGGCCAGGGCCTCCGTGAGCTCGTGCTCCAGGTCCTCCGTGGTCCTGACATCGACCGCGCGGCAGCCGAAGCCCCGGGCCACGGTGGCGATGTCGAGACCGGGCAGGTCGAGGCCCGGGACGCCCGGTGTCTCCTCCAGCACCGCGAAGCTCTTGAGGATGGAGTACTCGCCGTTGCGCATGACCACATAGACGATCGGCAGGTTGTGCTGAGCCGCGGTCCAGACGGCCTGTACGGAGTACTGGAACGAGCCGTCGCCGATCAGGCCGAGGACGGACCGTTCGACGCCCCTGTCCCGGTCGCCCAGGGCCACTCCCACCGCGGCCGGTGTGCCCCAGCCGATACCGCCGCTGGCCGTGGCGAAGAACGAGCCGGTCCTGACCGTCGGAAGCCACTCGACCTGCTGCGCCATGGTGGAGGTCGACTCGTTGACGATGACGGCGTCGGCCGGCCTGACTCTGCTGAGCGCTGCGTAGACCTCCGGCGGTGTGAGCGGGCTGTCGGGCGTCCGCGGGAGCTCCCGTGGCCGCTCCATCGGCGCCGGGGCGGTGCGCGCGGAGCCGTCCGCCACCATGTTCAGCAGCAGGCCGATCGCCGTATGCGTGTCGCCGAGGAGGCTGTCGCCCACCCGCGCCGCCGCGGCGACCTCGGGGTTCGCGGTGATCTGGAGCAGTTCGGTGCCTGCCGGGAGGTAGTCGCCGGGGATGTAGGGGTAGTACCGGAACGCCTCGGCGCCGATGACGACGACCAGGTCGTGCCCGGTCAGCCGGTCGCTGATGGTCTTCACGGACATCCCGAGCGGCCCGCGGAAGAGGGGATGGTCCTCGGGGAAGGAGGCACGGTCCAGCAGCGGGGCGCCGTAGACGGCCGCGCGCAGTTTCTCCGCCAGGGCGATCGCCGTGTCCCAGCCGCCGCCGCGGTCCACCTCCGGCCCGAAGACCAGCGCGGGGCGGCTGCTGGCGGAGATGCGGTCGGCGAACTGCCGCAGGCGGTCCGGGTCCGGGGCGACCCGGTTGCCGACCGTCCGGACGCGGGTGTAGCCGGCCAGCGGCCGCTTCCAGTCGTCCAAGGGGATCGACAGGTAGACCGGCCCCGCGGGCGGCTGCAAGGCCATCGCGTAGGCCCGCATGAACGCCTCCGGGACATCCTCGGCGCGCGCGGGCTCGTACGACCACTTCACCCAGGGCTTCGGCATGGTGGTGGCCTCACGGTTGCCCAGGTACGGATCGCCGATCACCAGCTCCCGGTGCTGCTGCCCCGAGGTGACGATGAGGGGAGTGCTGCCGTGGTACGCCGCCACCAGGTTTCCCAGGGCGTTTCCCAGACCTGCCGAGGAGTGCACGTTGACCAGGGCCGGGCGCCCGGTGACCTGGGCGAAGCCGTCGGCCATCGCGATGACGGAGGCCTCCTGGAGCGCCAGTACGTAGGTGAAATCGTCGGGGAATTCCTGAAGAAAGGGCTGTTCGGTCGAGCCGGGGTTGCCGAAGACGGTGGTGAGCCCCAAGGAGCGCAGCAGATCGTAGGTCACGCTTCGGACGGTGCGTTGTGCGGTCATCGTGAGCTGCCACCTTTCGTGCGAGCACGGTGGCTTTTCCTTCAGACGCGGCCATGTGCGCGTCGGTAATCCCGACGCTACGGGGTGGACCGCGCGGCAGCCACTGGGCGCCCGGCAGGATCGCGCCGCCGACGGCACGCTGAAAGAGCGGCATGCCTTACCCATCCCTCACCCATGCCTCACCCATCCGAATCGAAAGGAGTGAGGAACTGATGGCCGACATCACCGACCTCCGGTCCTATATCTCCGCGCTCGACGCGCTGGGAGATGTTCAGCGCATCTCCCGCGTGATCGATCCGAACCTGGAAGCGGCGGCCGTCACGCGACGCTCCACCGAGAACGGCCGGCCCGCCCCGTTCTTCGAGCACCTCGACGGAGTCGGAGAGGGATTCCGCATGATCGGAGCCCCCGGCGCACTCTCGAGCGTTCCGGGGAATCCGCTGGCGCGGATCTCCCTCTCCCTCGGCCTGCCGTATACGACGACCCCTGCCGAGCTGGTCGAATGTCTCAGGGAGGCAGGCGCCAGGCAACTGCTCCCGCCGCGGCGTGTGGCAGCCGACTCGGTGCCCTGCAAGGAGAACATCCTGCTGGGTGACGAGGCTCGTCTCGGCCGATTTCCGATCCCGTTCGTTCACCAGGACGACGGCGGCCCCTACGTCAACACGTGGGGTGTGATCGTCGCGAGGACACCGGACGGCCGCTGGACGAACTGGTCCATTTCTCGCATCATGATGATCGACGACCGGCACATGACCGGACTGGTGCTGCCGAGCCAGCACCTCGGCATGATCTGGCGCGAGTGGGAGGCCCTCGGCGAGCCGATGCCCTACGCCCTCGTCCAGGGCGGCGACCCGGGTGTTTCCGTCGTCGGCGGAATGACCGTCCCGACCGAGGTCGACGAGGGCGCGTATCTCGGAGCGGTGCTGGGCAGACCCGTCGACGTGGTGAGGTGTGAGACGAACGACCTGGAAGTGCCGGCCTCCGCCGAGGTCGTCATCGAGGGGCGTCTGTCCGCGACGCGTGATGCCGTGGAAGGCCCGTTCGCCGAGTTCCACGGCTGGGCGCTGCCCGAGACGTCGCCACAGCCGCTGTTCGGCATCGAAGCGATCACGTACCGGGGGAACCCCATCTGGCCGCTGGCCGCCGCCGGACGGCCTGTGGACGACTCGCATGTCGCACCGGCCGCCGGTATCTCGGCAGAGGCCGTCGCGGTCTTGCGGAAGGCGGGACTGCCCATCACGACTGCCTGGCTGCCGCTCGGCGCCGCCTGCTTCTGGACGGTGATCACGGTCCCGCAGAACTGGCGCGATGTGCTGCCGGGGATGGACAGCGCGCGATTCGTGCACCGCGTCGGTGAGGTACTGAACGGCACCCGCGTCGGCCGGCTCTCCCCGGTCGTCTACGTACTCGACGACGATGTGGATCCGTCGAATGACGCGGATCTCCTGTGGGCGCTGGCGACCAGGGTGCATCCGTCACTCCGCCAGGAGCAGTGGCACGGGCCGATCATGCCGTGGTACCCGTGCTTCCTCGAGGAGGAACTCCACAACGGCTGGGGTGCCGTCGTCGTGCACGACGCGCTGCTCCCGGCGGTGGGAAGCGGACGCGTCCCGCCCGCGACCTTCGACGGCGTCTACCCGGCGGATGTGCGCGCCAAGGTCCTCGCCGCCGAGTCGGAGTCTCAGTCCGAGTCCGAGGCGGCAGGCGGACGCCGCCCGGGTGAATGACGGGGTTTCGGCGATCACACGGCGAGGTACCGATCAGCGTGCCTCTCGGACCGTGACGGACAGCGGTCCTCAACCACGGGGATGAGCCAGGAAAGGGACACTCGTGACCCAGCAGAATGTGACGGTTGCTGTCACAGGAGCGGGCGGCACCGGTGTGGCCAAGTGCCTGCTCGCCGCGCTTCAGCGGGACGACCGGGTCGGCCATGTCAATCTTCTGGTGTCGGCCAATGGGCGCAAACTGGTGGCCTTCGAATTCCGCACCGGTGAAGATCCGGACTCGGTGGTCGAGGCTTTGGACGCGACATCACCGAAAGTACGCTTCCTGGATCCGGCCGATATGTCAGGACCGGTGACCAGCGGCAGCTACCCGACCGACGCAATGATCATTATGCCGTGTGCGGTCGGCGTCATCGGACGCATCGCTCACGGCCATACGGAGAGCCTCGTCGAGCGAGCCGCGGATGTGATGCTGAAGCAACGGCGGAAACTCGTCCTCTGCCTCCGGGAAGCGCCACTGAATCTCATTCATCTGCGCAACATGGTCGCCGTCACCGAGGCGGGAGCCACCGTGTACCCCATGATCCCCACGTACTACAACGTGCCGGAGACACTCGAGGAGCTGCGGGAGGAGTTCGTCGAACGCGTCTTGCAGTTCCTGGGCCTGGCCGGCACGGATCGCTACCAGTGGGACGGCAGCGACACCACGGCGCGACGCGAGCACACGCAAACGCGATAAACCAGGCCGGCCACAGCCGTTCCCGCTTTGCGATCCGCTCCCGGGGGGTCGATCCTGGTGGGGAGGCATGCCGACCAATCGTGTGGACCAAGCGCAGGGGCCGCGTAGTCTGCGGTGACCGCGGCCCGAGCAGGGAGCGGGTTCCAGATGAGACTTGTCGTCGACCTCAATCGGTGCCAGGGGTTCGCGCAGTGCGTGTTCCTCGCCCCGGACGTGTTCGCCCTGCACGGCGAAGAGGCGCTGCTGTTCTCGCCGGAGTTCGACGAGGCGCAGCGCGAGTTGGTGGAGCGGGCCGCGGCGGCCTGTCCGGTCCAGGCCATCCTCGTCGACTACTCCGACGAGCCGACGAAGGGGGTGGAACCCCGTGTCGGCTGAGAGCGATGTCGAGGTCCTTCGGCGAGCGGGCCGCATCGTCGTCGTCGGTGCCTCGCTGGCCGGTCTGCGCGCGGCGGAGACCCTGCGCGAGACGGGGTTCACCGGTTCCCTGACCATGATCGGCGATGAGCCGTACGAGCCGTACGACCGGCCGCCGCTGTCCAAGCAGGTGCTGCTGGGGCGGGCGGACGCCGAGGACACCGCGCTGCCGCGGCGGCGCGACATCGACGCCGAGTGGCGGCTGGGCGTCGCCGCCGAGAGCCTGGACCGGGACGCCAAGCAGGTACGCCTGGCCAACAACGACACGGTTGCCTACGACCGGCTGCTGATCACCACCGGAACCAGGGCGCGCCCCTGGTTCTACCCCGAACAGGAGGCGCTGGACGGGGTGTTCGTGCTGCGTACCCGCCACGACGCCGCCCGGCTGTACCGGAAGCTGGCCGCCGGCCCGTCCCGGGTGCTGGTGATCGGCGCCGGTTTCACGGGGTCCGAGGTCGCCTCCGCCTGCCGGGAGCGGGGCCTTGCGGTCACCGTCGCAGAACGCGGCCCGACACCGCTGGTGGGCGCGCTCGGCGGGGTCGTCGGCGAGGTGGCGGCCCGGCTTCAGCGCGATCGCGGGGTGGACCTGCGCTGCGGCACCAGCGTGACCGCGCTGGAGGGCGACGAGGCCGGACGGCTCAGGCGCGCCCATCTGTCCGATGGCGCGGCGATCGACGTGGACGTGGCGGTGACCGCGCTCGGCGCCATCCGGAACACCGAATGGCTCGCCGGCTCCGGGGTGGCCGCGGGTCCCCGGGGGATCGCCTGCGACGCCGGATGCCGGGTGTTCGACGTCAACGGCATCGTCACCGATGACATCTACGCCGCCGGTGACGTCGCACGCAGCCCCCATCCGCTGTTCGACTACCAGTTCCTGGCGCTGGAACACTGGGGCAACGCGGTCGAACAGGCCGAGATCGCCGCCCACAACATGATCTGCGCGGCTCCCGACCGCAGTCCGCATCTATGGCTGCCGACGTTCTGGTCCGTCCAGTTCGGCGTCAACATCAAATCCGTGGGCGTCCCCACGATGGGCGACCAACTGGTCATCGCCCAAGGGGCACTCGCCGAGAAGGCGTTCGTCGCGGTGTACGGATACCGCGGCCGTGTCATCGCCGCCGCCTTCTTCGACCGGGCGAAGTGGCTGGGGTTCTACCGGGAGCGGATCGAGCGCGGCGCGCCGTTCCCGCCCGACTATCCCCTGGTCGACCGCCGGACGGAAGCGCCGCAGCCGATCGATCCCGCCCTGCCCGACCCCCACCTCCCCACCCACCAGCCCACCGTCACGCTGACGGGTCACTCACCGAGCGAGCGGCGTATCGAGTTCGTCCCGTCGCGGGCCTGACCACCGGCCCTGGACCGCCCGAAGCCCCTAGGAGACACCATGACGCTCGGCAGCATGTCCGAACGCATCAACGACTACGCCAACCGGGCCGATCCGTATCCGCTCTACGCGGAGCTGCGCAAGCAGCCGGTCATCCGGGAGGACGACGGCACCTACCTGGTCAGCACCTACTACGAGGTGAGGAGCCTGGCCAACGACCCACGGCTCAGCAACGACACACGCCACCGCGGGGCCGGCTGCGCCCGCCCCGGGGAATCGGAGGAGAACACGGGCCTGCCGCTGAGCTTCATCTTCACCGATCCACCCGAACACGACCGGCTGCGCAATGCGGCGAACTGCCCGTTCGGCCCCCCGAACAGCCCCAGGTTCCTCTACGACCTGCAAGCAGACCTGGCCAAGGTGGTCACCGAACTGCTCGACACCTTCGAAGGCAAGGACCAGGTCGACATCGTCGACGACTTCTCCTACCCCCTTCCGGTCACGGCCATCTGCAAGGTCCTCGGCGTGCCACGTGAGGACGAGCCGCGCTTCCACGGCTGGGCCGACGCCCTGGCGGCCGGAGTCGACCCCCACCCCGGCGAGAACGGTAAGGAGAAGGCAGACACGGCACGCCAGGCGATGGGCGCCTACCTGTCCGACCTGATCGACGACTCACGCCGCCATCCCCGCCCCGGGATCCTCAGCGCGCTCGCCCCCCAGACCGGCCCCGGCGGCAGCATGACACCGGCGGATCTGGTGGCCACGGCGGTGCTGCTCCTGGTCGCCGGCCACGAAACCACCGTCAACCTGATCACCAACACCACGCTCACCCTGCTGCGCCACCCCGACATCCTCCGGCGGTTCCAGAACGAGCCGGACCTGGCCACCCCGCTCATCGAGGAAGTGCTGCGCTACGAGCCCCCGGTGCAGTTCGTCCCGTGGACCACCGCCCTGGCCGACATCGACGTCGCCGACACCACCATCCCCAAGGGCTCCCCGGTCTGGCTCATGCTGGCCGCGGCCAACCGCGACCCGAAACGCTTCGAGGACCCCGACCGGTTCACGCCCGAGCGCAAGGACAACCAGCACCTCGGCTTCTACACCGGCATCCACTACTGCTTCGGCGCCCCGCTCGCCCGCATCGAGGCACACCTCGCCCTCCCCGAACTCTTCCGCCGGGTCAAGGACTTCCGGCTGCTGGAGGACCCGCCGCCGTACCGCGCCAACGCCGTGCTGCGCGGCCCCCGCCACCTTCCCGTGGCGATCAGCCTGTCGTGAGCACCATCCGGAAACGGGCCTGGCCGGCGAGCATCTTCTGGTAGGCCTCGTCGGCGTGGTCCAGCGGCACGGTCTCCGTCATCGGGCGGATGCCGTGCAGGGCGCTGAACGCCATGGTGTCCTCCACGTCCTGGGAGGTGCCCGACGGGTGGCCCCGGACGACGCGGGCGTGCATGAGCAGCTGGGCCGGGGTGATGGCCATCGGTGCGGCGTCCGCTCCGATCACCACCAGCTCCCCGCGGTGGGCCAGGCCGTCCACGGTGGCCGTGATGGCCTCGGAGCTCCCGGCGGTGGCCAGGACGGCCTTGGCGCCGCCGAGGGACTGGAGCGCCTCGGCGACCGGCGTCCCGGAGGTGCTGTCGATGTAGTGGTGGGCGCCCAACCGCTTGGCGAAGTCGGCCTTCTCGGCGCCGCGGGCGATCCCCACGGTCTCGAAGCCCATCGCCACCGCGTACCGCACCCCCAGGTGCCCGAGGCCGCCGAGGCCGAGCACGGCGACCAGATCGCCCGGCCGGGCGGAGCTGCGCCGCAGCCCGTTGTACGTGGTCACGCCCGCGCAGGCCATCGGCCCTGCATCGCTCGCCGACAGTCCGTCGGGGATCCGGGCCAGGGCGTCGGCGGGGGCGATCACCTGCTCGCCGAAGCCTCCGTCGTACGCCCATCCCGGGACCTTCAGGTTCTGGCACACGATGAAGTCGCCCTCGCGGCAGGGCCGGCAGTAGCCGCAGCTGCCGCCGAACCAGCCGACCGCGACCCGGTCACCGACCTGCCATCCACGGTCCTGAACGCCTTCGCCCAGCTCCTCGAGGTGCCCGGCGATCTCGTGTCCGGGGACCTCGGGGAACGACACGCCCGGTAGTCCGCCGTTCACGAAGAGCGCGTCACTGTGGCAGATCCCGCACGCTTCCACGGTGATCCTCACCTGGCCCGGTCCTGGCCGCGGCACCTCTCGCTCGGCCAGCTCGAACCTACCGCCAGGGGCGGTGACCTGCGCGACTCGATAGCGACTCATGGTTCCTCCGGAGAACACGTACGAAGGCCCCTCAACCAGCAGATCAGCTCCGGGCCGATCGCGCGCGCCGAGGGCACGGCCCCGGGACCGCGCGTCCGCTCACCACCGCTCCGCCGTGAGAAACCCGGACACCAGGGCGCCGGCTGCGGGCCGGCACTCCTCGAAGTAGGCGTGTCGGGCACCGGGGAAGACATGTGTCGTCGCGTGGGGGATGCGGGCGGCGAGCAGGGGGATGTTGTCCGGCGGTGTGAGCCGGTCCTGGTCGCCGTGCAGGAGGAGGGTGGGGGCGCCGATGCCGGGGAGGGCGTCCCAGGCGTCGTGCTCGTTGCTGGCCCTCAGGTGGCCCCGCCGGGCGTGTGCGGGCATGTCCGGATCGCCGAGGGTCGAGTACGGGCCGGGGTGGGTGGCCAGCCAGGCGGGGGAGTACATGAGATCCAGCAGGGCCTCGCGCGCGGCGCGCGGATCCGCCTGGGCGAGGGCGCGCCGCACCGAGGCGTCGCGCTCGACGGCGTGCGGGCCGCCGGGTGAGGTGCAGCCGAGGACGAGGCGCCGGACCCGCTCCGGGTGGCGGGCGGCGACCCATTGGGCGACCCGGCCGCCCATGGACGTCCCGTAGACATCGGCGCGCTCGACGCCCAGCTGGTCCAGGACCGTGATCACGTCCTCGGCGAACTGCCGTGTGGAGTAGCCCTCGTGGGGTCTGCCGCTTGCGCCGGTACCCCGGTAGTCGACGGTGATCGTGTGGTGCGTGGCGTGGAAGTCCTCGCGCACGCCGTCCCACCAGTGGTGGTTGTTGGCCTGCCCGGCCAGGAGCACGAGCGGATGCCCGGACCCCTGGAGCTGATAGGCCAGGGCCGTGCCGTCCTGGGCGCGGGTGGTGCCGTGGATGTGTTGTGCGCCGTCTGTCATGCCATTTCCCTGCGAAGCTGTTGCGGTCGGGCCCTGATCTCGCCGGTGGCCATTCTCGGCGGACAGCCGCGCCGGGGCGTGACGGGGGTCGCATTGGACACCATGCATGCGCCTGTACCATTATGTGCATATGAATGCACGCATGCATCAATCAGCTCGCTGGGCCGGCGGATGCCGGTGAATGACGGGCCGGCGACCCCGACCAGGTCGCATACGCATCCCAGCGGCGCGGCGCAGTTCTCCGCGGCCGCCCATGTCTTCTCGCTGCTCTCCGACCCGACCCGGCTGCATCTGGTGTGGTCCCTCGCCCGGGGCGAGGCCGATGTCAACACCCTCACCGAGGCCAGCGGGGCGGCCCGCCCCGCGGTGAGCCAGCACCTGGCCAAGCTGCGGCTGGCCGGGCTGGTCCGGGTGCGCAAGGAGGGCCGCCGCTCGGTGTACTCGCTCCACGACGGCCACCTGCGCCGGCTGGTCGTCGAGGCCGTCAACCACGCCGATCACATGGTCACCGGGGCTCCGTCGCACGACTGAGACGGCAGACGGTCATGCGCCACGGCGTACGGCGACGACCTTGGGCTCGGTCATGGCCTCCACGGCATACCGCACCCCCTCACGGCCGACGCCCGACCGTTTGGGCCCGCCGAAGGGCATCGCGTCGATCCGGAAGTCGCTGCTGTCGTTGATCATCACGGCGCCGACCCGGAGCCGTTCCGCGATGTCCAAGGCGGTGTCCAGCGAGGTGGTGAAGACGCCCGCCTGAAGGCCGTAGCGGGTGTCGTTGGCGCGGGCGACGGCCTGGTCCACCGTGTCGACCGGCTCGACCACCAGCACCGGGCCGAAGATCTCCTCGGTCATCACCTTCGCGTCCGCCGGGACGTCCGTGAGCACGGTCGGCCAGTAAAAAGTGCCGTCCCGGCGGCCTCCGGCGCGCACCACCGCGCCGCCCTCGCGCGCCTCCCGCACCCACTCCTCGACCCGGCGCGCCTCGCGCTCGCTGATGAGCGGACCGATGTCCGTACGGAGATCGGCCTTGCTGCCCACCCGTAGCTCCTCGGTGGCCGCGAGCACATCCCGGAGCAAGGGCGCGAAGACGCGCGCGGCGACGAAGACCCGCTGCACCGACAGGCAGTTCTGCCCCGCCACACCGAAGGCCCCCGCCACCACGGCCTGCGCGGCCGCCCGGGTGTCCGCGTCGTCGAGGACGAGGACGGCGTTGTTCCCGCCCAGCTCCATGAGGGTCTTCTTGGCTCCGGCGGCGCCGGCCACCGCGTCTCCGGTCCGGTGGCCGCCGGTGAAGGACACCAGGTCCACCAGCGGGTGGCTGACCAGGGCGCGGCCCGCACCGCCGCCGGTGCCCGGGACGACCGCGATCCGCCCGGCGGGCACCCCGGCGTCCAGCAGGATCTCGGCGAACGCCAGCGCGGTGAGCGGGGTGGCCTCGGCCGGCTTGAGGACCACGCCGTTCCCGCCGGCCAGGGCCGGGCCCACCTTGTGCGCGACCAGGTTGAGCGGGTCGTTGAAGGGGGTGATGGCGGCGACCACCCCGACCGGTTCCCGGGTGTACCAGCCCAGCCGGCCCTCGCCGCGGGAGGTGTCGGAGAACGGCAGGGTCTCACCGGTGAGGCGGTGGGTCTGCTGGGCCGAGAGCCGCAGGGTCTCCGCGGCGCGGGACACCTCGCCGTTCGCCTCCCGCAGCGTCTTGCAGCCCTCCCGGGAGATCACCTCGGCCAGCCGTTCGCGGTGGCGCAGGACCAGCCCGGCGGCCGTGTCCAGCGCCTCGCGCCGCCTCCAGGCGGGCCAGCTCGCCCCGGAGGCGACGGCGGCGGCCACGCCGGTGACGGCCTCGTCGACCTCGGCGGGGCTGGTGTCCGTGACATGGCCGAGCAGGCGGCCGTCCTCCGGATCGTGCACAGGCATCGTGGACGCGCCGTCCACCCATCTCCCGGACCACAGCGCCCCGGCGGGCGGCCGCCAGGTCAGCGGGGTGGCGGGCGCGGTCTCGACAGTGGTCATCGGCTCGCTCTCTTCGTTCGGGCGGCGCGTCACGCGCTCGGGTAGTGGCAGGAGACGAGGCGGCCCGCGGGGCCCGCGCCCAGCGTGGGGGCCTGGGTGCGGCACCGCTCGCCGACCAGGGGGCAGCGGGGGTGGAAGCGGCACCCGGAGGGCGGGCTCACCGGGCTGGGCGGCTCACCGCGCAGTGCGCCGAACTCGCCCTCCCCGGCGGACGCCTCCGGCAGCGAGGCGTCCAGCAGCGCCCGGGTGTAGGGGTGGGCGGGGCGTTCGAACAGCTCCTCCCGGGAGGCCACTTCGACGATCTCGCCGAGATACATGACCGCCACCCGGTCGCAGATGTGCCGTACGACGCGCAGGTCGTGGGAGATCATCAGCAGGGTCAGATCCAGCTCGTCCTTGAGCTCGACGAGGAGGTTGAGGATCTGGGCGCGGACGGAGGCGTCGAGCGCGGAGGTCGGCTCGTCACAGATCAGCAGGCGTGGGCGGAGCAGCAGGGCGCGGGCCACCACGAGCCGCTGGAGCTGGCCGCCGGAGCATTCGCCCGGGCGCCGGCCGAGGAACGACGCGTCGAGCCCCACCTGGCCGAGGACCTGGAGAATGCGCTGCTGGCGCTCCTCCCGGGTCCCCAGGCCGTGCTGGGCGAGCGGGGCCTCGAGGCTGGTGCCCAGTCGCATCCGCGGGTCCAGCGCGGCGAACGGGTCCTGGAAGACCAGTTGCATCGAACGGCGCAGGGCCTTGCGGCCGCGGCCCCTGGTCCGGGCGACATGGACGCCGTCGAAGAAGACACGCCCGGAGTCGACCGGAGTGAGCCCGAGCATGGCCCTGGCCAGGGTGGACTTGCCGCAGCCCGACTCACCCACAAGACCCAGGACCTCTCCGGGGGCGATGGTGAACGACACATGGTCGACCGAGTGGACATAGCTCTTGCCGCCGAACGCGCGGCCCTTCACCGGGAAGTGTTTGACCAGGTCCTCCACGACGACGAGCGGCTGTCCCGCCGCGGGGCCGGGGGCGCGGTCCGCTTCCACGAGCGCGGTCATACGGCCACCGCCTCGCCGACGGGCTCGCCGCCGGGCTGGGACGCCCAGCAGCGGCAGCGGTGCTCACCACCGTGGGTGTGCAGCGGCGGCTCGGCGCCCGAACACCGGCCGGTGATGCCCAGGTCCTGGGAGAGCGGACATCGGGGCTGGAACCGGCATCCGCGGTCCAGGCCGCGGGACTGGGTCGCGCTGCCCGGGATGGAGAAGAGCCTGCCCTCCTCGGACTGGAGCAGCGACGCCTTCAGCAGGGCGCGGGTGTAGGGGTGTTCGGGGGCGTCGAAGACCTCGCGCACCGATCCCTCCTCCACCACCCGCCCCGCGTACATGACGGCCACCCGGTCGGCGATCGAGGTGACGATGGTGAGGTCGTGCGTGATGAGCAGCACGGCCATGCCGGACTCGCGCTGCTTGCGGCGGAGCAGCCGCAGGATCTGGGCCTGGACGGTGGCGTCGAGCGCGGTCGTCGGCTCGTCGGCGATCATCATGGTGGGGTCGGCGGCGAGGGCCGCCGCGATCATCACCCGCTGGGCCATGCCGCCGGAGAGCTGGTGTGCGTACGAGGCGGCTCTGCGCTCGGGTTCCGGGATGCCGACGTCGCGCAGGAGTTCCACGACGCGCGCCTTCGCCTGGCGGCGGCTGAGCCCTCGGTGCAGCCGCAGCGGCTCGGCGACCTGGCTGCCCACCGTGCAGGTCGGGTCGAGCATGACCTTGGGCTGCTGGAAGAGCATGGCCAGCCGGTGCCCGCGGATGCGGTTCATCCGCTTCGGCGGCAGGGCGGTCAGGTTCTCCTCGCCGAGGGTGATCCGGCCGCCGGTGACCCGGGCGCCGGGCGGCAGCAGCCCGATGGCGCTCAGCGCCGTCATGGTCTTGCCGGAGCCCGACTCGCCGACCAGCGCGACGATCTCGCCGCGCCGGACGGTCAGGTCGAGGCCGTCGACCGCGGGGGTGGCGGAGGCGTGACCGGACTCCGGGAACTCCACCCGCAGGTCCCGGATCTCGAGCGCGGTGTCGCCGGTGGTCACGGGGGCCGGCGGGGGACGGTGAGGCAGGCGCATGGTCCGGGTTCCCTTCAGCGTCGGACCGCGCGAAGGCGGTTCCGCACGGTCACGGTGGCTTCTTCGAAGTGCTGGGCGAGGGTGGCCAGCGCGGCGTCGACGTCGTCGCCCGCGATCAGCCGCGCCAGTTCCCGGTGTTCGTCGACGAGGTCGAGGCGCGCGGGGTCGGCGTCGGCTTGCAGGTTCAGGCACAGCCGGGTCTCGGCGATCACGGTGCCGAACATGCGGGTCAGCCGGGGGCTGCCGGCCGCCTCGATCACCAGGGAGTGGAACCGCACATCGAGGTCGGCCACCTTCGACCAGTCACCGGTGCGCGTGGCACGGGCGAGTTCGTCCACCGTCTCGCCGAGGGCCGGCAGCAGGCCGGGCGGTCTGGGCGAGGTGATGACCCGGCGGAAGGCGGCGGCCTCGAGCGCCTCCCTGGCGTAGTAGATGTCGAGGACGTCGGCCTCGCCGAGCAGCGGCACGAACACCCCGCGATGGGGCTGGCTCAGCAGCAGTCCCTCGTGGACGAGGCGGGCGAGGGCCTCGCGCACCGGGCCGCGGCTGACCCCCAGGGATTCGGCGAGTTCGGCCTCGCCCAGCTGGGAGCCGGGCGGGAAGGTGCCGGTGAGCAGCCGGGACCGGATCTGCTCCACGACCTGTGCGGTGAGCGTGGTGCGGCGGACCGGGGGAGCCGGCGGCGTGGTCTCACGTGGCATCCGTCCTCCTCTTGCGTTTCAGCTCCATGCCGTGGCCGATCAGGGTGACGCTCAGCGCCGTCACGAAGATCGCGGCGCCGGGCGCGATCACCAGCAGGGGGAGGCGCTCCATGTACGGCTGGGCGTCCAGCAGCATGGCGCCCCAGTCGGAGTCGGGGGGCTGCACGCCCAGCCCCAGGTAGGACAGCCCGCCGACGGTGATGAGCTTGTGGCCGAACCGCAGGAAGCCCAGGGAGAGCACGGGCCGCAGCGCGTTGGGGATGACGTGGCGGAAGATGATGAAGGCCTTGGAGCAGCCGAGCGCCTCGGCGGCCTCGATGTACTCCCGGCTGTTGATCTCCAGGGCGAGGCCCCGCATCAGGCGGGCGAAGGGGGTCCAGCCGACGAGGGTCAGGGCCGCGATGAGCATGCCGTAGCCGGTGCCGAAGGCCGCGATCAGGAACAGGGCGACGATCACGTCGGGGATCGAGATCAGCAGGTCGGTGGTGCGCATGACCACCTCGTCCACCACCCCGCCGCGCCGCGCGCTGAAGGCTCCGATCACCGTGCCGATCACGGCGGAGAGCAGCAGCGTGACCGCCGCGATGGAGACCGAGAAGCGGCCGCCGTACATCAGCCTGCTGAGGATGTCCCGGCCCAACTGGTCGGTGCCGAGCAGATGGTGGGCGCCGGGCCCGGCCAGCCGCCGGCCGAGGTCCTGGTGTGCCGGGTCGTACGGCGCGATCCACGGGGTGAGCAGCAGGACGATCAGCACCAGGGCCAGCGCGACGGCGCCGAGGCGCAGCGTCCAGTGCCGGCCGGTGACCACGCGCAGACCGGTGGCGGTCCGGCGGGCGAGGCGCCGGGGGGCGGTGGCGGGCACCGGATCGTGGGAAAGCGAGCTAGACAGCGCCATCGTGCACCCTCACGGCCGGGTTGACAGTTGCGTACAGAAGGTCGGTCACGGTGGTGATCAGGACCGCCAGCGCCACGGTGCACAGGATTCCGCCCTGGATCAGCGGGACATCGTGGTTGACCACGGCGTTGTAGACGAGCCGGCCCATTCCGGGGATGGCGAAGATGACCTCCACGACCACCGACCCGCCGAGCAGCCCCGCGAACCACAGGGAGAACAGCGTCATCACGGGCAGCAGGGCATTGCGCAGCCCGTGCCGCAGCAGCGCCTGGCCTCCGCTCAGTCCCCGGCTGCGGGCGGCGGTCATATAGGGCGATGCCAGGACATCGCTCATCGCCGCTCTGGTGACCTGCGTGAAGTAGGCCATGGGCCGCAGTGCGAGGGTGAGGGCGGGCAGGATGATGGACGTCGGGTCGCGCCATCCGGCCGAGGGCAGCCAGCCGAGGTAGCGGGAGAAGACCAGCACCAGGATGGGGGCCAGCCAGTATTCGGGGACGGCGACGAAGCTCTGCGTCACCAGGGTCACTCCGTTGTCGACCCGTTTCCCCGGCCGCATCGCGGCGAGCGTGCCCAGCGGCAGGGCCGCGAGGAAGGCCAGCCCGATGGCGATGACAGCCAGGGTGCCGGACACGCCGATGGCGGTGGACAGCAGTTGGTCGACCGGGGTGCGGCTGGTGAAGGACAGGCCGAAGTCCCCACGCACCGCATGGCCGAGCCAGCTCAGATACTGGACGAGGATCGGCCGGTCGAGCCCGAGCTCGGAGCGCAGGGCCGCGATCGCCGAGGGGTCGAGGGCCTGGTCGGAGACTCTGGACCGCAGGATCGTCCGGACGGGATCGCCGCCCGAGGCGTACGGGATGGCGAAGGTGGCCGCTGATACGGCGAGCAGGGTGATCAGCAGCACCAGAAGCCGCCGCACGGCGAATCTGACCATCGTTCACTCCTCCTTTCCGGGCTCTTCCGGCAGGTGGGCGGTGGGTTACTTGATGATGTCGAGGGCCCGGTAGTAGGCCCCGGCGAACGGCAGGAACCAGGGGGGCCCGAAGTGTCCGGGGACCCGCGGGAACTTCATGCCGCGCCAGATGTTCGCCTCGGGCCGGCCGTCCATGACATCGGCCATCTGCCGGCCCATGTGGGTGGCCATCTGGACCCCGTGGCCCGAGTAGCCGAGGGAGTAGTAGAGGCCGTCCCGCTCGCCGGAGTGGACCATCTGGTCGAGGCTGATGTCGACGAGACCGCCCCACAGGTAGTCGATGCGCACGCCGTCGAGCTGCGGGAACACCGAGAGCATCCCCTTGCGCAGAATCTGTCCGCTCTTCCGGTCGGACTGGGGATTGGACATGGCGAACCGCGCCCGCCCGCCGAACAGCAGCCGGTTGTCGGGGGTGATGCGGAAGTAGTAGAGGATGTTCTTGGAGTCGGAGGCCATCCGGCGGGTGGGCATGAGCTCGTCGACCACCTCCTGCCGAAGCGGTTCGGTGACGATGATGAAGCTGCCGACGGGGATGATCCGGTTGCGCAGCCAGCGGAACGGGGAGCCGGTGTAGCCGCTCGTGGCGACCAGCACCTGATCGGCGCGGAGGGTGCCGATGGGCGTGGTCACATCGTGCGTGGTGCCGCTGACCCGGCGGACCCCGGTGACCGGGGCCTTCTCCAGAATCCGCACCCCCTGGGCGGCGGCGGCCTCGGCCAGACCGCGGACGAACTTGCCCACGTGCAGGCCCGCGCCCTGAGGATCCGCCATCGCGCCGTGGTAGTGGTCGGATCCGATCTCGGACCTGATGTCCTTCCTGGGGACCAGCTGTGTGGGGTAACCGATCAGGTCGGCGAGTGCCTCATGGGTGCGGGCCAGCCGCTCGTAGTGCGCGGGCTTGGCGGCCAGGTTGAGCTTTCCGGTGCGGGTGAAGTCGCAGTCGATGTCCTCCTCCACCACCAGCTTCTCGACGGTGTCGATGGCCTCGTTGTAGGCCAGGTAGGCCGCCTTGGCGGTGGGAAGGCCGTAGCGCTCCACGGCGGTGAGGAAGCCGATGGCCAGCCCCGTGGTGCACATGCCGCCGTTGCGTCCCGACGCTCCCCAGCCCACGCTCTCCTGCTCGAGCACGGTGACCTGGGCGCCCTTGCGGGCCAGATGAAGCGCGGCGGACAGCCCGGTCAGCCCGGCGCCCACGATCGCCACATCGGTGCGGCCACCGATCTCCACCGCGCTGCGGTCGGGGCCGGCCGGGGAGGTGTCCAGCCAGTACGGGACGGTTTTCACGGCGCTCACAGCCCGAGCAGCGCGGGCAGTTCGGACAGGGCCGACACCTCGTGGTAGCCGTAGTACGGCACGCTGGGCTCATAGCGCCGGTTGACGTACACCTTGTTGGCGATCCGCAGATCGTGGGCCGGGATGAGGTCGTAGCGCAGGCTCGAGGAGACGTGCAGGATCTCATCGGGGGCGCAGCCCAACTGCTCCAGCATGTACTCGAACGCCTGGAAGCGCGGCTTGTACGCACGGGCCTGCTCGGCCGTGTACACGGCGTGGAACGGGGCGCCCAGCTTCTCGACGTTGCCGCCGATCTGGTCGTTCGCCGCGTTGGAGAGGATGACCAGCGGATAGCTCTCGGCGAGGGTGCGCAGCGCGTCCGGCACATCGGGGTGCGGACCCCAGGTGGGCACGGCGGCGACGATGGCCGCGCCGTCCGTGTCGCGGTATTCGATGTTCCACAGGGCGCAGGCCCGCTGAAGGGCGTGCCTGATGACGTCGGGGTAGAGCTGGTAGGCGCCCAGCACCTCGTCGATCCGGAACGCCTCGAAGTCGTCGAGGAAGTCCTCCATCCGCTCGGCCGCGACGCGGTCGGCGAACAGCTCACGGGTGAGGGCGGACATCCCGAAGGCGGTGAGGGTGCCGTAGCAGTCGAACGTGATGTACTTGGGCCGGAAGTCGATCACAGCGTGCTCCTTTGGGTGGTGCGGCGTCACTTGGTGCCGAGGGAGAGGTTCGCGGTGAGGGTGTAGTACGGGTGGACGGCGAAGCCCTTGAGGCCGGAGGCGACGGCGACGGACTCGGTCTCGTGGACGAGGAAGACGTCCACGGCGCGGGACTGGAGCTCCGCGGCGACCTTGGCGTAGTCGGCGTAGCGGGCTTCGGGGTCCTTCGCGGAAGCGGCCTTCTTGATGAGGGCGTCGGTCTTCGGGTCGCAGTAGTGCGAGAGGTTGTAGCTGCCCTTGCAGGTGTAGTCCGCGGTCAGATAGCCCAGCGGGTCGGGCATGTCGCCGAGGTGGTTGCGCGAGAGCAGGGCGGCCTGGAAGTCGCCGGAGAGCAGGTCGGGTTCCACGGAGGCGTAGTCGCCGGTGCGGATGCTCGCCTTCACGCCGATGGCCTTGAGCTCCTGCTGGATGATGGCGGCGAGATCGGAGAAGCCCGATCCCTCGTTGTAGGCGATCAGGGACACCTTGATCGACTCGGGCTTCACCCCGGCCTCGGAGAGCAGGGCCCTGGCCTTGGCCGGGTCGGCCTTCACCGGGGCGGCCCCGTCGGGCGTCCAGGGTTCTCCGGGGCCGAACGGGCCGACGGCCTGCCGCCCCGCCCCCTGGTAGACGGCGTCGGTGATCGCCTTGGTGTCGATCGCCGCCTGGAACGCCTGCCGCACCTTCTCATTGTCGAAGGGGGCTTTTTTGTTGTTGAGGACGAGTTCCGTGGTTCGGGGAAGCTGTTCGGTCAGCACCTCGACGGAGGAGTTCCCCTTGAGGTCCTGGACGCTCGGGACGGGAAGCTTTCTGGATATCTGGGCTTCCCCGGTCTGTATCTGGGTGGCCCGTTTGGCGCCGTCCGCGATGAACCGTACCTCGGCGGAGGCCAGTTTCACCGGGCCGTTCCAGTACTTCGGATTGCGCTTGAGCTGGATTGCCTGTTGGGGGATTTCCTTGGTGATGCGGAACGGACCGGTGCACGTTCCTTCGGGATCGGTCGACGATCCGGTGTAGGCCTTCGGGGCGAGTATTCCGGTGTTGGGGGCGGCGAGCCGGAAGGGCAGCAGGGCGTCGGGGGCGGGGGTGGTGATCCGCACGGTCGAGCCGTCCACCTCCGTGACGCCGGCGATCGTGTCGGGCGAGAATCCGGGGGCCGGAGTCTTCGCGGCGAGCGCGTGTTTCAGGGCTCCGGCCACCGCCTTGGCGTCGAGCGGGGAGCCGTCCTGGAACGTCACTCCCGAGCGGAGGGTGAAGTCCCAGGTGGTCGGGCGGGTCTGCTTCCACGAGGCGGCGAGCATCGGCTTGATCCCGCCGCCCGTCTGGTACTTCACCAGGGTCTCCAGGCAGCCCGCCTTGCTGAGGACGAAGGAGTCGTCGGTCTCCAGGGCCCAGTTGGCGGCCGGCGCGAACGGTTCGTCGACCACGATGGACCGAGCGCCTGCGGCGTCACTGCCGCTGGAGGTCTGGCCGCCCATTCCGCAGGACGTGAGCGTCAGGGTCGTTGCTGTCAGTACAAGGGCCAAGCGCGGTTTGTTCATGGGTCTCACTGATCCGATCGGGGCAACTGAGACTTCCCAGCGTTCGGGGAGTCGGCGCGGCCGAAGATGGCCGGAATCGGGGAGGTGGCGCTTGGTTGACGAAGGTAAGAGGCGATGACGGCGCTGTCGATAGGTTGTCGATGATATTTTGTAAACAACCTATTGCCGTCATGTCACCTGCTCGTCGAAGCCGGAATGGGCGGGCGGCAGTTGAATTCCCGGAAAAGGGCATGCCGAATGGATCCAGGACCCTGACGCCAATTGGTCTGGACGAATGCCCGATGTGGCGGCCCCGGCCGGGTCAGCCGGGGCCTGATGTCATGTCATGTGGTGGGCGAGCGCCAGATGGGGGTCGTCCACGTCCGGTCCGAGAGCCGGGTCGGTGTGCACCAGGGCGGCGGTCAGCCGGGGCACCGCGTGGATCAGCGCATGCTCGACGTCGACCGCCACGCCGTGCGACTCCCGTACGCTCAGCCCTCCGTCCACCTCGACCGTGGCCTCGGCGCGCAGCTTGTGCCCGATCCAGCGCATCCGCAGCTCACTCACGCCGCGCACCCCGGGAACCTCGCGCACCGCGGCCTCGCCTTTGTCGACGAGGGCGGGGTCGACGGAGTCCATGAGGCGGCGGAAGACCTCGCGTGCCGCGTCCTTGAGGACGAGCAGGATCGCGGCCGTGATGAGCAGGCCGACGATCGGGTCGGCGAGCTGCCAGCCGAGCGCGGCACCGCCGGCGCCCAGCAGCACGGCGAGCGAGGTGAAGCCGTCGGTGCGGGCGTGCAGTCCGTCGGCGACCAGGGCCGCCGAGCCGATCTTCCGTCCGACCCGGATCCGGTAGCGGGCCACCCATTCGTTGCCGATGAAGCCGATGACCGCCGCGACGGAGACGATGCCCAGGTGGGAGACGTCGCGCGGGTTCATCAGCCGGTCTATGGCCTCGTAGGCGGCCAGGGCCGCCGAGGCGGCGATGGTGAGGACGATGACGATTCCGGCCAGGTCCTCGGCGCGCCCGTAGCCGTAGGTGAACTTGCGGTTCGCCGCACGCCGTCCCAGGACGAAGGCCACGCCGAGCGGAAGCGCGGTCATCGCGTCGGCGAAGTTGTGGATGGTGTCACCCAGCAGCGCCACCGAACCGGAGATGAGGACGACCACGGTCTGGAAGATCGCGGTGGCGCCCAGGATCGCCAGGGAGAGCCAGAGGGCGCGCATGCCCTCGGCGGACGACTCCATCGCGGAGTCGACCTTGTCCGCCGCCTCGTGCGAGTGCGGCTTCACCACATGGGTGACCTGGTGCTTCCAGCGGGACCAGCGGCCCTCGCCGTGGTCGTGGCTGTGGCCATGGTCGTGCCCGTGATCGTGGTCGTGGCTGTGATCCTCGTGGTGCCCGTGATCGTGCCCATGGTCATGAGCCGACGCGTGCGCCTTCGGGTGGGCATCTGCCGGGGCTGGGGGATGAGGGTGTTCGTGGGCCTTCATGCGTGGCTCACCTTCCAGGAATGTTGCCGCGGGGAGAACGGTGCCGGGGCACCCTCCTATCATTATGTGCATACGCGTGCACCAATGCACTTGTAGGATCGTACGGAAAGATTTGAGTCACTGCCTGAGGGCGGTGAACTGCCTCACCGGGCTCGCGTGGGTTCCGGGTGCGCCGACCTCAGCGGGCCGGAGCCCGCTCCGGAGCGGTGGTCCGGGTCGTGCGACGGCCACAGCCACACCGCCAGCAGCGCCGCCGCGAAGGCGATCGCGCCCAGCGTGATCACCGCCGACTGGAGCCCGGCCGTCGCGCCGAGCCATCCGGCGAGCGGGTAGGTCAGCAGCCAGAAGGAGTGGGAGAGCGAGAACTGCGCGGCGAACACCGACGTGCGCTCCTCGGCCGGCGCCGAGCGGCGGACCAGGCGGCCGACGGGTGTGAGCACCATCGAGCACGCGGCACCGAACGCGGCCCACGCGGCGAGCAGCGCCGGCCATCGCCACCCTCCCGCGGAGGCCGCCGTCAGGGCGCCGAGCGCGACGTGGACGGCGGTGAGCAGGAGGGCGCCGCGCAGCATCACGGCCCGGTCCGTGACCCTGTCGAGGAGCCGGGGCAGCAGCAGGGCGACGGCCATCGAGCCCGCGCCGTACGCGCCGAGGGCGAGCGGCACATCGGCGGCGGAGCGGCCGAGATGGTCGCGCACGTACACCACGGTGTTGACGGTGACGGTCGCGCCGGCGGCGGCGACCGCGAGATTGAGGGCGAGCAGGGCGCGCAGCCGCGGAACGGCGAAGAAGAGCCGGGTGCCCGCGGTGGCCTTGGTGTAGGCGGAGCCGGCGCGGGGTGCCGCGACCGGCTTGGGCAGGACGGCGGAGACCACCAGCGCCGCCGAGGCCAGAAAGCCGAGCACGGTGCCGGTGAACAGCCAGTTGTAGCTGATCAGCGTGAGCAGCCCGGCCGCGAGCGCCGGGCTGAACAGGCTTTCCAGGTCGTAGGCGAGCCGCGAGAGGGAGAGCGCGTGGGTGTAGTCGCGCTCGGCGGGCAGGACCTCCGGGATGACGGCCTGGAAGGTGGGGGTGAAGGCGGCCGAGGCGGACTGGAGCGCGAAGACCAGGACGTACACCTGCCAGACCTGGTCGACGAAGGGCAGCGTCAGCGCCACCCCGGCCCGGATCAGGTCCGCGCCGACCAGCAGCGCCCGGCGCGGCAGCCGGTCGGCGAAGGCGCCGACGACCGGGGCGATCAGCACGTACGCCGCCATCTTGATCCCCAGCGCGGTGCCGAGCACCGAACCGGCGTCCGCCCCCGCGATGTCATAGGCCAGCAGGCCCAGCGCGACGGTGGCCAGACCCGTTCCGACCAGAGCGATCACCTGAGCCGTGAAGAGCAGGCGATAGGCGCGGTCGCGCAGGACGGAGAGCATGCGGCGGTCCCTTGGTCGGAGGGGCGGGCGGCCGATCACTATACGTACAGATGCGCATCTGCGCACATGTGGAGGTGGGTTTCCGGTCATCGACATCGCCGCGAAGGCGAGCCCTAAGCTGTCCGCATGACGGATCGCGAACCGATGTCAACTGCACCTGATGCGCATCTGCGCCCGCCGGACGGTGCGCGCCTCGCCGAGGCGACCGGGGTGTTCGCGATGCTGGCCGACACGACCCGGCTGCATGTCCTGTGGCTGCTGGCGCAGGAGGAGTCGGACGTCGGCTCGCTGGCCGAGCGGTGCGCGGCGTCGCGGACCGCTGTCAGCCAGCACCTGGCCAAGCTGCGGCTCGCGGGGCTCGTCGAGACGCGGCGCGAGGGCCGGCACATCTACTACCGGCTCAGCGACGGCCATCTGCGCCGCCTCGTCCTGGAAGCCCTCAGCCACGCGGACCATCGGGTGAGCGGCCAGGCGCCGCACGACTGAGTCACCGCCCCTCAGGTGAGGCTCGCGGCCTGCTCCTTCGCGTTCAGGGGCGCCTTCTCGCGGCGCGGGAGCAGCAGCGGGGTGGCCAGCAGGAGGACCCCGGCGACCGCGATCGCGGTGCGGGGGCCGGTGAGGGCGGCCAGCAGACCCCACACGGCGGTCAGGGCCGCGATGCTGAGGCTGCTGCTCACCGACCACGCGGACAGGGTGCGGGCGACCCGGTCGGGGGCGGTGTGGTCGAGCCGGTAGGTGGCCAGCACCGGGCCGTACACGGCGCAGCAGGTCACCAGGCCGAACTGGACGGCGATGATGAGCACGATCCCGGGGACGCCGGGCTGGACGAACGCCAGGCCGATGGGCCAGCACGCGCGCAGCGCACCGGCGGTGAACATCACCTTGTGCCGCCCGAACCGCGGCACGAGCCGGCGCGCGAGGCGCGAGCCGACCAGGCCGCCGACGCAAGGGACCGCGAACACGAGGCCGTACTGCCACGGTGTGAACCCGAGGTCCTCCAGCAGGAGCACGGCGAGCAGCGGCTCCGTCACCATGATCAGGCCGTTGACCACGACCGTGTTGAAGAGCAGCGGGCGCAGCGTGGGGTGGGTGAGGAGGTGGCGCCATCCTTCGAACAGATCGCCCGCTCGCAGCCGCGGTGTGCCGGACCGCGCGGGTCGCGGCTCCGTCCCGCCGATGGCGCGGATGCCCAGCGCCGAGAGCAGATAGCTGACCGCGTCGGCCGCCACGGTCGTCACCGGGCCGAATATCGCGATCGAGGCCCCGCCGAGCGGTGGTCCGACCGTGGTCGCGCTCCACATCGTGGACTCGAACCGGGCGTTCGCGACGAGCAGGTCCTCCGGCGGGAGCAGCGCCTTCAGAAACGCGCCGCTTGCCGCGTTGAAGGCGATGTTGGCCGCGGCGACGACCACGGAGACGACGAGGAGTTGGGCGAAGCTGAGCCGGCCGAGCGCGAACGCGAGGGGGACGCTCATCAGCGCCGCGAACCGGGTCAGGTCCATCGCCACCATGACCGGCCGCTTGCGGCGGAACTCCACCCACGGGCCGAGCGGCACCGCCACCACCGCTCCCACGGCCCGCCCCGCGGCGGACAGCGCCGCCACCTCGGTCGGCCCGGAGTGCAGCACGAGGATCGCGATCAAGGGGAACGCGCCGAACCCGAGCCCCGTGCCGTACGAGCTGACCGCGTATGAGGCCCAGAGCCAGCCGAACCGTCTCCCCAGCCCCCGCTTACCCGCCATACCCGACGCACCTCTCGCCGCTCCGAACAGCCACACGCTGACCAACGGCATCAAAGCGAGTAGGGGATGGCGGGATCAAACAACCGTCGCGACAGGTAAGCGCAACCATTCGTTGTGCGGATAGGGGCACCACCGCCGACTCCCGGTCCTGGGGCGAAGTGCGTGTCAGTTGTAGCCGAAGCCGGGTGGCAGTGGCCGGTTCAGAAAGAGGCGCAGGGGGAAGGCCTCGGCGAGCACGCGGTAGCCCTCGGGGTTGAAGTGCAGATGGTCACCCACGTCGAGGTCCGGGCGGAGGCGCCGTGGATCGTCCGTGTCCCGCACCGCCCTGTCCAGGTCCACGACCGCGTCGAAGCGACCGCTGGTGCGTATCCAGTCGTTGACCCGCTGCCGTGTCGCTTCGCGGTGGCCCGCCGCGTCGTCGTAGGGGGTGTTGCCGCCGAACGGAGTGATGGTGGCCCCGTAGACGCGGATGCCCCGCGCGTGGGCGCGCATGACGATCTGGTCGTAGGCGGCGATGAGCTGGTCCGCGACGTCCCGCTGTGCGTCGGGGGTGGCAGGGGCGGTCCCGATGTCGTTGACGCCTTCGAAGACGACCAGAGAGGTGACACCGGGCTGCACCAGGACATCACGGTCCAGACGGGAGAGGCCGCCCGGGCCCAACCCGTCATGGAGCACCCGGTTTCCGCCGGCCGCCTGGTTCAGCACCGCGGTGTCGGCCGTCCTGCGGTCCGTGCGCAGACGTGTCATCAGCCGGTCCGTCCACCGGTCGTTGTGGTTGGTGGTGGAGCCCCGCCCGTCGGTGAGCGAGTCCCCCAGCACGGCGGTGGCCCGGGTCCGCGCCGGCGACCACACCTCGACGGCGTTCAGGAAGTACCAGTGGTCGACCGGGGTCGCTCCCGCCAGGTCCGTGGCCTCGACATGGTCGCCGCGCAGCAGGTACGAGGTGGTGCGCGAGCCGGGGTGGGACGTGATGTCGGTCGACTGCTGGCCCGTGGCCAGGTAGGCGGTCACGGTGAGGTTCGAGCCCGCCGGCAGCGTGAAGTCCAGGGGGTCGGAGACCACGTGCGCGCCGGTCGGCACGGTCGTCGAGGCCCGGCCGTGGAAGGTGACCGGCCGGGACGTGCCCGGTCTGATCGCGCTCACACCCGCCCGGCCGTCCACGGGCATGGCCACGGAAACCCTGGTGATGGGCAGCGGCGCACCGCCGAACGCATTGGAGAAGCGCAGCCGCAGATGGCTGCCGCCCACCGACACATGCACGGTCTGCCGGAGTGTGCTGTCGGCGAGGACCGTGCCGTCCTGGGTGTAGGGCGCGGGCGGCATGTTTCCCGGCTCGGTCAGCTGGGGCATGGCGGTCCAGGTGCCAACCCAGTGGGTGCCCGCGGGCGGTGCGCCCGGGCCCGCGTCGGCCGGTTCGGTGCGCGCCTCGCTCCTCTCGGCTCCCTGGGCGCCGGACACCAGCATCACCACAGGCACAACCGCGGCGAGTGCGGCCGCCGTCAGCAGACTCAGTCTTCGGGTGTTCTTTCGCACGGATCATCTCTTTCCGGGCAGGGGGCAGGGTGTGTGCCGGACTGTCGTCGGGGTCGACGCACCCCACCCTTCCCACCGACGGTCCGCGGTACGCCGAGTTGGGGGGCGGGGGTACTTCGCCGCGCTGGGATACTCAGAACATCTGGATTCCCCGGATATCCTGGCGCGGCCACGGAAGGGAGTCGTGATGGTTCGCCTGACTCGGGCGCAGCAGCAGGAACACACGCGTGCGGCGGTGCTGGCCGCGGCGCGGGAGGAGTTCGCCGACCGCGGATACGCCGAGGCGAAGGTCGACCGGATCGCCGAGCGAGCCGAACTGACCCGTGGCGCGGTGTACTCGAACTTCCCGAGCAAGCGGGCCCTGTATCTCGCGGTGCTGGTCGACATGGCGGGCGCGGCCGCCACCGAGGAGGTCCCGCGGAAGTCGCCGGCGTCGGTGGCCGATGCCCTGGGGGCGTTCGCCCGGGTCTGGCTCGAACGGCTGCCGCTGGTCGGCGAGGCGTCGGCGGGCGGCCATCTGCGCCTGCGCTCGCTGTCCGGCGTGTTCGACGACGACCGGGCCCGGGCCGGGCTGGCCCAGGTCGTCCGGCTGGAGGCCCTGCTGCTCGCGCTGGCGCTCGAAGCACACCATCCCCGGGACACGGAGCGGGTGCGGCGGGTGCGGCTGGCCGAGTTGGCGCTGACGCTGTTGAACGGCTCGGCGGGCCTGGCGGAGACGGCGCCGGGATTCGGCGACCCCTTCGACGTGGCGCGCGCCTGTGAGCATCTGGCCGGGATCGACCTCGCCGATGTGTGGGACCCGCCGCACCTGCCCTATGTGCCCCCGGCGCACCCCTGCGACGAGGCCTGGACCCCGCCGGCCGGGGTGTCCGACGAGATCACCGGCCGCGGCGTCGCCCTCGACGCCGATGGCGTGATCGCGGTCCTGGGGACGGGCCGGCTGGCCGCCGCCGAGGAGGCCGTCCGCGGCGCACCCCCCGGAGAGCAGGTGACCGTGGCCGTCCTGACGAGCGATCCGGCCGAGATCGGACGGCTCGTCCGGCTCCGGGTCGGCGACCTCGGGGGCTGTCTGCGGCGCGTGTTCGCCCCCGACGCGTGGCCGGGCCTACGTCTGGTTCTCGACGACCGCGCCCTGACCGCCTCGGCGCTCGGCCTCACGGACGCCGACGACGCGACCGAGGCCGCGGTGCGCGTCCGGGACGGCAGGATCGTCGCCCGGGCCGAGGGCCGGGGCGCGGTCCACGCCGCGGCGACCGCCGACGCCCCGAAGGCCCCGCGATCCCGCCGGAGCGGAGCGTGACCCCGCCCGGTTCGACCCACCTTCACGGCCGTGGGCTCAGCCGGTGTCCGCCACCCCGTCACGCCGCGCCCGGGCCCGCAGGGCCACGGCGATGAGGGCGGCGTCCTCAGGGCGGCGTACGTCGCGGCCGGTGAGTTCGCAGAAGCGGTTGAAGCGGTGCTGAACGGTGTTGCGGTGGCAGTACACGGCCGCGGCGGTGTCGGCTATCGCACCGTTCCCGGTGAGATGGACATGCACGGTGCGCAGCAGCCGCTCCTTCTCGGCGTCGCCGATGTCGGGCCGGTCGAGTCCGCCGAGCACATCGTCGACGAGGTCGTGCGCGAGCTCCGAGGTGTGGTGGACCAGGACGTCCAGCCAGCTCTCCCGCAGCCACCGCGGCCCGCGGGCGTCCGCGGGCAGACTGCGCGCCGTGGTGATGGCCAGCCGGACCGCTCGCGGTACGTCGGCCAGGCGGCCGGCGGTGGATGACACCCCGCAGGGCGTGTCCCCCAGGTGTCCCAGCACGGTGCGGGCGGTGGTGCGCGGCCCGAGCTGGGCGGTGAGGACCACGGCCGAATCGAGGGCCTGCTGCTGGACCGGCACCCCCGCGGTGCGCAGCTCCGTGGCGGCCTGGCGCAGCGCGGCGCCGTGTTGCGCGGCAGCGGCGGCGCACAGGTACTCCCCGCTGACCTGGAAGCCGAGGGCCAGCGCGGTGTCACCCACCACGGTCGGATTGCGGCCGTCGCAGTCCATCAGACGGGCGAACCACATCTGACGTTCGTCGTCGGCGAGGCGCCCCATCTCCAGCACGGTGCGCTGGTAGGCGGTCATGATGCCGGTGACATGGCGCTCGACGGCCTCCCAGACGTAGTACGCGGAGGCCACCAGGTGCGTCATGTTCCGGTCCTCGGCCCGCCGCACCAGGGCCGTCCACACCACCCGGAAGTCCAGCCGGGCCGCGTCCAGCAGGGCCTCCAGCGGGACCCCCTGCCGTGCGCGCCGCGTCCCGACCCGCTCGGACACCTCGGCCATGTGGTCGGGCACGGGCAGCTGGGCGACGGTGCGCAGCAGCATCTCCAGGGCGTGTCGCGCGGAGTCCCGGAAGTCGGCGTCCGGCACGCGGTCGGCGTAGGTCCGGCGGATGGGGCCCACCACGTCGATCCACAGATCGATCAGCCCGTCGAGATCGGCCAGGCACTCCCGGGCGAGCTCGGCGATGCGTGGGTCGGGGGGAGGGAAGGCGACGGCCGCATTGTGCATGTGCACGATTCTGGGCGGCGTATCGGATGCATTTCAACCTTGGCTGGATTCCATCGTCCCGGGATTCTGATGTGACCCACCCCGGGCGACACGCGGCGGGGTCTACCGTCCAGGAGGTCACCGCAGTGCATCTGACCCCTCGCGAAGTGGAGCGTGTCCAGCTCTTCACCGTCGCCGAGATGGCCCGCCGCCGCCGTGCGCGCGGCCGGCGGCTGAACGCCCCGGAGGCCATCGCCCTCATCTGCGACGAGATGCTGGAGGCGGCCTGGGACGGGGCGAGCCTGGACGAGGTGATCGAGGTCGGGCGGTCGTTGCTGACCGTGGACGACGTACTGGAGGGCGTGCCCGCGCTCGTGGGTACGGTCCAGGTCGAGGCGCTGTTCCCGAGCGGAACGGCCCTGGTCGCGGTGGAGAACCCGATCGCGGGCGGTGGCGAGGGCCCAGCTCCCGGCGCGGTCCGCCCGGCCGCGGAGCCGGTGGTGATCAACGCGGGGCGGCCCCGGCTGCGGCTGACGATCCGTAACAACGGCGACCGCACCGTCTACCTCTCCTCGCACTACCCGCTCGCCGAGGCCAACCCCGCCCTCGAACTGGACCGCGCGGCCGCCGCCGGGATGCGGCTGGACATCGCGGCGGGGACGGCCCTGGCCTTCGAGCCGGGGACCGCCCGCGAGGTGGACCTGGTGGCCTCCCGCCACGACGGCGCGGCCGCCCACCACGACGCGGACGAACAGGAGGAGTCGGCGTGACACGGCTCGACCGGCGCACCTACAACGCCCTCTACGGCCCCACCACCGGTGACCGTGTCCGCCTGGGCGACACCTGTCTGTGGATCGAGGTGGAGACCGACGACGGCACCCCCGGCGACGAACTGCTCGGCGGCTGCGGCAAGACCGTCCGCGACGGACTGCTGGCCTCCCCGCGCTCCGACCGGGACTCGGCCCTGGACCTGGTGGTCTCCAGCGTGGTGCTGCTCGACCCCGTCCTCGGCGTCCGCAAGACCGACATCGGGGTCAAGGACGGGCGGATCGTCGCGGTCGGCGGGGTCGGCAACCCCGATCTGAGGCCCGTGGACTTCGCCATCGACTCGCACACCGCGGTGGTCACGGGGGAGGGGCTCATCGCCACCCCCGGGATCGTGGACAGCCATGTGCATCTGTCCTCCCCACAGGTGGCCCCCGCCGCGCTCGCCTCCGGCGTCACCACGGTCGTGGGCATGGGGCTCGGCGGGGTCTGGGACATCGGCTGCAACCCGGCCCACAATCTGCACACCCTCATGAGCTCCTGGCGCGGCACCCCGCTCAACGTCGCCTTCCTCGGCCGCGGTTCCTCCAGTTCCCGCGCCCTGCTGGACGAGTCGGTGCTGGCCGGGGCCGGCGGCTTCAAGATCCATGAGGACTTCGGCGCCACCCCGCGCATCATCGACACCTGCCTGACCACGGCCGAACACGCCGACCTGCCCGTCGCGCTGCACACCGACTCGATGAACGAATCCGGCTATCTGCGCGACACCGTGAGCGCGACACGCGGCCGCACCGTGCACGCGTACCACGTCGAGGGCGGCGGCGGGCACCCCGATCTGCTGGAGATCCTCTCCGAGCCGAACATCCTGCCCTCCTCGACCACCCCCACCATCCCGTACACGGCGAACACCGTCGGCGAGCTGTTCCCGATGACGATGACCGTGCACCGGCAGAACCATCACGTGGACACCGACGTCGAGATCTCCCGCGGCCGCATCCGCGGCCACGCCATCGCCGCCGAGAACGCGCTGCACGACCTCGGCGCCATCAGCATCGTCAACTCCGACTCGATGGGCATGGGCCGCATCGCCGAGACCGTACGGCGCACCTGGCAGCTCGCCCATGTCCAGGCGCTGCGCGCCGGCGAGGGCGGAGTGGAGCGGCCCGCCAACGAGCGGGTGCTGCGCTATCTCGCCAAGATCACCCTCAACCCGGCGATCGCCCACGGCCTCGCCCACGAGGTCGGCACCCTCCGGCCCGGACGCCTCGCCGACCTCGTGCTGTGGCATCCGGCCTGGTTCGGCACCAAGCCCGAACTCGTCCTCAAGGGCGGCTTCGTGGCCTGGGGCAACAGCGGCTCCGGCTCGGGGTCGACGCGGCTGACCCAGCCCCGCGCCTACGGCCCGTATTTCGGCGGCCTCGGCGGCGCACCGTCCCGGCTGTCGCGGATCTTCGTCGCCCAGGCCGCGCTCGACGACACCAGGGCCCGCGCCGCCCTCCCCGGCGGGCTGCGCTACGCGGCGGTGCGCGGCGCCCGCGGGCTGACCCGAGCCGACATGCTCCACAACACCGCGACCCCGCGGGTGGAAGTGCCCCGTGAGCCCGCGCCCGTCCTCGTGGACGGTGTGCCCACCACCACCGACCCCGCCCTCGAACTGCCGCTCGCCCAGCTCCACCACCTGGCCTGACCGGCGGCGCTCCGCGCCATCCCCAGCCCCACTCCCACCTCCACCTCCAGCCCAGGCCGCAGCCTGCCCGCGCGGCGCGGCCCCTCCGTCCCCATGGAGACCCCGTGAGCACCACGACGACGCAACCACCCGGCCCGAGCCCCAGAGACATCAAGCGGCTGCTGTCCGCCGCGTTCATCGGCACCGCCCTGGAGTGGTACGACTACTTCCTCTACGGCACCGCCGCCGCTCTCGTCTTCAACAAGCTCTTCTTCCCCTCCCTCGACCCGACGACCGCCACCATCGCCTCGTTCGTCACCTTCGCCGTCGGATTCCTCGCCCGGCCGATCGGCGCCGCCATCTTCGGACACATCGGCGACCGCTACGGACGCAAGGCGGCGCTCATCATCACCGTCGTCCTGATGGGCGCCTCCACCGGCTGCATCGGACTGCTCCCGGACTATGACGCGATCGGTGTCTGGGCACCCGCCCTGCTCGCCACCCTCCGCTTTCTCCAGGGCATCTCGGTCGGCGGCGAGTGGAGCGGCGCCATGCTGCTCACCCTGGAACACACCCCGAAGGAGAAGCACGGCAGCTACTCCTCCGTCCCCCAACTCGGCTCGCCCGTCGGCACGTTGCTCTCCAGCGGCGCCTTCGCCCTGGTGGGGATGTTGCCCGACGACGCCTTCTACTCCTGGGGCTGGCGCATCCCCTTCCTGGCCGCCTTCGCCCTGCTCGGCTTCGCCCTCTATCTGCGGCTGCGCATCGAGGAGTCCCCGGTCTTCCGTGCCATGCACGCCGACGCCGAGCGCGACGGGCCGCCGTCCGCCCCGCTGGTCGAGGCGTTCCGCACGGCCTGGGGGCGCATGCTCATCGGAGTGGCCGCGGCCTTCCTCGGCATCGGCGGCTTCTTCCTGCTGACCACATACGTCATCTCCTACGGCACCGAGCGACTCGGCATCGGCAAGTCCGTGATGATCAACGCCACCCTGCTCGCGGCCGTCGCCGAGATCGCCGTCATCGTGATCGCCGGGCGGCTCGCCGACCGGGTGGGCGCCTGGAAGGTGTGCGCCGTCGGCGGCGTCGTCTCCGTGCTGGCGGCCTTCCCCGCCTTCTGGCTCATCGACACCCGGCAGACCGGGTCCGTGCTGCTCGGTGTCTCCCTCGGCGTGGCCGCCATCTCCATCCCGTACGCGGCCATCGGCGCCGTCGTCACCGGGATGTTCCCCGACACCGTGCGCTACAGCGCGGTCGCCATGTCGTACAACCTCGCCGGTGTGCTGGGCGGCCTGGTGCCCCTGGTCGCCGCATGGCTGACCGGCCTCGCCAACGGCGCCTCCTGGGGCGTGGCGCTGCTCCTGATCCTCATCGCGGCCTGCACGGCGACCGGCTCCTACCTCGCCGGACCGCCGCTCCAGCGCCGCCTCGGCTCCTCCTCACCGGAACACCCCGCAACCGTGAAGGCCACCGCATGACACCGCAGTACCCCGCCCGCACCGGCGGGCAGGTCCTGATCGACCAGCTCATCCGGCACGGTGTGGACACCGTGTACGGCGTCCCCGGAGAGAGCTATCTCGCCGCGCTCGACGCCCTCCACGACGCGTCCGTCCGGATGGTCGTCTGCCGCCACGAGGGCGGCGCGGCCTATATGGCCGAGGCGCACGGGAAGCTCACCGGCCGCCCCGGGGTGTGCTTCACCACCCGTGGCCCCGGCGCCACCAACGCCCTGGTCGCCCTGCACACCGCCGAGCAGGACGCCACCCCGCTCGTGCTCTTCGTCGGGCTGGTGCCGCGCGGCCACACCGACCGCCGCTCCTTCCAGGAGCTCGATCTGCGCGCCACCTTCGGCGCCTGCGCCAAGCGCGTCGAGACCATCGACGACGCGGCCCGGATCCCCGAGTACATCGCCCGTGCCTTCGCCACCGCCACCGGCGGACGGCCCGGCCCGGTCGTCCTCGGACTGCCCGAGGACATGCTGACCGACACGGTACGGGTGTCCGACGCGGCCCCGGTGCCCGCGCCCGAAGGCGCCGTCTCGACCGCCCAACTGGACACGCTCGCGGAGCTGTTGAACGCAGCCGAGCGCCCGCTCGTGGTGCTCGGCGGCAGCCGCTGGACCCCCGGGGCCCGGGCGGACCTCCGGGACTGGGCCGAAGCGTGGTCGCTGCCGGTCGCGGTCGACTTCCGCTGCCAGGACCTCCTCGACAACGACAGCGAGGTCTACGCCGGAGCCCTCGGCTACGGCAGATCCGACGCGCTGGCCACCCGGCTCCGCGACGCCGACCTGCTGATCTGCGTCGGCGCCGCCCCCGGTGACGTCACCACGGACGGCTTCACCCTGCTGACCGCCGACGGGAGGCAACCGCGCGTCGTGCTCGCCCTCCCCGAGGCCGGGGCCCCCGGGCTGCTCCGCGCCCCCGACCTCACCCTGCTCGCCGCGCCGCAGGCCTTCGGGCTGGCCGTACGGAACCTGCGCCCCGCCGCGCCCGTGCCGTGGGCCGCGCGGACCAAGGAGGACCGTGCCGCGCACCTCGCCCACCGCGCACCGGTCCACGACGACGACCGGCTGGACCTCGGCGCCGTCTTCGCCGAGCTGGACTCCCGCCTGCCGCACGACACCATCGTCACCTTCGGCGCCGGAAACCACGCCCTGTGGGCCCAGCGCTTCCTCACCTACCGCGACGGCGCCCGCCAGCTCGCCCCGCGCAACGGCTCCATGGGATACGGCATCCCCGCCGCGGTGGCGGCGGCCATCGCCCACCCCGGCCGCCAGGTGGTCTCCGTCGCCGGCGACGGCTGCTTCCTGATGAACGGCCAGGAACTCGCCACGGCGGTGGCGGAAGGCGCCGCCCCGCTCGTGCTCGTCGTCGCCAACGGCACGTACGGCACCATCCGGCAGCACCAGGAGCAGCACTACCCCGGCCGGGTCAGCGGCACCGGGCTGGTCAACCCCGACTTCGCGGCGTACGCCCGCGCCTTTGGCGCCCACGGCGAAACCGTCACCGCCACCGAGGAGTTCGCCCCCGCCCTCGACCGCGCGCTCGCCGGCGGCACCGCCGCCCTGATCGAGCTCAGGACCGAGGGCCGGCTGGCCCCAGGAGAAACCGTCGCCCGCCCCGGCAAGGAGCACCAGGATGGCTGATCTGACCCTGCACAACATCGTCGACGGCGAAACCGTGGCCGTGACCGGGCGCATGACCCTCACCGACCCCGCGACCTGCGAGATCTACGGCACCGCGCCCCGGTCGACCGCCGCCGACGTCGACACCGCGGTCGCCGCCGCCCGCCGCGCCTTCACCACCTGGCGCCGCACCACACCGGCCGAGCGTCAGGCCGCCCTGCTGCGCCTGGCCGACCTGTTCGCCGAGAACGCCGACCGCCTGTTGGACGCGGAGGTGCGGAGCACCGGCAAACCACGGGAGACCACCCGCGCGGCGGAGGTCGACCGGTGCGTGGACCAGCTGCGCTTCTTCGCCGGGGCCGCCCGGGTCCTGGAAGGGCTGGCCGCGGGGGAGTACGCCGAGGGCCACACCTCCTACCTCCGGCGGGAGCCGGTCGGTGTCATCGGCCAGGTGACCCCGTGGAACTACCCGCTGATGATGGCGGTGTGGAAGCTCGGCCCGGCCCTGGCGGCCGGGAACACGGTCGTCCTGAAGCCCTCCGACACCACACCGTGGTCCACCGTGCTCCTCGGCGAGCTGGCCGCCCGCGTCTTCCTGCCCGGCGTCGTCAACATCGTCTGCGGCGACCGGGACACCGGCCGGGCCCTGGTCTCGCACCCGGATGTCGACATGGTGGCCATCACGGGCAGCACCCGGGCCGGAGCCGAGGTCATGAGCGCCGCCGCGGCCGATCTGAAGAACGTCCACCTGGAACTCGGCGGCAAGGCCCCCGCGATCGTCTTCGCCGACGTCGACCCGGTGCGCACCGCCCGTGCCCTCGCCGACGCCGCGTTCTTCAACGCGGGCCAGGACTGTACGGCCGTCACCCGGGTGCTCGTCCAGCGCGAGGCCCATGACGCGCTCCTCGCGGCCCTCGTCGCGGCCGCCCGCGACACCCGCACCGGCGCGCCGTCGGAGGAGGCGTTCTACGGTCCGCTGAACAACGCGGACCAGGCCGAACGGGTGGCGTCGGTCGTCGCCGGGCTGCCCGCCCACGCCGTGGTGGAGACCGGCGGCACCCGGCTCGACCGCCCCGGCCACTTCTTCGCCCCGACCGTGGTCTCCGGCGTACGGCAGGACGACGCCGTGGTCCAGCGGGAGACCTTCGGCCCGGTCGTCACCGTCCAGCCCTTCGACACCGAGGAGGAGGCCCTGGCGCTGGCCAACGGCGTCGACTACGGACTGGCGTCCAGCGTCTGGACCACCGACCTGGGCCGCGCGACCCGGATCGGGGCGGAACTGGACTTCGGCTGCGTCTGGCTCAACTGCCACCAGGTGATCGTGGCCGAGCTGCCCCACGGCGGCTACAAGCAGTCCGGCGCCGGGCGTGACCTCAGCCGCTACGGATTCGACGACTACACGCGGGTCAAGCACGTGATGATCTCCCACGCCGCGCCCTGAGCCACCGCCCGCCCGCCCGTACCGCACTCAGCCGGGCCGGCGAGCCCGGTCCAGTTGGGCGTGACCGGCCACCGGAGCAGGCCCGGCCGCCGGAGCGGGCGCGGCGGCCGGAGGCGAGGCGGCAGGGGCGGTGCGGGCGGTGACCACCATGACGGCGAGGCCGAGCGTCACGATCGCGGCGCCCACGTACAGCGGCGCGGCGTAGCCCAGGCCGGCGCTGATCGCGAGGCCGCCGAGCCAGGCGCCCAGGGCGTTGCCGACGTTGGAGGCCGAGACGTTGGCACTGGCGGCGAGCGGCGCGCCGCCGGCGGCGTCCGTGACCCGGGTGATCATGCCGGGGACGGCAGCGAACCCGAAGACGCCCATCAGGAAGACCAGGACCACCGACGCGACCCGGCCGTCGGCCAGCAGCCCGAACGCCGCGAGCGTGGCGGCGAGTCCCGCCAGGGACACGATCAGCGTGCGGTCGCGGTCACGGTCGGCGGCCCGGCCCCCGACGATGTTGCCGATCACCAGGCCGCTGCCGTAGACGACGAGCAGCCAGGCGACATCGGCGTCGGAGAAGCCGGTGACCTCGGTGAAGGTGTACGCGATATAGCTGAACGCCCCGAACATGCCGCCGTAGCCGAGGGCGGTGGCGGCGAGGGTCAGCCAGACCTGCCAGGAACGGAAGGCGCGTAGCTGGGGGCGCAGGCCGCCCGTCCGGTGGGCCTGGTCCACAGCGCCCGCCCAGGCCGGGACCCACACCGCGATGGCGGCCACGGCCAGCACGCCGATTCCGGTGATCGCCCAGAACGTGGCGCGCCAGCCCCAGCGTTCGCCGACCAGGGCGCCGAACGGCACGCCCAGCACGTTGGCGACCGTCAGCCCGGCGAACATCACGGCGACCGCGCGCGAGGCCCGCTCCGGCGGGACCATGCGGCGGGCGACGAGCGAGCCGATGCCGAAGAAGGAGCCGTGGCACAGGGCGGCGACGACGCGGCCGAGCATCGCCACGGCGTAGCTGGGCGCGACGGCGGACAGCAGGTTGCCGAGGACGAACAGAGCCATCAGCCCGACGAGGACGGCCTTGCGGTGGAGGCGGGTGGTGGCGGCGGTCAGCAGGATGGCGCCGACCGCGACGCTCAGGGCGTATGCCGAGATGAGCCACCCGGCCGCGGCCTCGGACACCTCCAGGTCGCGGCTCACCTGGGGCAGCAGGCCCGCGATCACGAACTCGGTCAGACCGATCCCGAAGCTGCCGAGCCCGAGCGCGATCAACCCGGCGGGCATCCGCCGCGCGTCCCCGTCCTGTCCGATGTTCACGCAAACATCATGGTGTTCGGCGGCCGCAGCGGACAAGGTCTTTCTCGCCGCCGGCTCCTGACCGAGACGGTCGCACATTCAGAACCGCACCGTCCGGACGCTACGGTGACGGTATGCGACCGAGTCAGAAGAACGTGATCCTGGATGCCGCGATCCGTGTGACGGAGCGGGACGGGATCACCGGCCTCACCCTGGAGTCGGCGGCCGAGGAGGCCGGCGTCACCAAGGGTGGACTGATGTACCACTTCCGCACTCGGGACGCTCTGCTGGTGGCCATTCAGAAGCATCTGACCCGGAGCTGGGAGGAGCTGCTCGAAGCGGAACTGGGCAAGCCGCTGGAGGAGGCGACCGAGCGGGAGACCGTGGCGGCGTACACCCGGGTGGGCGCCCAGGGCGGGGCGAGCAAGGCCGACCTCGCCTTCATGGTCGAGTCGGCGGCCAGCCCGGAGCTCGCCGCTGTCTGGGACGACCACATCACCCGCTGGGCGCCGCCTCCCGCCTCCGCCGAGCCGCACGACATCGACCTGCTTCTCGCGCGGCTCGCCGTCGACGGCCTGTGGCTGCTGGAGGCCACCAGCCAGATCCCGCTCCCGGAACCGGTCAGGGCGGCCCTGCGGGACCGGCTGGCCGAGTTGACCGAAGGGGAGAGCGCCAAGGCCGAGTGACGGCGGGCGGTCCCGCGGTCCCGTCCCGGCAGGGTCCGTGGGGCGCTCAGCCGTGCAGGGGGAGGAGTAACCGGAAGGTGGCGCCCTCACCCGGGGCCGTGCGGACCTCCACCCGGCCGTGGTGGGCCGTCACCAGCGAGTCGACGATCGCGAGACCGAGGCCCGCGCCCCCGCTCTCGGTGCGGCCGCGGGCGTCGTCCGCGCGGTAGAAGCGGTCGAAGGCACGGGCGGCCTGCTCCTCGGACATCCCCGGACCCTCGTCCTGGAGCTCCAGAACCGCCAGGCCGCCCTGGGCGCCGACGCCGATCCGCACCGGGGTGCCGGACGGGGTGTGGGCCGCCGCGTTGCCGACGAGGTTGGAGGTCACCTGCCGCAGTCTCGCCTCGTCGCCGAGCACCGGGGCGCCCCCCGGCGGGCCGCCGCCGGGGCCGGTGAGGGTGACGGTGCGCCGTGGATCGAGCGCGCGGAGGTCATGCAGCGCGTCGGCGGCCAGGGTGCGCAGGTCCATGGGGGTGAGCCGGAGCGGGATCCCCGCGGCGGCGGTGTGCTCGTCGAGGCGGGCCAGCAGCAGCAGGTCTTCGACCAGCCGCACCAGCCGTGCCGCTTCCCGCTCGATGCGGCTCATCGCGGCGTCGACATCGGCCCGCTCGGGCAGGCCGCCCATCCGGTACAGCTCGGTGAACCCCTTGATGCCGAAGAGGGGGGTGCGCAGTTCGTGGCCGGCGTCCGCGATGAACCGGCGCATCAGCTCGGCGGCGGCCGCCCGCGCGGCGTCACTCGCCTCGATCCGGTCCAGCATGCCGTTGAGCGCCGCGGCCAGCCGGCCGAGTTCGGTGCGGGAGGCGGCCAACTCCGGGACCCGGCTGGACAGATCGCCGTCCGCGATGGCCGCCGCGGTGGTCTCGATCCGGCGCAGCGGACGCAGCCCGGCGCGCACGGCGAACCACCCGGCCACCCCGAGCAGGGCCAGCACCAGGGAGTCGATCAGCAGCACCCGGGCGCCGAGCTGCGTCATGGTCGCGTCGACCTGGGCGAGCGAGCCGGCGATGACGACGCTGCGGCCGTTCGGTTCCCCCGGCGCGTCGAGCGGAACGGCGATCACCCGCCAGGACTCGTCGCCGTCGACGGCCGGGACCTCGAAGGGCCTGCTGTCGCGTTCGGCGACCGCCGCCGCGTCGAGCGGGGGCAGCGCTGGAGCGCTCCGTACGGCCGGTCGGACGACCCGCTCCACGCGGCCGCTGCGGCCGAGATAGGCGAGATAGACATCGCCGGTGAGGTGCTGCTCCACGGTGGCGCGCACCCGCGGAGCCCGGTCGCCCGCCACGTCGGACAGGTCGGTGAGGCCCGCGGTGACCGTGGCGGCGGTGCGGAGCCGGTCGTCCAGCTGACGTACCAGGTCTCGCTGGAGCAGGACGACGACCAGGGCGTTGCTGCCGAGCAGGGCGACCACGAGAAGCAGCAGGGAGATCGCCAGCAGCCGCCCGCGCAGCGAGAGCCGCCCGCGCAGACCGTGCGCATGCGCCGGGCGTCCGCTCACCGCCGGGGCCTGCGCAGCACATAACCGGTGCCGCGCACCGTATGGATCAGCTTCGGCTCGTCCAGGTCCACCTTGCGCCGCAGATAGCTGATGTACGAGGCGACGATGCTGTCGTCGCCCCCGAAGTCGTACTGCCAGACCAGCTCCAGGAGCTGGGACTTCGACAGCACCTGCCCGGCGTTCTCCATCAGCACGCGCAGCAGGCTGAACTCGGTCGGGGAGAGCTGCACGGGGCGCCCGCCCAGGGTCACCTGATGGCTGTCCGGGTCCAGCTCCAGAGGGCCGACGACCAGCCGGCCGTCGGCCTGCCGGCCGCTGGTGCGGCGCAGGATGGCCCGGATGCGCAGGACCAGCTCCTCCAGGTTGAACGGCTTGGTGACATAGTCGTCACCGCCCGCTCTGAGCCCGCTGATCCTGTCCTCGGCCGCATCGCGGGCGGTGAGGAACAGCACCGGCGGATGCCCCGCCGCCGCGGCGGGATGCTGCCCGCGCAGCCGGCGGACGACCTCGAAGCCGTCGAAGTCGGGCAGCATCACATCCAGCACGATCAGGTCGGGACGCCGCTCCCGCACCGCGGCCAGCGCCTGCGCGCCGGTCGCGACCGGGACCACCGCGAATCCGGCCAGCCGCAGGCTCGCGGACAGCAACTCGCGCAGCGTCGGCTCGTCTTCCACCACCAGTAACCGTTCCGATGCCGTCATCCGTTCCGTCCCGTCCCCGCCCGGTCGTCCGCCGCCGGTCAGTCTTCCGCTCTTGCGGGGCGGATCCGCACGAGTATGAGTGCGCCATGTGAACCGGGAGGCCCGGCCGACGCAAAGCGGCAGGTGACGGCGGCCGGCCGGCCGGAGACTCACAGAAACTCACAGAAAGCGGTGCCGGTGGCGGAGCCCCACGCGCGTTCCGCGTCGCGCCGGCCGACGGCGACCAGCTCGGCGTGCGGCGAGGACCTCAGGGCGGCGGCGACCACCCTGCCGATCCCGGCGGTCGAGAGCATGCCCCAGCGGACCGGCTTCATCGGGCGCCTCCGACGGGCACGACGCGTCCGGTACGCAGGCTCTCCTCGGCCGCGTCGGCCACCGCCAGAGCGGCACGGCCGTGACCGCCCGGGTCAGGAGATCGACGTGGGCTTCCACGGGACGGGGTCGCAGACCCGCACGAGTTCGGCCTTCGGGTGACTCGTCGTCAAGGGTTGACTTAGATCGATCTATGCTGGTCGCCAGACGGTGCGGGCGTAAGCCCTGCCGCAGCCGAGGCCCCGGAGGTCGTATGTCCACCCCAAAGGCGTCCCGCCCCCCGGGTTCGAAGGGCGACCCCTCGGAGGCGGGCGCGGGGCGACGGCCGATTCTGCTGGACGTCGCGCGCCGCGCCGGCGTGTCGCGGGCGACGGCCTCGCTGGTCATACGGGACGCGGCGGGCCCGAGCGCCGAATCCCGCGAGCGTGTGCTCAGGGCGGCCGCCGAGCTCGGCTACCGCGCCGATCAGGCCGCGCGGTCGCTTCGGCGCCGGAACAGCCGGCTGATCGGGGTGATGTTCAGCGTCGAGGAGCCCTTCCACGCCGATCTGATCAAGAGCATCTACGCCGCCACCGAAGAGGTCGGCTATGACGTGGCGCTCAGCGCGGTGGCCCCGAGCCACGACGAGCGCCGCGCTGTCGAGGCGCTCATCGCCTCCCGCTGCGAGGCGGTGATCCTGATCGGTGCGCGCGAGGCGTGCACCATCGACTTCGGCACCCGGCTCCCGGTGGTGGAGATCGGCCGCCCGCCCAACGAGACGGTGTTCGACGCGGTCCACACCGCCGACGACGAGGGCGCCCGGCTCGCCGTGGACCACCTCGTCTCGCTGGGGCATCAGGAGATCGTCCACATCGACGGCGGCGAACAGCCCGGTGCGGCCGCGCGGCGGGCGGGCTATCTGGACGCGATGCGGGGCCATGGGCTGGAGAGCCGGGCGCGGGTGCTGCCGGGCGACTACACCGAGCTGTCCGGCTCCGGGGCGGCGCGCGCCCTGCTGGCGGGCGGCGAGCTTCCCACGGCCGTCGTCGCGGGCAACGACCAGTGCGCCATCGGACTGCTCGTCGAACTGCGTCGCGCCGGGGTCGACGTCCCCGGCCGGGTCTCGGTCGTGGGCTATGACGACAGCAGCCTCGCGCGGCTCGCGCACATCGACCTCACCACCGTGCGCCAGGACACCGAGCAGCTGGCCCGGCTCGCCGTCCAGGCCGCCGTCGCACGGCTCGACGCGGGCCTGGAGGGCGAGACCCGGGACTTCAGCCTCGCCCCCCACCTGGTGATCCGCGGATCGACCGGCCCGGCGCGCTGACGGACACGGGCTGCCGCACGGGCCCGTCACCCACAACGTCCGTCACGCGAGACCGCGCGGGCGATCGCCGGAGGCCGCCCGGCGAGACGGGGAGGTCGCCGGGCGGCCCGGGGTCAGGCGCAGTTGGCGGGGGCCGCCTGCGACGCGTCGTCGATCAGCGCCTCGTGTGCCGCCTTGAGCCGCCGTACATCGGGCTTGACGACCTTGCGGTCGTAGGTGAGCAGCCCGTTGAGCTCGCCCTCGACGTCCGAGATCTGGGTGTACACCGCGCCGTTGCCACCCTTGCAGGCCAGGGCGTGCACCTCGGCCAGCTTGGTCAGGTAGTCATCGGTGTAGGTGGCCGGGTCGACGTCGACGTAGGACTGCTGTACCGACCAGGCGTGTCCGGGCACGGCCAGGCCGAGGCCGCCGTACTCGCCGCTGACCTGGGCGCGCTTGCCGTCCGGGTGCGGGGGCAGCGCGGGGCTCGGGTAGCCGTGTTCGTCCATGATGTCGCCGGTGCCGCCGTCCGCGCCGAGATTGAGGCCCGACATGCTGTTGACCAGCCGGGTCGGGTCCCAGGCCTTGGCCTGGTCGGCGATGCGGGCCATGTCGTACTGGCCCCAGCCCTCGTTGAAGGTGACCCACATGACGACCGACGGGCTGCTGATGTGCTCGTCGATCATCTGCTTCATCTCGCGCTCGTACTCGGCGCGGGAGGCCGCGTCCGGGTTGACCCCCGCGGTCATCGCGGGCATGTCCTGCCACACCAGCAGGCCCAGCCGGTCCGCCCAGTAGAACCAGCGGTCCGGTTCGACCTTGATGTGCTTGCGGACCGAGTTGAAGCCCATTTCCTTGTGCGCCCGCAGGTCGTAGGCCAGGGCCTCGTCGCTGGGCGCGGTGTGCAGGCCGTCCGGCCAGAAGCCCTGGTCGAGGGTGGCCATCATGAACACCGGCTTGCCGTTGAGGACCGTGCGCGGGGTGCCGTTCACGTTCTCGACCGCGATGGAGCGCATGCCGAAGTAGCTGCGGACGCGGTCGGAGCCGACACTCACCTTCAGGTCGTAGAGGAACGGATCGTCGGGCGACCACAGGCGCGCGTTGTGGATCTTCAGGGTGAGCGGGGCGCCGCTGCGCCCGCTGACGGTGGCGACGGCCTGCTTGCCGTCGTAGGCCGTCGCCGTGACCGGCAGACCGTCCCGTACGCCCCGCGGCTCGACCGTCACGGTGCCCGCAGCCACATCCGGGGTGAGCTTGAGCGAATCGACATGGTCGGCCGCGACCGGCTCCAGCCACACCGTCTGCCAGATGCCCGAGGACGGCGTGTACCAGATGCCGCTGGGGTCGAGGCGCTGCTTGCCGAGGGGCGGGTTCTCGCCGCTCGCGGCGTCGGTCGGGTCGTAGACGCCGACGATCAGCTCCTGGGTGCGGCCCGGCTTGAGGGCGTCGGTGATGTCGGCGCTGAACTTGTCGTAGCCGCCCTGGTGATCGGCGACCTTGGCGCCGTTGACATAGACCTCCGTCCGCCAGTCGACCGCGCCGAAGTTCAGCCGCAGCTGCTTGCCGGAGCCGATCTTCCAGTCGGCCGGGACGGTGAAGGTGCGCCGGTACCACATGCGGTCCTCGTGCCGCTCGATGCCCGACAGCTGGGACTCCACGGGGTACGGGACGAGGATCCGCTCGGCGAGGTTCCTGCCCACCGGCGGCTGTTCGCCCGACTTGGCCGCGGCGAACTGCCAGGTGCCGTTGAGGTTCTTCCAGTCGCCGCGGGTCAGCTGCGGTCTCGGGTACTCGCGGTGGGCGTTGGCCGGGGTGACGTCATCGGCCCACCGGGTGCGCAGTTCGTACGTCGAGTGGTTGGCGCCGCTGCTCCAGAAGGGCTTGACAACGTTGCCGGTCGTGCCGGTGAGGCCGCCCGTTCCGTCGTAGCGGACGTCGGCGGTGCCGCGTGCGGTGCCGGTCTTGTTGCCGACGACGGGCTCCTCGAGCGCGACCAGCAGCGACTTGGGGTCGGCCTGGTCCAGCCGGGCCTTGCCGAGCGGCCAGGTGGCGCCGCCGATCACCGCGGTCAGGTGGTCGGTGAGCCCGGCCGGGGGCGTCTGGAGCTTCTGGGCGAAGTCGAGCTTCAGCGTCCGGCCGTCCCCCAGGACCGTGGTGGCGATGGCGCCGTCGTAGTCGTAGCCCTCGGGCAGCAGGAAGGCGGACTGCGGGACGCGTGTCTTCGTGCCGCCGGGCGGTGTCCAGCGCACATGAAGGTTGGAGCCTCCGTAGTGCTCGAAGTACTCGACCTTGATGTCGTACGCCGTGTCCGCCGTCAACTCCACCGGCGCGCTGGTCTGTTCGCGGTCCCAGTCGTCGACCCAGTGGTCGATGACGAGCTTGTCGCCGACCCAGAGGCGGAAGCCGTTGTCCCCGGTGATCGAGAAGGTGGTGGGGCCGGTCTTCTCCGGCACGATCCGGCCGGTCCAGCGGACGCTGACGTCGTCCGAACGGCCGGTGGCGGAACTCAGCCGGGACTCCAGGGAGTCGAAGTCGAGCTGCGGGTCGAATCCGGTGGCCTTGAGCTCGTGGAAGTCGAAGGCGCCAGGGGCGGACTGGGTGTAGTACTCGCCCTTGAGGCCGTGAATCTCGGCGGGATCGTCCGCGGCCGTCGCGGCGGGCGCGGCGGCCAGTCCCGCGGCACCCAGCACCGCCGCGAGGAGCGGGGCGAGTCGGTTTCTCAGCGGTCTGAACGGACTTAACGATCTGATGCGCACGAATCCTCCTTGGCTGAGGAAGGGTGGCGGCTCGGTGCTTCAGTCTGTACAACGTTGTCATCAGGAGCAGTTGGCATGAGAGCACGGCTTCCGGTTGTAAGTCCAGACCATGCACAGGCTCCCGGTTCAGGAGCACCCGCCGATGCCGAGGAGATCCCGGGACGGCGCTGAGGCCAGGTGCGACGAGCGACGACATCGCGGTGAGGAGATCGAGATGACCGATGAGACCACCGGGATCAGCAGACGTGGCCTGCTCGTCCACGGCGCCGGGGCCGTCACGGGAAGCGCGCTGCTGGGAACACTCGCCGGACCCCTGCCCCGAGCGGAGGCGGCCCCGCGCCAGGGCTCCGCGGAGAAGGTGGTGCTGCGCGACGACTTCTCGCGGATCGGCGGCTGGGAACGGCAGGGCGTGATCCTGAGCCGGTCACTGCCCTGGGAGAGCTCCCTGATGCAGGACCCCTGCCTGGTGTACGGCGAGGGCGGAGGGCCGCTGTTCAGGATGTGGTACGGATCGCTGCACGCCGTGGGCTATGCGACCAGCGGCGACGGCGTCCACTGGACCAAGGCCGCCGATCCCGTGCTGAGACCCACCCTGCCCTCCGAGAGCAACGCGCTCAACCAGCCCAGCGTCGTCCACCAGGACGGCCGGTGGCACATGACCTACTTCGGAGTGGCGGGCGACGGGAACGGCCAGATCCACTATGCGACGGCGGACGACCCGGCGGGACCCTGGGAGAAGCACGGCGTCGTCCTGACCTCGACCATGCCCTGGGAAGACCGCTGGATCTACAACTCCTCCCTCATGTACGACGCGGCCGCGCGCTTATGGAAGATGTGGTACACCGCAGGGAAGATCGCCTCCGCGGGCGGCGAACCCGAGTACATCTGCTACGCGACCGCGAGGACACCGGCCGGTCCCTGGACGAAGTATCCGGGCAACCCCGTCATCCGGCCCATGGACGACGGCGGATGGGCGTCCTTGGGGGTGGGCGGCTCCAACGTCCGCAGACTGGGCAACGGCGACTACGAGACGCGGATCGTCGGCTGGCAGGCGGACTACCCGTCCCGGGGCGGCCGCCTGACCTCCCGCGACGGCATCGGCTGGCGGCTCGACCGCACCGCCATGGACCTCGACCTCGGCGTGGCGGACGGCCCCGAGGACAGGATGATCTATCGCCAGTTCGTGGTGGAGCACGAGGGGAGGGAGTACCTCTACTACAACACCAAGAACCATCTCCCCGAGTGGACCGAGACCATCAACCTCGCCATCCGGAACGACCGTCTGGAGATCATCGACCCGGCCAAGTGGTGCATGACCCAGGACTGGCAGGTGCCCAACGGCGCGTCGTTCGAGGTGCGCGACGGGTGCGCGGTGTCCCTGGGCAACGCCCCGGACGGGCATGGCCAGACACTTCAGGGGAATGTGCGGATCGACTCCCTGGACTACGCGGTGTCCGCGTCGGTCACACCGGTCAGCGAACGTGTCGCGGACCGTGACAACGTCCTTCTCGCCCGCTTCACGGACCGCGACAGCTACTACTACGCGGGCATCGCGTCATGGGGGAACGAGTACGCCATCGGCGTGATGGCCAACGGGGTGAACACCAAACTCGCCGGTGTGGGCGCCGCCTCCGACATCAGGACCGGCGAGACACACCGTCTGAGATTCACGCTCAACGGCTCCCGGCTGGATCTCCATGACGACGACCGGATCGTCCTGTCCGTCGTCGATCCCACCCTGATACCGGCCAGGAGCTTCGTAGGCCTCCAGACCTCCACGCACACCGGCAGGGCGAAGTTCGGCGAGGTATCGGTGACGGCCCGTCCCGGCCGCCGGACGTGACCCGTTTACCTCTCATTGAGAGGTAAAGTGGAGGTGTGGCCACAGAGAACTTCCCGGACTCGTTCGCCGATGTGCTGGGCGGCGTCCAGCGGCTGATCCGGCGGCGGCTGCGGGCCGGGATGACGGAGCCGCGGCTGCGGGGTGCGCAGGTGGAGCTGTTGTGGCTGGTCATGGCCCGTCCCGGGATCCGGGTGTCGGCCGCGGCCAAGGAGCTCTACCTCGCGGGCAACTCGGTCTCCACCCTGGTGAACCAGCTGGTGAAGGCGGGCTATCTGCACCGCCAGACCGATCCCGGGGACCGGCGCTCCGGACTGCTGACGGCCACCCCCGCCGCCGAGGCCCGGCTGCGGGAGTGGAGGGCGCGGCGCGGGGCGCTGGTCCGCGAGCAGGTGGCGCGGCTGTCCGAGGACGAGCGGGCGGCGCTGGCCGCGGCCGTTCCGGCGCTGCGCAAACTGGCCGAGAACCTTCATGAGGAGGTGGACGGGCTGTGACCGACGTCTCGGAGCGCGCCACTCCGGTCGCGCTCGTCTGCGAGGGGCTGCGGTACGCGTTCGGGGCGACCAGGGCGGTCGACGGCCTGGAGCTGTCGGTCCGGACCGGCGAGGTCTTCGGGCTGCTCGGCCCCAACGGAGCGGGCAAGACCACCGCGATCCGCTGTATCACCACCCTGCTGCCGGTCCCGGCGGGCATGGTGCGGGTGTTCGGGCACGACGCGGCGAAGGAGCGGATGGCGGTCCGCAGGCTGCTGGGGTATGTACCGCAGCAGCTGTCCGCCGACGCCGGGCTCACCGGCCGGGAGAACGTGGAGCTGTTCGCCCGCGTCTTCGACGTCACCCGCCGGGAGCGGGCCGCCCGCGTGGCGCGGGCGCTGGAGGCGGTGGGCCTCACCTCGGCGGCCGACCGGCTCGCCAAGACGTACTCCGGTGGCATGGTCCGCCGCCTCGAACTGGCGCAGGCGCTGGTCAGCGCGCCCCGGCTGCTGATGCTGGACGAGCCGACGATCGGCCTGGACCCGATCGCCCGGACCAGCGTGTGGGAGCACATCAACGCGGTACGGGCGGCCACCGGGATGACCGTGCTGGTCACCACGCACTACATGGACGAGGCCGACCAGTACTGCGACCGCGTCGCGCTGATGCACCGCGGCCGGATCCACGCCCTCGGAACGCCCGACGAGCTCCGCTCCGCGCTGGCCGACCGCCGCCGGGCGGAGGGCGAGGCCGATCCGAGGCCGACCCTGGAGGACGTCTTCCGGGATGTCGCCGGCAGCGGCCTCGATGAGCAGGGAGGAGACTTCCGCGATGTCCGGAGCACCCGTCGCACCGCGTCCCGGGTCGGCTGAGGCCCCCGGGTTCGTACCGCACGCCCGGTCCGATCCGCTGCTGACCCCGCCGCGCCCCCGCACCGGCTGGCGGATGGTGCCCGCGCGGGTCGGCGCGATGTGCGTGGTCGAGTTGCAGAAGCTGCGACATGACCGCACCGAGCTGTACACCCGGGCCGTCCAGCCCGCCCTCTGGCTGCTGATCTTCGGCGAGACGTTCACCCGGCTCAAGGCCATACCGACCGGCGGCATACCGTACATCGACTATCTCGCGCCCGGCATCATCGCCCAGTCCGCGATGTTCATCGCGATCTTCTACGGGATCCAGATCATCTGGGAGCGGGACGCCGGGATCCTCACCAAACTGCTGGTCACCCCGACCCCGCGAGCCGCCCTGATCACCGGCAAGGCCTTCGCCGCCGGGGTGAAGGCGCTGATCCAGGCGGTCGTGGTGATCGTCATCGCGGCGCTGCTCGGGGTGGGGCTGACCTGGAATCCGCTGCGGCTGCTCGGGGTGGCCGTCGCGGTGATCCTCGGCTCGGCCTTCTTCTCCTGTCTGTCGATGACCATCGCGGGGATCGTGCTGACCCGCGACCGGCTGATGGGCATCGGGCAGGCCATCACCATGCCGCTGTTCTTCGGCTCCAACGCGCTGTATCCGCTGGCGCTCATGCCCGCCTGGCTCCAGGCCGTCAGCACCGCCAATCCGCTGAGCTATCAGGTCGACGCGTTGCGCGGACTGCTGCTCGGCACCCCGGACCATCTCGTACTCGACTTCGTCGTCCTGGTGCTGGCCGCGGGGGCCGGGATCGCGGCGGCCTCCTCGCTGCTGGGACGGCTGGCGCGCTGACCCGATCGGCCGGCGCCGAGCAGCAGCTCCGCGGCCACCGTCGTCCCGTCGGTGCGGACCGCCCCTGCCACGGCGGTCGCTCGGGCCCGGGTCTCGGGGGCCAGGGCCGTCCTGAGCGCGGCCGACAGGGACTCGGCGGTCGGAGTCGGGCCGTCGTGCGCCGCGCCGATGCCCAGTTCGGCCACCCGGCCGGCCCAGTACGGCTGGTCCACCATCTGGGGTACGACCACCTGGGGCGCGCCCGCCCGGGCGGCCGCCGTGGTAGTGCCCGCGCCGCCGTGGTGCACAACGGCGGCCACCCGGCCGAACAGCGCCTGGAGATTGGCCTCGCCGACGACGAAGCAGTCGTCCCGGTCGTCGACCGGGGCCAGCCCGGCCCAGCCGTGGGAGACGACCACGCGGCGGCCCTGCGCGCGGATCGCCCCGACGGCCACCCGGGCGGCGTCCTCCGGTGCGCGCATGCTGCCGAAGCCCACGTACACCGGTGGTGTGCCGGCGTCCAGGAACGCCTCCAACCCGGCCGGGAGCGGGCGTTCCCTGGGCAGGATCCACGCGCCGGTCTGCACCACATCGAGGTCCGGGGTCTCCTGCCACGGGCTCAGGGTCGGATCCGTCGCCAGCCATGGGTGGTCGGTGAAGACGTGGTCCCGGACGTTGTCCACCGGTGGCAGGCCGATCGACGCCCGGCGGGTGTTGAGCGCCGCGCCGAACAGCTCCTGGATGGCCTGGGCGTCCAGGTCCCACAGCGCCCGGTTGTCGGTCACGTCCGCCGGGAACGGCAGGCCCTCCCGCGGTGGCGGCGGGTAGTGCGGTGACGGCAGGGCGACCGGAAAGTAGCTCGCGTACACGTAGCGGATGCCCCGTTTCTCCGCCACCGACCGCGCGGCGACCTGGCTCAGGCCGGCCGCCACCAGCGCATCACAACCCTCCGCCGCCGCGCCCACCACATCGAACTGCTGGGCGACCAACTCGACGCGCCGCCACGACAGTTCAGCCTCCGACGGTGGCGTCGACCCGTGCATCAGCGGGCGGACCGGCCGGCCGAGCGGCACCATCGGCACGCCGACACCGGCCAGCAGCCGGGCGAACTCCTGGTCCGGGGGCGCGCACATCCGCACCTCCGCGCCCAGCGCCCGCAACCGCACCGCCAGCGCCACCATCGGCTCGACGTCCCCGCGCGACCCGTACGTCGACAGCAACACACGCATGCGGACTCCCGTCTCCTTGGGTAGCCGGGCTCGGGTATCCGGGCTCGGTCCCGGCTCAGCTCTTGAGCGGGCCGCCGTTGATGGCCACCCGGCGGCCGTAGCGGGTGTGCGGGTAGTAGTCGTACGTCGCGTGGTGCTGGACGCAGCGGTTGTCCCAGAACACCAGGGTGTCGGGCTCCCAGCGCACCCGGCAGGAGAGCAACGGGCGTTCCGCGACCACCTTGAAGAGCAGGTCCAGTACCGCTCGGCTCTCGTCGCCCGACAGCTGCGGGATACGGTCGGTGTAGGCGGGGTTGACGTAGAGGACCCGGCGGTCGGTCTCCGGGTGCCGGACCACCAGCGGGTGCTCGAACTTCGGCACCACGTAGTCCGGTGGCAGGGGGTACCCCTTGAGCGACAGCCCGCCGTCGTGCACGGCGGTCAGCCCGTCCAGCAGCCCGCGCAGCGCGGGGGAGAGCATGTCGTAGGCCAGGTACATGTTGGCGAACAGGGTGTCGCCGCCGCAGCCCGGCTCGGGTGTCCGGGTGATGTGCAGCATCGAGCCGAGCGACGGCTCCGCGTCCGCGGTGCCGTCGGCGTGCCAGCCGTTTCCCGCCACGTTGCTCGCCTCGGCGCTGGTGCGGATCTCCAGCACGTACGGGTCGCCCTCCGGCGGCGGCGGGTTGACCGGACGGGGTTCGCCGAAGTGGCCGGCGAACCGCTTGTGGTCGTCCACGCTGATGTCCTGCCGGCGGAAGACCAGCACATGGTGGTCGAGGAAGGCGCGGCGGACCTCGGCCAGCTGTTCCTCGGTCAGCTCCCGGGTGAGGTCAAGACCGGAGACCTCGGCGCCGATGACCGGGGTGATCGGCGCGACCTCGATGGTACGGTACTCGGCCCGTGGCCGGGTGGTGATCCGCTTGATGGCGTCCAGTTCGTAGTCTTCCATGGCTCTCCCTGCCGGTATGGGGGCGGATGGTTCCGGGCGGCCGGTTCCGGGCGTCAGCGCCGACCGGCTACCTCGCGGTGGACGTCGTTGACCGCGGTTGTCACCGCCGCCACATGGGGTGGCCGGACCAGGCCGTAGTGGGTGGTCTCCAGCTCCTCCCAGGCGCCCGGCGCGGTCAGATGGGCCCGCCACAGCTCCCGCTGCTCGGCGGGCGAGCCGAGGGGCGGCAGACCCTGCTCCGGGAGCCGGGCCAGCCACATCCGGGCCGGGGTGGCGGCCAGCCGCGGCAGCCGGTGCCCGGCCATGGCACGGAGGTTGGCCAGGCAGCGCCGGGTGAGGCGGTCGGCGTACTCCCGGGCCGCCTCGCCGTCCCGGCCACCGCCGCCGAGCCCCAGCTCATGCGCGAAGAGCGCCTGCAACTCCGCCTCGCCGTACGTCCGGTAGAGCGGTCCTGAGCCGGGTGGCGGCGGGTCCAGCAGGTGGAGTGTGTCCACGGGCCGGCCGGCCGCCTCCGCTTCGGCGGCCATGCCGAGGGCCACCCAGGCGCCGAACGACCACCCGGCGAGCTGCCGGTGCCAGCCGGCGGCCGGGAAGCGCGCCTCCAGCGCCGCGTGGTAGTGGCGGGCCCGCTCGGCGATGGTCCACTCCGGGCCGCCGGGCCGGCGCAGCGCCGGGTCGGCGATCAACGCCACGGTCAGCCGCGGGTCGAGGCCCGCGACCAGCGCGCGGTACGCCTGGATGTCCCCGCCGACCGGGTGCACCAGGCACAGCACCTCGGTTCCGGTGCCCTGCTGCCACACCTCGAGCGCCACCTGCGATCCGGCCACCGGGACGGCATCGGCCGCCCCGGCCGTACCGCCGGTGTCGCACGCCGCGGTGCGGGCCCGGTCCAGCAGGGTCAGCACCTCGTTCAGCGAGACCTGGTGGCTCAGCTCGGCCAGGTCGAGCTCCACGTCGAAATGGCGCTTCATCTCGCCGATGAGGTCCAGCAGGGTCAGCGAGTCGGCGCCCAGGTCGTAGAGCGAGGTGTCCGGGTCGAGGGCGTCAAGACCCAGCCACTCGCACAGCCGGTCGCCCAGCAGCCCGGCCGGTTCGCTCCCGCTCTCCGCGGGGCCGGGCCGCGAGCCCGCGGTGTCCGGCACCATGCCGGTGTCCGATGTGGCCGCGGTGGTGGGGGCGGGTGCGGGTCCGGCGTAGAAGGCGCGGGACGCCTCCAGTTCGGTGGTGGAGACCAGCACCTGCGGCAGTTGTGCGGCCAGCGCCCGCGCGAAGGTCCGGCGGCCCTCCGCCACCGTCAGCCCGACCGCCAGATGGGCCTGGTGGCGGGCGTCCGAGGCCGGGGCGCGCAGCGCCATCCCGGCCTCGCGCCACACGTCCCAGCCGATGGCCAGCCGGAGCGTCGCCCCGCCGCCCTCCGGCTCGTGGTGTGCGAAGGCGTCCAGCACCCCGGCCGCCGCGGCGTAGTCGAGCTGGCCGACCCCGCCCAGCGTCCCGGCCATGGAGGAGCAGTAGACGGCGAGCCGCGGCCGGAACCGCTCCACCAGGCGCTCCACCAGCAGCGCACCGTGCAGCTTGGCGAGCGAACCGGCCCGCGCCACGGCGGGGTCGCGGCGCGCGATCAGCCCTCCCGCCCCCGCGCCGGCCGCGTGCACCACGGTGTCCAGCCGTCCGGTGCGGTCGGCGACGAGAGCGACGAGAGCGGCGAGTCGCTCCGGGGAGCCGGCGGCGGAATCCGCGGCCAGGTCGGCCTCGACCAGCTCGATCCGGTCGGCCCATGGCGCCAGCGCGCCCGGCAGTTCCGGCCGCCGGGCCAGCAGCAGCACCCGGCCGGCGGTCCGCTCCAGCAGCCAGCCGGCGATCGTGGCGCCGATTCCGCCGGTGCCGCCCAGCACCAGGTGGGCCGTCTCCGCCCCGGTCGGCAACACCGGGTCGGCGGCCGGCCAAGGAGCCGCCACCGGCACCGTGGCACGCCGCCACCAGTAGCCGTGGCGCAGCGCCAGGTGCGCCGGCAGTGGCTCGTCGGCGCTGTCGGCGGCCAGCAGCGCCGCCAGTGGCGCCGCCCAGCCGGCCGGCGCGGCGGCCGGGAGGTCGACCCAGTGCCCGGCGGCGGCGCCCTCCTGCGGCGCCACCTCGGTGACCCCGGCGAGCAGCGCCGTCTCGGGCCGGTCCACCGGGCCGTCCACCGGCCGGGCCCGGTACGACAGCCACACCGGGCGCGGCGTGATGCCGGTGCGGCCGGCCGCCGCCCGGACCAGCGCGGCCGGAGCGTCCAGGCAGGCCCAGCGGGCCCGGCGCAGCAGGTCGGTGTCGACCGGGCCCGCCACGCTCAGCGGCAGGGCGTGCAGCCAGTCCACGGCGCCCAGGCCGCCCAGCGCGTCCAGCAGCGCGCCGAGCGAGGCCGGGTCGGCCGGGTCCACGAGGTAGGAGTCGTCGTCGAGCCGGGCGAACCCGCCCGCGGCGGCCACCAGCACCACCCGCGGACGGGCCGAGCGCAGCGCCCGCACCTGCTCCGGGTCGGCCGGGCCGTCCGTGACCAGGACCAGCGGGCGGGCAGCGGCAGCCGGGGCGGTGGCGCCCGCCCGGCGGAACCGGACCCAGTGCGGCTGGTGCAGCCACCGCTCCTCGGCCAGCCGGGCCGGCCAGCCGGCACCGGTCGGCGCCGGCCCGGCCGCCGCCCGCTCGACGTCGTACTCCGCCCGGTCGAAGGAAGGCGGGGGGAAGTCCCACGGCGGCTGCGCCGGCCCCGCCGGCCAGCCGATCCGCCGGCCGGCCAGCCAGTCGGCGACCAGCCGCGGCGCGCCGCGGTCCGCCGCCGGGACCGGCCCGGTGTCCGGATGGTCCGGCCGTACCTCGGTGGTGGCGGCGGTGCGCAGCCACCGCACCGCCGAGGCCGGGTCCGGGCAGACCGCCGCCATCCGCCGGCGGCGGGCCGGTCGGCCGGCCTGGAGATGGCGCAGCACCGCCGGGTACTCCTCCGGGCGCTCCGCGAGGTACGCGGCGATCCGGTCCGCGTCGGCGCGCAGCGCCGCCTCGCTGGAGGCGGACAGCAGCAGACAGGGCGGTGGCGCGTCGGCCGGCCGCCCCGGCTCGCCCGCTTCGATCACCGCGTGCGCGTTGGCGCCCCCGATGCCGAAGCTGCTGACCGCCGCCACCCGCGGCCGGTCGGCCGGCCAGGGCAGCGCCTCGGTCGGCACATAGAACGGTGTCGGGTCGGGGCCGAGCCGAGGGTTGAGGGCGCGGAAGTCCAGCGTGGGCGGGATCAGGCCGTGGTGGACACACAGCGCCGCCCGGACCAGCCCGACCACGCCGGCCGCCGCGCCCAGGTGGCCGATCTGGCTCTTGACCGAGCTCAGCGCGGTACGGCCGGACTCCGGCACCTCGAACGCCTGGCGCAGCGCGCCGACCTCGACCGGATCACCGAGCCGGGTGCCGGTGCCGTGCGCCTCGACATAGCCGAGGTCGGCGCCGGTACGCCCGCTGCGGCGCAGCGCGGTCCGGATCACCTCGCGCTGGCCGGCGAGCGAGGGGGCGCTGTAACCGAGTTTGTCCGAACCGTCGTTGTTCACCGCCGACCCGGTGATCAGCGCGTAGACCGTGTCACCGGCGCTGCGGGCCAGCCGCAGCGGCTTGAGCACCAGCATGCCGACCCCGCTGGAGCCGACGGTGCCGGTGGCGTCGTCGCTGAAGGACCGGCAGTGGCCGTCCACCGAGTAGATGTGCTGCGGCCGGTAGCGGTAGCCGTCGCTCAGCCCGGTGTCCACCAGCACCCCGCCGGCCACCATCACATCGGCGTCGCCCTGCCGCAGCAGCCCGGCGGCCACATGCACCGCGAAGAGCGAACTGGCGCACGCCGCCTGGACGGTGAAGGCGGGGCCGGTCAGGCCGAGGTGGTAGGCGGCCTTGGTGGCCAGAAAGTCCTTGTCGTGGTGGAGCGCGAGCTGGAATCCGTCCGGCAGCCGGTCCGGGTCGGTCTGCCGCAGCATGGCCTGGAAGTAGGTGTTCTCGCCCGCACCGGCCACCAGCCCGACCCGCAGCGCCGAGGTGTCGGCGATGCCGGCGTGCGCCAGCGCTTCGACGCAGGTCATGAGCGTGTGCCGCTGCTGTGGGTCCATCAGCCGGGCCTCCTGCCGGCTGATGCCGAAGTGTTCCGGGTCGAAGTCGAGCAGCCCGTCCATCTGGCTGCGCGCCCCCACCAGCCCGTCCGGCGCGTCGAAGTACTCGATGCCACGGCCGCCGCCGCGGATCAGCTCCCAGAAGGCCCGCAGGTCCGGGGCGCCGGCCAGCCGTACGGCCATCCCGACCACCGCGATCGGCTCCTGGTCCGCCGCGCCGGCCGAACGCGCGGCGGGGGCCGAGGGCTGGGCCGCGGCGCCCCCGCCGGAGCGGCCCGGCCCCGTGCCGTCCAGGAAACGGGCCAGCGCACGCACCGTCACCTGCTCGAACAGGTCGGTGATCTCGAACCTCAGGCCGAGCGTGGTGGTGCACCGCAGGTGGAACCGCATCAGCCCCAGGCTGGACGCGCCGGCCTCGAAGAACGTCTGGTCCGGGCCGATGGGCACACCGGTCACCGCCTCGAACGCGGCGGACAGTTCGGCCTCTCGCGCCGACAGCCGCTGTCCGTCGGCCGGGGCGCGCCGCAGCTCCCGGCCCGGGGCGCGCAGCGCCGCCCGGCGGTCCAGTTTGCCGCTCGGGGTGCGCGGCAGCGACTCCAGACGACGGAACCGGTCGATCCGTACGTGCGGCGGGAGCAGCGGCAGCAGGTGGTCGGCCAGCTCCCGGGCCGAAGGGGGTTCGTCGCGGCACTCCAGGCAGGCGGTCAGCCCGCCACCCTCCGGGACCACCACCGCGCCCGCCACCCCCGGATGGCGCAGCAGCGCCGCCTCCACCTGGCCCAGCTCCAGCCGGTGGCCGCTCAGCTTGATCTGCTGGTCGACCCGGCCGTGGTAGTGCAGCAGCCCGTCGTGGCCAAAGGCGGCCCGGTCGCCGCTGCGGTAACACAGTCCCGCTCCGGGCAGTTCGACGAAGCGCTCCCGGTTCAGCGCGCCGTCGCCCGGATAGCAGCGGGACACCATGGTGCCACCGATCAGCAGATCGCCGACGCGACCGGGTGGCAGCGGCTCGCCGGCCGGGTCCACCACCCGCAACAGCACCCCGGCCACCGGCACGCCGATGGCCGGCCGCTCCGGCCAGTGCGCCGGGTCGCCGTCCAGACACAGCGCGCTGACCACGTGTGTCTCGGTCGGCCCGTAGTGGTTGAACAACCGGGCGCCCGGCAGGCCGGCGAACCAGCGGCGGATGGCGTCGGTGCACACCAGTTGCTCGCCCGCGGTGACCACCTCGCGCAGCCGGGACGGGTAGCGGCCCAGATGGACGGCGTGTTCGGCGAGCAGTTGCAGCGCCACGTATGGCATGAAGATCCGCTCCACACCGGCCGACTCCAGCTGGTCGAGCAGCGCGGGGGCGTCCTGCCGCCAGCCGGGGCGTACGAGGTGCAGACAGCCACCGGCGCACAGGGTGGTGAAGATCTCCTGGAACGAGACGTCGAAGGACAGCATGGAGTACTGCTGGGTCACGGCCGGTGCGCCGAGACCGCCCTCGGCCGCCTGCCAGTGCAACAGGTTGGCCAGCGTGTGGTCGAAGACCTGGACGCCCTTGGGCACCCCGGTGGAGCCGGAGGTGAACAGCGTGTACAGCGGACGTCCGGCGTGCGGCGGCAGCGGTACGGCGGGCGGCTCGCCGTCCGCCAGGGTGACCGTCCGGCGTGCCGTGCCGCCCGGGTCCACCGCGTCGAACGCCGGCCCGCCGCCCGGCGCGAGGAGCACGCACACCGGGTCGACCTGGCGCAGGATCTGCCGCAGCAACCCGGTCGGATAGGCCGGGTCGAGCGGCACCGCCGTCCAGTTGAGCCGGGCCAGCGCCAGCAGCGCCACCACGTGCTCCACCGAAGGCTCCATGAACAGCGCCACCTGCCGTGGCCGCTCGTCGCCGGCCGCCAGGGGGTGACCGGCCCGCAGCTCCCCGGCGAGCGCCGCCGCCCACCGGTCAAGACGCGCATAGCCGACCGGGCCGTCCGCGGCCACCAGGGCCGGCGCGTCCGGGGCCCGGGCCACCTGGGCGGCGATCCCCTCGGCCACCGTGGTCCAGCCGCCGGTCGGCTCGGGGCCGCGCCCGAACTCCGGCAGCCCGCGCCGGTATGGGGCCGCCAGCTCGACGGGGGTGCCGGACCGGCCGGTGGCGAGCAGGTCCAGGGCGGCCCGGAACAGCCGGTCCATGGCCTCGACCTCGGCGGCCGTGAAGTGGTCGGCCGCGTACTCCCACAGGCAGTCGAAGCCGTCCGGGTGTTCCACCAGCGAGACGGTCAGCGCCACCTTGGCCTCGGCCGGTGCCCGCCACTCCGGCCGGGCGGCGATCCCGGGCAGCTCCAGCGCGCCGAAGTCGGTGTTCTCCAGGACGAACAGAATGTCGAAGGGGGACTCGCCGGCCAGATGGCCACGGTCCTCCAGCACGTCCGCGAGCGACACGTCCTGCCACTCCAGGGTTTCACGCACCGCCGCGCCCAGCCGCAGCAGCTCGGCGCGCAGCTCGCCGCGTGGCGCCACCGACACGGGCAGCAGCACGGTGTTGGCGAACATCCCGACACTCGACTCGAACTCCTGCACAGGACGGCCCGTGACCGGCGTGGCGATCCGCGGCCGGGTCCGGCCGGTCACCGCGTACAGGCTCCAGGCGAACACGCCGAGCAGCAACTCGAAGCGGCTCAGCTCCAGTTCGCCGCAGAGCCGGTCCACCGCGGCACGGCGGTCCGGGCCCAGCACGGTGTGCCACAGCCGGCCCTCGGGGCGGGGCCCGTGGCGGGCCGGGCGCAGCGGCTCGTCCGGCTCCTCCTCGGCGGCCCACCGCTCGCGCAGCCCGGCGCGGAGCGCCTGGTACCCCGCCCCGGCGAACCAGTCGGCCTGCCAGGCCGCGTGGTCCAGCGGGGTGGGCGCCCCGGACACCTCCGGCAGCGCGGTGTCCGGCGCCCCCAGCGCCCGGGCGTAGCAGGCCGACAGGTCGCCGAAGAGCACGGTCAACGACCAGCCGTCCACCGCGATGTGGTGCAGCCGAAGCAGCAGCGTGCCGCCGTTCCGCCGCGGCAGCCAGCAGGCGGCCAGCATCCGGGGGCGCGCCAGATCGTGCGGCTCGGCGAAGAACCGGTCGGCGAAGGCGGACATGGCCTCCTCATCGGCGAGCGCCGCGGCCTCCGGCTCGGTCCACGGGTCGTACGGCTCGCCCACCACTTGTAGCAGACGGTCCGGCGACGCCTCGAACCCGGTATGCAGGGCCGGATGCCGGGCCACCAGGCCGCACAGGGCCCGGTGCAGCGCGGCCCGGTCCACCGGCCCGTCCAGCCGCAGCGCCTGGCCCACCGTGTAGCCGCGGGAGCCGGGGAAGCGCTGGTGGTGCAGCCAGAGCCGCTGCTGCTCGCTGGTGGCCGGACCGCGGGTGGCACCGGACGGCGGGGCCGGCACCGGGTAGCGCGGTCCGGCCGCAGAGCCTGCCTGGTCGATCGCCTCGGCGATGGTGGCGAAGTCGGCGTGCAGCACCGCCGCTTGGCTCAGCTCGTGCCCCCAGCGGCGGCGGATCTCGAACCGGAGCCGCAGAGCCCGCAGCGAGTCGCCCCCGCTGGAGATCCATCGGTCGGTGGGGCGCAGCCCCGAAGTGGCGAGCACCGTCTCGGCCAGCTCCAGCACCTCGCGCTGCCGGGCGGTGACCGGGGCGACCGGGCCGGTGTCGGCCGAGCGCTGCCACGGGCGGTCCGTACGGCGCAACAGCGCGGCCCGGTCCACCTTGCCGTTGCCGGTCAGCGGCAGCGCGTCCACCCGGTGCACCCGGCGCGGCCTCATATAGGCCGGAACAGCGGACGTCAGATGCCGGTCGAACTCCTCGAAGCCCAGCTCCGGGCCGGCCACCAGATAGGCCAGCAGCTCGTGTCCGGCGGCCTCCGGATCCTCCCGGGTGCAGACATACGCCTGCCGGACCGCCGGGTGCGCCGCTATCCGCCGTTCCACCTCGGCCGGCTCGATCCGGAAGCCACGCACCTTCACCTGCCGGTCCATCCGGCCCAGATAGCTGATCACGCCGTCGGGGTCGGCCCGCACCAGGTCCCCGGTGCGGTAGTGGCGCTCCCGTCCGCCGTCGTACCAGGGCAGCCGGACGAACCGCCGGCCGGTCTCCTCGGGCAGGTTGCGGTAGCCGGTCGCCACGCCCGGCCCGGACAGCAGCAGCTCGGCCACCTCGCCCGGTTCGGCGACGCGTTCGGAGCCCGGCACCACCAGCAGCGCGCCGGTGCCCGGGATCGGCAGGCCGACCGGTACCACGTCCGCGTCGACGTCGCGGGGGAGCGGGTGGCTGAGCGCGATGGTGCACACCTCGGTGGGTCCGTAGGCGTTGCGCAGCACGGTGGAGGTGCCGGCGTTGTGCCCGTACCAGCGCCGCACCACGGCCGGGTTGAGCTGCTCGCCACCAATCAGCACCTCCCGGGCGCCGGCGAAGCAGGCGGGCACGGTGTCCACCACGGCGTGGAAGAGCGCGGTGGTGACCAGCACCGTGTCGATCCGCTCACGCAGCAGCGCGGCGGCGAGCCGGTGCGGCGACTGCACGTCGTCGTCCCGCAGCACCACACAGCAACCGCCGGTCAGCAGCGGTGTCCATATCTCGAAGTCGATCGCGTCGAAGGCCGGGTTGGACAGGCAGGAGTACCGCGCCCCCGCCACCGGCCGCAGCCAGCCGGGCAGGGCCATCCGCATGACACCGGCCTCCGGCAGCTCCACGCCCTTGGGCCGACCGGTGGTGCCGGAGGTGTAGAGGACCAGCCCGGCCGGCCGCTGCGGAAACCCGTCGAATTCTCCCGGCCCGGCCCGGTGGTCCGATACGGCGCTCAGCAGCCGCGCCGCCGACAGCGGACGCACCGTGGCCGGCGGGTCCTTGGGCGCCGTGGTGCCGTGCACCAGCACCACGCTGCCTGAGTCCGTCAGGATGTGCGCCTGTCGCTCCGGCGGACTCTGAGTGTCCAGCGGCACCACCCGGGCGCCCAGCCGCAGCGCACCGAGCACCACCACGACCAGTTGCCAGGATCGGGGCAGGCCGACCGCGACTGCATCGCCGGGGCGCACCCCGTGGCCGCGCAGCGCCGCGGCGACGTGAGCGCCCGCGGCGTCCAGCGCCGCGTAACTGAACCGGCGGCCCTGGTCCACCAGCGCGATCGCGTCGGGGGTGAGCCGCGTCTGGAGGTGGACGCCGTGGGCCAGACCGGTCGCCACCCTGGCCGGTATGCCGCTCGAGGTCGTCATCAGAGCCCCAGCGCCACGGACGGTACGGCCGGGCGGCCCGGCTCCGCGGCGTCCAGCCGGGCCAGTTCCGCGACGACCACCTGGGCCACCGTCGGCACCTGCGAGGCCTCCAGCAGCTCCCAGTGGCCGCAGTCGAGCGGTACCACCGTGAGCCCCGCCCCGGCCCGCCGCCGCCAGAACTCGCGGGTCGGGTGCGGGCCCGCCGCGCCCGGCCCGTCGGCGGCGGCCTCGATCAGGGTCAGCGGGGCGGTGGTCGGCCGCGGCTCGTGGTCGCGGGCGGTCATCCGGCTGTGGTTGTAGGTCGCGAAGTACCGGGTGAGCTGGGCGGCCTCGATGCCCGGATACATGCCGTTGAACCGCACCAGCTTCTCGGTGAACTCCTCGTACTCCACCGGCTGGATCGCGGCCCGCTCGGCCGGGTCGTCCGAGGCCTGGGTGTCCAGCAGTACCACGCTCAGCCGGGGGTGTCCGGCCAGCGCCAGCCGTCGGCCCATCTCATGCGCGATCAGACCGCCGTACGACAGCCCGCACAGCACCAACGACTGGTCCGGTCGGGCGTCGATCAGCTCCAGGTACGCCTGCGCCATCGCCTCGACGGTGGGCAGCGGCGCCTCGTCCGGATTGAGGCCCGGGGCCTGGACGCCCCAGACCCCGATGTCCTCGGGGAGCGCGCCGGCCAGCGGCAGGTAGCAGAAGGCGGTACCACCGGCCGGATGGACACAGATCAGCCGCCGCCGGCCGGCGCCGGCCCGGAACTCGATCAGGTTCGTGCCCGGCGGCCCGTGGGCGCCCCGGCGCAGCCGTTCGGCGAGTGCCTCGATGGTCGGATGCCGGATCACCTCGCGGATGGGCAGCGTCTCGCCGAACTCCTCGCCGATCGCGTGGGCCATCTTGATGGCCGAGATGGAGGTGCCGCCGACATCGAAGAAGTCGTCCGATATGCCGATGGCGGGGTGGAGCAGCAGCCGGGACCAGATCCGGTGCAGCGCCAGCTCCACATGGTCGCGCGGGGCCGAGGTGTTGACCTGGGCCGGCAGCGCCGCCCGGGCCCGCTCCAGCAGGGCCGCCCGGTCCAGCTTGCCACTGCGGCCCAGCGGCAGATCGGGCAGCTCCACGAAGACCGCGGGGACCATGTAGTCCGGCAGCCGCTCGGCCAGCGCCGCCCGCCACTCGTGCGGTTGCCGGGGCGGCGCCCCGCCGCGTGCGATCCCCGCCACCAGCCGTGGTTCGCCGGCCGGGTCGCGGTCGACCACCACCGCGGCCTCCCGCACCCCCGGCAGTGCCAGCAGAGCAGCCTCGACCTCGCCCGGCTCGATCCGGAAGCCGCGCAGCTTGACCTGGTCGTCGCGACGGCCGGCGTATTCGGCGTTGCCGTCCGGCAGCCGGCGGGCCAGATCGCCGGTGCGGTAGATCCGGCCGCCCGCGACGAACGGGTCGCTCCGGAACCGCTCGGCGGTCAGCTCCGGCTGGTTGAGATATCCGCGGGCCACGCCCGCCCCGCCGATGTACACCTCGCCCACCACGCCGGGCGGCACCGGCCGCATCCGCTCGTCGAGCAGATAGAGCCGGGTGCCGGGCAGTGGCCGGCCGATCGGGCACGGCCGGTCCACCGGCCGCGGATCGAGGTAGGCGGTGCTGTACAGCGTGGTTTCGGTCGGTCCGTAGCCGAAGCAGATCCGCAGCCCGGGCAGGGCCGAGGCCATCCGGTGGAGCGCCGCCTCGGGCAGCGACTCCACACCGGTCAGCAACTGGCGAAGCGCCAGCCCGGCCAGCCGGCCGTCCGGGTCCTCGTCGATCCACCGCACATAGGCCGGCGGCAGGAAGGCCTGGACCACCCGGTGTTCGCGCAGCCAGCCCATCAGCGCGGCCGGGTCGCCGCGTAACCCCTCGGGCACCAGGTGCACTTCGGCGCCCGTGGTGAGCGGCAGCAGCAGTTCGTGCACCGAGGCGTCGAATCCGATGCTGGACCAGGCCGAGGTCGCCTCGCCCGGGGTGGCGCCGAACCGCGCCAGCCACTGGTCGAAGAGGTTGAGCACATTGCCGCGGGTCACCGCGACACCCTTGGGGCGGCCGGTGGAGCCGGAGGTGTACATCACATACGCCAGATGCGAGGGCGGAACGGCGATGCCCGGTGCGTCGTCCCGCGCGCCCTCGGCCTCGACGGCCGTCAGCGACTGCCAGCCGTCCGGCGCGCCCCGCCGGTCGGTGAGCACCAGCGCCGGCCGTGCGTCGGCCACCATCGCGGCCAGCCGTTCGGCCGGCTGGCCCGGGTCGAGGGGAAGCCAGCCGGCGCCGGCCTTGAGGACGCCGAGCACCCCCACCACCAGCTCGGCCGACCGGCCGGCGTGCACCGCGACCACCTGGTCCGGGCGCACCCCGCGGGCGATCAGGGCGTGCGCCAGCCGGTTGGCCCGCCGGTCGAGGTCGGCGTAGGCCAGCCGACGCTCGCCGTCCACCACCGCTGTGGCCGCCGGGGCCGCCCGCACCCGGGCCTCGAACCGCTCGACCAGCCCGGCCGGTTCGGCGGCCCGCTCCGCTGTTCGAGCGGTGGCGTCCCAGTCGGCCAGCAGCTCGGCGGTCTCCGCCTCGTCCAGCAGCGCGTACTCGGTGACCGGCCGCCCGGGCTCCCGGGCCAGCTGCTCCAGCACCCGGACCAGATGGCGCACATGGCGTTCGACGGTCTCCCGGTCGAAGAGCGCGGTGGCGTAGTCCAGATCGCCGACGATCCGCCCCTCCGCCTCCTCCAGCGCCAGGACCAGGTCGAACTTGGCCGGGGCGAACGGCATCGGCAACAGCCGTACCGCCACCCCCGGCAGCTCCAGCACCCCCTCCATGGGCGGGACCCAGGCGAGCATGGTCTGGAACAGCGGGGTGTGCGCGGCGCTGCGCGGCGGGTTGACCAGCTCCACCACCCGCTCGAACGGCAGGTCGACGTTCTTCACCCCGGCCCGGACCGTGGCCCGTACCTGCCGCAGCAACGCGGAGCCGGTCGGCGCGTCCGCCAACTCGAACCTCAGCGCCAGCGTGTTGACGACGAAGCCCATGATGCCGCCGACATCGCCGCGCCGCCGATTGGCGGTGGGGGTGCCCACCACCAGGTCACGCTGCCCGGACAGCCGGGACAGCACGATCGACCAGCCGGTCAGCAGGGTGGCGAAGAGCGAACCTCCGTGCTCCTCGGTGACCGCCCTGAGCGCCGTGGTCAACTCCGGGCCGATCTCCAGGTGCACCCGGTCGCCGGAGTGGTCCTGCTCGGCCGGGCGCGGCCGGTCGGTCGGCAACTCCAGCAGCGGTGGCACGCCGGCCAGCTTCCCGGCCCAGTACTCCTCCTGCGCGGCGGGCTCCTCGCCGGCCATCCACGTCCGCTGCCGGTGGGTGAAGTCGGCGTACTGCCACCGTGCCGGCGGCAGCGGATCCGGCTCGCCGTGCAGCAGGGCCGCGTAGAGCGCGCCGGTCTCGCGCAGCATCATGCTCCGGGACCAGCCGTCGAACATCGCGTGATGCACGGTCAGCACGATCACATGGTGATCCGGGCCGAGCACCACCAGCCGTCCGCGGGCCAGCGGTTCGGCGGCCATGTCGAACGGCACGACGGTCTCCCGGCGCAGCAGGTCGGCCAGCCGGTCCTCGGCATCGGGGCGGCCGGTCAGATCGTCCACCGCCAGCGCGAAGCCGGTGTCCGCCGGATCGACCTGCTGGTACGCCTCGCCCTCGAACGGCACCAGCCGGGTGCGTAACGCCTCATGACGGGCGGTCAGGGCGTCCAGCGCCCGCCGCAGCACCGTCCGGTCCAGCCGTCCCCGCAGCCGGAAGGCCATCGGCTCGTTGTACGCGGCACTGGCGCCCTCCCGCTGGGAAAGCGCCCACAGCCGACGCTGGCCGTAGGAGAGCGGCGGCCGACTGTCAGGCCGCGGAACGGGGGCCGGCCCGGTTGAGGAGGCAGAACCGCACAACGATGTCATCGACAAGAGCAGCCCTTCTCACGTGTGGAGCCGGAACATGCGGAAGCCAGGTACTGCGGACCGACCAGCGCCCATGCGACGACGCGCCGGGAACCTGCTCACCGGCAGCGTGGGACCACGATCCAAGGTCATGGATCAGGGAGTGCGAAGCGTGCCGGGAAGATTTTTCGGCAGCGTGATGACCATGTCAATGGCAGCCCGGAACGCGACCGGTGGGGACGCGTCGGGTCGCGGGCGGGCCGCGCCGGTCAGTCGCGGGTGACGCCGCTGATCGCCGTGCGGAGGTCGTTCTCCTCCGGGAGCAGGGGCGGGAGCGGGGTCGCGCTGGCGGGGTTGAGCGAGTCGAAGAGCAGGGCGATGAAGCGTGCCCGCGTGGAGGGCGTGGTGCCGGGGAGCGCGAGGCCGGCGATGCCCATGACGAGGAAGCGCGGGATGTCCTCCGCGGTGAGGTCGGTGCGGATCTCGCCCTGCTCCTGGGCGCGGAGCAGCAAGGGGTGGAGGGAGGTGGTGAAGCGCTGGAGCACGTCCACGGCGACATCGGCGAAGTTGCTGGCGAAGGTGACCAGTCCGCGCTCCTCGGTGATGAGGTCGAGCAGCCGGGTGGCGATGTCCAGGAGGGACTGGCGCGGGTTGCGGAGTGCCGCGGCGTCGGTGATCAGGGGGAGGAGGTCGGTCTCGAGGATGTCGTCCAGGACGGCCCGGACGAGGGCCTCGCGATTGGGGAAGTGCCGGTAGAGCGTGGCGATCCCCACGCCCGCCTCGGTGGCGATCTGCTCCAAGGAGCCCTCGCCGGCGCCGAGAACGGTGCGTCCGGCCGCGATGATGCGCTCCACGCTGGACCGGGCGTCGACCCGGCGGGACCGCTGTGTACGGGGTGCGGCATTCGGCACCTTCGACTCCTCTCGCTCTGAACCGCAGATTACCCAACCCCTCGGGAAGTGATAGCTTCCTATCGCTTTGATAGTAGCCTCTCACTTAGTGAGGAGAGAGTTGTGTCCGTGCTGCTGTACCGGCTGGGGCGTTTCGCCTACGCCAGGCCCTGGTACGTCATCGCCGGCTGGCTGGCGGCGGTGTCCGCCGTGGTGGGTCTGCTCGCGATCAACCCCGTCAAGCTGAGCAACGAGGTGCGCATCGACGGCACCCCGGCGCAGAAGGTCATCGACGATCTGGCGAAGTCCCTGCCCGAGGCATCCGGCGGGCAGGGCATGCTGGTGTTCCGGGCACAGCACGGGACCCGGGTCGACGGCGGGGACAGCCGCACCGCGCTCGTCGCCGCGGTGGACGCGGTCTACCGCCACGACCACGTCGTCGACGCACGCGAGGCCCTCGCCGCAGAGCTGGCCAAGGGCGAGAAGAGTCCCCTGACACGGGCCCAGGCCGCGGTGGCCCGGGCCGTCGGGCAGCTGGGCGGAGGCCGTGCGCCGACGCCGCTACAGGAGGACGGCCGGCCCGTACCAGGGGTCCTCGTCTCGGCGGACGGAACCACCGCCCTGATGCAGTTCCAGTTCGACCAGCAGACCTATGAGCTGCCCTCCGGGACGATCGACAGCGCCGTCCGGGCCGCCGAGCGCCAGGCCGAGCGCGGTCACCTCGACGTTCTGCCGGCGGCGTCGATGATGGAGATACCGGAGATCGTGGGTGTCGGCGAGATCGTCGGCGTCGTCGTGGCGGCCATCGTCCTGCTGGTCACCCTGGGGTCGGTCGTGGCGGCGGGCCTGCCGCTGGTCATCGCCCTGGTCGGCGTCACCCTGGGCGTGGGTGGCGCCTTCACCCTCTCCACCGTTTTCGAGATCCACTCGCTCACCGCCGTACTGGCCCTGATGCTGGGACTCGCCGTCGGCATCGACTACGCCCTGTTCATCGTCAACCGGCAGCGGCGGCTGATCCTGGACGACGGCCTGGACGCGCACGAGGCGGCCGGCCGGGCCATCGGCACCGCGGGCAGCGCGGTCCTGTTCGCCGGCAGCACCGTCATCATCGCCCTGACGGGGCTCCTGGTGGTCGGGATCGCCCTGCTCAACACCATGGCCCTGGTCGCCGCGGCCACGATCGCCATCGCCGTCCTGCTCGCCCTGACCCTGTTGCCCGCCCTCCTGGGCCTGGTCGAGGAGCGCATCTGCTCGGCCAAGGCCCGCCGCAGGGCCCAGCGGCAGGCATCCGCCGCCGCGCACACGCGGGCGAGCCGCTGGGGGTCACGTCTGGTCCGGCACAAGTACTCCGCTCTGGCGGCGGCGTTTCTGATTCCCCTGATCCTCGCGCTGCCCGCCGCCTCCATGAAGCTCGGCCTGCCGTCCGGCGACGGCTACAACTCCGACACCGCGCAGCGCAAGAGCTACGAGGCGGTCAGCGACGCCTTCGGCCCCGGTTTCAACGGACCCCTGATGGCCGTCGCCCGTTCCGCCGACGGCGGACGGCCTCTGACCCCCACCGCGCTCGCCGCGGTCGCCGCCGACCTGAAGGACACCAAGGGCGCCGCAACGGTCTCCCTGGCCGCCATGAACAGCTCCGGCACCACGGCTGTCCTCGGTCTCGTGCCCGGCGACGGACCGAACGACGACGGCACCAAGGCCCTCGTCACCTCCGTGCGGGACAAGAGCGGGCAGATGAGCCGGGAGCACGGCGTCGCCGTCGGAGTCACCGGCTTCACGGCCCTCGCGATCGACGTGTCGGACCGGCTCGCCGACGTCCTGCCCCTCTACGTCGCCACGGTGCTCGGGCTCTCGCTGGTCGTGCTGCTCCTGGTCTTCCGCTCCGTCGTCGTTCCGGTGATGGCCACCCTCGGTTTCGTGCTCAGCATCGCCGCCACCTTCGGGGTGACCACGGCCGTCTTCCAGTGGGGCTGGCTCCAGGCCCTGTTCGGGCTGGACGCGACCGCGCCCGTGGTGAGCCTGCTGCCCATCATCGTCACCGGTGTGCTCTACGGACTGGCCATGGACTACCAGATGTTCCTGGTCACCTCGATGCGCGAGGCCCGCATGCACGGGGCCGACCCGCTCGACGCGACCGTCTCCGGTTTCGCCCACGCGAGTGCCGTTGTCGTCGCCGCGGCGACGATCATGGTCTCGGTCTTCGCCGGGTTCATCTTCAACGCCCAACCCATGATCAAGCAGGCCGGGTTCGCGCTGGCCGTGGGCATCGTCATCGACGCGTTCGTCATCCGTATGACGTTCATTCCGGCCACCATGGCGCTCGCGCGCGAAAGAGCCTGGTGGATCCCCGCGTGGCTGGACCGCGTCCTGCCCGATCTCGATGTCGAAGGCGACAAGCTCACCCAGCGGATCCCGCTCCCCCTTCCCGACGCCTCCCGGCGGCACGACACAACGCTGAAGGCCGAAGCCACCGGCTGATGCCCGGTGTGGTGGGGCGTCAGGCCGCCTGAGGCTGCCCCCGGCCCGGCCGAGCGCGTTGCGCAGTTCGGCCGGGCACCGCTTGTCGGCGTACTCCGCCGCGGTGAGCGACGGCGCCGGGACCTGGCCCAGCGGTCAGAGGCCGGCGAGCAGGCCGTCCAGCGGGGCGGGTACGCGATCGGGGTCGAGGGCCTCGACGAGGACGCGGCCGTAGTGGATCTTGCGCCCCTTCTTCGTGCCGAGGAAGCGCCGCAACTGCTGCTGCGAGGTGCGGCCCCGCTGCGCGGGCTGGCGCAGGAAGGTCTTCAGGGCGCGCAGGTCGCCCTCCCCGCGGACGAGTTCCTCCACCCGAGTCACGCCCAGGGCGCGGATGAGCTCGTCCTCCAGATCCGCCGAGCAGACGAAAAACCCCTGCTGCAAGCCGCGGGCGTAGTAGGGACGCTCCGCCTCGTCGCACAGTCCCGTGAGGCGGAGGTCCAAGCCGGGAGGCCCGAGGAGACGGGCGAAGCGTCCGACGCTCATCGCTCCGCCCATCGGCAGAACACAGACCCCGTCGGCCGCCAGGTTCCGGCCGCGGCGCGCGGCCAGCGCGCCGACCGCCGCGGCGTCGCTCGGCCCTTCGAGCAGGACGACCGCCCGGATGGGCAGCCGCGCGGCCAGCTCGCGCGCGGGGTCGTCGGGGCCACCGGCCGCCCACGCGATGACCGCATCCCGGAACGACCCCATGTCAGCCATGAGACGAGTCTCCGCCCCTTTCCGGCCACCACGCCAGGGAATTTCCACCGGGTAGTCGGGCCGGGTGAACCCCCCACCCGTCAAGCGCGGCCCCGCTCCTGACGTACCCGCCGCACAAGCTCACCCGCGGCCTGCGGCCACTCGGCGTGGTCGAACACGAACCCGGCTTCGAGCAGCCGCCCCGGAACGACCCGGCGGCTCTTGAGCAGGAGTTCGGTGTCGGAACGCAGTGCGAACGCGCCGATCTCGGCCATCCACTTGGTGGCCGGCAGGCCCACCGGGACGCCCCACGCGGTGCGCAGCGCGCTCATGAACGCCCTTTGCGGCAAGGGTGCGGGGGCGGCGAGATTGACCGGTCCGGTGATGTCGTCCCGGTCGATCAGGAATGTGGCCGCGCGGACGAAATCATGGTCGTGTATCCAGGACACGTACTGGGCTCCGCCCGCGACCGGCCCGCCCAGGCCGAGGCGGGCCAGCCACAGCAGGTAGTCGAACACGCCACCGCGATCGGGGCTCATCACCATCGCTGAGCGCAGGGCCACCTTGCGGGTGTGCGGCGTCCGGGCCCGTTGCTGTTCCCGCTCCCAGTTCTTTGCGATCTCGACGCTGAAGTCCCAGTAGCGGGGGACATCGGGTTCGCCGCCGCCGGTCGTTCCGGTTGCCTCGTCGTTGGGTGCGTCGAAGCGGTGGGCATAGATGGTGGCGGTGCTCATCTGGAGCCAGACCCGGGGAGGCCGTCGGGCAGCCGCGATCGCCTCGCCCACGACACGCGCGGAGTCCACACGCGAGTCCATCATGGCCCGGAGGTTCTCCTCGGTGTACCGGCAGCTGACGCTGCGGCCGGCCAGATTGATCACGACATCGCTGCCGTCGATCGTCTCCGCCCAGGGGCCGAGACTTCTGCCGTCCCACCGGAGTTCACCGTCGCGCGTCGGCCGTCGGGTGAGCGCCACGACCTCATGGCCCGCGGCGGTCAGCGCCCGGTTCAGTATGCCGCCCACCTGCCCGGTTCCTCCGGGCAACACGATCTTCACGGTGTTTCCCCCCTCCTGCGCCGCACCGAGCGTACGTTGCTGCCACGAGGCAGGTCGGTGCCGGGGCCGCGCCACGCCGTGCCGTCCGCGGCCGGCGGCGTCCCTGTGGCCCAGTCGGGGGCGCCACAACGCCGGGCTTCTCGCCGCGCGCACCGGGCTCTCATCCGCGCTCGCGGAGGTACGCCTCCAGCTCGGCGGCCCCGGCCAGCATCGCCCGCCCGCGGGCGGACAGCCGGCCGTGCCACTCGTGCAGCGCGGCCTCCAGCGGCTCCAGGCCGCCGGCCGTCCGCACCTGGGCGATCAGCGGGGCGATCTGCTCCAGCAGATAGCCGCCCCGCCTGAGCTGATGGGCCAGCCGGGCGTCCCGTACGTCGGCGGCGTCATAGACGCGGTACCCGGTCAGCGGGTCGCGGCGCGGGCGCACCAGCCCGGCGCGCTCCCATTTGCGCAGCGTCGCGGGCCGGATGCCGAGCTTGCCCGCCAGCGGTCCGATGAACGTGCCGCCGGCCTCGGACACCGCCGTGTCGGGTTCGGGCGCCGCGGTGGGCTCCAGGTCGCGGAGGGCGCTCTCCACGGCCTGGAGTGTCCGCCGGTCGTCGAGCAGCTGGGCATGGCTCTCGTCGATGAGGTGGAACGCCTCATCGACCGCGCCCTCGTTCACGGCGCGCATGATCGCCGTCGCCGTCTGGTGGCCGTGGCCGGGCACCAGGGCGAGAAACGCACCCAGGGCCCCCGCGTGCAACGAGGTATAGGTGCGGTAGCCGTGGGGTGTGCGATCGGCGGCCGGAAGGATGCCGGCCTCCTCGTAGTTCCTGATCGCCTGCGTGGACAGACCGTGCCCGCGCGCCAGATCAACGGGCCTGAGCCGTTCGCCGTTTTGAAGGTTTCGTCCCATGGGGGCGAACGATATCGCGGCGGCATCGCGCAAAAGTTTCAACCGGTGGTTCAACGATACCGTGGAAGGCATGGCTACTGACATCAAGGACACCACCCATGCCGTCGCGGCCGCCGCCGTCATGGGCCTGCTCCCGGCCCGACCGCGGTTGCTCGCCCTGGGCGAGCCCACCCACGGCGAGGACACTCTGCTCGACGTGCGCAACGACCTCTTCCGGCAACTCGTCGAACAGGAGGGGTACCGGACGATCGCGATCGAGAGCGACTGCCTGATGGGCCTGGTCGTGGACGACTACGTCACCTCGGGCCAGGGCACCCTCGACGAGGCCATGGAGCGCGGATTCAGCCATGGGTTCGGGGAGTCCGCGGCCAACCGCGAACTCGTGCGCTGGATCAGGGCGTACAACGACGGCCGGCCCGCGTCCGAGCAACTCCGCTTCGCCGGGATCGACGGCCCGCTGGAGATCACCGGCGCCGCGAGCCCCCGGCAGGCCCTCATCGCACTCCACGGCCACCTCTCGGCCCGGGTGGACGCGGACCTGCTCCCCTGCACCGCGGAAACGCTCGACCGTCTGCTCGGCGCCGACGACCGGTGGACCAATCCCGACGCGATGATGGACCCGGCCCAGTCCGTGGGGCGGTCCGCCGAGGCCACGGAGCTGCGGCTGTTCGCCGACGACCTGGTGGCGCTGTTCGACGAGCAGACACCCCATCTGCTCGCGGCGACCTCGCGGGACGACTGGGACCGGGCGCGGCTGTACGGGCGCACCGCCACCGGCCTGCTGCGCTACCACTACTGGATGGCCGACACCTCACCTGGCCGGATGACGCGGCTGCTGGGCCTGCGGGACTCGATGATGGCCGAGAACCTCCTCGCCCTCACCCGGCGGGGCCCGGTGCTGGTCTTCGCCCACAACAGCCACCTCCAGCGGGACAAGAGCTCGATGCGCATGTGGGACCAGCCGCCGCTGGAGTGGTGGAGCGCGGGCGCGCTCGTGAGCTCCCACCTGGGCGACGCCTATGCCTTTCTGGCCACGGCTCTCGGCACGATCCGGCACCGGGGAGTGGACACCCCGCCGCCGGACACCGTCGAAGGACTCCTGTACGCGCTCCCGGAGGACCGCTGCGTCATCGACCCCTCCCGGCTGGCCACCGCCCTCGGCGACCCGCAACCCGCGCCCCGCGTGTCGCCCTGGTTCGGCTACGCCCCGCTCGACCCGGCCCACCTGGCGGGAATCGACGGGCTCGTGTTCATCAAGGACGTTCCGCAGAGCTAGCGCCACCATCAACGCTCCCGCGCGCTCGGTTTCTTGAGCCGCAGTCAGGGTGGCGGGGCGCCGACACATTCAGGGGTCATATGACGCGAATAACGATCTCGTAAGACTCAACCGCTACTACCGGTAAGGGCTTGCTGCTCCTGGCCGAAAACAGCCTCAATATCTGCCGTGTCCATGGAAATTGGGGAGGGCGTGGATGAACGGCACGATCGACGGTTTCAGCTACGGACTGGTGACACCGGTGGCCGCCTATGTGATGGCCTGCCTGGGGTCGGCACTGGGCCTGCGCTGCGTCGTGCGCACGGTGCACCGTAGTCCCGGATGGAGACCGGGGTGGCTTGCTCTGGGAGCCGCGTCTCTGGGCTGTGGCATCTGGACGATGCACTTCATCGCCATGACCGGATTCTCCGTGCGCCAGACGCCCGTCACCTACGACGTGCCGCTGACCGTGCTCAGTCTGATGGTCGCGATCGTGGTGGTCTCCGCGGGCGTGTTCATCGTCGGCTACCGCGGTGCCGCCCCGGCCACTCTCACCGTGGCCGGAACCATCACCGGGCTGGGCGTCGCGGCCATGCACTACCTCGGGATGTCCGCGATGCGGCTCAACGGCGTCATCCGCTACGACGCGGTCGCCGTGGCCCTCTCGGTGGTCATCGCCCTCGTCGCCGCGACGGCGGCGCTGTGGGCCGCGGTGTCCGTCCGCGGCTTCCTGCGCTCCCTCGGCGCCAGCCTGGTGATGGGCCTCGCCGTCTCCGGCATGCACTACACCGGCATGGCCGCCGTGAGTGTCCACCTCCACTCCGATACGACACAGGCGGCCACTGGCCCGTCCGGAGTCTCTCTGCTGCTGCCCATGCTGCTGGGCCCGGTCATCTTCCTGATCCTGGCCGGCGCCGTCGTCATGTTCGACCCGGTCCTGATCCTCGGTGACGGCGAATGGAACAGCCAGGCCTCCCGGTCCGGCCCGGCCGGCTCCGGCCCCGTCGGCTCCGGGCGGGGCACATATTCGATGGACAGCACTCACGCGACAAGCGAGCCTTGGCGGAATGCAGCAGGAGAACATCTGGGACGCTGAGACCGCCCAGCGCTATGACACGCCCGGATCCGGCATGTTCGCCCCCGAGATCCTGGGACCGACCGTGGACCGCCTCGCCCGGCTCGCAGGGGAGGGCGAGGCGCTCGAGTTCGCCATCGGCACCGGCCGGGTGGCCATCCCGCTCGCCGAGCGCGGAGTCCCCGTCACCGGCATCGAGCTGTCGCGGCCGATGGTGGAGCGACTGCGTACCAAGGTGGACGAGGCGACGCTCCCCGTGATCATGGGGGACATGGCGACCACCGCCGCCCCGGGCGAGTACACCCTGGTCTACCTCGTCTACAACACCATCTCCAACCTGCTCACCCAGGCCGAGCAGGTCGAGTGTTTCCGCAACGCCGCCCGCCACCTCGCGCCCGGCGGCCGGTTCGTGATCGAGCTCTGGGTACCCGAGCTGCGCAAGCTCCCACCGGGCCAGACGGCCACCGTCTGGCACTCCGACCCCGGGTACATCGGTCTGGACACCTACGACGTGCTGAACCAGCAGGTCGTATCGCACCACTTCCGAATCGACGAGACCAGGCAGGCAGAGCTGTCCCGCAGCCCCCACCGCTACATCTGGCCGGCCGAGCTCGACCTCATGGCTCAGCTGGCCGGATTCGAGCTGGAGGCCAGGCACGCGGACTGGGACGGCGCCGAATTCACCGCCGAGTCGCGTTCTCATGTCTCCGTCTACCGAATCCCGTCGGCACACTGACGCCCGCCGCGTCAGTCGTACGCCTTCAGACACAGCAGCGTCGCGCCGTCGTCCACCTTCGTGGACCAGTACGTGTTCATGTCGTACTGCCCATGGCGGCAGACCTCGGTGCCGGTGCTCGCGTTCGCCCGGTAGATGTCCGTGACGACCAGGATCTCGTTGTACGCGACGGGGACCCTCCGGTCCGTGCAGTTCGGGGACGACAGCATCGCGATGCTGCTGATGTTGTTGCCCTCGTGCTTGGCGAGCAGGCAGTCACCCTGGCGGTACTGGCCGGTGAGGCACAGCGCGGTCCGCTCGCCGCTGCTGGTGGAGTAGTACGACCAGGTGGCCTTGGCCACGCCGGACGGGCAGTCGTCGGCGGTGCCGGTGACCTTCACCCGCGTTCCGTAGCCGCAGGACGTCGTGTTCGGCTTCTCCTCGCTCCAGTCGTACTTGGTCAGTCCGCCGTAGCCGGTGTCGACCACGTCCAGGCAGTCCCCGGACGAGACGGCCTTGAAGGCCTCTTCGGTGGGGTCGGGCTCTGGCTCGGGGGAGGTGGTCTCCGGTTCGGGTTCGGGCTCGGTGTCATCGGAGCCGCCGCTTGACGAGCTTGACGAGCTTGACGAGCTTGACGAGCTCGACGAGCTCGATGAACTGGAGGAGCTTGAGGAACTGTCGGTCTCGGTGTCGTCGGTGCCGAGGCCGCTGGTGCCGCCCCCGCTGCTGGAGAGGGTGAAACGCGGGGTGGGGCTGCTCGCCGGGGTGTCGTCGTCCTTCTTGTCCCAGGGCTGCCAGATCAGGGCTCCGATGATGAGCGCGACCACGAGCAGACCGCCCCAGCCTTCGGAGGAACCCGAATTCTTGGCGGGTTGCTTGGCGGCGGTCTCGGTCTTCTCGCGCGCTATGCGCTCGCGTTCCTTGCGCTGGCTCTCCTTCCGCTCGCGTTCCTTCTGCTCCCTCTGCTCCTTCTTCTTCCGCTCCTGTTCCTTGCGCTCCCGCTCCCTGCGTTCCGCGTCTTCCTTCCGCGCCTGTTCCCTGCGCCTGTGCTCCTCCTCTTCCTGGCGCGCGAGCTCCCGCGCCTCCGCCTCCGCCCGCTCCTCGGCCTGCGCCTGCACCAAGGCGTCCCGCTGCTTGCGCAGGGCCTCCAGCTGCTCGCGCATCTCGCTGACCGCCTCGTGCGCCCCGCCCGGAGCGCCCTCGGACTTCACCTGAGTCGGCGCTTCGGCCGCCTCGAAGTCCAGGGCTCGGTCACGCAGTTGACGCCCCTGCTCCGCGTACTCCTCGATCAGCGCGGTCCACGCCTGCGGCAGCCACCGCTCGGCGCCCTGGTCCGCAGCGGACTGGTCGAGGCCGGCGAGGACGTCCCGCAGCACGTCGGACGGAGCGGGGCGCCGCTCGGGGGCGAGCTCCAGCAGGGGGAGGATCAGCGGTTCCAGCTCCGCCGGCAGCCCGCTGGTGTCGAGCTCGGCGCGCTGGACGAGGGCGAGGACCCCGAAGTAGTGGTCGGTCTGCTCGTACGGCGGGCGGCCGACCGCGAGGAAGAAGAGCGTGGCGCCCAGGGAGTACATGTCGGACGCGGCGGTGGACTTCTTGCCGCACGCCTGTTCCGGCGATGTGAACGCGAAGGTGCCGATGGTCGTCGTCGAGCTGGTGTGGTCGTGGGCGTGCGAGATGCCGAAGTCGATGAGGCGGGGGCGGTCCTGGGGGAGCAGTATGTTCAGGGGTTTGATGTCCCGGTGGACGACGCCCAGACCGTGCAGCTCGACCAGCGCCCGCGCGGCCCCGGCCGCGACCCAGCGCACCGCGCCGGCGGGCAGTGTCCCGGCGCTGACGACGAGTTCGGCCAGGCTGGGCGCCGGAATGAACTCGATGGCGAGCCACGGGCGTTCCGCCTTCGCGTTGGCGTCGAGCACGGTGGCGGTGTACGCGCTGTCGACCCGCCCGGCCAGCTCCACCTCGCGGGCGAACCGCTCGCGGTCCGGCCGGCTCACCATCCCTTCGGCGAGGAGCGTCTTGACCGCGACGAGCCCGTGGTCCACCACGGTTCCGGTGGGCCCGGCCGGGCTCGCGGGGGTCCCGGGGGCCTCCTGCCGGGCGAGGTAGATACGGCCCATGCCACCGGTGGCGATCCGCCGCAACAGGCGGTAGGGCCCGAGCCGCCGCGGATCGTTGGATTCGAGCGAATAGAGCTTCATTCCGCCCATGCGATGTCACTTCCCATGTGCGTCCCCCGTCTGTGCTGTTGTCCGGATGCGACTCGTACGCCTGAGTGCTCGTCCGATTCCGTGATCAAACTTGTGCCAGGGTAGAGGCAGTCATCGCCAACAGTACGTTTCGAGTGGGATCCGGCCGCGCCTCGTCAGGGGATGGTGAACCGCGACTCCGGGCGCTCCCAGGCCACCCTCGGCAGCGACGGAGCGACCGTCCCGACCCGCGTGGCGCCCAAGCGCCGGTAGAACCCGTCGGCCGGGGGATGGGCAACCCCGCGCACGCTCGGCAGACCGGCTTCCCCGGCCTGGCCGATCATGTGCTCGATCAGAAGGCGGCCGACGCCCGTCCCCTGCGCTTTCTATGACAGTTCCAGTCCGAGGGCCGTGCGGAGCGCCGCCGGAGCGTGGCCGGGACGGGTGGCCAGTTCCTCGAACTCGGTGATGTCGTCGAGTTCGGTGCCCATCGAGACGTTGGTGACGCGCTCGAGGATGACCTCGACGACCACCGGCACCCGGTGCTCGGCCATCAGCTTCTTGGCCTCGGCCAGAGCGGGCGCGATGCGGTCGGGTTCGAAGACGCGGATGGCCTTGCAGCCCAGCCCTTCGGCGACCTTGACGTGGTCGACGCCGTAGCCGCCGACCTCGGGGGCGTTGATGTTGTCGAAGGACAGCTGGACGCAGTAGTCCAACGGCTCCAGCAGGACCGTGCCGCCGACGCGCTCCGCGGCCCTGGCTGCCAGCGCCAGGTGCTCCACCGCCAGGTCGTCCTGTTCCGCCGGAGGGATGCCGTCGATCCGGTTGCCGTACGGGGCGTTGAACGACCGGCACCCCAACTGCTCGCCGATCGCCACGGTGGCATTGATGTTGTCGCGGAACTCCGCCGCCCGGGCCGGCCAGGACACCAGGCCACGGTCGCCCGCGGGCATGTCCCCGGCGAAGAAGTTCAGCCCCGTCAGCCGCACACCGGCGTCACGCACCGCCCGGACGAAGGCGTCGGCCTCCGCGTCCGTCGGCACGGCCGTCGCGTAGGGCCACCAGTACTCGACCGCGTCGAACCCCGCGGCCCTGGCGGCGCCCGGACGCTCCAGCAGCGGCAGCTCGGTGAACAGGATCGACAGATTGACGGTGCAGGGAAGTCGGTGCTTCATCAGTTCTCCCGGCTGAGGGTCACCCATGCAACTTCTGAGATGCGGATAGTATTTTCTGCATCGCGGAATAACAACCCCTCGTTTGTCCGAACACGCAAAGCCTTGACAGGCCTTCGGGGTGGATCTATACATCTGCCAATCGAAAACTTGATTCCGCATGGCGAAAGATGGGCCCCGTCTGGTCAGTTGGCGAGGCCCTGGTGCAGCGGTGTACGGCCCGGCTCAGGAGGTTCTCGACGTGAAACCCATCCATCTGCTCGGCGCGATCCCGTTCCTCGGGATCCTCGGGGGAATCTTCTTCGCGAACCGGGTGACGCCCTACGTCCTCGGTATGCCGTTCATCCTCTTCTGGCTGGTCATGTGGGTCGTTCTGATCTCGGTGACCATGGCCGTCATCTACCGGCTGGACCCGGCGAACCGGGAGGAGCGGAACTCATGATCGCCCTCGCCGTCATCTTCGCCTTCCTCCTCGCGGCCCTGGGCCTGGGGCTGCGCGCCCGCCGCGGCCGGGACATGGATCTCGAACAGTGGTCGGTGGGCGGCCGCGGCTTCGGGACGGTCTTCGTCTTCCTGCTGCTGGCCGGCGAGATCTACACGACCTTCACCTTCCTCGGCGCCTCGGGATGGGCCTACGGCAAGGGCGCACCCGCCTACTACATCCTCTGTTACGCCTCGCTCGCCTACGTCCTGTCGTACTGGCTGCTGCCGGCCGTGTGGCGCTACGCCAAGCAGCACCGGCTGATCTCGCAGTCCGACTTCTTCGTCGCCAAGTACGACAGCCCGCTGCTCGGCGCGCTGGTGGCCCTCGTCGGGGTCGTCGCGATGGTGCCCTACCTCGTCCTCCAGCTGAAGGGGCTGGGGATCATCGTGTCCGTCTCCTCCGACGGCCGTATCTCCTCCCATTGGGCCATCGTGATCGGCACGGTCGCGCTGACCCTCTATGTGACGGTCTCGGGCATCCACGGCTCGGCCTGGACCTCGGTGCTCAAGGACGTCGCCATCCTCGCGGTCGTCCTCATCCTGGGCATCTATCTGCCGTGGCACTACTACGGCGGCGTCGGGGAGATGTTCCGAGCGGTGGACGAGGCCCATCCCCAGCTCCTCACCCTGCCCTCCAGCGGCATGAGCACCTCGTGGTTCGCGTCCACCGTGCTGCTCTCGGCGGTCGGCTTCTACATGTGGCCGCACACCTTCAGCGCCTCCTACAGCGCCCAGAACGAACGAGTCTTCCGCCGCAACGCCATCTTCATGCCGCTCTATCAGCTCATCCTGCTCTTCGTCTTCTTCGTCGGCTTCACCGCCATCCTGGTCGTGCCCGGCCTCAAGGGCGCCGACGCGGATCTGTCCCTGCTGCGCATCACCACCGCCACCTTCCCCTCGTGGTTCGTCGGCATCGTCGGCGGCGCCGGACTGCTCACCGCGCTGGTCCCAGGCTCGCTGCTGCTCATGAGCTCCGCGACCTGCCTGGCGAAGAACGTCTACCGCCTCGCCCGGCCCCACACCAGCGAGCAGCACATCGGCCGCCTCGCGCAACTGCTCGTGCCGGCCCTCGCCCTGATCTCCCTCTACTTCACCTTCAACGGCGGCAGCTCGATCGTCTCGCTGCTGCTCATGGGCTACGCCCTGGTCACCCAGCTCTTCCCCGCGCTGCTGGCGAGCCTCGCGCCACGGCGGATCGTCACCAAACAGGGAGCGGCCGCGGGCATCGTCGTCGGGGTCGCCACGGTCGCCGTCGTCACCCTCTCCGGCGTCACGGTGGGCAGCCTGCTACCGGGGCTTCCCCAGGCGGTGAAGGACCTCAACGTGGGCGTCATCGCCCTCGCCCTCAACGCCGTGGTGATGGTGGCCGTCTCCGCCGCCACCCGCGTCCCGGACGGTGCGGAACTCCCGTCATCCCGGGGCCGCTTCGAGCGGACAGGCGCCGCGGCACCGTACAAGGGCGATCGCTGATCGGCTGACGGCCCAGCGGCGGCGGCCAACGCGCCATGTCATGGAAATACGGGCAGGGCCACGAATTTCCCATCGGTTCACCCATGGCTGATGTCGTCGGATTCGTTGGCATCTACACCCGCCCCCCTCGGGCGTCCCAAGGAGCTGCTTCCATGCACAGACCTTCGCGTCGTCATCTCACGATCGGCACCGCCGTGGTCACCGCGACCGCGGCCGCCGTGGCCGTCACCGCCGCCGCCGGTGCCTCCGACAGCAAGACGCAGGCCGAGAACGCGATCAAGGGCGGAAAGGCGAAGAACGTCATCCTGCTGATCGGTGACGGCATGGGCGACTCGGAGATCACGCTCGCCCGTGACTACACGGTGGGCGCGAACGGCCGCCTGAACATGGACAAGTTCCCGCTCACCGGCGCCTACACCACGTACGCGGTGCACGCGGACGGCACCCCGGACTACGTCACCGACTCCGCCGCCAGCGGCACCGGCTGGGCGACCGGCGTGAAGACGGTCAACGGCCGCATCTCCAAGACGCCGGACACCGACAAGGCCGTCCCCACCATCCTGGAGCAGGCGCAGAAGAACGGCTACGCCACCGGCAGCGTCACCACCTCCGAGCTCACCGACGCCACCCCGGCCGTGCTCGCCTCCCATGTCACCGACCGCTCCTGTCAGGGCCCGGCCGACATGGCCAAGTGCCCCACCGACACCATCGCGAAGGGCGGCCCCGGCTCGATCGCCGAGCAGTCCGTCAGCCACAAGGTCGACGTCCTCATCGGCGGTGGCAAGCAGCGGTTCGACCAGAAGATCACCGACGGTGCCTACAAGGGCCAGACCGTCACCGAGCAGGCACAGAAGCTGGGCTACCAGGTGGTCACCGACTCCGCCGGCCTGAAGAGCGCGAAGGCGGGCAAGCCGGTGCTGGGCCTGCTCTCCTCCGGCAACGTGCCCACCGAATGGACCGGCAAGGCGGCCGCCGTCGGTGGCACGGACCCGCAGCGGTGTTTGACCTCCAACCCCAACCGCCCGTCGACCACGCCGAGCCTGGCCGACTCCGCCACCAAGGCGATCGACCTGCTGGAGGCCAAGCAGAAGGGCTCGGGGAAGGGCTTCTTCCTCCAGATCGAGGGCGCCTCCATCGACAAGCAGGACCACGCGGCCGACCCGTGCGGCCAGATCGGCGAGACCGCCGCCTTCGACCGTGCGGTGAAGGTGGCCCGCGACTACGCGGCCAAGCACCCCGACACCCTCGTCGTCACCACCGCCGACCACGGCCACACCAGCCAGATCGTCCCGCTGGAGGCCACCCCGCCCGGCCTGTCCTCCACCCTGGTCACCGACGAGGGCCAGCAGCTCAAGGTCAACTACTCGACCAACACGCCGGGCCAGTCCCAGGAGCACACCGGCACCCAGGTCCGCATCGCCGCCCAGGGCCCGCTGGCCTACCGGGTGCTCGGCGTGACCAACCAGACCGACCTGTTCGGCACCCTCCGCGAGGCGCTGCGCCTGCGCTGACCGCACACACCTGGAAGGGGAGGCCGATCACGGCCTCCCCTTCGTCGTGAGTTCCTCGTGGGCCAGGTCGCCTGCGCGGCGAGTTCCTCGCAGAAGTCGTCCGGATGCGCCTCCAGGTTCAGGGCGATGCCCTCCCGCTCGAACAGCGGCAGCAGTTCGTCCAAGGAGCGCCAGAAGGCCGCCGCGTTCTCCGCGCCTCGCTCCGGACGGCCGTTGAACTCCGAGTTCATCAGCAGACATTCCAGGTCCGCGGTGATCTCGATCAGGCGCTTCCAGTAGCGGACACCGAGCGGCAACCTCTTCAGCTCGGCGATCCGCTCGTCGTCCGCGCGCGGGCGCAGGAAGAACGGCATGAAGTCGTCGCGCGGCGACAGCTCGATGTACTCACAGCCGAGCCCGGCCACCGTGCGCACCATGTCGTCGAGCGGCCGGGCGCGGAACATGTACGGCGAAGGCGTCCGCGAACCGGCCCTTCCAGTCCTGCGGGACCGCCGTGCCGTGCGCTCCGGCGGTACGGACCCCGACGGCGGCCGGGTCGGGCAGCCGGACGAGGCGGCGGCCGTGGGCGCGCTCGGCGTCGACGATGCGCAGACAGTCCCCGGCGGTGGTGGCGAGGGGGTTTCTCGCAGAACACCGGCGTGCCGGCCGCGATCGCGTTCAGCACATGCTCGGCGTGGGCGGGGACGGCGGTCCTCGCGGGCAACGACCGCTGCGCCATGGGCGTGTGGATGGCCCTGGCCCGCGGCGGTGTCGACGTCCCACGGGACATGTCGGTCGTCGGCTACGACGACAGCCACCTCTCCCATCTCATGCCGATCGGCCTGACCACCGTCCGCCAGGACGCGGTGCTGATGGCCGAGCACGCGGTGCGATTCGCCGTGGAACGGCTGGAGAACCCGGAACTGGAGCCGCGGGAGGCGGTGCTGGACCCGAAGCTCGTGGTGCGCGGCACCAGCGCGCCACCGCCGCCGCGGGCGGACTGAACACGCCCCGCACAGCCCGGCGGGGGACCGGACACCAGGTCCGGCCCCCCGAGGGCGAAGCGTGAGCGGCCGCGGATCAGCCCGCCACCGGGTAGAGGAGGCAGTCCTCGGGCCGGATCAGCAGATTGATCTCCTGGCCCTCGTGGCGGACGGGGCTCTCGGCGTGGATGTCGAGGTCGCCGACGGCCAGTTGGTACTCGAAGCGGGCGCCCGTGTAGGAACACTGCTTGATCCTCGCCGGAAGCACATTGACGCCGTCGTCGGCCACGTCCGCGCGCTCGGCGAGCGTGATGCGTTCGGAGCGCAGACCGACCGTCGCGCTCTGGCCCGCCCTGACGTCCCGCGTCCGTACGACCTTCAAGTGCCTCCCCGTCGTGCCCAGTTCGACCCGTACGGTCCGGCCCTCCGCCGGAGCCTCGTCGACCCGGCCGTCCAGCAGATTGCACCGTCCGATGAAGCCCGCGACCTCCGGGGTGGCCGGGGTCTCGTAGATCTCGGTCGGGGTGCCCACCTGCTGGAGGCGGCCGTGCATGAACACGGCGATCCGGTCCGACAGTGACATGGCCTCGATCTGGTCGTGGGTGACATAGACCGTGGTGATGCCGACCTCGCGCTGGAGCGCCTTCAGCCACATCCGGGCCTGGTCGCGCATCTTGGCGTCGAGGTTGGACAGTGGCTCGTCGAGCAGGAGCACCCCCGGGGCGTAGACGATGCCGCGCGCGAGGGCGACGCGCTGCTGCTGGCCGCCGGAGAGCTGGTGCGGGTAGCGGTCGCGCAGATGCAGCATGTCGACCTTGTCGAGTGCGTCGTCGATCAGGCGCTTCCGCTCGGCCTTGGAGACCTTGCGCAGCTTCAGCGGCAGGGCCAGGTTCTCGGCGATGGTCATGTGCGGCCACAGCGCGTACGACTGGAAGACCAGCCCCAGGTTGCGCCCCTCCGGCGGCACCGCGGAGCGCGGATCGCCGTCGAAGAAGACGCGGTCGCCGACGCGTATGGTGCCCGACTCGGGGTGCTCCAGGCCGGCCACACAGGCGAGCGTGGTGGACTTGCCACAGCCCGACGGGCCCAGCAGGGTGAAGAACTCGCCGTCGGCGACGGTGAAGTTGATGTCCTCCAGGACGGCGTTGCCGCCGAAGGACTTGGTGAGGTTCTCAACGACCAGCTCAGGCATTGTTCTTCTCCTTCCTGCCCTTGAGCAGGAGTCCGGCGAGGCCGGCGACGACGGCGGTGACGGCTATCTGGAGGGTGGCGAGGGCGGCGACCGAGCCGGTCTCGCCCTGGGTCCACAGGTCGATGGCGGTGGTGCCGATGACCTGGGACTCGGCTCCCGCGAGGAACATGGCGGGCGCGTACTCGCGGATCATCTGGGTCCAGATGAGCAGGAAGGAGGCGAGCATCGCGGGCACCAGGAGGCGCAGCAGGATCCGGGAGACGGTGCGCCACCAGTCGGCTCCGGCGACCCGGGCGGCGTTGTCGAGCTCGCCGCCCAGCTGCATGGTCGCCGGCGAGATGGCCCCGTACGCCGACGGCAGCGCCCGGACACCGAAGGCGATGACCAGCGCGAGGAGCGTGCCGCGGACCGCGTCCCCGCCGGGCAGCCAGGCGAAGGCCCAGAAGAAGCCGATGCCGATGATCAGGCCGGGCACCGCGTGCGGGGACTGCGCGGTGGTCTCCAGCAGCCGGGCCAGGCGGAAGTCCGAGCGGCGGGCCACCAGGACCACGAGCGTGCCGAACACGGTCACGGCGACCGCGCCGATGAAGGCCACGGTGATGCTGTTGGTGATCGACTCGGTGTAGGGCGCGTAGGAGAAGATCAGCCGGAAGTTGTCGAGGGTCAGCAGGTCCAGCGGGTTCACCAGCGGGGTGAGCAGCGAGGTGAACGCGCGCAGGATCAGCGCGACCATCGGCAGCAGGGCGCCGAAGACGATGTACACGCCCACGAAGGCGAAGCCCGCCCACTTCCAGCCGCCGAGGTCGAGGAGGTTCGAGCGGGTCGCCTTGCCGCGCACCGAGACGAACCGCTGGGCCTGCTTCAGCAGCCGCGCTTGGAAGACGACCAGGCCCACGGTGGTCACCAGCATGAAGGTGGACGCCGCGCCGAGAAGGCCGTAGTCCGGGCTGAGGGCGTCGATGCCCTGCTCGTAGAGGAAGCTGGAGAAGAGGGTGATCTCCGAGGGCTCACCGAGGATCAGCGGGATGGACAGGGTCTCGACCGCCGTGCCGAAGATCAGCAGCCCGGCGTAGAGCACCGGCGGCCGCAGCATGGGGATGACGATGGACCGCAGGATGCGCATCGGTCCCGCGCCCACGGTGCGGGCCGCGTTCTCCAGCGAGGTGTCCGACGCGGCCAGGGCGTTGGCGCAGAAGAGATAGGCGACGGGGACCTGGGCGACGGCCTCGACGAAGGCCATGCCGGGCAGCGTGTAGAGGTTCCACGGCACCCAGCCCATGCCCTGGCGCAGCGCGGTCGTCAGAAAGCCGGCCGGGCCGTAGACGACGATCCAGCCGAAGGCCAGGACGAGCGGGGAGATGTAGATCGGCCAGCGCAGCACCTGTCCGATCAGCCGGGCGGCGGGGAATTTCGTCCGCTCCAGCAGGATCGCCATGGGGATGGCTATCGCGAGGGCGAACACCGTGGTCAGGACGGCGAAGAGCAGCGTGTTGAGAATGATCGTGCCGAACTCCGCCTCGGTGAACAGACGGGCGTAGTTCGACAGGGTGAAGGCGCCGCCCGCGGCGTACAGCGGCTGGTTGCGGACCGACTGGTAGAGGATCGGGACGACCGGGGCGAGGACGAGCGCGGCGGTGACGAGGAACGTCAGCCAGTGGATGGTGACTTCGCGGCCGGCGCCGAACAGGCGCCGGTAGTGAGGTGTGCCCAGCTCGCCCGCCCGCAGGGTGCGGTGCGGGGCGGGCGCCGGGGTTGTCTGGGTGGCCATGGCGACTCCGGACGAGGGTGACGAGGACGACGGGGACGACGGGGACGACGAGGAGGAGAGAGGAGGGAGGAGGGCGGTGGGTGAGCGGCGGGCGGGTCAGCCCATGGCCTTCTCCCAGCGCGCGAGGTACGTGTCCTGGGTCTCCTCCGGCACCTCGGTGTAGCGGTAGAGGTGCACGCGGTCGGCGCCGACCTTGCGCCGGATGTCCTGCAGGCTGTCGGTGTCGTCCTGCTCCACACCCTCCCGGTACGGCGTCAGGCCCCCCTTGGCCACCGCGGCCTGGCCCTCCGCGGAGAGCAGGAAGTCGACGAAGAGGCGGGCGGCGTTGGCGTGCGGCGCCGTCCTGACGATCGACGCCGCGCGGGGGACGACGACGGTCCCTTCGGTGCAGTACGACCAGCCGAGCAGGCCACCGCTGCCCTCGGCGGCCGGCACGGCCACACCGCCGCTGAGGTTGAACGAGGCGTCGTACTCGCCCGAGACGACCTTCTCCACGAGCGTGCCCGACGAGTGGTCCGCCCGGGCGAAGGGCAGGATGCGGGCGAAGGTGTCCCAGCCGTCCGCGACCGTGCTGGTGTAGCCCTGGTTGGTGGAGTAGCCGTAGGCGTTGCTGGGGTCGTATACGCCGAATTTGCCGCGGAAGCGGGACGGCTCGGCCTCGGCGATCTCCGCCAGGGAGACGAGACCCTTGGGGTACTGGGACGCGTCGAGGGTCTTGCGGTTGTACAGGACGACGACGGGGTCGGTGGAGAACACCCAGACGCCGGGCATCATCTCGCCCCAGTCCGGCAGGTGTCCCTTCTCCGGCGAGGTGTAGTCGGCGGTGACCTTGCGTTTGGCGTAGTCGCCCCAGAGGGGGCCGCCGTTGGACACCAGCAGGTCGGCCGGGGAGCCGCCGGTGGCGGCCTCGCTGTAGTACCGCTCGTAGACGGCGGAGCTGCCCAGGTTGGTGGCCCGGATGTCCGCCAGCCACGGGTAGTGGTCCGTGAAGGCGTCGAAGATCGGCTGCCAGGCGGTCTGCGAGGTGTTCGAGTAGATCAGGAGCTTCTTCTCGCGGCGCGAGGCGTCGACGATCTTCTTGTACGAGGCGGGGTAGTAGCCGGGGTTCGGCTGCGCGGCGGCGTTCGCGTCCGTGGTGCTACAGCCGCCGAGCGTGCCGCCGGTGGCGGTGAGGGCTCCGACGGCGGCGGCGCCGCGCAGAACGCTGCGGCGGGACGGCCTGCGATCGGCTTCCGCTGCGGCGGCTCGGCCGAAACGGGTGGGAAACATGGGGGCTCTTCTCGTGTGGGCGCGACGGCGCTGTCAGCTGCGTCGAGAGCACCGGGACCCCGGCGGCTGATGCGGCCGGTGCGACGGTTCCGGTGCTGCTCCCGTTGGTTTCGATGACGATGACTTCAACCGGTCAACCTGTCAACCATTCAGGCGAGGTTGGTTCGGTGCCGTCCGGAGATTGTGATCTGATTCCCGGGCGGTGGACGCGCGAACTCGGACCTACGGCGTCCGTGTCGCGGAGGGTTACGGTGTCGATCGTGCGCGGCATTCCTGCCGCGCCGGTGAACCACCAGACAGGGGAGGCTGCGGGCATGGCCGGGCTGGCACGGATCGAACGGGAGGAGCCGCAGGCTCCCGCGGTGGAGGTGGCGCGCCGCCTGCTGGACCACCTGCTGACCTCGGGGCAGCTCAGGGCCGGTGACCGGCTGCCGCCGGAGCGGGAGCTCGCGGAGACCTTCGGGGTGGGCCGCTCGGCGGTCCGCGAGGCGCTCAAGTCCCTGTCGCTGCTCGGGCTCCTGGAGATCCGGCAGGGCGACGGCACCTATGTGCGGGGCGCCACTTCGGACCTGTTGCCGCAGGTCCTGGAGTGGGGGCTGATGCTGGGCGACCACACGATGGACGAACTCCTGGAGGCGCGCGCCTGTGTGGAGGTCGACCTCGCGGAACTGGCCGCCCTGCGCAGGACGGACAACGACGTCACCGCCCTGGAGGCCCATCTGGCCCGGATGGCGGCCGAACACGACGACCCCGAGCGCTATCTGGAGGCCGACCTGGCCTTCCACCGGGCGCTGGCCCAGGCCTCGCACAACAGCGCCCTGGCCGGCCTTCAGGCCCGTCTGGAGACGCTGGTGGCCGTGTGGATCCGGCAGAACATCCGCAAGCCGGGGGAGGGGCGGCTCGGCGAGCACGAGGCCGTACTGGAGGCCGTGCGGGCCAAGAACCCCCGTGCCGCGCGGACGGCCATGCACGCCCACATGGACTCGGCGACCCGCCGTCTGCGCGCTCGGCTCGGCGGAGGGCGGTGACTCCAACCGGTTAACCGGTTGATGTCTGGCCCTCATGGTGAGGCAAGGGCGCGGCGGACCACGTACGGCAGGATGCCTCCGTGCCGGAGGTAGGCCAGCTCCTGGCGGGAGAAGATCCGCAGCCGTAGTTCCACGGTGGCGTGGCCTCCCCCGGCTCCCCGCAGACGCAGGGTGACGCGGTTGGTGCCGACGGCCAGGGTGTCGAGCCCGTCGAAGGAGAGCTCCTGCCCGAAGGCGAAGGGGCGGGACGAAGCGTCGTCGCCCTCGGCGAACTCCAGCGGCAGCACGCCCATGCCGATCAGGTTGCTGCGGTGGATACGCTCGTACGACTCGGCGACGACCGCGCGCACCCCCAGCAGCGCCTGGGCCTTGGCCGCCCAGTCCCGGCTGGACCCGGCCCCGTAGTTGCGGCCGGCGACGACGACCAGGTCGTGGCCCGCCTCCCGGTACGTCGGCGCGGCCAGGTGGACGGGCAGGACACGGGCGCCGTCGGCCGTGTACGCGTGGCCGCCGGGCCCCGGCGGCCCGCCGGGGGTGTCCAGCAGCAGGTTGGTGACGGCGGCGTTGGTGAAGGCGCCACGCAGCATGACCTTGTGGTTGCTGCGGCGCGTGGAGTACTGGTTGAGGTCGCGGCGGGCGACCCCGCGCCCGGTGAGCCACTCTCCGGCCGCGCTGCGGGCGGGGATGGCGCCCGCGGGGGAGATGTGGTCGGTCGTGACGTTGTCGCCGAGCCGGAGGAGGACCCTGGCCCGGTCGATCTTCAGCCGGGCCGGTGGGTTCGCGGACAGGTGGGTGAGATGGGGTGGGCGGCGGATGTAGGTCGACCCCGGGTCCCAGGGGAAGCGGGTGCCCCCGGGTGCCTCGATCTCCTGCCAGGCCCGGGTGCCCTGCCGGATGCGCGCGGCGTTGGCGCGGAACATCTCCGGCCGGACGAACCGCGCGACACACGCGGCGACCTCCTCGTCGGAGGGCCACAGGTCCTTGAGATGGACGGGGCGGCCCTCCCGGTCCGTCCCCAGCGGCTCGTGGTCGAAGTCGTGCAGGACCGATCCGGCCAGCGCGTAGGCGACGACCAGCGGCGGGGAGGCGAGGTACGACAGGGAGACGCGCGGGTTGACCCGGCCCGCGAAGTTGCGGTTGCCGGACAGGACGGCCACCGGCTCGACCGCACCGTCCTCGGCGAGGCGCTCCATCGCCGGATGCAGTGGGCCGGAGTTGCCGATGCAGGTCATGCAGCCGAAGCCGACGATATGGAAGCCGGTCTTCTCCAGGGCCGGCAGCAGCCCGGCCTCGCGCAGATACTCCTCGACGACGCGTGAGCCGGGGGAGAGCGAGGTCTTGACCCAGGGCTTGGCGGTCAGCCCCGCCCGGACCGCCCGCTCGGCGAGCAGGCCCGCCTGCACGACGAGGGCCGGGTTGGCGGTGTTGGTGCAGCTGGTGATGGCGGCGATGGCCACCGGGCCGTCGGGCAGGGGTTCGCCGAAGGTATCCGCCTCGGTGGTCGTACGGCCCGCCGCCTGCCGGAACGAGGCCGGGACCCGGGACAGCGGCAGCCGCTGGTGCGGCAGGTTCGGTCCGGCCACGCTGGGCTCGACCGTGCCGAGGTCGAGGTCGAGCACCTGGTCGTAGCGGGGGACGGGGCGGTCGTCGGTGCGCTTGAGTCCCTGGGCGGTGAGGTAGGCGTCGACGAGACGGACGTGTTCCTCCTCCCGGCCGCTCAGCCGCAGATAGGCGGCGGTCTCGTCGTCGTAGGGGAAGAAGACGCAGGTCGCGCCGTACTCAGGGGCCATGTTGGAGACCGCGGCACGTTCGGCCCAGCCCAGCGTGGTGACGCCGTCGCCGCAGAACTCGACGAACTTGTTCACCACGCCCGTGGCGCGCAGCAGTTCGGTGAGGGTCAGGGCGAGGTCGGTGGCGCCGACGCCGGGCCGAAGCCGGCCGGTCAGGCGGACACCGACCACGTCCGGGTAGGGGATGGTGACCGGCTCGCCGAGCATGGCGGCCTGCCCTTCGAGGCCGCCGACTCCCCAGCCGACGACACCCAGGGCATTGATCATCGGGGTGTGGCTGTCGGTGGCGACGAGCACATCGGGGTGCAGCCAGGGCGCGCCGCCGTCCTCCGGGTCCGTCACCCACACCACCCGGGCCAGCGCCTCCATGTTGATCTGGTGGATGATCCCGGTCCCGGGCGGGACCACGCGGAAGTTGCGCACACTGCGCTCGGCCCACTTCACCATCTCGTACCGCTCGCCGTTGCGCCGGAAGTCGATCAGCAGATTGCGCTCGACGGCGTCGGCCCGGCCGTACTCCTCGACGATCACGGAGTGGTCCACGGTCAGGTCCACGGGGATCGACGGCTGGAGCCGTTCGGGATCCCCGCCGAGTTCGGCGACGCTGTCGCGCATGGCCGCGAAGTCGGCCAGGGCCGGCAGACAGGTGGTGTCGTGCAGCATGATCCGGTTCGGATGCACCGGCACCTCGCCGCCTCCGCCCGCGGCGCGGGCCCGCGCCACCACGTCCGGCAGCGCCTGGGGCGACCGTCGCGCGACGTTCTCCAGCAGCACCCGCACCGCGTACGGCAGCGTGTCCAGCTCGCCGGGCGGCAGGATCCGGTCCAGGGGCCGATAGCGATAGGAGCGGCCCTCGACATTGAGCACGGCAGTGCGGTCGGCGTTCATGATCCCCTGCTGGCGTAGACGTGGCGATGTGCCCGGCCATATTGTCTCAAGGTGCTGATTGATACAACTGCTCGGACGCTTCGGCCGCCCGGCACCCCTGCTGGAGCCTCAGCGCTCTCCGTCGATCCCCGTCTTGATCGACCGCACCGTGTCCAGGTGCCTGCTCAGATAGGCGGACGCCGCCTTCAGGTCCCCGCTCTCCACCAGGTCCAGAAGTCTCAGGTGTTCCCGGGCCTGGTTGGTGAGCCGGGAGCGGTCGATCTGGTGGCGGTACTCGATCAGCCGGCGCAGCCGGTTCTGGCGCCGTACGGCATCGAGCAGGAACTGGTTGCCGGAGCAGCCCACCAGCATCTCGTGGAACGAGGCGTTGACCTGGAACAGCTCGGCCCGCGGCAGCAGCAGGATGTCCCCGCGCAGCAGGGCCTCCTGCTGTTGCCGGTGGCGCGCGAAGGCCTCGGCGTCCACGGTGAAACCCGGCTCCAGCAGCGCGGCCGGCTCAATGATCATCCGGAAGCGATAGCTCTGGTCGTGCGCTTCGACGGTGGCCATGACGTGCTGGAACTCCCAGCCCCGGCCGCCCGCCCTGCGCCGCACCAGGTCCTCGCCCTCCATCCGGGACAGCACCCGGTCGGCCTGGCGGGGGGTGAGCCGATAGCGGCGGCCGATGTCGGCCGCGGTGAAGGAGCCGGTGAAGCGGCCGCCGACGTAGTCGTCCGCGATCTCGAAGTAGGCCGACTGCTCCACGTCCTCGCCCTCGCCGAGGTCCGGCCGGGCGAGGGCGCGCGCGTCACGCGTGAGGAAGAAGCCGCGGTTGGGGATCCGGTCGAGGATGCCGACCTCGGCCAGGAAGAGCATCGCCTTGCGCACCGGCGTACGGGAGACGTCCAGCTCGTCCGCCGCCCACTGCTCGGTGACATGGGCGCCCTCTTCGAGGCCGCTGCGACGCATCAGGTCCACCAGTCGGGTGGCCATCGGGGTGGTCAGGTTGGGCCGCGACATCGCTCCTGCGCTCTTCACGTGGTGGGTCTGCGAAACCTCATCCTATGAATCCCGCCGATCTGATGGGGGTGATTGTATCGAAGCGATGTTTGATACAAAAGGGTGTGCGGCCACTACGGCGCTCACTCTCCACTCCCACCCCAGGAGGACCCGATGCCCGCCACTTCCATACCCGCCACCCCGATCCCCACCGCCGACCTCGCCGACCAGTACGGCACTCAACTCCGCGTGTGCGACGTTCAGTTCACCTCGTACGGGGCCGTCCGCTCCTTCTCGGGGCCGATCCGGACCGTCTCCTGCCACGAGGACAACGCCCTGCTGCACGCCCTGCTGCGGGAGCCCGGCGACGGTCATGTCGTGGTCGTCGACGGCCGCGCCTCCCTGCGCAACGCCCTGCTCGGCGACCGCATGGCCAAGCGCGCCCTCGACAACGGCTGGGCGGGCCTCGTGATCCTCGGGGCGGTCCGGGATGTCGCCGCCCTGGCAGGCATGTCCGTCGGTGTGCAGGCCCTCGGCACCAACCCGCGCAAGAGCGGCAAGGCCGGGCAGGGCGAGGTCGATGTCCCGGTGTCCTTCGGTGGTGTCACCTTCGCCACCGGCGACATCCTGCACGCCGATGAGGACGGGGTGGTGCTGCTCCCCGCGGCCGCGCCGGCGAGCTAGGGGGAAGGCGTCGGTCGGTATTTCGAACATGGTTCGCAATACCGCAAGTTGGTGCTAGCTTCGTATTGTCATGTACTGGTACACCGAGGAGGGACGTCCGGTGGAAAGTGGCAGGATGACACGCCGCGCGGTGCTGACCGCGACGGCTGGGATGGCAGCGTTAGGTTCCGGGGTGTTCGCGGGGACAGCCGAGGCCGCGACGGGCGCGACGAAAGCGGCCGCCGCCCCGCCGACCGGGACCGTGCGAGTGTTCTGGCTCAAGCCTTCGGATGTGGCGTTCGACCAGCGGTATCCCGATGGCATCACCCGTGTGATGCAGGAGTCGCAACGCTACTACCGGCAGGAACTCGGCAAGACGTTCAAGCTGAACACCCCGGCCGTGGAGGTGGTCAACGGCGACCACAACCGGGCCTGGTACAAGAACACGCCGAACGGCGACGACCCGTACTGGTGGGTCGTGTTCAACATGCACCAGGAGCTGCTGCGCAAGTTGTCCCTCCAGGCCCCGGACTCGCGCTGGCTGTGCGTCGGCGAGATCAGCGCCGAGGCCCAGGGCGTCTCCGGTGGCGGCGGTGGCGGCGGCTGGGTGATCCTCAGCGGCCACGACGCCGACGGTGCCGCCGGGACCAACGGCAATATGAACCGGTGGTACGGCGGCATGGTGCACGAGCTGGGCCATGCCTTCGGTCTGCCCGACTCCACGTCCACCGATGGCACACCGATGTCCGCTTCGTTCTACGACTACCCGAACTGTCACTTCAGCCAGGCCCAGAAGAACGGGATCCTGAACGGCCCGTACGGCAGCTTCCTGTCCTGAGCCCTCGCCCGCACGGTGGCCGTGGTGTGCCGCAGGTCGTGCCCGCCGATCCGCGGCACACCGGCGCGCCGGGCAGGATCGGGCGCTGGGGCATGGTCAGCCGTCGGCGCGGACGAAAACCGGCTTGAGGTGTTTCTCCGGCAGCGCGTCGGGGAGCTGTTCCCAGTCGAGGACGTGGGAGACGACCCGTGCGGGGTCGACCGTGCCGGAGCGGGCGAGTTCGAGGGCGTCGGGGATGTGGTTGCGGACGTTGTCCCGGGCGATGCGCATCGTGACGCCGGTGAGGTACATGTCCAGCAGGGGAAGCTCGCCGGGGCGGAAGTGGTTGCCCGCCGACTCGCAGATGCCCTCCGGGGCGAGGGACTTGACGGCCAGGGCGAGCTGGTCGACGCGGCCCGTGGCCTCGACCGCGATGTCGAATCCGTGCCGGACGGGCTCGAGGGTCTCGGCGGTGGCGGCGCCGTAGCCGCGGGCGATCTCGCGGTGCCCGGGGTCGGGGTCGACGTACAGGACCTCGGAGGCGCCGAGCGCTCGGGCGATGTCGCACACGTACAGGCCGATGCTGCCGCGGGCGACGACCAGGACGCGCGCCCCCGGCCTGTCCTTGAGGTGGGGGGCGACCAGGCGCCACGACAGGGACCAGTTGTCGCCGGCCGAGGCCATGGCGACCGGGTCGAGGTCGGCGGGCAGGGGGACGAGCATGGAGTCCGCCCATGGCACACGGACCAGGTCGGAGAAGAGGCCACCCCAGCTGCCGCCGATCGGCGCGCCGTACATGGCCATGTGCGGTACGGCCGTGCAGTGCGCGGTCAGCCCGGCGCGGCAGTGGTCGCAGGTGCCGCAGTTGAGGGACCAGGGGACGACCACCAGGTCGCCGGGCGCCACGGTGGTGACGGCGTCGCCGGTCTCGACGACCCGGGCCACGCATTCGTGGCCGAGGGCGAAGGGCGGGTCCACGAAGCCGTGTCCGGCCAGAATGGCTGAGTCGACATCGCAGCTGGTGGCGGCCACCGGGGCGACGATCGCCTCCTGGTCGGATCGCAGCTCGGGGTCGGGCGCCTCGCGCCATTCGACGGTGTGCCGGGCGACGTAGGTCAGTTCACGCATCGGCCCGCTGCTCCTTCGCGAGCGCCACCAGGTCGGCGTAGCGGATGACGGAGCCGCCCGCGCCCCAGGTGCCGTCGGGCTGCTCGTGCACCAGCACCCACACGCGCAGGGCGTCGCCCGGGTCGGCCGGGGAGAGCCCGGCGGCCGCGAGCACGGTCCTGGTGGCGTCCTCGACCAGGCCGGCCTTGCGCCGCTCGGACAGCGCCCCCTGCGGAACCGTCACCTCCACGAGGAACCGGGGCGCGTCGTCCTCGGCGGTGGTCTGCGCCCCCTCGGGCAGCTCGACGAGGTAGCTCCACGCCTGGGCGCGGAAGAACGCGGTGTCGGGCGCCCCCTCCCAGCGCAGCAGGACGGTGGCCAGGTCGCGCTGAACGGTCCCGCGGCCCTCCTCGGTCAGGGAACCGGGCGGGGCGGTGAGCCGGATCATCGGCATGGCGAAGTCTCCCTATCGTGCCGTACGCAAGTTCTATGACAGTCGTTATAGGCGGGGGCCACGCTAGACTATGACAAGCGTTATATCCAGAGGGGAGCTCGGCCTTGGCCAAATCCAGCGCGCCGTCGCGCGAGCGCATCGTGGCCGGTGCGGCGGACATGATCAGCAGGCGCGGTCTGAGCGCCACCAGCATCCGGGAGCTGGCCAAACACGCCAAGGCGCCGCTTGGCTCGACCTACCACTACTTCCCCGAGGGCAAGCAGCAACTGGCCACCGAGGCGGTGCGGTACGCGGGCGAGGCGGTCGCCCGCATCGTGCGCAAGGAACTGGACGCCGGCCCGGCCGCCGGACTGCGCGCCTTCCTGGCCCTGTGGCGTGGCATCGTCGTGGAGAGCGACTTCCGCGCCGGCTGTCCGGTGCTCGCCGTCTCCGTCGAGGAGCCGGCGGCGGACGGTGAGATCCCCCCGTCCCTCGTCGCCGCGGCCGAGGCGTTCGAGTCCTGGGAGCAGCTGCTCGCCGAAGCCCTGCGGAAGCACGGCGCCGCCCCCGACCAGGCTCCGGGCCTCGCGGCCCTCATCGTGGCCTCCGTCGAGGGCGCCATCGCCATGTGCCGCGCCAAGCGGAGCATGCAGCCCCTGGACCGCGTGGCGCAGCAACTCGAAGCGCTGATCGTCAGCGCCCTCGACCACCCGGCCTGACTATGCGCGCAGTTTCCGATCGCAGATGGTCCAGGGGTAGAAGCCCATGGCGGACGCCTTGGTGTTGAAGTCCTTCACCGTGCCGGCCCTCGCGACGGCCTGCTGTTGGAGCTGCCCGTAGCGGATTCCGTCGATGGCGTAGGCAGGGGCGTAGCCGGGCTGGGCGAGGAAGGTGAAGCACTCGCCGAACAGGAACTCCTCGGTCAGGCCGGTCTGTTCGCCGGCCTGGTCGAGGAAGTCCACGAAGGTGCGCCACCCCATGTTGACCTCGACGTCGCACATCGCCCGCAGGTGGCGCACCACACGCCAGATGTAGGTCTCGAACTGGGCGGCGCGGATCGCCTGGGACTGTTCGGCGGTGGTCTGCCCGTACAGATTCAGGTAGTCGCGCTGTCTGCCGGTGAGGCCGGAGTGTCCGACGATGTCGGCCGCCGCGTGCGAGAAGTCCCACTCGCGCCAGAACGCCTGCCCCTCCGTGAGGGGCACCTGCATCGGCCCGGCGAGGTTGAGCAGGGGCGAGCCGGCGCGCTGGGCCGAGAGCACGAAGTTGATGCCGTGCGAGTACTCGTGGACCACGACGTTGAGCATCGTGAGCAGCGCGCTGGTCTTGTCCTCGGTGTAGTAGAGACACGACTGCGGTTTGTCCGTCAGGAAGTCGACCGCGATGTCCTGCCCGCCCGTGATCATCGGCTCCAGGTAGTGCGGCGTCGGGCTCAGCTTGAGTCCTGCGGGGACCTCGACGAGATACGCGTCGGCGAAGTTCGCGCAGATCTTCGCGGCGTCCTTGACGCGGATCGTGCCCAGCGGCCACTTGCGGCCGACTTCGGCCCACACGTCGCCGACGGAGGAGCCGCGCGGCAGCTTCAGCAGGGACGCGAGCTCGGCGGCCAGGGCCTTCACGATGGTCAGGTCCTGCTCGAGCCAGGTGGTCGCGGTCGTGTCCAGGTCCGCGGCGCTGGGGACGAAGTCGTACAGGTCGGCGACGAGCTGAGGGTATCCCTCGGTGTACGTGGGCGCGCCGGTGTGCTCCCGCAGAGCGTGGATCACGGTCGGGACATCGTCCGCGTCGAGCCCCTTGATCGAGCCGTCCACCGTCTGCTTGAAGTGGTCCAGTTTCTTCAGGACGGTGTCGATCTTCGCCGAGTGGTTTTTTTTGAGGATCCGCATCGTGGCTTCGCAGTAGGCGGCCGCGGTGAGGCACTGCCTACGGTGAGTGACGTCGAGCGGGATCTTGGTCAGCCGCTCCGTCTCGAAGTCGATCTTCTTGGCGGCGCTGTCGAGGAAGCCGGGAAGCCACTTCCTGGGGTCGGGGCGACCGAACGCCTTTCCGGTGAGGAGATCGATGTAGAAGGCCCCGTCGCCACAGTCCTGGACCGCCACGCCGGGCTGTGGCCAGGCGAGCTGCGTGGCGAGCAGGGTCAGCTGCCGGTCGGCGGTCGTGCGCAGGTCGGCGTCGGAGATCTCCGGCAGGCGCTTGCGGAGGGCGCCGATCTTGTCATTGGCGTCGTGCACCGCATCCGTGGTGGGGATGAACAGGTGGGCGATGTCCTTGTTCTGTGGCCATCCGGAGGTGTACCCGGCGACCGGGAAGAGCTGCGCCCACTGGTCCGTGATGTCGCTCTCGAGCTTGGTGGCTTTCACGGTTGCTCCTTCGGTGCGCCGACGACAGAGCGGTCCGGGTAGGGGTAGTTGGGGAGCTTGTCGCTCCACCGTGCCGACTGCCACGTGGCGAGGGTGCTGTCGACCAGCTTGTCGGTCGTCCACTTCGTCGGGAGATCGTTCTGGGCGAGCAGTACGTACGGGGCGCAGGCGAGCGCGGAGCCCACCTCGCCGGGCGCGGCGTACACGGCTCGGCTGACGGCGAACATCTTCGAGTAGGCCTTCTTGCGGTAGTCCGCTCCGCACATTTGGACGCTTTTCGCCACAGCCCACTCGTGCTTCAGCAGCAGGTCCCTGACCTGGTCGCCCGTGGGGAACACCGTCTTCGTTCCGTTCGTCTCGTACGGACGCGCGGGGAATTCGCCGCAGTCCTCGATGAACAGGTTGCTCTCCGTGGGGTCGTCCGCGATGGCGATCGCGATGAAGGCCCAGGCGTAGGAGGGTCCGCGTACGGTGATGCTCTTGTTGGCGCAGATGACATGGGCTCCGGGGAGGGGCGGGTGCCGTGGGACGTCAACGGTGCCGAAGAGCCGATAGGTCGCGTCGAGCAGGGGCGTGGCGTCGTAGACGTCCAGGGATTTGCTGCCGCCCCCATTGGCGGGAACGGTGAAGACCGGAGTCTTGGGGAGTTCCGCCTCCGCGAGGTGGTATCCCCAGAGGGCGCCGTTCAGCCCGCAGAACGAGGAGGCGGTGCCCATGTTGATCTGGCTGATGTTGGCGTCGGTCGCCTCGCATCGGTCGTAGGACACGATGTTCTCGGTGCCCTCGTCCAGGATGTCGGCCTCGTCGATCTTCACCGTGCCCACGGAGAGCTTCATCGTCGCGATGTATCCGGTGCCCTGTGAGGAGGGTGTGGGTGCCGGGTTGGTGCCCACGGGGTTGAGGTAGCCCATGGCGTACTCCTCCATGGGACCTATGGCGTTCCGCACCACGGACTTGATGTCGCCGGGAGTCGGGTTGTTCGGCATGTCGTTTCCCTTTCCAGCTCGGGTTCTCGACGCTGTCGTTCACCGCTTCGGGGGGAAGGTGGCCCACTGCCGGGTGGGCCGGTCGTGCAACCAGCCCGTCAACCACTCGTACTGCGGGTGTGTCGTCAGGAAGTCCTTGGCGTCGAAGGGGAGGCCGCAGGAGTTGCCCCAGCGGGCCTGGAACGTCATGTTCGCCGCCATGTCGCTGTCCATGACCTTCCCGTCGTTGGCCCCGTGGGGATAGAAGGGCTCCCGGCCGTGGTTGCCGGCATGGCCGTCATCGAGGTCGAGATGTCCGCAGATCGACCGTGAACCGGGGCGGATGGCGTTGTCGCAGTAGACGTCGTGGTGATCCGCGATCACCTTCTGCGCCTGCTCGGCGGTCATCCGCACGGAGTTGCCGAGCAGCTGGTCGAAGCGCACGCGCCGGGCCCCGTTGCCGCGGAGGTCGGAGTAGGCGCCGGGGTCGGAGGTCTCCTGATTGCGCACCCTGAGGTTCGAGGCGACGTTGTAGCAGGCGAAGTATCCGTCGGTGCGTTCCTCGGAGCCGTGACAGGCCGAGCCCACATCGATGCGCGCGATCCTCTTCTTCGCGCTCCTGGCCTCTCCGACGAGCCATGTGTTCGCGTAGCCCCCGTTGTTGCCGTCGAGCATCCGCTGTTGCCACGTTTCGATGCTGTCGCCGTACTGGGCGGCCTTTCGGGAACGCTGGAACTCGGGGGTTTTGCCCTTGAGGAAGTGTCCGGTGAAGCTTCCGATGGTCGCTTCGCAGATCATCAGCCCCGCGTCGGTCACCACCCAGTCCGCGCCGCTGGTGATGTAGCCGGGGGCCGCTTGCATCAGCACGCGATGTCCCTTGCCCGCCGGGGGGACGATGTCGAGGATGATGTTGTAACACTCGGCGATGGCGTAACGGTCCCAGGTGTTGTGCGCCATCACGATCTTCCCGCCGTCGCTGGCCGCGCCCGTGGTGGCGAAGGCGCTGCACCGCCCCGGGGAGCTTCTGACGCGCGTGCCGACGGCCGTGTCCTGCGGTGGATCCAGCGGCCACCATGTCCCGACCAGTTCGTTGTACGCGTTCCAGGCGATCAGCACCTCTTCGGTGATGGGGACCTTTCGCCTGGGGGTGAACGCGGCCTTTCCACCGGTGGCGCCCTTGACGATGCCCCTGATCTCGTCCAGGTATTCCTCGTCGAGGGGGCCGAACGCCTCCCCGACCAGACCGGCGAAGTACTTCAGGTTCTCACCGGTGTCCCACTCGGCCATGAAATCGCCGACGTCGAGAGCGTCTCGCAGTTCCTTGGCGAGTGCTTTTCCGTGCTGTTCGCCGCGGTGTCTCGCGTCTCCTTCGAGACGAAGGTAGATCCAGCCCTCTTCCGGCACCGGCTCGCCCGGCGGCACAACCTTGTCGTCCATGGGATATCGCCCATTCACGAGACATTGTGTGTGTCGCCCCCGGGTCGGCCGCCTCCCCGCCCGCGCCCCCACCGGTGGCCAAACCCCCGCATATCACCATAGGGCAACTCGCGAGCCATCGCGCGGCGCGGGCCGGCTGCCCGGCCGCGGCCGACGCCGACGGTGTCGTGGTGGGGGAGTCGCCGTCCTCACTCATCGCTTGCCCCGCGTGGCGGGAGGCGGTTACAGCAGGTGTAGCGTGAACCGGAGTCGGCCGGTCCGTCCGGCGAAGTCGTGTCCTGACGGGGGACCTTCCACCATGCGCCACCTCTCTCGCGCCGCCGCGTTCGGCGCGCTCGCCGCCTCCGCCCTCCTCGCCCTCTCGGCCTGCTCCAGCGGCGGGTCGGGCGACGCGTCGTCCTCCACCGAGGGGAAGAGCGGGGAGAAGAGCGCGAGCAGCAGTGGTTCTCCGAGCGCGAAGGCCACGTCGTCGTCGCCGTCCGCCGCGGCGGACGGCTCGGCCGGCGGAACCGGTGCCGGCCAGACCGTCACGTCCAAGGTCGAGGTGAGCATCAAGTCGTGTCAGCTGCGCGACGCGTCCAAGCTGTACGCGATCGTCCAGCTCGACAACGTGAAGGGCGCGGCGGACTACGCCTACACCGTCAAGGTCCGCTTTCTGAACTCCGCGCACCCCGACAAGGCGGTCTACGCCACCCTCGCCAACCAGCCCGTCCAGGCCGGAGCCATGAAGAGCGCACTCGCGTCCGCCGCCTGGAAGGGCGGCTCCGCCGCGATGCCGCAGACCTGCGAGGTGGCCAAGGCGACCAAGGTGGAGACGGCCGGCTGAGGCAGCTCCCGGCCCGGCGGCGTGGGCATCGGCGAAAGGCGAACCCGCGCGGCGGCAGCAGCTCACTCAGCGTGGCGGGGCGACCGGGGCAGTTGGATGGTGCGGTGCCGCGCGGTCGCCTCGGCCAGAGGGGTGGTCAGCCGGCTGCCGCCGGTGCGGTGGCGGGGAGGTGGGCGGCCGACCGCTCGTGCTCGTCGGGGGCCAGGGGCGGGACGTCTTTGCCGTCGAGGACGGCCTTGGCGCGCTCCAGGTCGAAGGCTCCTTCCCACTTGGCGATGAAGATGGTGGCGACGGCGTTGCCGAGGACGGTGGTGAGGATGCGACCCTCGTTGAGGAAGCGGTCGATGCCGACGATCAGGGCGAGGGCCGCCATCGGGACGTGGCCGATGATGCTGACGCTGCCGGCGAGGACCACGAAGGCGCCGCCCGGGACGCCGGCCGCTCCCTTGCTGGTGATCATCATGATGCCGAGCATCGCCAGCTGCTCGCCGAGGGACATGTGGATGTCGAGGGCCTGGGCCAGGAAGAGCGAGCTCATCGTCAGATAGATGGCGGTGCCGTCGAGGTTGAAGGAGTAGCCGGCCGGGAGGGTGAGGCCGACGACCGGGCGGGCGGCGCCCAGGTTCGTCATCTTGTCGACCATGCGCGGCAGTACGGCCTCGCTGGAGCAGGTCGCCAGGATGATCATGAGCTCTTCCTTGAGGTAGCGACAGAGCTTGAAGAGGTTGAGGCCGGTGTAGCGCAGCAGACCGCCGAAGACGACCAGGATGAAGAGCAGGCAGGTCACGGAGAAGATCGCGATCAGGATCAGCAGCTGGTGCAGGGTGCCGATGCCGTACTTGCCCACCGTCAGCGCCAGGCCGCCGAAGGCGCCGAGCGGGGCCGTGCGCATGACCCAGCCGACGACCTTGAAGACGACCTTGGAGAGGTTCTCCACACCGCGCAACAGGCCCGCGGCGGGCTCGCCGACGGCCTTGACGCCGATGCCGAACAGCACCGAGACCAGCATGACCGGGAGGATCTCGCCCTCGGTGAAGGCGGAGAACATCGTGGCCGGGATGATCGACAGGATGAAGTCCGGCAGGTTCAGATGGGCGGTGGCAGCGCCCTCGGGCAGGTCCTCGGTGCTCAGCGACGAGGCGTCGATGTGCATGCCGGCGCCCGGCTGGAAGACATTGCCGATGACCAGACCGACCACCATGCACAGACCGGTCAGGGCGATGAAGTAGACCAGTGACTTGGCGCCGACCCGGCCGACCCGGCCGATGCTGTCGACCTTGCCCACGCCCAGGACGACGGTGCAGAAGAGCACCGGCGCCACGATCATCTTCATCAGGGCGACGAAGCCGTCACTGAACGGCTGCATCTGTTCGGCGGTGCCCGGCCACACCGCGCCGACGACGATGCCTGCCGCCATGCCGATGAGAACCTGGACCCACAACTGGCGCAACCAGTACGTCATCTTTCATCTCCTTCGGAGGCTGGAAATCCATCTCTGTATACAGAGCTGTATTCGACTCTGTATAGCCCTCTGTGGACATCTCTTGGAAACATCCGCACCTCGATCGGAGCGTGCGGATTCGGGCATGCGAAGGTCCCGCCTGCCGCATACGGGCAGGCGGGGCCTCGGGGTGGTGCCCAGGTCAGGGAGGGGTCAGGAGGCGACCCAGTAGGCGCGGGTGTTGGTGAACTCGCGGATGCCGGCGCCCGCCAGTTCGCGTCCATAACCGCTGCGCTTCGTACCGCCGAAGGGCAGCCGCGGGTCGGAGGCGACCACGGCGTTGACGAACGCCGCCCCGCTCGTGACGCGGCGGGCCAGTGCGACGCCGCGCCCGGTGTCGGCCGTCCAGACGCTCAGGCCCAGGCCGAAGGAGGTGGCATCGGCCAGCCGTGCGGCGTCGTCGTCATCACGGGCGACGGCCAGGGCGGCCAGCGGGCCGAAGGTCTCCTCGTCGAAGGCCGCCATGCCCGGGCCGGTGTCCGTCAGGACGGTGGGCTGGAAGAAACAGCCCTCGCCGGGCAGAGGCTTTCCGCCAGTGAGGAGACGCGCGCCCGCTGCCACCGATTCCTCGACCTGGCGGGCGATCGCCTCGCGCAGATCGCCGCGGGCGAGTGGGCCGACCTGCGTGGAGCGGTCGTGTGGGTCGCCGATCCGCAACCGCTCGACACCTGCGACGAACGCCGTGGTGAAGGCGTCCATGACCGCCTCGGCCACGATGAACCGCTTGGCGCACACACAGCTCTGGCCGGAGTTGGCGAAGCGCGCCCGCACCGCGGCCGCCGCGGCCGCCTCGACGTCGGCGTCGTCGAGGACCACGAAGGCGTCCGAACCGCCCAGCTCCAGCACGGACTTCTTCGCCGCCCGCCCGGCCGCCGCGCCGACCGCGGCCCCGGCCCGGTTGCTGCCGGTGAGGGTGACCGCGGCGATGCGGTCGTCCTCGATGAGCCGTGAGGTGGTGTCGGGGACGTCGGCGTCCGCGATGACCAGGGTGGTCACCAGGTGTTCGGGGAAGCCGGCTTCGACGATGAGGTCCTGTAGGGCGAGCGCGCCGCCGGTGACGTTGGAGGCGTGTTTGAGCAGCACTCCGTTGCCCGCCACCAGGGACGGGATGGCGAAGCGCATCACCTGCCAGACGGGGAAGTTCCACGGCATGACCGCCAGGACCAGGCCGGCGGGTTCGTACGCCACCCAGGCCTCGGCACCGTCGACGGCCACGTGTTCGTCGGCGAGGATGCCGGGCCCCCGCTCGGCGTAGTACTCGGCGGTCAGGGCGGACTTCTCGACCTCGGCCTCCGCCTCCCCGACGGGCTTGCCCATCTCCGTGACAGTCAGGTGGGCGAGCCGGTCCTTGTGTTCGCGCAGGGTACGGGCCAGGTGGGCGACGCGTGCGGCCCGCTCGGCGACCGGGACCAGGGCCCAGGCGCGCGAGGCGGCATGGGCACGCTCCACGGCGGCCTCGATCCGTGCGGTGTCCCAGGTGTCGTACGAGGCCAGCGGCTGTCCGGTGGCGGGGTTGACCGTCCGTATGGCGGCGCTCATGAGGTGGGGGCACCGCCCTTGTCGCTCGCGGAGAGATGCTCGAAGGTCTCGCCGGTGGCGGTGATGGTGCGGGTGACGTCCCGGCCGCCGTAGACCCAGTAGATCCGCATGACGCCCGCGCCGCGGTTGAAGAACCGGTGCGGGACGCCGGCCGGGACCCAGGTGGCCTGGCCGACCTCCAGGTCGAAGAGGTCGCCGTCGATCTCCGCGGTCGCCTCGCCTTCGAGGATCAGGACGGACTCCTCGACGTTGTGGCTGTGCAGGGGCAGGCCGGTGCCCGGCTGGAAGACGGTCTGGCCGGTGGTGATGACGGCCGCCTCCGAGTTCCACTTGCCGACGTACGGGACGGTGGCCACCCCGCCGCCGCGGTCGAAGCGTTCGACCTCGTCGGGGTGGATGAGCAGATTCGGTTCCGCGGGGCGGTTGGCGCACATGGCGGCGGCTCCGTTCAGGAGTGGTGGAACAGACGGCGGGAGAGCGTGTTGACCTGGCTGCCGGGGACGACGTACTTTGCCGCCGCCTCGCGCCAGACCTTGTAGTGCGGCGCGGCGCGATGGGCCTCGACGGCCGCCTCGTCCTCGTAGATCTCGTGGAAGACGAAGTGGTGGTCGTCGGCCAGGTCGCAGACGACGTCGAAGTAGTGGCAGCCGGGCTCATCGGTGAAGGAGCGCTCGGCGTTCTCCTCGATGGCCTTGAGGAATGCGTCACGGCAGCCCGGGGCGACCTGGAGGGAGACGGTCAGCGCGATCATGCGGGGAGCTCCTGGCGGGTGATGGGAAGGGGCAGGGGTACGGCGGTGGCCTTGGCGATGTGCGCGAGTGAGGCCCAGGTGTCGTCGACGAGCGTGATGCCCTCGGTGCGCAGACGCGCGGCGGTGCGGACCTCCGGCTCGCCGGGGACCAGGATCTCGGCCGTGCCCGGGGCGGTGGGGGTGGACTTGGTCTCCTCGATCAGGGCCTCCACCCGCGCCTCGAACAGGGCCGGGTCGGCCATCGAGCGGACGTCCACGCAGATCAGCAGGTGGCCGACGCCGCTGCGGCCGGAGGGGTGGTACGGGCCGACGACCGCAGAGCCGAAGGCGCTGCCGGTCAGCACACCCGCCAGCACATCGAACATGAAGGAGATGGCGTAGCCCTTGTGGCCGGCCATGGGCAGGATCAGGCCCTCGACGGCGCGGCGCGGGTCGGTGGTCGGCACGCCGTCCGCGTCGGCCGCCCAGCCCTCCGGGATCGGCACGCCGCGCTCCCTGGCGTAGTAGATCTTGCCGCGCGCGGCCGCGGTGTTGGCGATGTCCATCACGACCGTGCCGTGGCGGCCGCCGGGGGCCGCGATCGACCACGGGTTGGTGCCGACCCGCTTCTCCCGGCCGCCCCAGGGCGCCATCGCCGGGCTGGCGTTGGTGACCAGCAGTGCCACGCAGCCACGCTCGGCGGCCTTGCGGGTGTAGTACGCGGCGGTGCCGAAGTGGCCGGAGTCGCGGACCGCTACCGCGCTGATGCCATGTCGGCGGGCCCGCTCGACGCCCCAGCCCACCGCACGGTCGGTGATCACCTGCCCGAGGCCGTCGTGGCCGTCGACGACGAGGACGGCGCCGTTGTCGCTCACGATCTCGGGGGCGGTCACGGCGGCCGTCGCCCCGCTCTCGATACGCCTGAGGTACCAGGGCAGGCGCAGCATCCCGTGCGACGGGTGTCCCCACAGCTCCGCGGTCACCAGGGTGTCCGCGAGCAGACGGGCGTCCGCGGGCGGGACGCCATGGGCTTCGGTGGTGGCGGCGGCGAACCCCAGCAGGTCGGCGGCGCCGACGGTATGCGGCATTGGACAGCCCCTCGCGTAGATCGTAGAGCCGAGCATGTATCCACTCCTGTATACATCACTTGGCTCAAGGAAACCACAGGGCCGGAGAGCGCGGGCCCGGGCGAGTGGGCCCGGGGGGTAGGGCCCGGGGCGTGGGGCCCGGGCGTGGGGCCGGGGGCGTGGGGTCAGCCCACCACGTCCAGCTGAACGTCCGTGCCGAGCGCCAGGTCCTGGCCGGTGAGGCTGTCGATGAGCGCCTGGAGGGTCTGCGCGAGGTGGTGCCGGCACGCCGCCTCCGCCGCCTGGGCGTCCCCCCGCGTGATCGCCTTCAGCATCGCGCGGTGCTCGTCCAGCGAGGTCAGCATGCGGCGCGGGCCGCTGTGCGAGAGATGGCGCAGGCGCACGGTCTCGCTGCGCAGGTCGCGGATCGTGCGGGCCAGGTACTGGTTGCGGCAGGCCGCGATGACCGACTGGTCGAAGTCCTCGGTGATCTCGTAGAACTCCTGGTACGAGCGCGCCTGCGCGGCCGCGTCCCGCGCGCGGAAGGACTCGTCGAACTCCTCCAGTCGCTCCAGCAGCTCACGGAACGGGAGCAGCGCGCGCTCGTCGGCCGCGCCCGCCGTCGCGACCGACAAGGCGGCCCGGGGCTCCAGCAGCATCCGGAACTCGAACAGGGCGCGGACGCCGCCCAGCGAGATCGGGGCGACCCGGGCCACCTCGCCCGGCACGAAGTCCACCAGCCCCTCCCGGGCCAGCCGTCGGATGGCCTCCCGCACGGGCGTCCGCGAGGCCCCCAGTTCCTCACCCAGCTGGACCTCGCCGAGCTTGGTCCCGGGCCGCAGCCGCAGCGACTCGATGTCGCTCTTCAGCCGCTCATAGACCGCTTCGCTCTTGCCAGTCGCCCGGGTCATGGAACTCCTCGTCGATACCAACCAGTCTGTATACAGACTAGTGTGCCACTAGCCCCCGGTGGTGGCGGTGGGGGTGAAGGTGACGGGCAGCGACTCCAGGGAGCGGTACCAGAAGGGGTCCGCCCACCTCAGCTCGTCGGGGGCGACCGCCAGCGTCAGGTCCGGCACGCGGTCCAACAGCACCTCGATCGCCGTCTCCGCGATGATCCTGGCCGTCTCGGGGCCGCCCACCGGGCAGCCGTACTCGCCGACGCTGAAGGCGACATGGGAGTGGTTCCCGCCGTAGCCGACGGGGGCGGCGGGCCACAGCAGCGGGTCGGCGTTGGCCGCGGCCAGGCCGAGGACGACGAGGTCGCCGGTGCGGATGAGCCGGCCACCGAGGGCGGTGTCGCGGGTGGCGTACCGCCCGATGAGGTTCTGGACCGGGGAGTCCGCCCACAGCACCTCGTTCATGGCCTCGCCGGTGCTGCGGCGGTTGCCCGTCAGAGACGCGGCGAAGCGGGCGTCGGTGAGCATCAGCCGGAGGGTGTTGCCGATCCAGTACGCGGTGGTCGGCAGCGCCGCCGCCATCAGCAACATCATGTCCGCGACATGCTGCTCCTCGGTGAGGTCCGGGGTGCTCAGGATGAACCGCGAGGTGAAGTCGGGGCCCGGCGCCTCGCGCTTGGCCCTCACCAGCTCCGCCACATGGGCGGCGGCCCGCTGCTGGCCGGCGATGGCGTCCTCGCCGGAGACGAACGAGCTGGTCAGCCCCTCCGCCAGGGCCGCCAGCCCGGCCTCGTCGTCGGAGAGGCCGAACACCTCGGCCATGGCGAGGGCGGGCACCGAGTGGATGTAGTCGAACACCAGGTCCGCCTTGCCGATCGTGGCGAACTTGTCGATCAGCTGGTCGGCGAACCTCTCACAGCTCCCGCGCAGCATGAAGGGGTCGATCGTGGCAAGGACATCGCTGACGGCCGTCGCGCGCCGGTGGTGCTCCTCGCCCTCGGTGAAGGACATCATCGGGCTGTACGCCACCCACGGCATGAGGGGCCAGTCCGGCGGCACGCTGTCCCAGCCGTTCCAGCGGCGCGGGTCCCGGCCGAAGGTCTCGACGTCGGACAGCACTTGGCGTATCTCGCGGTAGCCGAGGACGAACCAGGCGGTGATGTCGCCTTCGAGCAGCACGGGGGCGACCTGTCCGTGGTCGCGCCGTATCCGCTGGTAGGTCTCGGTCGGCTGCCGCCGGAAATCCGGCCCGTACAGCTGTGGGGCGTGGGCGGGGCAGCCCGGGGGAGGCGTTTGGGCGTCCTGGGGGTTCGTCACTGCGTCGACTTCCTCGGAGCGGGGCGTTTCTGCGGGGATGCCGGGAGGCTAACGAACTGATCCGTTCAGGCCAACTCCGGAACGATCACGAATCCGTACGCATCCGCGGCGCCACGGCTGGGAGAGGTCAGGAAGACGCGCGCACCACAAGGCGCGGCACGATCACCGTCTCGCGCGCCGCGACTCCGGTCATCTGCGCGGCGATCTGCTGCACCGCGGACCGGCCGAGGAGTTCCTTGTCGACCAGCAGGGTCGTCAGGGGCGGATCCACCAGCCGACTGAGGGTCAGCCCGTCGCAGCCCACGAACGCGCAGTCCCCCGGGACGCGCACGCCGCGGTCGCGGGCGCGGCGCATGGCGCCGATGGCGATCAGGTCGTTGTACGCGAGCACGGCCGTCGCCCCGAAGCCGGTGTCCAGCACATCGTCCATGGCCGCCGCCCCGCCGTCGAGGGAGTTGACCGCGGGGAACACCCAACCCGCGTCGGCGGGCAGCCCGAGTTCCGCGGCGGCCCGGAGGAACAACGAGTGCCGGGTGCCGCGTTCGCCCGCGTCCGGGCGCCCGCGGTCGTCCAGCATCGCGATGCGACGGTGGCCGCGCTCGACGAGGTGGCCGACCGCCTGCCGCATGCCGGTGGCGAAGTCGATCCGCCCCCCGCTCACCGCCGGCGGCCGGTGTTCGTTGTCGAGCAGCACAAAAGGCATGCCGGAGCGGTGGATCAGCTCGATGGCGCCGGGGTCGAGCAGAAAGGCGACACACGCGTCCACATGGTCCACCACGGTCCGGGCCACCGCGGCCTCGCGTTCCAGGGCGGACCCGGTGCTGTAGACGGCGACCTGCCAGCCGCGCTCGTCGGCCGCCGCCAGCACGCCCGAGACCACCTCGGGGAAGAAGGGGTTGAGCACATCCGCGATGACCAGGCCCAGCGTGGTGATCCGCGGGCCCACCATGCCCCGGGCGAACCGGCTGGGACGGTAGCCCATGGCCTCGGCCACCCGCAGCACCCGCTGCCGTGTGGCCGGGTCGATCTCCGGTTTGTCGTTGACCGCGCGGGAGACGGTCTGCCGGGACACGCCGGCCGAGCGCGCCACGTCGTCGATGGTGACACGGCGAGACCCGGCGTTCGCGGACACGGGCCCCACCCCTCTCCCACCTGCGGACGCGGCCGGCGTGAGCGCTCACGTGACCGCTCACGCCTCGATCATCACCGCGACGGCGACGGGCGTCAATGGATCGGATCCGCGTAACATCCCGCCGTTTCACACGTATTGACACGGCGGTCGGGTGGGCCGGACAGTGCTCCGTGAACGCTCACGGGAACGTTCACGGAGGACAGGACATGCCCACGTTGAGGATCCCGCTCCGCCCCGCCCGCGCCCCCCTTGCCATTCGAGCCATCCGAGCCACCCGCGCCGCCCGCTCCCGGTGGCGCGCTCTGTGCGCGGCCCTCGCACTCGCCCTGACCGTCGGCCTCCTCGCCGCCCCGGCGGCCGAGGCCGAGGTCCAGCACCCGCGACAGGAGTGGCTGCGCCAGTCCACCGCCGGACTCTTTCTGCACTGGGGCATGTTCACCCACCCCCGCCACCTCGACTGCGCCGACTGGGAACGCGATGTCACCGAGGGCGGCTGGAGCGCCGACTACTGGGTGGACGAGGCACGCAAGCTCGGCGCCTCGTACATCGTGCTGGCCACCTTCCACAGCAGGCTGGGCTACGCCCGCCCCTGGCCCTCGAAGATCCCCGGGAGCTGTGCCACCGAGCGCGACCTGCTCGGTGAACTGGTCGCCGCGGGCAAGGCCAAGGGTGTGCGCATCGTCCTCTACATGACCGACGACCCGCAGTGGCACAACGAGCAGGGCACCGAGACGCTGGATTCGGCCGCCTACTCGGCGTACAAGGGCCGGGACGTCGACCTGACCACGCGCCGGGGCTTCGGCATGTTCAGCTACGACCTGTTCTTCGAGGTCATGGAGAACTACCCGGACCTGTCGGGCTTCTGGATCGACAACGACAACGAGTACTGGGAGGAGCGCGGTCTCTACGAGCAGATCCGCGAGCGACGGCCGTCCTGGCTGCTGAGCAACAACAACGAGGACACGCCGATCATGGACACGGTCAGCAACGAGCAGAAGACCGGCATGACCCCCACGTACGACTACCCCGCCGCCGTGACCGTGCCCATGCCCCGGCTGACCGAGGCCGACTACAAGCTGCCGACCACCGGCGACTGGTGGTACGACGGCGGCGACCACCCGGTCGACGCCCGGCTCAGCACCGGCCGCTACATCACCAACGCCGGCTCCTCCATCAAATCGCTCATGGCCGAGACACCCATGGTGAACGGCAAACTTCCGCCGCAGCAGGAGGAGTTCAACGACTTCATGGGCCGGTGGGTCGAGCCCGTCCGGGAGTCGGTGTACGGCGTCGAGGGCGGCGGCTACATGTACGGCGGCATGCAGCCCGGCTTCTGGAACGACGGCGCCCACGGCGTGGTCACCGTGGGCCGCGGCGAGGACGGCGACCGCACCCAGTATGTGCACGTGGTCACCCGGCCGCGGACCGACCTGGTGCGGCTGCGCGACAACGGCTACACCGTGCGCCGCGTCACCAACCTGCGCACCGGCGAGGCGATGCGCTTCAGCCAGTCCGGCGGCCACCTGTCGATCCTCGGCATCAGCGACTGGGACCCGTACGACACCGTGTTCAAGGTCGAGACCGACGGCCATCAGCCCTATTACGAGCAGTCCGGCGTAGACGCCACCGCCTCGTCCGCACGGGCCGGACACCCGGCGGCCGCCCTCGCCGACGGAAACCACGAGACCTACTGGGACAGCGACGCCGAGCTGCCCGTCTCCGTCACCCTGGACCTCGGCGCGCGCAAACGCGCCACGGCGCTGGCGGTGAACCAGCGCGAGTGGTCCCCGACACACGCGCGGTCGACCTTCGGCCGCCCCGAGGACTCCGCGCGCATCAAGGACTACCGCGTCTACGCCAGTGGCGACGGCAAGCGCTGGACGCAGGTGCGCGCGGGCGCCCTGCGCAGTGCGCGAGGCGTGCAGACCATCGACATCGGCGACCAGGAAGCCCGCTATCTGAAGCTGGAGGTGCGCAGCCTGTGGGGCGGCCCGCAGGCGCCTGAGTTCTTCAACCAGCTGCGCATCGACGAGATCCAGGTGGCGTACGGCCGTCCGAAGCCCACCCGCGCCCCGCTGCCGCTGGAGGCCGAGGCACGGGAGAACAGGCTGTCGGGCGCGGCCCGTTCCGTCGAGTGCGGCGCCTGCTCAGGCGGCCGACGGGTGGGCGGTCTCGGCGGGGGCCCGCGCAACTCCGTGACGTACCGCGACATCCGCGCCCCCGAGGACGGCGACTACCGGCTCCAGCTCGACCACACGGCGGCCGCCCCCTCCTCCCTGTCCGTGAGCGTCAACGGCGCGGCACCGGTCAAGGTCCCGGCCGTCGCGGGCAACCCCGGGGTGCCGGAGAGCACGGCGGTGTCCGTGCCGCTGAAGGCGGGCGCCAACACCGTACGGGTCTTCTCCACGGCAGCCCGCGGACCCGGCCTGGACCGGGTCGCGGTGGCCCCGCCGCCCCCGCCCTCGTACACGCCCAAGACCACGCTCACCGTCCGGCCCCACGGCCTCCAGTGGGTCGGCCCCGGCCGGCGGTCGATCACCGTCACGGCGACGCTCCGGCTCGACGACGACGAGCAACTCGACGACGTCGGCCTCGCCCCACGGCTGCCGGCCGGCTGGACCGCGGACGGCGGCCCGGCCACGGCCCGCTCACTGCGGCTCGGCCAGACGCTGAAGGCCAGCTGGACCCTCACCTCGCCACCCGGCCAGGACGCCGGCCCCGCGGATATCCCCGTCACTGCGGACTTCAAGCTCCTCGGCCGGCAGAAGTCCGTCTCGGACCCCGTGAGGGTGCGGCAGCTGCCCGCCGACCGGATGTGGGCGCGCGAGGCGGAGGACTCGGCCAACCGGCCCGGCAGCACGGGCATCACCGGCTGCGGGCCCTGCTCGGGAGCCGAGAAGGTGCGCAACATCGGCGGCAGCGAGCAGGCGGCGGTGCTCTTCCCCGACGTCGTCGTCCCCGACGGCGGGGAGCGCACCCTCTACCTCGACTACACGGTCAACGGCACCCGCTCGTTCCATGTGAGCGTCAACGGCGGCCCGCCGACCGTGGTGACGGTGACCGACATCGGAAACACCACCCCGCGCACCACCTCCGTCCCCGTCACCCTGAAACCCGGCGCCAACACCATCGAAATCTCCAACGACACCGAGCCCGCCCCGGACCTCGACCGGATCTCCCTCGGCTAGCCCGTGTGCCGACCCCCGACCCGCCCTCGACGACGCCGAGGAGTGTTCAGGCCATGCACCCGAGACCTTCCCGCCGCTCCGCGCTGCGCACCGGCGGTCTGCTGACCGCAGGCGCGCTGCTCCCCCAACTGCCCGCGGGGCCCGCGTACGCGGCCGCCCCGTACACCGGGGCGTGGCGCCCGGTGCCGAAGATCCTGGCCCGGATCAGGCCGCCCGACTTCCCCCGCCGGACCTTCACGATCACCGACTACGGCGCGGTCGGCGACGGACGGACCATGAACACCGAGGCGTTCCGGGCCGCCATCGCCGCCTGTCACCGTGCGGGCGGCGGCCATGTGGTCGTCCCCGAAGGCCGCTACCTCACCGGCGCGATCCATCTGCGCGGCGCCGTGGACCTGCATGTCACCGCGGGCGCCACCATCGCCTTCAGCCCCGACCCGCGCGACTTCCTGCCGGTGGTGTTCACCCGCTGGGAGGGCACCGAGTGCTACAACTACTCGCCCTTCATCTACGCGTACGGCGAGCGGGACGTCGCGGTCACTGGCCCCGGCACGCTCGACGGGCAGGCGCGGCTCGGGCCCTGGGAGAGCTGGTACCGCGACAGCGGACCGCAGGGGCCCGACCAGAGCCTGCTGCGCAGGATGGGCTCGACCGGGGTGCCGGTGGCCGAGCGGGTCTTCGGCGACGGACACCACCTGCGGCCGCAGCTGGTGCAGTTCTACCGCTGCCGCAACGTCCTGGTCAGCGGCCTGACCATCGTCGACCCGCCGATGTGGACCGTGCACCCGGTGCTGTCGGCCAACGTCACCGTGCGCGACGTCACCGTGGACAGCACGCTCTACAACACGGACGGTTGCGACCCGGAGTGCTGCTCCGACGTGCTCATCACCGGCTGCCGGTTCAACACCAACGACGACTGCGTGGCCGTCAAGTCCGGCCGGGACGAGGACGGCCACCGCGTCGCCGTGCCGAGCAGAAACATCGTGGTGCGCGACTGCCTGTTCTCCGGCCGCTGGGGCGGGATGACGGTCGGCAGCGAGATGTCCGGCGGGGTGCGTGACGTCTTCGCCGAGAACTGCGAGATCAACCCGCCGGACTTCCCCGGCCGCTACCCCGTCAAGCACGCCCTGTACGTCAAGGCGAGCAAGAAACGCGGCGGCTGTATCGACGGTGTGCACATCCGGAATTTCACCGGGCGGGACGTGGAGCGCGACATCGCGTTCGTGACCATGAACTACAACGGTGGCGAGGGCGGGACACTGCCGGTGTCCGTCCGGAACATCCACATGGACCGGATGGAGATCGACGGCGCCCGCGCCGTGCTGCAACTGGTCGGCCTGGAGACCGACCACCTGCGTGGCGTCCACCTCTCACGCTCCACGTTCACCGGCGTCCGCAACCCCGACAGCGTCGTCTGCACCGACGAACTGGCCTTCCGGCGGGTCTTCGTCAACGGCCAGGAGATGCCGTACCGCTGATCGCTCGACCGCATGTCCGCCCACGGGTCAGGCGTTGGCGGGCGTCCACCGGATCCGCGTGGCGCACAGGGACACCACGACCGCCGACGCGGCCACGATGCCCAGGCCCCACACCAGACCGCTGGAGTTCGCCACGAAGCCGATGACGGGGGGACCGGTCAGCAGGCCCGTCGTTCCCATGGCGGCGACCAGGGCCAGCGCCTCCGGACCCTGCTTCGCCGCGGCCACATAGACGCAAGGGGTCACGGCCGCGATCCCGAGGCCCACGCAGGAGAACCCGATCAGGGCAGGCACCACACCGCCGCTCAGCAGGGCCAGGGCCAGCCCAGCCCCGGCCACGGCGCTTCCGACGATGACGACGCGCCCGTCGCCCCAGCGGCCGCGCCACCCGTCGGCGAAGAGCCGGGCCAGCACCATCATGCCCGAGACGACGGCGATCCCCAGGGGCGCCAGCTCCGCCGAGGCCTTGACGACGTCCGTCATATAGAGGGCGGACCAGTCGTTGATGGCGCCCTCGGTGACGGTGCCGAACACCATGGCGCAGCACATCCACAGCGTCATGCGCGTCGGCAGGGACCATCCGCCACCGCTCTTCTTCTCGCTCCGCTTCTCCTCGGCGGCCTCGTCCTCTCCCAGGAGCCCGGTGCGCGCGCAGGCGAGCAGGAGGAGCAGGACGACGGCGGCCATGCCGAAGTGCACGGCGACCGACGAGGTCACCGTGTTCACGCAGGAGGCGAGGAGGGCGGCGAGGAGCGAGCCGCCGCTGAACGTCGCGTGCAGTTTGGCCATGGCGTTGCGCTCGTGCCGGAGTTCGAGCGCGGCTCCCTGCGCGTTCATGGCGACGTTCAGACACCCCACGAGCACTCCGTCGCAGCACACGACCGCCAGCGCGACGGGGTAGTCCGGTGCCGCGGCCAGGGCGATGAGCAGCAGGGTCAGTCCCAGGGCGGACAGCAGTGCGAGGCGCTGTGAGCCGAGGCGTCTCATCAACACCGACACCAGCGGGAACGACACGCTCGCGCCGATCCCCGCGGCCATCAGGAGGAAGCCCACCTCCGCCGCCGTCAGGCCGAGATCGGCCTTGATGGCGGGGATGCGCGAGGCCCAGGTGGCGTACTGGAAACCGAGGGAGCAGAACAGCGCGGCGATCGCCAGTTGGCTCCGCTGGAAGGGATCCCGTATCCGCGGCATGTGCTTCAACCCAGTTCCTCCCGCGATGACGAGCCGCGCGGCGACATCCCGGCCGGCTCCGGCTCCGGTGTTCCCGCCCCGCGGGACGGCACCGCTCTCGACATGTAGACGACGTCCGGGCCATAGCCGTCCGGGCGTACGACCTCCTGGTGGGCGGTGAAGCCGCGCGCCGACCAGTACGTCGCGCTGCCCCCGACGGCGACCAGCGAGATCCGCTCGTACCCGCGTGCCCTGGCCGACGTGGTGAGGTGGCGCAGGAGGCGCCGCCCCAGCCCCCTGCGCCGGAAGCTCTCCGCGATGACCAGGTCGTGCAGATGCAGATTGCTGGACGAGAACGCGACCTGCTCAGGCCGCGCCAGGTCCGGGTACCGGTACATCGGATAGGGCAGCGCCAGCACATAGCCCACGAGCAGGGGGCCCACCTCCAACGCGCGGCAGGTGCCCGGCGACACGCGCGCCCGGGACTGGAGCGCCACCCGTCCCTCGGACAGGCCGAGGCCGGTGTAGGCGCGGGACTCCAGCGCCGCGATCCCGTCCCAGTCGCGCTCGCAGATGCGGCGGATGCGCACCTCGTCGTTCATCCGCCACGCGCCTTCCCGGCCCCGCCCGCGCCGCCGCCACCGTCGACGCAGGTGTACGGCAGCGGGCCGAAGCCGTTGAAGCCCTGGGTCATATAGCTGGTGGCGTACGCGCCACAGGACAGCACCCAGACCGGGTCGCCCGAAGCGAGCGCCTCCGGCACCTGGACCAGGCCGTGCTCGGGGGAGTAGGCGTCGTCGCTGTCGCAGGTGGGCCCGGCCACGACGGCGGGCACACGCCGGACACCGGGCCCGCCGTGGGTGGGGAAGACGAGCGGGTACTGCAACTCGTCCATCTCGTACAGGCCGTTGAACTTTCCGCAGCTCAGATACAGCCAGTACTGGCGCCGGCCGTCGCGGCCCCGGCGCGCGGAGAGCCGGGACACATGGGCCCGGATGGCGCCTTGGCCGGCGACGAGGTAGCGGCCCGGCTCCACGACGAAGCCGAGGCGGTGTCCGCCGATGCCGCCGAGGTACGCCATCCCGTCCCGGATCGCGGCGAACAGCTTGTGGATCGGGGGATCGAGCGGTCTGCCGTGTCGGTCGAGACACCCCGGGACGGGCAGGCCACCGCCGAGGTTGACGTGGTCCAGGGCGATCCCGTGGCCGTCGAGGGCGGTCAGGACCTCCGCGAGGCGTTCGAAGGCGCCGTGCCAGGCCTCGACCGTCATCTGCTGAGAGCCGACGTGCACGGAGAGGCCCGAGGGGGTCAGGCCCAGCTCCCGCGCCGTTTCCAGGATGGTCACCGCGTCGGCCGTCGAGCAACCGTACTTGTCGCTCAGCCCCCAGAGCGCTCCCCGCGTGTCGATGGCCAGTCGGCAGAACACCCGGGCGCCGGGGGCGTGTTCGGCGATCGCCGCCACATCCTCCAGGCTGTCGGTCGCGAAGTCCCTGATGCCGAGGCGGTGGGCGTCGGCGATGTCCCGGTCGGACTTCACCGTGTTGCCGTAGTGGATTCCGCCGATCGGCACACCCGCGCGCACCGCCTGTTCCATCTCCGGGACGCTCGCCGCGTCGACCCCGGCGCCCGCCTCGGCCAGACGGGCCAGCACCTCGTCGACCGGGCACGCCTTCATGGCGAAGCGGACGGTGACTCCGGGCAGCTCCCGGAGCAGGGAGGCGTAGCGCTCCTCGATCCCCGCGAGGTCGAAGAAGAGCCTGTCCTCGGGGGTGGCCGCGAGTGCGGCGGACAGGGGTATGTCCTGGTGCGTCATCGTGGCCGTCGACCCGGGCTTTCCGGCGTCGGTGCCAGGGCGGTGTCGTGGGCCGCCCGGACCAGCGGGCCCCATGCCTCGACCAGCAGGGCGAAGTCGGCGATGTCGCTCTGCGCCTCGTCGAGGAGGTGCTCGCGGCGTGACGCCAGGAGGGCGGCGAACGTCGCGTATCGGCCGCCGAGTTTCCGGTAGGCGGCCTCGATGGTGTCGAGGCGCCGGACGTTCTCCGCCCGGTCGAGCAGGGTGCTCCTCCCGGCCAGCTCGGCGATCATGGACGCCCGCACCTGACCCCGGGCGTCGAGGAGCGAGTCACCGGCCTCGGCCATCTCGGCGTAGAGGAAGTTGAAGTAGAGCATCGACAGGAAGAACTTGGTGAACCGTAACTGGTAGGCCATGAACCCCGGGTCGGTGCGGCGCTCCCCGGTGTGGAAGTTCTCGATGTGGCGGTTGTGCAGGACACCGGGCAGTGCGGCGGCCTCGACCAGGTGGATGAGGAAGTAGTCGCTGCCGATGGTGTCGGTGGCGGGCGGCAGCGGCACCTGTTCGTGCACCTGGTGGAAGCTGATGTTGCACATGTCCACCCGCATGGGGTCGACGACGGTCAGGGTGGTCCGGTCGCCGGTGAACGCGCCGGTCCCGGGCCCTTGGAAGGACTCGTCGACCAGTGCCCGCTTCTGCTCCTCCGACCAGTCGCCGGGCGCCCACAGGCTGACCACGTCGTAGTAGACGTCCGGGTCGAGCCGGCGGATCTCGTCGATGTCCACGGACGGCTCGCCCACGAAGGAGGCGCCCACCATCGCCACCCGCTTGTGGGTGTCCTTCGGAGCGAGCGCCGTCTCACCGACGCCATGCGCCGCGTCGGCCGCACGCCTGCCGAGCGACATCAGCTCATGGTGGACGGGGAAGGCGGTCTCGCCGCGCAGCACCTGGTAGCGGCTGTCGGAGTCCCTGCGGTGGACGGACTCGCACCCGAGCGCCACGGCGATCAGAAACGCGCGGTTGGTGCAGGCGCCGTAGGAGAGCCCGGCCGGAAGCATCAGGTCGAGCAGCAGCTCGGGCTTGGTGGGGTCGGTCCGGTGGATCACCCGGCGCAGGAAGTCGCGCTGCTCCGCCTCGCCGAGGTGGTGCACGACCACGCGCGGCACCTCGCGCGCGGCGCCCAGGGCCCGCGCGTGTTCCGCGAACGCGTCGGAGGAGTCCAGGATCAGCAGGTGCACCTCGACGTCGAAGTGCCCGGCGGCGTAGGCGGCCTCCTCGCCGATGGCGGTGACCATCGCGGGGCACGTCCGATTGGTGGGAAGTGTCAGGCAGATGCGTCGCACGCCGCGTCCCCGCCGCTCCGGTCGAATTCCGTCCCGTCCCACGAAGTGCTGCCGAGCAGCCTGGCGCCCAGGTCGTTGAGCGTGGCGGTGCCGTATCTGAGGGCCTCGGGCTTGTCGGCGTCGCCGAGAAGGGTGGCGTTCCAGGTCGGCGTGGTGAGGTGGCGCCAGGAGTCGATCCGGGAACGCCGCAGCTCGTGGTGCGATTCGAGGGCGGGCATCATGGAGAGGTACTGGACCGCCCGTACACCATTCTCTGAGGTGTTGGGCGCCACTCCGTGGGCCAGCAGGCCGTTCCAGATGAGCAGGTCCCCGGCCTCGAGTTCCGGTCGTACGACGGGCAGTTCCCCCCGGTCGATCCTCGGCCGGACCGGATCGCGGTCGTCCGGCTGGAGCACCCGCCACTGGTCGAACCGGTGGAACAGCTCGGGGCAGCACTGGAAGCCACCCAGCTCCGGCTCGGTGTCATGAAGGGCGATGATGCCCTGGACCCGCTGCGGCAGCACACTGAGCGTCGTGTCGACGTCCCAGTGGAGTTCGATGTCGAACCCCTTCTCCGTGGGGGCGATCAGGGCCCGGTCGCGGTTCCCGACGTTGGGCGGGTTCAGGTTGAGCCGGTCCAGGGTGACCCACAGCTCCTCGCAGTCCCACACGTCCACGAACGCGTCGTAGACCCGCTGCGTCTGGCGGCTGTCCCAGATGAGCTGGTGGTGGTACGCCTCGACGAACCCGTAGATGTGCAGCTCCCGGTCCAGGTCGGACCGGTACTCGCGGTCCTGGTACCAGGTGTCCGGGCGGCCGGGGTCGAGCGCCTGGAAGTCCCAGGTGAAGTCGAGCAGTTCGCGCGCCGCCGAGGCCGGGATGGCCTGCTTCACCACGACGTAGCCGTAGTTCTGCCAGAAGGCGAAGTCCTCCTCGGACAACACTCTTAAGCGCCGGGTCTTGGTGAGGTTCCGCAGCTGGGTCTGTGCCAGGTACGTCTCGCCGTCCGAGCTGAAGTACGGGACGTCCGACGGGGACCGGTGCAGGTAATGATCGGGCTTTGGCATGCAGTGCTCCAAAACTGAAAACTCCCGGTAGCTCCCGGGCCCTGCCGTCAGGCGCCGGAGCGTAGTGTCGGCTCCGCTCCGTGGCGTACTGACGGCTCCACAAAAATGGACTAGACCAAATACGTTGTCAACATCGGATTTCCCTAGTCCTGTTGGCCGAAGCTCCGGTGGCCCCCCTCCTTGACACTGCCGATTCGACTGGGCGAGTATCCGTTGGTCTGGACCAGAGATCGCCGATGTCATCGGTGTGTCGGCGCTACCCGAGCTATCCGAAAGGCGTGGTCGATGTCCTCCAGCAAGCCCGGCAGGGACCTGCGAAGGCTCGCGCTCTCCGTCCTTCAGCCGGGGTTCGTGGGCACCGAGGCGCCGGAGTGGATCCTGCGGGAGATCGGCGAGGGCCTGGCCTCCGTCGTGCTCTTCTCGCGCAACATCGAGTCCCCCGACCAGCTCACCCGGCTGACCGGGCAACTGCGCGCCGAGAACCCGGCACTGATCGTCGCGATCGACGAGGAGGCCGGGGACGTCACCCGGATCGAGTCCGCCACCGGCTCCACCCGCCCCGGCAACCTCGCCCTCGGGGCGGTGGACGACACCGAGCTCACCGAGTCCGTCGCCGCCGACCTCGGCCGCCAGCTGCGCGCCGCGGGCATCAGCCTCAACTACGCGCCGACCGTGGACGTCAACTCCAACCCGGACAACCCCATCATCGGAGTCAGGTCCTTCGGGGCCGACGCCAAAACGGTGTCCCGGCACGCCGCGGCGTGGATCAAGGGACTCCAGTCGGCCGGCGTCGCCGCCTGCGCCAAACACTTCCCCGGCCACGGGGACGTCGCCGTCGACTCCCACCACGGGCTGCCCAGTTACGACGCCGACCTCGACCGGATCGCCGCACAGGCCCTGCCGCCGTTCCGCGCCGCACTGGACGCGGGGGTCCGCGCGGTCATGAGCGGCCACCTCCTGGTGCCCGCGTACGACCCCCGGCTGCCCGCCACCCTCAGCCGCCGCATCCTCGACGGCCTGCTGCGCCAGGAGCTCGGCTTCGACGGAATGATCGTCACCGACGCCATCGAAATGGGGGCCGTCGCCGACCGCTACGGGATCGACGGGGCCGCGGTGCGCGCCGTCGCCGCCGGGGCCGACGCCATCTGCGTCGGCGGGGAGAACGCCGAGGAGGCCACCGCCCAACTGCTCGCCGGCGCCCTCGTCGAGGCCGTGGCCGCCGGAGACCTCACCGAGGAGCGGCTCGCGGAGGCGGCGCACCGTGTCCGGGCGTTCGCCGAGTGGTCGACGGAGCTGGGCCGGACCGCCCCGGCCGGTACGGCCGACGGCGGCATCGGCTTCGTCGCCGCCCGCCGGGCCATCCGCATGACCGGCTCCGTACGGGACTCGCTGCCCCTGGCCGCGCCCCCGCATGTGGTGGAACTGGTGCCCGCCACCAACCTGGCCATCGGCAAGGAGACCCCGTGGGGCGTCGCCGCCCCGCTGAGCGAGCGGCTCCCCGGCACCACCTCCGTCCGGATACACCCGCAGCAGCTGCGGACGCCGGCCGCCACCCTGGAGGCGTCCGCGCTGACCCCCGCCACCGGACGGCCCCTGGTCGTCGTGGTCAGGGACGCCTCCCGCCACTCGTGGATGGGCGGCGCCCTGGCCGACCTCGTCACGGCGCGCCCGGACGCGATCGTCGTGGAGATGGGCCTCCCGGGCGCCACCGCCCCCGGCGCGGTGCACATCTCCACCCACGGGGCGACCGCCGCGTCCGGGGTGGCCGCGGCGGAGGTCCTGGCGGGGACGGGGTAGGCCCCGCGCGCCACGGCCCGTACGCGGGCGCTACGAGGACCCGCCCCGGGCCGATGTGTTGATGAGCTCGTCGGCGACCCACCGCGCCACGTTGACGGGGTAGGGCGTCGACAGTCCGAGGACGACATGTCCGAAGCCGGCGTCGATCGCCTCGTCGATCGCGTCCCGGGTGGCGCCCGGCCGGTCGTACGAGACGGACAGGTGGATCGAGCGGGTGATCGAGGCGGGGTCGCGACCGACCTCGGCGCAGTAGCGGTCCAGCAGCGCACTGCGGCGCACGACGTCGTCGATGTCGCCGCCGGGGATGTTCCACATGTCGGCGTGTTCGGCGACCACGCGCAGTGTCGAGGTCGCGCGTCCGCCGATGAGGATCGGCGGATGGGGGCGCTGGACCGGTTTGGGGTTGCCGAACGCGTACTCACGGTGTGCCGTGGGAGGGCTGGGGCGTGAGCCGACGCCGATGCCGAAGTCGAGCCGTCCGCCGGAGACGATGTCGACGGTCGTGGCGATCTTGGCCGGCATCGCGGGCGGCCGGAACCGGTTGCTGGTCACCAGCAGGCCGAGCCGTAGCCGTCGGGTCTGGGCGGCGAGGGCCGAGAGCAGTGTCCAGCCCTCGTACGTCGGCCCGTTCGGGTCGCCGCCGATCGGCATGAGGTGATCGAACAACCAGGCGTGCTCGATCTCCGGAATGATGTCCGCCTCGCGCCAGACCCGCAGGACGTCGTGGTAGTCGACCCGCATGGGGGCGGTCATGATGCCGAAACGAGGCCGGGGACGTACGGTCAGCGGCGCCGCAGCGACGGGTCGAGCAGCGCGGGCGGAGTGTCGTGCTTCTCGTGCGCGGCCAGGTCGACACCGGGCGCGACGATCGCGTCGATGGCGTCGAGCACATCGGCCGGGAGCACGGTGTCGGCGGCGGCGAGTTGCGTGTGCAGATGGTCCAGGGTGCGGGGGCCGATGAGCGCGCTGGTCACGGCGGGATGCGCGGTCACGAATCCGAGCGCGAGCTGGATCATGGTCAGACCGGCCTCGTCGGCGACTTCGGCCAGCCGCTCGACGGCGTCGAGCCTGGCCCGGTTGGAGGGGATGGTGGTGTCGAAGCGTTCCGGCATGAACGTCGAGCGGCTGGTGGTGATCTCCCGGCCCTCGCGGACCGCGCCCGACAGCCAGCCCGAGGCCAGCGGGCTCCACACCAGCACACCGAGCCCGTACTGCTCGGTCACGGGCAGCACATGGCTCTCGATACCGCGCTGCAGGATCGAGTAGCTGGGCTGCTCGGTGGCATAGCGGCTCAGGTGGTGCTCGCGGGCGGCCCACTGGGCCTGCACGATGCGGTATGCGGGAAACGTCGAGGAGCCGAAGTGGCGGATCTTTCCGGCACGCTGGAGGTCGGTCAGCGCCGACAGCGTCTCCTCGTCGCTGGTGTTCGGGTCCCAGCGGTGGATCTGGTAGAGATCGACGTGGTCGACACCGAGCCGGCGCAGGCTGTTGTCCAGCTCGGTGACCAGCCAGCGGCGCGAACTGCCCCGATGGTTGCGCTCGTCGCCCATCGGCATGCCCGCCTTCGTGGCCAGCACGATGTCGTCGCGGCGGCCGGCGATGGCCTTGCCGACCATCTCTTCCGATTCGCCCGCGCTGTACATATCGGCGGTGTCGATGAGGTTGATCCCGCCCTCGAGAGCGGCATCGACGATGGCGGTGGCCTCGTCCTGGGTGGTGCGCCCGATCCTGCCGAAGTTCATGGCGCCGAGCGCGAGAGAGCTGACCTGCACACCGGTGCGGCCCAAGGTGCGGTACTGCATGACTGTGTTCCTCCACTGCGGATGAAGCGTGGCGGCATCGCGTGATGACAATGCGTGGTTTGGCTGCCGGGTCCCTGCTCTGGCATCATGAGCAAGCGGAACCTCGTTCCGGAAAACACGATACGGAACGCTGTTCCGCTTGGCAAGTGCGTTGATGGCCGGGCGGTGGAAGGAGTGGTGCGGTGAACGACAGCGACGAGGGCGCGGGACGCGCGGCCCGGTCCAAGCGGGCGGACGCCCGGCGCAACCAGGAGACCCTGCTCGACGCGGCCGCCTCGATCTTCGTCGCGTCAGGCGTGGAAGCGCCGGTACGTGACATCGCGGCGAAGGCCGGCGTCGGGGTGGGCACGATCTACCGCCACTTCCCGACGCGAGCGGATCTGATCATCGCCGTCTACCGGCACCAGGTCGAGGCCTGCGCCGAGGCCGGTCCGGTCCTGCTGGCGAGCAGCGCGACCCCGCACGCCGCACTGGGGCAGTGGATCAACCTCTTCGTCGATTTCCTGGTCACCAAGCACGGACTCGCCGCCGTGCTGCAGTCCGACAACGCCGGCTTCGAGACGCTGCACGCCTACTTCCTCGACCGCCTCGTGCCCGTGTGCACCCAGCTGCTCGACGCCGCCGTCGATGCCGGCGAGATCCGATCCGACGTGGCGGCCATCCAGCTCATGCGCGGCGTCGGAAACCTCTGCATCGGCGCCGAGCACAATCCCGACTACGACGCACGACGACTGGTCGAACTCCTCATCGCGGGACTACGCCTGCCGCCTGGGTGACTCAGACGGTGCCGGGCGCCGCCACCGTCAACGCGTAGTCCACCGTGACCGTGAAGTCCGCCGACCTGCCGCGGATTTTCAGCGTGTGCTTCCCGGCCTCGAGCGGGGGCAACTGAACCCACAGCCCGCATCCCGTCCCGCTGAAGCGGCCGCTCGAATCGGTCACGGGGTTCCCGGGCGCGGCCGTCACCGTGATCGTCGTCCCGAGGTGGCGATCCGGGCTGATGTCCCGGCCGTCCAGGCTCGCCGTACCCGAGGCCGTTTTCATGAAGTCGGCGCAGTCCGCTGCGCCGCCCACGAGGTTGATGAGGGGAAAGGCGACGGGGCGGCCACTTGGCACGGTGCAGGCCCGTTCGACCTGCCCGCCGAAGGTCCCGGCCAGAAACCACACGTCGTCCGGCTGGTTACGGTCGCACGACCGCCCGTCCTCGTCGGCGACCGGGTTCGTCGACGTTTCTTCCGACGCCGCCCATGTCCACCACCGTCCCTGAAGGTCCGCGGGGGAGAGCCGGGTGGCGGCCGGTGCCGAGGGCGAGGAAGCCGAGGGCGAGGAAGTCGAGGGCGGCGGTTCCGATGGCCGGTCCGACGCCGCGGCCCGCGATCCGCCGTCGCCCTCTCCGCCGCATCCGGCGACCGCGACCACCGCCGCGGCGGCGATCCCTATCCATCCCGTCCGGCTGCTCATTCCCTCGCTCCTCTCAGGTACCGGACACGATATATCCCGGCGTGGCGGCGCATGGAGTGGCATCGGTGTCTGTCCAGAGCGGGCCATCCGTGCGATCGTCTGATGGATCGTCTGAAGCGTCAGGTGCCCAGGTGAACGGTAACCGACTGCGCCGCTCCCGGGCGCTGTACCCCCGGTGTCCTTCCATCCCCAGGGAGTGCAACTCATGTCCTTCGCACGACAGACGAACACACCACAGACAAATGACTACACCCGCCGCGGTGTTCTGCGGACCGGCGCCGGTGTCGCCGTCGGCGCGGTGGCCGCCGGGGCGGTGGCCCCCGCCGAGGCGGCCGCCGCCGAGCGGCGGGACCGGGCGCGGCCGGAGCCATGGCGGCTGTGGTATCGCGGACCGGCCCAGGAGTGGCTGGAGGCGCTGCCGGTGGGCTGCGGCCGGCTGGGCGCCATGGTGTTCGGCGGTGTCGCCGTCGAGCGCCTCCAGCTGAACGAGGACAGCGTGTGGGGCGGCGGCCCGCACGGCTACGACCCGTCGGGCGCGCTGGAGGCCCTGCCGGAGATCAGACGGCTGGTCTTCGCCGACGAGTGGGGCGCGGCGCAGCGGCTGGCCGACTCCTCGTTCATGGGCGTCCCGAGCGAGCAGGCGCCCTATCAGCCGGTGGGCGACCTGCGGCTGGAGTTTCCGGGCGCCGGGGAGTACACGGACTACCGCCGGGAGCTGGACCTCACCACTGCGATCACCTCGGTGACCTATGTCAGCGACGGGGTGCGGCACACCCGTGAGGTGTTCGCCAGCCTGCCCGACCAGGTCATCGTGGTGCGGCTGAGCGCCGACCGGCGCGGCTCGGTCTCGTTCGATGCGGAGTTCTCCAGCCCGCAGGACAGCACCACGGGATCCGCGGGCGGCGCCACGATCCGGCTCGACGGCATCAGCACCGCCTGGCAGGGACGTCCCGGCGAGGTACGCTTCCAGGCGCTGGCCCGGGCCGAGGCCGACGGCGGAACGGTGCGTACCGACGGGGGCCGGCTGATCGTCGACAGCGCCGACGCCGTCACCCTCCTGATCTCCATGGGCACGAGTTACCGCCGCTACCACGACGTGGACGGCGACCCCGGCACCGCTGCCGGGCGCCATCTCCAGCACGCCTCGGCCCGGCCGTACCGCGTGCTGCGCGAGGCACACACCAAGGACTACGGGGCGCTCTTCCGCCGGGTCGACCTCGACCTCGGCACATCCGAGGCCGCGTCGCTGCCGACCGGCGAACGCATCGCCCGGCGGCAGCTGGACACCGATCCGCAGCTGGCCGCCCTGTACTTCCAGTACGGCCGCTATCTGCTGATCTCCAGCTCGCGCACCCCGGGGCACGCCGCGAATCTCCAGGGCATCTGGAACGACGGCCTCACCCCGGCCTGGGAGTCCAAGTACACGCTCAACATCAACTGCGAGATGAACTACTGGCCCGCCGGGCCGGCCAACCTCGTGGAGTGCTGGGATCCGCTCTTCGACCTGATCCAGGACCTGTCCGAGACCGGGGCGCGCACGGCGCGCGAGATGTACGGCGCCGGAGGGTGGGTGGCGCACCACAACACCGACGGCTGGCGCGGCACCGCGCCGGTCGACTTCGCCTTCTACGGGGTGTGGCCCACGGGTGGCGCCTGGCTGGCGGGCATCATCTGGGAGCGCTACCTCTACACCGGCGACAGACACGCGCTGCGACGGCACTACCCGCTGATGAGGGGCGCCGTCGAGTTCTTCCTCGACACGCTCCAGGAAGACCCCGGGACCGGATATCTGGTGACCAACCCCTCGCACTCGCCCGAGGTGGGCCACCACGAGGTCGACGGCGAGAACGTCAGCATGTGCGCCGGGCCGACCATGGACATGCAGATCCTGCGGCAGCTCTTCACCGCGTTCGAGGGCGCGTCCCAGGTGCTGGGCGAAGACCCGAAGACGCGCCGCGCCGCCGTCGCCGCCCGCGGACGGCTCGCCCCGACCCAGGTCGGCTACCTCGGCCAGATCCAGGAGTGGCTGGACGACTACGAGGGGGACGCCGCCCTCTCGCGCAGCCGGCACATCTCGCATCTGTGGGGTCTCTTCCCCGGTGAGGAGATCAATCCGCGGACCAGTCCGCAGCTCGCCGCGGCGGCCCGGCGCACGCTCGAACTGCGCGGTGAGGCCGGTGCGGGCTGGTCCCTTGCCTGGAAGATCAACTTCTGGGCGCGGCTGCTCGATGCCCCCGAGGCGTACAAGCGGCTGACCAACCTGCTGGTCCCGGCCCGTACCGCGCCCAACATGTTCGATCTGCACCCGCCGTTCCAGATCGACGGCAACTTCGGCGGGACCTCGGGCATCACCGAGATGCTGCTCCAGAGCCACTCCGGAGAGGTCGCGCTGCTGCCGGCCCTTCCCGCGGCCTGGCCCGACGGCGAGGTGCGGGGGCTGCTGGCCCGCGGCGGGTTCACGGTCGACCTCGCATGGCGCGATCACGCCCTGCACCAAGCCGAAATCCGGTCCACCGGCGGCCATGAACTCCGGCTGCGCGCACCCTCGTCCGTGACCGTCACCTCAGCGGGAAGGGCGGTGCGCGCCGACCGTCCCGAACAGGGCGTCATCGTCTTCGCCACCCGCCGCGGCGCCACCTACGACATCCGGCCCGCCACCACCTGAGCGTTGCCGAAAACCTGGGAGGTCACCATGGAAGACCTGGCCAGACGTCGACTGCTCGGGCTCGGAGCCCTGCTGACCTGCGGGATACCACTGCTGGGCAGCACACCGAGCCAGGCCGCCGACCGTACGGAGGGACAGGGCGCGCCCGACCGGCACCCCGCCCCGGGCGACCGGGAGGCGGCCGAGCGCGCGAGGAGGATCAGCGAGAGCGTCACCGTACCGACCTTCCCCGACGCATGGTTTCCGATCACCGCACACGGAGCCGTCGGCGACGGGGTGACCGACTGCACCGGGGCCATCGACCGGGCGATCAAGGACTGCCACGCGGCCGGCGGCGGCCATGTCCTGGTGCCCGAGGGGCGGTGGGCCACCGGGGCCATCCATCTGCTCAGCGGCGTCGACCTGCATGTCGCCCGGGGCGCGACCCTGCTCTTCAGCACCGACCCGGCCGCCTATCTGCCCGTGGTCCGCACCCGATGGCAGGGCGTCGAACTCTTCAACTACTCGCCCCTGATCCACGCCGACGGGCAGCACGACATCGCGGTGACGGGCCGGGGCGTCCTCGACGCGCAGGGCGACAACGGGCACTGGTGGTTCTGGGTGGGCTCCGGGCAGTACGGATGGCAGCCGGGGATGCCCAACCAGCGGGCGGACTGGGCGGCCCTGGAGCGCATGGGCGTGGAAGGAGTGCCGGTCGAGGAGCGGGTCTTCGGCGCCGGCCACTACCTCCGGCCCAGCTTCATCCAGCCACGCTCCTGCCGGAACGTCCTCATCGAAGGCGTCACGCTGCGCCGCTCGCCGATGTGGAACATCCACCCCGTGCTGTGCCGCGGTGTGACCGTGCGGGACGTCGTCGTGGAGAGCATGGGGCCCAACGGCGACGGCTGTGACCCCGACTCCTGCGAGAACGTGGTCATCAGGCGGGTCACCTTCGCCACCCACGACGACTGCGTGGCCATCAAATCCGGGCGGGACCAGGACGGTTGGCGCGTCGGCGTTCCGTCCAGGAACGTCCTGATCGAGGACTGCCGCTATCTCGGCGGCGGTGGTGCGGTGGCCGTCGGCAGCGAGATGAGCGGGGGAGTGGAGAACGTGGTCGCCCGCCGGCTGCGGATCCCGTACGACAGCTCGCTCGACGAGGCAAGCGTCGCCTGGATCCTCTCCGTCAAATCGACCTCGACGCGCGGCGGCTACGTCAGAGACGTGCACATCGCCGACGTGGCCTGCCCGGCGTGGACCTATGTGCCCTTCGAGGTCACCTTCCAGTACATGGGGGGAACCGGCGGTGACCGTTACCCGGAGGTGTCGCGGCTGACGGCGCGTAACTGGTCCGTCGGCGGCCCCTGCGACATCCCCTTCCGGATCCGCGCCGTCCCCGCGGCCCCGGTGGAGACGGTGCGTCTGGAGAACCTGTCCTTCGCGCGGGCCGCGAAGGATCCGGTGATGGAGAACGCGACCGGTGTCACCGTACGCGACGTACTGATCGGGGGCAGCCCGTACCCCACGGACACAGCACGGACCACACAGGCAGGGCAACTGAGGGAGGCAGGATGAAGAAGCGACGATACGGCCTGGTCGGCACGGGGATGCGGGCCCGCCTCTACACCGACGCCATCACCGGCCCGCACCGGGACGTCGCCGAGCTGGTCGCGCTCTGCGACACCAACGAAGGGCGGATGCGGCACTACGGGGACCGCGTCGCCGCCGCCGGGGGCGGCGACCCGGCCCGGTACCACCCCGACGACCTGGCCCGGCTGGTCGGCGAGGAGGGGGTGGAGCGCATCGTGGTCACCTCGCCCGATCACACCCACGCCGACATCGTGGTCGGCGCTCTGGAGGCGGGCGCCGACGTGATCGTCGAAAAGCCGCTGGCCATCGACGCGGACGGGGCCCGGGCCATCGCGGGCGCTGCCGAGCGCACCGGCCGCCGCGTGACCGTGACCCACAACTACCGCTACTCGCCCCGCAACAGCGCGCTCAAGCGGCTGGTGCACTCGGGCGCCATCGGCACGCCCACCTCGGCCCACTTCGAGTGGGTGCTCGACACCCGGCACGGCGCCGACTACTTCCGGCGCTGGCACCGCGAGAAGGACCGCTCCGGAGGGCTGCTGGTACACAAGGCATCCCACCACTTCGACCTCGTCAACTGGTGGCTCGGCGACACCCCGGTCCGGGTGTACGCCAGCGGCGGGCTGTTCTTCTACGGCGCGGACAACGCCCGTGACCGGGGCCTCGGCCCCCGGCCCGCGCGCGGCAGCGCCGAGGTGGCCGCGGGCGATCCCTGGTGCCTGGACCTGCGCGGCGACCCGGCGCTGAAGTCGCTGTATCTCGACCAGGAGCACCGCGACGGCTATCTGCGCGACCGCGACGTCTTCGACCAGGGCATCTCCATCGAGGACAACCTGTGCGCCGTCGTCGACTACGCGGGCGGCCCCACCCTCTCCTACTCCCTCAACGCCCACGCGCCGTGGGAGGGCTACCGCGTCTGCGTCAACGGCACGGAGGGCAGGGCCGAGCTGTCCGTCGTCGAGCGGGGCGCGGTCCGCCCGGTGTCGGGCGCGGTGGACCCCAGCGCGGTCGACGAGCGGGACGGGGGCGCCGTCGCGGTGCGCCCGCCCGGTGAGCGGCTGGTGGTGCAGCGCCACTGGGAGGACGCCCGGGAGGTGACGATCCCACGGGGCGAGGGGGCCCATGGCGGCGGTGACATCCGGATGCTCCGGGAGATCTTCGTCGGCCCGGACGGTGCGGATCCGCTCCGTCATCAGGCGGGGTACGCCGACGGGCTGCGGTCCGTCGCGGTGGGCATCGCGGGCAATGTCTCGCTCGCGGAGCGGCGGGCGGTGGACATCGCGGAGCTGCGGCTGGGCATCGAGGCCGGGCCGAGCGTCGGGGTCGGCCGCGTCGGCTGACGGGCCGACGTTCGGACACAGCGGACAACTTCCTTCAGCTCCTGGGGTATTCAGCGCGGGGGCGATGTGCTTCCATGCCTGGTATGCCACAGGTATGCCGGAGGAGGCAGGGTCCATGAGAGCGTTCCGTCGGAAACGCCTTGCGGCGCTCGTGGCCCTGCTGCTGTCGCTGGCCGCCGCCCCGTCCGTCGCCGTCCCGTCCGCCGGTGCGCGTGCCCCGGCGGACGGGCGCCCCGCGGTCGCGCTGGAACCGCGGGGGCTGGGCCGAGCCGTGTGCGCGGACACCTCGCTCCGGTTCACCTTCGGGACCGCCGTACGGCTGGGCACCGAAGGGCGGCTGAGCGTGTACCGGGCGGACGGTGTCCTCGCCGATGTCGTCGATCTCGCCGATCCGGCGACGTACCAGCGCTCCATCGGCGGCGCGCGGTCCGACTACGGCGAGGTGCACCGCTGGACCTATGAACCGGTGGTGGTGGACGGCCGTACCGCCACCGTCCACCCGCACCGGCGACTGGCCCCCGGCCAGGAGTACTACGTCACGGTGGATCCCGGCTTCTTCGAGGGCCACCCGGGCATCGAGTCCCCCGGCGCCTGGCGCTTCCGCACCCGGCGCGACCCGGCGCCCGGCACCTCCCGGCTGACCGTGAACGGGCGGGGCGGCGGGGACTTCTGCACGGTGCAGGGCGCGGTCGACTCCGTCCCGGAGGGCAACACCCGCCCGGTGCGGATCGATGTGGCCCCGGGGTTCTACCGGGAGATCGTGTACGTCGCCCAGTCCCGGCCACATCTGACCGTGCGCGGGGCGGGGGCCCGCCGCACCGTCATCGGCTACCCGAACAACAGCGTCCTCAACGGCGACGCGGCGATGGCCGATGTGCCGCCCGAGCAGAGCTACTGCCCGCGCCGGGTGCTTCCGTACCCCGACCGCCACAACTGCTGGCGCGCGGCCTTCGGAGTGGACGCGGACGACTTCCGGCTCCAGGACGCCACCGTCCACAATCTCACCCCGGAGGGCGGCTCCCAGGCCGAGGCGTTCCGGGGCAACGGCGACCGGATCGTGCTCGACCGCGTTCGTGTCCTCAGTTACCAGGACAGTCTGCGCCTCCAGGGGCGGGCCTTCGTGACCGACAGCTATGTCGAGGGCGATGTCGACTTCGTCTGGGGGACCGGAGGGGTCTTCATCCAGGACTCCGAGCTCAAGGCGCTGGACCTGGGTTACCTGAGCCAGGTCCGCAACGGCGAGGACGGCCCCGGCAACGTGTTCGTGAACGCCCGGCTGACCCGCGCCGCCGGGGTGCCCGACGGGAGCGTGCTGCTGAGCCGCATCGACAGCCGCTTTCCCGCCAGCCAGGCGGTGTTCATCGACACCCGGATGGACTCCCATGTGGCGCCCGTGGGCTGGGGGCTGACCGGGTTCGACTGCTCGTCGGGCCAGAAGTTGCGGTTCCAGGAGTACGGCAGCGCGGACCTGGCGGGCCGGCCCGTCGACACCGCCGGGCGGCTGGCCTGCTCCCGTCAGCTCACCGCGGCGGAGGCCGAACGGTGGCGGGATCCCGCTGCGCTGCTGGACGGCTGGGACCCGCGTGGCGCGAGCGATCGACGAGAGGGAAGGTGAGGGACCGGCATGTTGCCCATACGCCGGAGGAATGTCCTGGGAGGTGTCCTGGGGGCGGCCGGCTCGCTGGCCGCGTTCGGCACCCCGGGTGCGGCGTTCGCGGCCGAGGCGGGGGACGCGGCGGACGCAGGGGACGCGGGGGACACGCCACGCGGAGGCCGGGACCGGCCGCGCCCGGTGGCGCCCGTCAACCAGGAGGTGGCGGCCGCCCACAGCCTGGCGTACAAGTCGCTGCCGCAGGACGCCGTCGGCGTCGACACCGAGGCGCTGATGACGGTGCACACGCGGGAGGACATCGCGCGGCTGCGGACCGCCCTCGTCGCCGAGGTGTGGAAGTCCGCCGACGGGCGGCTGCCCGACGCGCTGCCCGAGGTGGAGCGCCAGGTCACGGCCCCGGAGCTGCCGGAATTCACCGGCGTCCGCCGGATCGACCGGCTCACCGTACGTCTGCCGTACGGACTGTCCTCCGTCGTGTTCCTGCTGCTGCCGCGCCATACGGCACACGGCCGCTTCGCGCTCTACCACAACGGCCACGGCGAGTTGCCCGACACAATGCGGCGCACCGCCCAGGCGCTGCTGGACGCCGGGTACGGTGTTCTGCTGTTCGCCATGCCCCTCTACCACTGGAACCCCAGGGAGCTGCGGGATCCCGCCGACCCCGGCACACCGGTCGTCGTGGAGTCCCACAACGATCTGGGGCCCTGGGAGAGCGGGGACTTCTCCACCCTGCGCTTCTTCCTGGAGCCGCTCGCGGTGGCCGTGAACCATGTGCGGCGGGTGTACGAGCCGCCGTCGCTCCAGATGATCGGGTTTTCCGGAGGAGGCTGGGCGACCACCGTGTACCCGGCGCTCGACCCACGGATCACCCGGAGCTATCCGACGGCCGGGTCCCTGCCGTTCTTCCTGCGCTCGGCGCCGCCCAGCCCGAGACCGACCACGGGCGACTGGGAGCAGCGGCGGGACCGTCATCCCACCTTCTACGGGATCTGTGACTTCCCGGACCTGTACGCCCTGGCGTCGATCGGTGAGCACCGCCGCCAGATGCAGATCCTCAACCGGTTCGACTCATGCTGCTTCAATGGTGTCGGACACCGCGCGTACGAACCCGTGGTGCGCCAGCGCGTCCAGGTCATCGGCGGCGGACACTGGGAGCTGCTGGAGGACGCCACCCACGGCGACCACACCATCAGCCCCTTCGCTCTCTCCGTCATTCTCTGGGACCTCGACGTCAACTGCGCCCGGGAGCCCTGACCGGTCGCGGGGAGCCCGGGCCGCTCACGAGGGGAGGTGGCCGCGGCGGTAGCGGGAGGCCTCGCCCGCCGCGTGGGCGGCGAACAGGGCCGCGGTCTCGTCCGGGTCGCCGTCGCGCAGCGCGGCGAGCAGCTCCGCGTGGAGCTCGGCCATCGCCCGCCAGTCGCCCCGGTAGCGGGGGTTGCCCAGCACATGCAGCCCCCACATGCTCGGCTCGATGATCCGCCACAGCCGCACCAGAGCCGCGTTGCCACCCGCCGCGCACACCGTGCGGTGAAACGACATGTCGGCGTCCCGGAAGTCACCGATGTCCCCGTCGTCGGCCGCGCGGCGCATGGCGTCGATGTCCTCGGACAGGCGCCGCAGACACTCGGCGTCGAGGCGGCCGGTCGCCCTCCGGGCCGCGTACATCTCGAACATGACGCGGATCTCGCGCACATCCCGCGCCTGCCGGTCGGACACCTGGGTCACATAGGTGCCCTGGCGCGGCTGGGAGTTCACCAGCCCTTCGTGGGCCAGCCGTTTGATGGCCTCGCGGGCCGGAGCCTGGCTGGTGCCCATCCGGCGGGCGATCTCCGACTCCACCAGGCGCTGGCCCGGTACGAGCTCGCCGGAGACGATCCAGTCGCGCAGCCGCGCGTAGACGTGGTCGGACAGCAGCTGGCGGGGAAGCGGGGCGTCGGGGGCCGGCCGCGCGACGCGGGCCGTGCGCGCGGGCTGCCCCGCCTCCGCATGTGGCGCCTCGGTACGTGGTGGGTCGGTACGTGGTGGCTCCGGATGCCGGCGGGTCTGCTCCTGCCGGATGCGGGCGACCGTTGACTGGGACAGTCCGAGTTCCTCGGACAGGGCCCGGGTCGACGGCACGGGTTCGCCCTCGCGCGCCAGGTCCAGCACGGCCGCGACGCGGCGCTCCGCGTCCTGGCGCCCCGGGTTGCGCGGGCGCCCGGAGCGGCGGGCGTCGGACAGCCCTGCCGGGCCCCGCTCCAGGAAACGCTGCCGCCACTTGGCCACCGTGGCCGGGCTGACGCCCAGCCGCTGCGCGACCTGACGGGTGGAGTGTCCCTCGGCGCAGGCGAGCACGATGCGGCTGCGGAGGCGCATCGCGCCGGAGCCCCGCGCCGACCACTGGAGCAGGGTGTCACGGTCTGCCGCGCTCAGCCGGGGCGCTTGCGGCGCCTTGGACTCCTCAGGCGCGACCATGAGCCGTCCTCCCTTCTCGCGCGGCAGGGACTTATGGGTCATGACATGTACCTGCAACATCTAGGCCATCAACTTTTGGCTGTGCGTACCGACTTGACCATCCTGTCACAACGCACTTATGAAGTAATCGTTGCTCGATAACTGACCCAATAAAAGCCTGGAGCCCTGAAGAGCCGCTGAACCTGAGCCCTCCTGGAGGACCGATGCGCCGACGACGGACACGACGGAAGACGGGCGCCGCGATGGTGTTGCTGGCCCTGGGGCTCACGGCCTGCGGAGGTGGTGGTTTCTCCGACGGCGGCTCCGGTGGCGGCGGACCGGACAAGATGCTCCGGGTCCTGGTCAACATCACGCCCAACCTCACCCAGGAGTTCTGGAACGACCTCGTCGAGCCCTTCGAGAAGGCTCACGACGGGGTGAACGTCAAGATCGAGGCACCGACCGGCACCGGAGTGGCGGACACCCTCCAGCAGCAGCTGGCCGCCGGTGACGCCCCCGACATCGTGGAAACACTGGTCGCCGACGAGACGCTGGCGCCCAAGATGCTGGACCTCACCGACCAGGCCTGGGTCGCGGACACCCCGCTGGCCAAGGAGGCCATGCTGGACGGGAAGGCCTACACCGTCGGCGTGGGCGAGCAGGCGCAGTCGCTCGTCTTCTACAACACGGAAGCCTTCGCCGAGGCCGGGATCACCCGGCCGCCCAGCACACTCGACGAGCTGACCGCGGCCATGGGCAAGCTGAAGAAGGCGGGCCGCCTGCCGCTGCGGACCGCGGGCGACTTCGTCACCGGGCTCCAGCTGCTCCAGCTCTCCAACCCCTCCCTCGCCCAGAGCCGCCCCGGCTGGTACGGACAGGTGCGCGACGAGAAGCTGACGGTGGGGGAGGTCATGCTCCCGTATCTGCGGCTCTACAAGACCTGGCTGGACCGCGGGTACCTCGACAAGAACGCGCTGGGGCTCAAGTACGCCGACGCGGAGACGGACTTCCTCGCCGGCAGGTCCGCGATGTACGTCATGGGCAGCTGGTTCACCGCGGCGGAGGCCGGGGCCGACAAGGACTTCGAGGTGGGCGTGTTCCCCGCCCCGGTGGAGAAGGGGCAGCGCCACCCTGGCCCGCAGGGGACCACGATGTCCATGCCGTACATGATCCTCAAGGACAGCGGGCAGCGGAAACTCGCCCTCGAACTCGTCAAGTGGCTGGTCACCGACAAGAAGGCCGTCGACACCCAGCTGCGACAGGACGGCAACTTCCGCCGTGGCTCCGAGCGGACCTTCAGCCCGCTGGAGCGCGAGGTGCAGAAGATCCTCGACGAGGCCCCCGCGAGCGTCGCACAGGGCGAGGGATACGGCGAGGACACCCTGCCCCGGGGCTTCAACGCCGCCTGGAACACCGCCGTGCAGGGCCTGTACACCGGGCGCTCGCCCGACGACGCGGCGAAGGCCGTCGACCGCTGGGTCCGCGACCGGTCCTGAACGCCCCCGTCTTCAGGCTCGGCCCGCCAGGGGCCGGGCACCCCTCCTCCTGAGCCACACCATCGCCGCGAGCGCACAGGAAGGGACACCATGCGCTTCGATCGGGAGACCGGCGGGCCGCGCCGGCGCACCGCCACCCCGGGCCGGCACGCCCGCCCCCCGGGCCGTGGCCGGCGGCCCGGTGTACGAGGGGGCGGGCTGGCCACCGCGATCATGGTCCTCCCCGCCACCGTGCTCTACACCGGACTGCTCGCCGTACCGGTGGCGCTGGCCGGCTATCTCAGCCTCACCGACTGGGACGGCTTCAGCGCCAACCCCTCGGTCGTCGGCACCGCCAACTACACCGCCCTGCTGGACGATCCGGACCTGCGCCACTCGATCACCGTCACCCTGCTGCTGGCCGGGCTCGGCACCGTGGGCCTGAATGTGCTCGGCCTCGGCTTCGCGCTGCTGCTGAACGGCTCCTCGCGTGTCAACGCCTTCTTCCGGATGGTCCTCTTCTACCCCCATGTCCTCAGCGCGCTGGTCATCGGGTTTCTGTGGAGCGCCATCCTCGGCACCACGGGAGCCGTCAACTCCCTGATCACCTCGCGCGGAGGCGAGGTGCTGCCGTTCCTCGCCGACCCCGACTGGGCGCTGGCCACCCTGGTGTGCCTGGTGGTGTGGTCGGCGTTCGGCGTGAACGTGGTCCTGTACCTCGCCGGGCTCCAGGCCGTGCCCCGCTCCCTCACCGAGGCGGCCCGCATCGACGGCGCGACGAAATGGCAGGTGTTCCGGCATGTCACGCTGCCCGCGCTCGGGCCGTCGGTGACCGTGAACATCGTCCTGTCCCTGGTGACCCTGCTCAAGACCTACGACCTGGTGGTGTCGCTGACCGCGGGCGGACCGGCCGGGGAGACCCGCACGATCGCCTACCTCATCCTCTGGAACTCCTTCCACGACGGCCGCCTCGGACTCGGCTCCGCGCAGTCCGTGGTCCTCATGGCCGTCACGGCCACGCTCGCCCTCCTCGTGACCCGGCTGCGGCGGCGGTCGGAGATGGCGGTGTACTCATGAGCCCACGTCGTGAAACGACCCCCGCCCGACGGTGGAGACCGAGCGGCGCGCCCAGGCTGGTGTTCCTCGGCGCCGTCAGCCTGCTGATGCTGGTGCCGCTGTACGTCCTGGTCGTCAACGCCTTCAAGTCCCAGCAGCAGATCCTGACCGATCCGTTCGGCCTGCCGGACGGCGGCGGCTCCCTCCGGTACCTCGGGCGGGCCCTGGACAGCGAGCGGTTCGACATGGTGCGGGGCTACGCGGTGACCCTGCTGTTCGTCGCCTGCGTCAACGTCCTGTCCCTCGTGCTGGCCGGGCCGGCCGCCTATGTCATCGCCCGCAGCCCGCGCCGCCGCTACCGGGCGCTGATGCTGTTCTTCCTGGCCGGGACGTTCATCCCCGGACAGGTGCTGGTGATCCCCGTCGTCTACGTTCTCAAGACCCTCGGCCTGATGGGCACCGTCCGCGGCTTCGTCCTCTTCGAGACGGTCCTGACGCTGCCGTTCTCGGTGTTCCTGTACGCCGGGTACATCGCCACCATCCCCCGCGAACTCGACCAGGCGGCCGCCGTCGACGGTGCCGGGCGCATCCGCACCTTCTGGCGGATCGTCTTCCCGCTGATGCGGCCCGTGGTCGCCACCATGGTCATCCTCAACACCTTCTCGGTGTGGAACGACTTCGTGAACCCGCAGATCATCCTCGGCCCGGGCAGCGGCCTCTACACGGTCACCACCGGCGTGTACGCGGCGGTCAGCCAGTACCAGACCGACTACACCGTCGTCTTCCCCACCCTCCTGCTGGCCATCGCACCCCTGCTGGTCTTCTTCGTGTTCATGCAGCGGCACATCATCAGCGGCCTCACGGCCGGGGCGACAAGGGGCTGACCCATGACGCACACCATCCGGGTGACCGCCACCGTCCCGCTCGGCGCCCCGCCGGAGTGGGCCGTGCTGGAGCGCAGGCTGTTCGATGTGCTCGACGAGGCGTGGCGGGCCTTCGCCCACCGCTACTGCGAGCCCGACGGCCGGCTGCGCTACCGCGGACCGGTGGCCGACCGCGACGGCGGCGACGACTTCTACGAGGCGTTCTTCAACTGGCCCGTCCTGTACCAACTGGGCGGCGCCGACGACCTGCTGGACGCCTGTAAACACCACTGGGCCGGAGTCACCGCCCAGCTCACCGAACTCGACCTGGTCGTGGACGAGTTCGAACGCGGATACGACTGGTTCCACCTGGGCGAGTCGATGCTGCTGTTCTACGGCATCTGCGCCGCCGACCCGGCCGACCAGGAGTTCCGCGCCCGCGCCCACCGCTTCGCCGACCTGTACCTCCCCGGCTCCCCGGCGGGCAACTACGACCCGGCGACGCACACCATCCGGGCCCCGCACAACGGCGCGGCGGGCCCCCGCTACGGGTTGCAGAAGGAGTGGGCGTCCTACGGCGCGGACCTGGCCGTGATGCGCCCCTACGGCCTGCCACTGCGCGACCTGGACTCCATCAACACCTGGGAGGACCTGGCCGACCCGGACCGCGCCCGCCGCATGGGCCAGGCCATGAACGCCCGCCTCGGGCGCGGCGACACCGCGGTCAACCTCGCCGCCACCAGCCTCGCGGTCAACGCCTGGCTGTACGACCACGACGACCGCCACCGTGACTGGGCCCTCGACTACCTCACCGCCTGGCAGCACCGGGCACAGGCGCACGGCGGTTTCCTGCCCGACAACGTCGGCCCCTCGGGGGAGGTGGGCGAGGACCACGGCGGCCGGTGGTACGGCGGCCTGTACGGCTGGACGTGGCCGCACGGCCTCTACAGCGTCGGCAACGCCGCCGTGATCGCCGCCGTCAACTCCGTCCTCCTCACCGGCGCCACCGATCTGCTTCCCCTCGGCCGCGGCCCGCTCGACGAGGTCCTCGGCCACGGGATCGAGGGCACGGTCACGGGCACCGAGATGAGCACCTCCGACCGCTGGCTCGCCGAACTCGGCGAGGACGCCGACCGTCCCACCCTCCTGGTCCCCAACCGGTACGACGACGGCGGCTGGTTCGACCACCAGCCGCCCCAGATCGCCCTGCCCCTGTGGTTATGGCACGCCTCGCTCGCCGACGAGGACCTCGACCGCCTCCGGCGCCTCCGCGCGGTCTCCGGCTACGACTGGCGCACCGTCCGGGCGTTCCGCAACAAGGAGGAGGGCGGTCACGAAGCCCCCTGGCTGGCCTACCTGAGCGGCGACAACCCCGGATACCCGGCGGCGATCCTGCGCACCGCCCTCGGCCAGGCCGCCCGCCGCATCGCGCTGATCGACGCGGACACCACCGACCCGGCCGAGCTGCACATCCACCACTGGCAGCGCCTCAACCCGGTCCTCACCGAGGCCCTGCTCCAGCTGACCACCGGCACCCCGCAGGTGCTCTACAACGGCGGACTGCTGCCCACCCGCCTCGCCTATCACGACCTGGAGCGCGGCCGCCCCGGGCTGCCTCCCGACGTGGCGGCCCTCGTGGACACCGTCACCGCCGACCGGGTCCGCGTCGAACTCGTCCACACCGGCCTGTCCGGTGCCCGCACGCTGGTCGTCCAGGCCGGTGGCTTCGGCGAGCACCGCATCGACCGCGCGCTGGTCGACGCGGCGGCGCCCGGCTACCCCGGCGACCCCCGCTCGTACACCACCCCCGACCCCGCCACCAGCAGCGTCGACCTGCCGGTCGGCGGGCCCCGCCTCGAGGTGGAGCTGCCCCCGGGACACCGGGTCCGGCTCGATCTGCGGCTCACCCCCCGGGCCTACCCGCCCGCCCACCAGACCGGTCCGACAGCGACTCGACAGTGATCCGACAGTGAGGAGACCGTTCGTGGACGACGAACCCGTGTGGGACCTGCCGGTGCGCGGGGACGCCCCCGGCCCCGCGGACCCCCAGATCCTGACCCGGCTCGCCGAGGTGTCCGCCGCCACCGCCTGCGCCAAACTGCACGCGCAGGGCATCCGCCGCACCTTCGTGTGCGGGCCGCGGCCGCTCGCCCCCGGTCTGAAGATCGCCGGCCGGATCCGCACCCTTCAGTTCATGCCGCAGCGCGAGGACATCGCCTCCGGTCTCGGCCAGGAGTACGTGGAGCGGCACACCGCCCTGTGGGCCGTCCTGGAGACCATCGAACCCGGGGACGTCCTCGTCGTCCAGGCCTACGGCTCCCCGTACACCGGCTGCTTCGGCGACATGCTGGTGCGCTACTTCCGGCAGAAGGGCGGCGCCGGGATCGTCGTCGACGGCCGTATCCGTGACGCGCCCCGGGTGCGCGAGACCGGTGTGCCCGTCTGGGCCACCGGCGTCACCCCCCACTACGCCTCCCAGGCCGAGCTCTTCCCCTGGGCGTACGACGTCCCGGTGGCCTGCGGCGGAGTGCTCGCGCTGCCCGGGGACCTGCTGGTGGCCGACGACGACGGCCCCGTGGTGGTGCCCCGGCGCACCGCACCCGCCGTGATCGCCGCCGCGCGGGAGCACGAGCAGTGGGAGCGCTTCAGCCGCGCCCGCATCGAGGAGGGAGGAGCCCTCACCGACTACTACCCGCTGACGGCCGCCACCCGCGCCGAGTACGAGCAATGGCGCGACCAGAAGGCCTGAAGCACCCCCGCCCCCACAAGGAGGACCGTGTTGCGCACCATCCGAAGACCACAGCTCAGGCTCACCCTGGCGGTGGCGGGCGCGCTGCTGCTGATCGGCGGCGCGGCGCTGCCCGGCCACAGCGCGGACGCGGCCGCCGCCGGCTGCCGGCCCACGCAGCTCTTCGTCGCACCGGACGGCCGGGATGCCGCCAAGGGCAGCGAGGACGCCCCGTGGCGGACCATCGAGCAGGCCCGCGACCACATCCGCGCCAAGGGCCTCAACCGGCCGGGGAAGATGCGCTGCGACATCGTGGTCAATCTGCGCGCGGGCGACTACCCGGTCAGCCGCACCGTCGAGTTCGACGACCGCGACTCGGGGAGCGGCGGCCACCGCGTCGTCTACCGCTCGTACGACGGGCCCGGGAAGGCGCGTGTGCTGGGCGCCGAGCCCGTCACGGGCTGGACCGAGTACAAGGACGGCATCTACCGCGCCGACGTCGGCACCGACCGGCGCTTCTACACCCTGTTCGAGGACGGGAAGCGGGCCACCACCGCCCGCTACCCCAACCGCGGGTCCGACGACACCTGGGCCCCGTACATGTTCTCCGTGCTCAAGGAGCCGGAGAAGGAGGCCGTGCACCAGTGGCTCTACTCCAAGCCCGGTGAATGGGACGCCTCCTGGGACCTCAGCAACGCGCAGGCGGTCGTCTGGTCCGGCGGCAGCTGGAGCTGGTTCACCGACACCGTGCCCATCCGGGACTGGAACCCCGCCAAGAACCAGATGACGCTGTCCCACTGGACCCGCTACGCGCTGATGAACTCCCGCAGCGGCTCCCGCTACTTCCTCCAGAACTCCCTGGACTTCCTCGACCAGGCCGGGGAGTACTACCTCGACTACGGCAAGGGGCAGCTCTACTACAAGCCCCGCGGCGACATCGACGACGTGACCGTCATGCGCCCCACGGTCAAGACGCTGTTCAAGATCGCGGGAGCGGCCCCCGACCGGCGGGTGGCGGACATCTCCCTGGACGGCCTCGCCCTCCAGTACACCGACTTCGTCGACTGGTACCGCTACGGCTGGATCAGCGACGGCGACTCCGGCGACGTCCACAAGTATCCCGTGTACGACCGCCAGATCGAGATGAACCGCAACCGCTTCGGCGCCGTCACCGTGACCAACAGCAGCGGCATCACCCTCCAGCGGATGCGGATCTCCGACACCGGATTCACCGCCGTCTACGCGCTGTTCGCCAACGACCGCCTCACCGTGCGCGACAGCCTGCTGGAGAACCTCGGCGGCGACGGCATCAAGGTCGAAGGCGGGTATCCGGGTGAGGGCGACATCTCCGGCCACCACCTGTTCACCGACAACTACATCACGCACTACGGAGAGCTGGTGCCCGGCGACGCGGCCGGTGTCGAACTCCTCAACACAGGCTCGAACGAGGTGAGTTACAGCTACTTCGAGCACAGCGCCCGCTACGGCGTCACCCTGGAGGTGATGCCCGAGGTGGGGCCGGGCGACTCGTACGCGCGCAACAACACCTTCAAGTACCTGCGCATCGAGAAGGCCGGTCTGGACAGCGGTGACATGGGCGCCTTCTACACCTACGGCGTGGACAACACCGAGCCGCACACCAGCAACAACAGCGTCTCGCAGGTCGTCATCGGCGATGTCATACCGGACGACTCCATGCCCGACAGCGGCACCCGAGGGGTGCACATGGACGCGGGCGGCTGCGGCTTCTCCTTCACCGACATCGAGGTCGGCAAGGTCACCGACGACAAGTACCAGAGCTACCGGTGCAACACCGTGGAGAACGCCAACTGGCAGGACGGCTTCGACCCCTCCCGCATGGAGTACGACAAGATCGGCGTCAAACCCTCCTTCCCCTATCCGCTGCCCGGCGCGGACGGCTGAGCGCACAGGCGCACCCGCGTGGGTCCTCGCCGGGCCGCCACTCCCATGCGAGCGGCCCGGCGAGCCCCGGCCCATGCCCGTCAGGAGATGACATGGACATCATTCCGACCAGCTCGCCGCCCGCCGTGACGGACGAGCTGCGCGGACTCACCTGGGACCACCCGCGCGGCTACGCGCCGCTGGAGGAACTGGCCCGGCTGGACGCCGCCGTCCCGCCCGGCTGCGAGACCGTCGGTCTGCCGCTGCGCTGGGACCGGCAGCCACCGGCCGCCTTCGAGACGGCGCCGATCGACGGCCTCGCCTCCGACTACGACCTCCTGGTCGTCGAGCACATCGGCCTCGGCGCCGCGGTGGAGGCCGGGTGCCTGGTGGCGATGGACGACCTGTTCCCGGCGGCCCAGCTGGAACACTGGCGCCGGCGCACCGTCGGCGCCTGCTACGACAGCCATGTGCTGGACGGCCGGGTCTGGGCGCTGCCACTGGACGCCGCGGCCCAGGTCGCCGCGGCCCGCCCCGACCTGATGGCAGGCCACCCGATGCCGCGGACCTGGGACGAGGTGCTGGCGCTGCCCGTCCCGCCGGCCCTCTGCATGGGCGGCCCGCACGCCCTGCTCACCTTCTGCGCGCTGTGCGTGGCGCTGGGGGAGGAGCCGGGCCGCGGCCCGGAGTTCGTCTCGCGGGAGACGGGCGGGGCGGCCCTGGAGACCATGGCCCGGCTGCTGGCGCGCGGCGACCCACGGCTGTGGCGGCTCGGCCCGGCGGGGCTGCTGGCGGCGATGGCCTCCGCCGAGGGGCCCGCCTACTGTCCCCTGGTGTACGGCTACGCCCCCGCAACGCAGTCGGGACCGTACCCGCTCACCTTCGCCGACGCCCCGGCCAGCCACCCCGGAGGGCGGCCGGGCAGTGTGCTCGGCGGCGCCGGGCTCGCCGTCTCGCACCGCCGGACCGACGACCCGCTGGTCCGCGAGGCCATCCGGGACCACCTGCGGCGGCTGCTCGCCGAACCGGTGCAGTGCGAGCTCTTTCCGGTGACGGGCGGCCAGCCGTCCGACCGGGCCGCCTGGCTCGACCCCCGCATCAACAGCCGCTGGGGCGGCTTCTACCGCGCCACCCTCGCCACCGTCGAACACGCCTGGGTGCGTCCGCGCGCCGCCGGCTTTCCGGACTTCCAGCGGTCCGCCTCCCGGCTGCTGCGCGAGGGGCTCGCCGACGGGCGGCCGCCCGCCCGGCTGCTGGCCGAACTCGACGAGGGCTTCCGCCACCGGACACGGCGCCCCGACCACTTGCTGCGACCGAAGGGAAACGGGACATGAGCGAAGGAAACAGACGGGAGGCGCCACGGGACGGGGCGCGACCGCTGGCCCGGCGGGCGTTCGTGGCCGGCACCGGCGCGCTGCTGGGCGCCGCGGCTCTGTGGACACCGTCGGCGCGGGCGGACGACAAGCTCGCCGCTGCCGCCGACGCCGTGGACGGCGTGCTGGCCTTCCCCGGAGCCGAGGGCGGCGGCAGATACGCCAGCGGTGGCCGCGGTGGCGAGGTCTACGAGGTGACCACGCTCGCCGACTCCGGACCGGGCTCCCTGCGCGAGGCGGTGTCCGGCAGCGACCGCACCATCGTCTTCCGGGTCTCCGGCACCATCGAGCTGGGGGGCGGCCTGGACATCACCGGGTCCAACCTCACCATCGCCGGCCAGACCGCGCCCGGCGACGGCATCTGCGTCGTCGGCAACGAAACCAAGATCAAAGACGAGCGCAACATCATCCTGCGCCATCTGCGGTTCCGGGGCACGGACGCCCTCGGCACCCCGATCGACACCTTCGGCATGGAGCGCTGCGAGAACGTCATCATCGACCACTGCTCCTTCAGCTGGGCGGTCGACGAGGTGTGCTCGCCGTACGGCAACGAGAATGTGACGATGCAGTGGTGCGTCATCGCCGAGGGGCTCACCATGTCCGCGCACGAGAAGGGCCGGCACGGCTACGGCGGTCTGTGGGGCGGCGACAACGTCACCTACCACCACAACCTGCTGGTCCACAACGGCGGCCGCAACCCGCGGTTCAGCTTCGTCGAGGACATGGCCCTCAAGGCCGACCACCGCAACAACGTGATCTACAACTACGGCTACACCTCCGCGTACGGAGGCGAGTGGTCCGACGGCATCAACATCGTCGGCAACTACTACAAGCCGGGCCCGAACACCGTGGCCGAGATCGCGCCCGTCATCATCGCCCCCAACCGCGGCGGCATCTGGCACGTCGACGGCAACCTCATCGAGGGACACCGCAAGGTCACCGCCGACAACCGGCTCGGCGTCCGCTTCCCGCTCGGCGGCGCCACCCTGCGGGACGAGCCCGTGGCCTTCCCCAGCCCCATCGAGGAGCAGACCCCGAAACAGGCGTACAAGGCGGTCCTCGCGGGCGCCGGCGCCACCCTGCCGCGCCGGGACGCGATCGACGCGCGGCTGGTCAACGATGTGCGCAAGGGCACAGGACGCAGCATCAACTCACAGAAGGAGGTGGGCGGCCCGGTGCCGCTGGCCTCCGCCGACCCTCCCAAGGACAGCGACCACGACGGCATCCCCGACGACTGGGAGCGCGCACACGGCCTCGACCCCGACGACCCGGCGGACGGCCGCGCCATCGACCCGGACACCGGCTACAGCAATCTGGAGCTCTATCTCAACTCCCTCGGGCCCACCGGCGCCCCGAACCCGGCCGTCGCCCTCACCGCCCCGGCCATCGACCAGATCTTCGCCGATGACAGCGGCACCGGCGACCTCACCCTCCGCGCCACCGCCACTGCGGCCGACGGCGCGAGCATCGCCTCCGTCGTGTTCTACGCCGACGACAAGAAGCTCGGCGAAACCACCGCCGCCCCGCACGAGATCGTGTGGCGGGGCGCGCCCGCGGGCACCCACCACCTCACCGCCCGCGCCACCGACACCACCGGCACCGCCACCACGTCGAGCATGGTGCCCGTCCACGTCAACCGCTCCACCTCGCTGGGCACCTGGACCGCGGCCGACATCGGCGCGGTGCCCATCGCGGGGGCCGCCGCCCTGGACGGCGCGGTGTTCACCCTGCGCGGCTCCGGGAAGATCAAGGGCCGTGAGGACTCCTGCCACTTCGTGTACCGGGCCATCGACGCCCCCGACGACGAGGTCGTCGAGGTCGTCGCACGCCTGGACTCGATCAGCGCGGTGTACCAGGACGTCCTCGCCGGAATCATGATCCGCGAGAACCTCACCCCCGACTCCCCGTTCTGCCTCATGGGCATCTATGTCGCGAACGGCGGGATCAAGGCCACCGCGAAGCGCATGCACTCCCACGGCACCGAGATGAACGTGGGCAACTACCCGTGGGAGGAGGACGAGATGCTGGGCAACAAGCCGTACTGGCTGCGCATCACCCTGCGCGGGGACGAGTTCACGGCCGAGGTCTCACCGGACTCCCTCCAGTGGACACGCGTCGGCTACGAGCGCGTCCCCATGGGGCCACGGGTCTACGCCGGGCTGGTGGTGGAGGGCAACAAGGAGGCGAACGCCGTCGCGCACTACACGACGGCGAAGTTCAGCAAGGTACGCATCAACAACTGAGTCAGCAGTCGACCGCGCCGCTCTCCTCCAGCGGCACCCACACCCGCATCGCGCCGTCACCGCGGTTGTCCCACTGGAAGTACGGCACCGCGGTGGCGGTGGCGGGCCGCCGCGTGTCCACGGCGCCGTGGGTGCGGTACGGCAGCCCCGCCTGGTGCGGGCCGGTGACGGCGAGCGCCTCCGCCTCGATCGTCACCGTACGGCCGAGACCCGGCAGGTCCGCCGGGTCCCGCACCCGCAGCGCGGTGTCCGCGCGCAGCGCCAGCTCGTCGACCGGAGTGTCCGCGGGCTGGTCCAGCTGTTCGAAGCAGTACACCAGCGGCCCCCGCTCGATCGCCGCACAGCCGCGCACCGCGTCGATCCTCGGGTGCGGCACGGTGAGCCGCGGCGCCATGTCCAGCTCCAGTACGACGCTGTCCCCGGCCCGCCAGCGCCGCCTGACCACCACCCGCCCCTGCGCGTCGCCCGCCACCGGCTGTCGCGCGCCGCCCGGCTCGGTCAGCCACGTCCGCGTGCTCCACGGTGGCACCCTCAGCCCCAGCGCCCATGCGCCGGCCGGCGCGCGCTCCACGGTGACGGTGACCGTTCCGTCCCACGGGTAGTCGGTGTCGATCCGCAGCGCCACCGTGCCGCCCGCGTGGGCGCAGGACAGGGCCATCGACGCGTACAGATGCAGAAAGAGCGTGTCCCCCGCGGTGGTCGCGGCGTAGTGCGGGAGCGAGGCCACCAGCCGGGTGACCGACGGCGGGCAGCAGGCGGAGTAGAACCACTCGTCCCGGCTGCGCGGATCGCCCACCGCCTCCGCGTGGTCGGGGCGCCGCTGAAGCGGATTGCCCTTGTAGTACCTCCGCCCGTCCACCGAGCGGGCCGCCGCGAAGGCGTTGTACAGGGTGCGCTCGATCAGATCGGCGTAGCGGCCCTCGCCGGTGGCCAGCAGCAGCCGCCGGCTCCACTGGATGCTCGCCGCGGACGCGCAGGTCTCGTTGTACGACAGGTCGGGCGGCAGCTCGTAGCGCTCGCCGAAGACCTCCCCGACCTGGCGTGAGCCGAGACCGCCGGTGAGCGACGTCCGGGTCGCCGCCATGTCCGCCCAGCGGGTGGCCGACGCCCGGAGCAGCTCGTCGTCGCCCGTCTCCACGGCCACGTCCACGGCCCCGGCCTCCAGATACAGCGCCCGGACGACATGTCCGGTCACCGCCGGTGCCACGCGGACCGGGAGGTGGTCGAGGCGGTGCCGCGCCCCGTGCTTGTGGCGCCCCACCAGGCCGTGTCCGCGCCGCTCCACCAGCCGCGCCGCCAGGGTCAGATACCGCGCGTCGGCGGTGGTCCGGAACAGCTCCACCAGCGCCGTCTCCACCTCCGGGTGGCCGTCCAGGCCGGGCCCGGGGCCGTCGAGGAACACCGCGCACAGATGGTCGGCGCAGCGCCGCGCCACCGCGAGCAGCCGGGTCTCCCCGGTGGCGCGGTGGGCGGCCACGGCGGCCTGGAGGAGATGGCCGGCGCAGTACAGCTCGTGGCTGTCGACCAGCCGGCCGTAGCGGCCGCCCACCTCGGCCACCTGGTAGTACGAGTCGAGGTAGCCGTCGTCCCGCTGGGCCCGCTCCAGCAGCCCGGTGGTGCGGGAGACAAACCCGGCCAGCACAGCCGAGGTGTCCTCCGGGCCCGCCTGGAGCTCCCAGGCCGCCGTCTCCAGCATCTTGTGCACATCGGAGTCCGCGTACACGGGACCGCGGTACGCGCCCTGCTCCTCGCCCGCGGCGATGCGCAGATTGGCCAGGGCGCCGGACTCCTCCAGCCAGTGCAGGGCCAGCGGCACGCTGGTGGCGCGGTTGACCCGCTGCCACAGCCGCCACAGGCCGTCCGTCACGCGAATCCGGCCGCCGCGCGGCGGCCGGTGTGCCGTGCGCGCGCCGGGGGAGGGGAGTACGGGGCCGTCCACGGATGCCTCCTGGCGTGAGGGCTTGACGTGAGGGCTTGCCGGAAGGGTGCGGCGTGCGGGTGCGGAGCGCTACATGCGGGGCCGGGCGAGGAAGGCGATCATCTGGTCGCGGACCCGCAGGATGTGCGCCTCCAGCAGATCCCTGGCCCGCGTCCGGTCCCCGCTCTCCAGCGCGTCGACCACGGCGCGGTGCTCCGCGACGGCCATGTCCAGGCGGGAGGCGGTGATCGGCGCCTCCATCCCGGCCCGGGTCACATGCAGGCTCAGGTGCAGATCGTCGTGGAGCTCCAGCAGCATGGGGAGGCTGCCAAGCCGGACGAGCTCGCGGTGGAACCGGGCGTCGTTCTCCCGGAACTCCTGGTAGCGGCCCGGATCCTCCAGCGAGAGCCGGGCCAGCTCGGCCGCCTCGTCCACGAGCTCCCGCAGCCGGGCCGGGACCTGGCGGTCCGTGCGCTCGGCGAACAGCCGCAGGCTGTGCGACTCCAGCATCAGCCGCAGCTCGAAGAGTTCGTACAGGCTGGACAGGGAGGGGATGGCCACGGTGAAGCCGACCGACGCGTCGTACGCCAGCAGGCCGCGCTCATAGAGCCGGCCGACCGCGCTGCGCACCGGGGTGCGGCTCATGCCGAGGCGGCGGGCGAACTCCCGCACCGGAACGGCCTGGCCGGGCGCGGGGTTCTCCTTGGTCAACCACTCCACGATCGCCGTACGGGCCCGGGTCTCCAGGCTCTCGGCGGGTCCCGGCTCCGGAGCCGGTGACTCCGCCTCGCGGGCCGCCGCCGCTCGCGGTCGGATCATGCCGCCTCCCACTGTTGCCACGTCTGATCGATGTGCCGGCCCCATGGTATGCCGCTGGTAAACCGCGCGTCTGCGGTTCGGGAGGCAGCAAGGAAATACTTCTGCGCGGGGGTTGACGCTCCGAAGGGGTGGCCAACAGACTCATGGCATACCACCGACATGCCCCCCTGGGCCCATCCGTCCAGACAGCTGCCGCTAGGGAAGCACGGGAACATCGGCTCAGCCGTCCCGTTTCACGGCGGCGTGAGGCGCGGTGGATCGGTCCGCACTGGAATGCCATCTGGACCATCTGGAGCGTGGACATGACTCCCGAACACACCCCCGGGGCCACCCGGCACCACGCCGGCACACCGAATCGGCGTGCTGTGCTGCGCGCCGGCGCCGGAATGCTCGCGGTGGCCGGGCTGCCCGGCTGCGGATTCTTCGAGACGGACCCGGACGACGGCGAGTCCGAGGGGAAGAAGGGCAAGGAGGCGCCCTCGCTCAAGAAGCGGGTGGACGCCGGTGAACTGCCCCCGCTGGCCGAGCGCCTGCCCGACAAGCCACGTGAGGTCACCCCGCTGGAGAAGGCCGGGGTCTACGGCGGCACCTGGCATTCGGTGATGCTCACCCAGGAGGACATGAACTGGCTGCGCTACAGCATGGGATACGAGCCGCTGGTGCGCTGGGCGCCCGAGTGGCGGGGAGTGGCCCGTACCGAGATCCTGCCCAACGTCTGCGAGAAGTACGAAGTCCGCGGTGGCGGCAAGGAGTTCGTCTTCCATCTGCGCAAGGGCCTGAAGTGGTCCGACGGGAAGCCCGTCACCACCGACGACTTCGCGTTCGCCTTCCACGACTTCAACGCCGACATCGACATGCACACCACGGGCGTCTATGAGCTGTGGCTGTCCAGGTCGGGCCGGCCCGCCCGCTTCGAGAAGGTCGACGACCTCACCGTGCGCTATGTGTACGAGGAGCCCAAGCCCGGCTTCCTGGAGGAGATCGCCGGCACCTCCGGGGTGACGATGCTGCTGCCCGCCCACTATCTGAAGAAGTTCCACGCGGGGCACAACGACGGCGCCCAGGCCCTGGCCAAGAAGGCGGGCCTGAACCGCTGGATCGACTACATGGTCATCCAGGCGGACCCCTGGGCCAACCCGGACCTGCCCTCACTCAACCCGTGGGTGGCCAGAAACGCGGTTGGCAAGGGCAGCAGCGTGATCGCCGAGCGCAACCCCTACTACTGGCAGGTGGACCCGGGCGGCAGCCAGCTGCCGTACCTCGACAAGGTCATCGTCGATGTGGTGCAGGACGTCGAGGTCGAGGTGTTGAAGGTGTCCAACGGCGACCTCGGCATGCAGCTCTACAACTTCGGCACGGTCCGCAACAAGCCGGTGGTCGCCCGCAATCGGGGCAAGGGCGGCTACGAGCTGATCGAGGTCGCCCCGGACCTGGTGAACACCATGATCATCGGCTTCAACCAGACCCACCCCGACAAGGCCAGGCGCGCCCTGTTCGCCACCAAGGACTTCCGGATCGGCCTGTCGTACGCCATCAACCGGCAGAAGATCATCGACACCTTCTACGGTGGCCAGGGCCGCCCCTGGCAGTGCGCGCCGCTCCCCGGCAGCGAACTCTTCGACGAGGAACTGGGCAGCCAGTACACCGAGTACGACATCGACAAAGCCAACGACGCCCTGGACCGGGCCGGGCTGACCCGGCGCGGCGGCGACGGCATCAGACGCACCGCGGACGGCGCCCCCGTCGCGTTCAATGTGCTGGTCGTCTCCGATATGCCCGACCACGTGGACGCGCTCGAACTGATCCGCGCCGACTGGAAGAAGGTCGGCGTCGACGCCAATATCCAGCGGCTCGCGGAGACGCTGTACTGGGAGCGCGTCGAGGCCGGCGCGTCGGAGGCCGCCACCTGGGCCGGAGGCCCCTTCGATCTCCGCACCGGCCCGGGCGGAGACCACTACTACCTGCCCACCAACCCCCGCGGCTCCTCCCGCTACGGCGGCGCCTGGGCCAGGTGGTACACGCGCGACGGGAAGGACGGCGAAAGGCCGCCCGCCGAGATCGAAAAGCAGCTGGAGCTCTTCGACCGGATGCGGTTCACTTTCGATTCCGATCGGGCGCTCGCCCTCGCCCGGCGGATCCTGGCCATCACCAAGGACCAGTTCTACTACCTCGGCATCTCCACCCCGCCCTCCGAGTACGGCATCGTGAAGAAGAACGTCCACAACGTGCCCAAGAAGTTCAGCGGGGCCGTGATGCACCAGGCGCCGGGGCCCAGCAATCCCTCGACGTACTTCATCTCGGGCAAGGCGTGACGGACCGCCGCCATGCTGTCCTTCCTCACCCGCCGACTGCTGCTGATGGCCCTCACCCTCTGGGCCGTCTCGCTCGCGTCGTTCTTCATCATCAGCCTGCCGCCCGGGGACTATGTCTCGACCCTCCAGGCCGAGGCGGAGAGCCGCGGCGAGCTCATGAGCGACGCGGAACTGGTCGCGCTGCGCCAGCGGTACGGACTCGACCAGCCATTCCTGGCCCAGTACTGGAAGTGGATCTCGAACATCCTCTTCCATGGCGACTTCGGGCAGGCCTTCGCCTGGAACAGCCGCCCGGTCTCGGATCTGATCTGGGACCGGGTCGGCCTGTCCTTCTTCCTCTCCCTGTCCACCCTGCTGCTGGTGTGGGCGGTCGCCTTCCCGATCGGCATCTACTCCGCGGTGCGCCAGTACTCGGCGGGTGACTATCTCGCCACCTTCCTCGGCTTCATCGGGATGGCCGTCCCCGAATTCCTGCTGGCGCTGGTCCTCATGTGGGTCGGGATGCGCTACTTCGGCCAGAGCCCCGGAGGGCTGTTCTCACCCGAGTACCAGGACGCGGCCTGGAACCTGGGCAAGCTGCTGGATCTGATGGGCCATCTGTGGCTGCCGATCCTCATCATCGGCATGTCCGGGACGGCCGGACTGATCCGCACCACCCGCGCCAATCTGCTGGACGAGCTCTACAAGCCGTATGTGGTGGCGGCCCGGGCCAAGGGCATGCCGGAGTGGAAACTCCTGCTCAAGTACCCGGTCCGGATGTCGCTCTCGCCGTTCTTCAGCACCGTCGGATGGCTGCTGCCCGGCCTGATCAGCGGCGAGACCATCATCTCCATCGTGATGAGCCTGCCCACCACCGGGCCGCTGCTGCTGAGCGGAGTGGAGAACCAGGACATGTACCTGGTCGGCAGCTTCGTGCTGATCCTCTCCACCCTCACCGTCATCGGGACCCTGATCAGCGACCTCGTGCTCGCCTGGTGGGACCCCAGGATCCGGCATCGCTACGAGAGCGGGGGCGGGTGATCGCGGATGCCGATACGAGCCAAGCACGCCACACCGGGCGCCGGCGGCCGGGCTCCGGAACCCGGCCGCGCCTCCCCATGGCGCCTGGTGTGGCGGAAGTTCCGCCGGCACAAGCTGGCGGTGGCCGGGGCGGTCGTGGTGCTGTGCGCCTATCTCGTCGTCGCCTTCGCCGAATTCCTGGCCCCCGGATCCCCGAGCGCCGCCGACGAGCGGCACACCTACGCCCCGCCGCAGCTGGTCAAGGTGGACTTCAGCTGGGACGACGGCCTCCAGCTGTACGTCAACGGCTTCCGCACCGAGCGCGACCCGGAGACCTTCGAGCAGATCCACACCATCGACCGCGACAAGCGCATCCCACTGCGGCTCTTCGCACGCGGAGACGACTACCGCCTGTGGGGGATCATCCCGTGGGACCGGCATCTCATCGGCCCCACGGACCCCGGCCAGAAGGTGTATCTCCTGGGCACCGACCGGGCCGGCCGCGATCTGCTGTCCCGTATCGTCCACGGCTCGCGGGTCTCGCTGTCCATCGGCCTCATCGGCGTCGCCGTCAGCTTCGTGCTGGGGCTGCTCTTCGGCGGGATCTCCGGCTACTTCGGGGGCGCGGCCGACACCGTCATCCAGCGCCTCATCGAATTCCTGATGGCCATCCCCACCCTGCCGCTGTGGCTCGCACTCTCCGCCGCCGTACCCCCCGACTGGGGGCCGCTGATGCGGTACTTCGCGATCACCACCATCCTGTCGGTGATCGGCTGGACGGGGCTCGCGCGGGTGGTGCGCGGCCGGTTCCTCTCGCTGCGCGAGGAGGACTTCGTGATCGCCGCCCGCCTGGACGGCTGCGGGCGCGGCCGCATCATCTTCCGCCACATGGTGCCGTCCATGTCCAGCCATGTCATCGCCTCGCTCACCATGGCCGTCCCGGCGATGATCCTCGGCGAGACCGCCATGAGTTTCCTCGGCCTCGGCCTCCAGTCCCCGGCCGTGAGCTGGGGCGTGCTGCTCCAGGAGGCCCAGAACATCCGCACGGTGGAGACCGCGCCGTGGCTGCTGCTTCCGGGGGTGGCGGTCGTCATCACCGTCCTCGCCATGAACTTCGTCGGCGACGGGCTGCGGGACGCCGCCGACCCGTACAAGAGTTAGGAGCGCGCGTGGTGGCACCCGCCGAGACGATCCTCGAGATCAGGGACCTGCGCACCCACTTCGAGCTCGAGGACGGGGTGGTGCGTGCCGTCGACGGCGTGGACCTGGACATCCGGCGCGGCGAGGTGGTCGCGGTCGTCGGCGAGTCCGGCTGCGGCAAGAGCGTCATGGCCCGCTCCGTGCTGCGGCTGGTCGACCGGCCCGGCCGCATCGTCGGCGGTGAGGTCCGGGTCCGCACGGACACCGGGTGGGCCGATGTGCTGACCGCCGACGGCCGCACCGTGCGGTCCATCCGCGGCGCGCGCGTCGCCATGGTCTTCCAGGAGCCCATGACGTCCATGAGCCCGATGCACACCCTCGGCGACCAGATCGCCGAGGCCATCCTGCTGCACGAGCCGGTCACCAAGGCCGAGGCCCGTGCGCGCACCGTCGAACTCCTCGGCCGGGTCGGCATCCCCGCCCCCGAGCGGCGCGCCGGCGAATACCCCTTCCAGATGAGCGGCGGCATGCTCCAGCGCGCCATGATCGCGATGGCCCTCTCCTGCGGCCCGGAACTGCTCATCGCCGACGAACCGACCACCGCCCTCGACGTCACCACACAGGCCCAGATCCTGGATCTGCTGCGCTCCCTCCAGCGGGACACCGGCATGGCGCTCATGCTCATCACCCATGACCTCGGGGTCGCGGCGCAGCTCGCCGACCGCGTCGCCGTGATGTACCTGGGCGCGGTGGTCGAACACGGCGACCTCGCGGACGTGTTCCGCCGGCCCCGCCACCCGTACACCAAGGCCCTGCTGCGGTCCGTGCCCCGGCTCGGCGCCCGGCCCCGGGAGCGCCTCCGGCCCGTACGCGGCATGGTGCCGCCCCCCTACCGGCGCCCGGACGGCTGCCCGTTCCACCCGCGCTGCGAGGAGTTCATGGCCGGGCGCTGCGATGTGACGGTGCCGGCGCCGGTCACCGGGCCCGAGGCCGGGCGCGCCGTGAGGTGCCTGCTGTACGAGGAGACCCGCGCATGACCACACACCCGGGCCCTACCCTCCTGGGGGTCCACGGCCTGACCAAACACTTCCCCATCCGCCGCGGGCTGCTCGGCCGCACCGTCGGCCACGTACGCGCCGTCGACGGCGTCGACCTGCGGATACCGGCGGGCCGCACCGTCGCGCTGGTCGGGGAGTCCGGCTGCGGCAAGAGCACCCTGGGCCGCTGTCTGCTCAGGGTCCACGAGCCCACCTCCGGACAGATCCGCTACCACCCGCGTGACGGCGCCGACCCCGTCGACCTGGCGGCCCTCGGCGAGCGGGCCCTCAAGCCGTACCGCAACGAGATCCGGCTCGTCTTCCAGGACCCGTACGCCTCGCTCAACCCCCGGATGACCCTGCTTCAGATCGTCGGCGAACCCCTCCGGGCCAACCTCGGCCTGCGGGCCGCCGAGATCGAGGAGCGGGTGGCCGAACTGCTGCGCCGCGTCGGCCTGCCCCCCGAGTATCTGCGCCGCTACCCCAACGCCTTCAGCGGAGGCCAGCGGCAGCGCGTCGGCATCGCGCGGGCGCTGGCGCCCGGGCCCCGGCTGGTGGTCGCCGACGAGGCGGTGAGCGCGCTGGACGTGTCCGTGCGCGCCCAGATCCTCAACCTGCTCAAGGACCTCCAGGAGGAGTCCGACCTCACCTATCTCTTCATCTCGCACGACCTGGGCGTGGTGGAGTACATGGCCGACGAGGTGGCCGTGATGTACGTGGGCAAGGTGGTCGAGACCGGCGCCACCGACGACCTGTACGAGCGGCCCCTGCACCCCTACACCGAGGCGCTGCTGTCGGCCGTCCCCGACCCGGACCCCGGCGCGCGCCGCCGGGAGCGCATCGTGCTGCACGGAGAGGTGGCCGACCCGTCGCGGGTGCCGCCCGGCTGCCCGTTCCACCCGCGCTGCCGCTACGCCCAGGACCGCTGCCGCACCGAGGTGCCCGCCCTGCGCCAGGCGGCGCCGGGCCGGGCGGTGGCCTGCCACTTCGCCACAGAACTTGACCTGAAAGGAGTGCACGGCACATGAGCGACCCGCGCTTCGACGGTGTCGTACGGCCCTCGGCACCCGACGGGAGGGTGCGCGAGGCGCTGTTGCCCGTGCGCCACCCCGGCGACAGCCACGCCGCCAATCTCCTGGAACTCGACGACGGCGACCTGCTGTGCACCTGGTTCAACGGCCCGCAGGAGGGCGACCGGGACACCAACGTCGTCCTGTCGCGGCTGCCCCGCGGAGCCGACCGCTGGACCACCCCGGCGCCGCTGTCCGCCGACCCAGGCCGCGCCGAGCAGAACCCGGTGCTCGCCCAGCGGCCCGACGGCACCGTCTGGCTGTTCCACCCGTCCAACGAGCCCCATGACCAGACCACCGCCCGCCTGATCGCCCGCACCTCCGCCGACCGGGGCCGCACCTGGAGCCCGCCGCGCGTCCTGCTGGAGGGGCCCGGCGTCTTCGTCCGCAATCCGCCGCTGACCCTCGACGACGGCACCTGGCTGCTGCCCGCCTACCGGTGCCGGCGCTCGGGCGAGCACAGCACCGTGCTGCTCAGCGAGGACGGGGGCGAGAGCTGGCAGGAGCACGAACTGCCCGGAGCCGAACACCTGGTGCAGCTGACCGCCGTCCCGCGGGACGACGGGTCGCTGTTCGCGATGTTCCGCAGCCGCGCGGCGGACCGTATCCACGCCTCCGAGTCGACCGACGGCGGCCGCACCTGGGCGCCGCCGGCCAGGACCGCGCTGCCCAACAACAACTCCGCCGTCCAGCTCACCCGGCTGCGCGGCGGGGCCCTGGCGCTGGTCTACAACCACGCGAGCCTGGAGCGCGGGGAGTACCGCTGGGTGGGGGAGGGCGCCGGACGGCGGAAGAAGGCCCTGCGCACCCCGCTCACGCTCGCCCTGTCCGACGACGGCGGCCGCACCTGGCCCCACCGGCGCGATCTCCAGACCGCCGACGAGGAGTACTGGGACAACGAGTACGGCTACTCCTACCCCAGCGTCGTCCAGACCCGGGACGGGCTGCTGCACATCGCCTACTCCTATCTGCGCAAGACGATCAAACACCTGACGGTGGCGGAGGACTGGGTCCGGGACGGCCGCCCGTGACGGCGCGGCGCGTCGAGCGCTGGGACGTGTACGAACTGCGGCTGACCGGGCCGTCGGCCGGAAACCCGTACCGGGATGTCGTGTTCGGCGCCGACTTCCGCCACCGCCACCGCGTGGTCCCCATCGACGGCTTCTACGACGGCCAGGGTGTGTACCGGGTCCGCTTCATGCCCGACCGGCCCGGGCCGTGGACGTACACCACGCGCTCCGACGCCCCCGAACTCGACGGTCATGGCGGTGAGTTCATCTGTGTGGCGGCGGGCCCGGGCAACCACGGACCCGTCCGCGTCGCGGGCCCCCGCCGCTTCCGGTACGCCGACGGCACCCCGTACCAGCCCTTCGGCACCACCTGCTACCACTGGACCCACGACGAGGACGAGGAGCTGGAGGAGCGGACCCTGCGCACCCTCGCCGCCTCGCCGTTCAACAAGGTCCGCATGTGCCTGCTGCCGACCCGGGCGATGAACCCGCCCCGCCTGCCCTTCCCCGGCCGCATCCCCGGCGCGCTGGACACGGCCCGCTTCGACCCCGCCTTCTTCGCCCACTTCGAGCGGCGCGTACGCGACCTGCGCGACCTGGGCATCGAGGCGGACATCGTCCTCTTCCACCCCTACGACGAGGGCCACTGGGGCGTGGACAACATGACCCGCGAGGAGGACCTCTCCCTCGTCCGCCACACCCTCGCCCGCCTCGCCGCGTACCGCAACGTGTGGTGGTCCATCGCCAACGAGTACGACTTCAACACCGCCAAGACCGTCGAGGACTGGGACCACATCGGCCGGTTCGTGCAGCGCCACGACCCCTATCAGCACCCGCGTTCGATCCACAACGGCACCCGCATGTACGAGTACGAGCGGATCTACGACTTCACCAAGCCCTGGACCACCCACCAGTCCATCCAGCACTGGGACGCCGCCTGGACACCACGGTGGCTGGCCGGCTGTCCCAAGCCCGTGGTCCTCGACGAGATCGGCTACGAGGGGAAGCTGGGCCGCCGCTGGGGCAACCTCACCGGGCGGGCGCTGGTGCGCCAGTTCTGGCACGGCGTGAGCGCGGGCGGATACGTCGGTCACGGCGAGTGCTACCCCGAGCAGGACCCCGACCACGCGGCCTGGATCTCGCGCGGCGGCCGGCTGCACGGCGACAGCCCGCCGAGGATCGCCTTCCTGCGCCGGCTGAGGGAGGAAGGGCCCGAGGACACCTACGTCTACTTCGGCGACCGGCGCCACGCCCACCGCGACATCGACCTCCCCGACACCGGCGCGCCCTGGCGCCTCGACCTCATCGACACCTGGGAGATGACCGTGACCCCGCTGCCCGGGGCCCACCGCGGACGGGTCCGCGTCCCGCTGGACCGCCGCCCCGACCTGGCACTGCGCCTGCGGAGGGCGATATGACGGGCCCTGAGCGTGGCCCCGTCCGCGTCCACGGAACGCGTTTCCGGCACGCGGACGGCACCCCCTTCCACCCCTGGACCACCGCCGTCCCCGAGGCCGACCCCGACACCCTCCGCGCCCTGGCGGCCTCCCCGTTCAACCGGGTCCGGCTCACCGCCTCGGCCGCCCTCTCCCTCGACCGGCTCGACCAGCAGATCGGCGCGCTGGGCGCCATCGGTGTGCAGGCCGAGGTGATGCTGCACGGCCGCGACATCCCGGAGACGGTGGAACGCCTCGCCCACCACCCCAACGTATGGTGGTGCGCCCCGGAGGACCCCGAGGCGCAGACCGATGTCCAGGAGTACGACCACGGCCACCACCCGCTCACCGTGCACGGCGATCTCCACACGGACTTCGGCGCCCCCTGGATCACCCACGCCTCCCTCCGCCACCAGCAGGTGCGGGCCGTCTCACGGCTCACCCGGGACCTGTGCAAGCCGGTGCTCGTCGACGACTGCGGCGCGGAGGGGGACGACCCGGACCCCGATGCCGCCCTGTCGGCCGAGGAGTTGGTGTTCCGCGTCTGGGAGGGGGTGTGCCGGGGCGGCTACGTCGCCCACGGCGAGGCCCACAGGCCACGACCCTGGAGGGCCCACGGCGGACGGCTGCGCGGTTCGAGCGCGCCCCGCGTCGCCTTTCTGCGCTCGATCCTCGACGAGGCTCCGCCGGGCCTCGCGCACACCCCTGAGACCTACGACGCCTCGACCCTGGAGGCGCCGGGGGAGTACTGGCTCCAGTACCTCGGCCCGCACCGCTATCCGCGCCGCCCCTTCGACCTGCCCGGCGGCCCCTGGCGGGTGGATGTCGTCGACACCTGGAACATGACCGTGCGCACCCTCGACTCCACACCCACGGGGAGCTTCGAGGTGGAACTCCCGGCGGAACCGTACTTCGCGATACGGATCCGCCGGGCCTGACCGGCCGGTGTCACCAGTCCTTGCCGGACGCCGCCTGCGCCTTGATGTAGGCCGGGATGTCCTTGGCCTCGGCCACCTTCAGCGCGGAGCGCACCGCGAGGCCGTCCTTGAGTACATGCTGGCGGAACACCATGTACAGCGGGAGGTCCCAGTACTCGGTCTCCTTGTAGCCCTTGACGACGGCGTTGTCCCCCCAGAAGACGCCCGAGGTGTCCACCCCGGCCAGCCCCGGGATCGCCTCGCCGAACGCGGCCCGGGCGGCGTCGGACGTGAGCGCCGGCTTCATGCCGTTCCGGGCGAGCTCGGTCTGGGCCTCCTGCGACACCAGCCACTTCACGACCTCGAGGGCCTGCTTGCGCTTGCCCGCCTGGGGCGGCACGAACGCGGCGATGGTGTTCGGCTGGTACACCGACCGCGCGTCCCCGCCCAGCACGGGGAGGGAGGTGACGCCGAGGTCGATGTTCTTCGCCAGCTCGCGCCACTCCTCGGCGTCGTCCTCGGGGAGGTAGAGCGGGCTCAGGGCGTAGGCGCTGAGCTTCCAGAGGCTGTCCACGGCCATGGCCACATGCCCGGTCAGCAGGAAGTCGTCGACGGTGGTGAAGATGTTGTGCGGCAGCAGCAGGAAGCGCTCCAGGTTGTCGCCGAGCCGGTTCCAGCCGGCCGAGGTGATGTTCACCCTGATGTCCTCGGGCGCCGGATTCTCGCTGCCGGTGGGCAGGAAGGGATAGAGCCCGAGCTGGTTGAACTCCAGATACAGATCAGGATGCTGGAGATAGCCCTTGTACGCCACCAGGTCCTGCTCGAACGTCAGCTTCTTGGCGAGGCGGTACGCCTGGTCGTACGTCATGCCGTTCGCCGGGGCCCTGACCCCGCGCAGGTCGAAGATCTTCTTGTTGTGGAACAGGACGTACTCGTCGACGAACAGCGGCACGCCGTACACCCCGCCGTCCGAGCGGGACTTGACCAGCTCGACCGCCGCCGGGTTCAGCGAGCCGAGGTCGATTCCCTCGGACGTGAGGTCGTCGGTGAGGTCCCGGACCCAGCCCCTGGGCTCCAGGTCGCGGTCGATGCGTCTGCGCGGGTCCTCCAGGATGATGTCGGGCACCACGCCGGCCTTGTCCAGGTCTTCGTAGCGGATGGGGAAGTCCCAGGTGACCGCCTTGATCTTCAGACCGGGGAACGCGGCCCTGAGCTTGTCGCCGATGACCGCGTCGAAGAAGCCCGGGTTCTCGAAGGGCTTGTAGTTGGCCATGAAGACGAGCAGTTCGTCGTCGCACACTTCGAACGGCTTGTTGTAGCGGTTCGGGATCTGGACGCAGGCGGACGCGCCCGACGACGCGGACCGGGCCGCGGGGCGCATACGCGCCTGAGCCGACGTGGCCGCGGCGGTGCCGGTCAGGGCCGCGGTGCCGGCCGCTGCTCCGGCCGCGACGAACTTTCTGCGGCTGAGGCGCGAACGGGAGCCGCCCTCCTCGTCCCTGGGTGCCTGACGCATACGCACACTCCTCTTCGAATGCGGTACTCCACTGGTATGCCATCTGAATGCCATAATGGTCACGCCGGGCGCGGACGGGGTCAACACCCGTGCGCGCAATGACAGTTGTCGGTGAGGGGGAGTCGCCGGTGTTCCGGATCGCGAGCGGTGACAACAGCCTGGAGATCACCGTGGAGCGGGGCGGGGCAAGGGTCGCCTTCCGGCACGGGGCGGCGGGCCGGGCCGAGCGGGACGGCGGAGACCTGTGCTTCGACGCCCCCCTGAGCCGCATGCTGGCCGTGTCCACCGGCCGCCCCTGGCGCATCGCCCTGCCCGGCGCGCGCGAGCCCGAGGTCCGCCGCACGCCACAGGGGCTCGCGGTGCGCTGCGCGGTGGGCGGGCTCGCGGCCGAGATCGCCTTCGCGTTCGTCCGGGGGCTGCTGCGCCTGGACGTGACCTGGCGCAACACCGGCGAGCTCGGGTACGAGGACGTGGTGCTCGGCGTGGCGCTGCCGCTGCCGTGCCGGAGGGCCTCGGCCGTCACCCTGCCGCAGGTGCTCTACCGGGGCAACCCGTCGGCCGACCCGGACCGCACCGTGCCCCGGCTCGGCGTCGGCCCGCACCGCGCCCTGGTGGTGGAGGAACACCGGCTGCCCGTCCCGTGCGCGCACGCGGAGTGGCGCTCCCGCGGCCGCGTGCCCACCTGGTATGCCACCCTCTACGCGGCGGAGCCCGGCGAGGGCTCCCTCGGGGCGGTCCAGCGTGGACACGTCTCGCTGCTCGCGATGAGCGGCGCGCTGATGTTCAACGGCGTGCCGGACACGGCGTACGTCCACAAGGGGAGGACCGCCTCCTACGACGGCGGCTACCTCGATCTTCCGCCGGGCGCGGTCCACCGCGCGCGCTACGCCCTGGACTGGGGGGTCGCGGCCCACCCGGGCCACGGCTTCCGGCCCCTGGTGCACCAGGGCCTCGGACTGTACGCCCCCGAAGGCGCCCGCCCCCTCACCCTGGACCGGGTCGTCCACTACAAGACGGCGGCCATGGACCGCCGCTGGCACGAGGCCGGAGGGGCCGCCGGATTCCTCAAGTTCACCGGGCCCGGCCACACCCCCGGCTTCCTGTACGGCTGGACCGGCCAGAGCCTGAAACTCGCCTGGTGCGACGCCCGCGTCGGCCTGGAGCGCGACCAGCCCTGGCGCGTCGACCGCTGCCGCCGGGCCGTCGACTTCTACCTCGACGGCAGCGCCGCCGGAGCCCCGCCGGGCCTGCGCATGAGCTTTTACTCCACCGAGGACCGCGCCTGGTCGGCCTTCGAGCGGGACGGCGAGACTTTCATCTCCTCCCGGGCGTACGGCGACGCCCTGTGCGACCTCGCCGACGTCATCGAGCTGCTGGGGGCCCACGGCCACGCCGTGCCACGGCGCTGGATCCGGGCGCTGGCCGAGGGCGTGGACACCGCGTGCGCCACCACCGCGAGCGCCACCGTGCCGCCGCTCGGCTGGCGGCTGGACGGCAGCCCGCTGCCCCAGGAACCGGGGGCGGCCGGGCTGGCGTGCCTGCTGGCCCTGCTCAAGGCCCACCGGATCACGGGCGAGGCCCACATGCTGCGGCGCGCCGAACAGCTCGTCGCGCACTACCGCCACCGGCACGCCGACGACTGGGCCAGGCCCTTCGCCCGCGCCACCCTCGACGCCGTCTGCGAGGACAAGGAGGGCGGCATCGCGTACTTCCTGTGCGTGTACGAGCTGCTGCTGCTCGCCGGTGGCGAGCGCCGGCGCGCCTGGGCCGAGGAGGCCGCCGACTGGCTGCTCACCTGGGTCTATCAGTGGGACCCGCCGTTCGAATCCGGCTTCCGGACGGCCGGGTGGCCCGGGGTCAGCGTGCAGAACCACCACGTGGACGTGTTCTTCCCGGCCTACGAGCTCGCCAGGCTCGGCGAGCTGACAGGCCGCGAGGTGTATCGCCGGCTGGGCGAGCTGATCCTGCACGCCTTCGGACAGGGCATCTGCACGAAGGCGGGGGAGTGGGGCTTCGAAGGGCTCGGCGAGCAGGCCGAGGGGTTCTTCCCCACCAACTGGCAGGCGCGCGGCACCAGCAACACCTGGAACCCCTCCTGGGTGACCGCGCAGGTGCTGTCGCAGGCGCTGCGGATGCGCGCGGCGCGCACCGGGGGCGACGGGCCATGGGACGACGGACCGTGGCAGCCGTGAGCCCGGCCCAACAGGTCAGCGTTTCGGCGGGTCAGCCCAGACCGTGGCGCGCCGGTTCCGGCCGGTGCACCCCCCGGGGCCGGTAGCCGAGCGCCTGGGCGACGCCGAGGTGGTCGGCGAGCAGCCAGGCGACGGCCAGCCACATCTCCGTCCCCTGAAGGCCGGGCACATGCGGCGCACGGCCGCCGGGCTCCAGCGCGAACGAGAACCCGGCGCCGTCCTGCCACCGCCCGAGCAGTCGTTCCAACTGCCCGCGCGCCCAGTCGCGGCCCTCGGCGATCCGGTGCCCGGTCTGCCGCGCGCACAGCCACAGCGGATGGATCACATCCAGCACGTCGCAGGCGTCGCCGCGGTCCGGGCCGAAGAACGCGGGGTCCCGGCTGTGCGCGAGCACCGTGTCCACGGTCCGCTCCGGATACGGCAAGGGCAGCCCGAACTGTGCGAACGTACCGCGGGTGACCCGGTAGAAGCCGTTGACCGGCTGCCGCCACCGGTCGGTCCCGCCCGGCGCGCCCCACAGCCCGTGTCCGGGGTCGGCGCGGGTGAGCAGCCAGCCGAACAGTGCCTCGGCCGCGGGAGCGCGCAGCTCGAAGCCGTCGAGGTCGCGCAGGATCGCGGTGCCGACCCCGTCCACCCAGTGGCCCGAGCGCCAGGCCTCGGTCCGCCACGGCAGCCCGTCCAGGTGGTCCACCAGCTCGGCGGGCGCGAGGTCCTGCACGGCGCGCACGGGGTGGGCGAAGCCGGAGCCCAGCAGGTCAAGCGCGTAGCCGACGGACAGGATGTGGTACATCGCCGTGTCGTCGGCCAGCGATGGCGGACCGGCGCCGTACTCCGGGACGAGGCCGGTGTCCGGGTCCTGAAGGGAGCGCAGCCGCTCGGCGAGTTCCGCGCCGTCCGACCCCGGTGGGGGAGCGCCCAGCAGCAGATCCGAGACCTCCACGGCGTCGCACACCGCGCGCACCGTACGGGCCGCGCCCGGACGGTCGGTCCAGCCGTCGCCGTCCCGGCAGCGGGCGAGGACGTCCGGCGCCTGCTCGCGGGCGCGGTCGGCGAACCGCTCCAGCCGCACATCCAGGGCGCCCGGCGAACGCGGAGCGGGGGCGGCCGGCGTGTCCCGCCGGTCGCGCAGCCGCCGCGCCGGGTTTCCCGCGGCGACCGACCAGGGCGGGAGGTCCTTGGTGACCACCGCGCCCGCCCCGATGACACAGTGGTCGCCGATGGTGACCCCGTCGACGACCACCACATGCGAGCCGATCCACACATCGTCGCCGATCACGATCCCGGCCGAGGTGAGCGGCTGGCGGTGCACCGGACGGTCGGGCGCGAAGGAGTGGTTGAAGCCCAGCAGCGAGGTGTGCGCGCCCACCCGCACCCCGTCGCCGAGCCGCAGCCGGCCGCGCGCCGTCGAGAAGGGGTTGAGGGTGCAGTCGCGGCCCAGGGACACCTCGCCGGTGACCACCGCGTGCGCGCCGATGTACGAGCGCTCGCCCATCCGCAGCCGGTCGGTGAACACGCCCGCCCACGGCGAGACGAAGACCCGCTCGGCGAGCTCGGCCTCGCCGTCGCCCGAGGCCAGCCGCTCGGTCAGGCGCCGCTGGTGGTCCAGCTGCTCCGCGCGCTCCTCCTCGGTCGCCGCGCTCCAGAACTCCCAGGGACAGTAGTCGTATCTTCGGGGCCGTTCGGGCCGTCCGGGTTCATTCCCGCGCACCGGTCACCCTCTCTCGCACCAGGCCGTCGACGTGTTCGATCCGGTCGGACTCCGCCAGTGAGCCGAAGTGGCAGTCTGACATGTGCAGCCCGTCGATCGGCGCGTGGGCGTAGCCGCGGGCGAGCACGGCGCGCCGGGCGTGGTCCACCGTGACGTCCCGGATGCCGATGTCCCGCACCCTCGGCGGATACGACCCCGTGTCGCCCTCCCCGCGGTGGAAGTCACAGCTGAGGAACTCCTTGCGGAGATGGGTGACGGTGAGGTCGGCGAGCTGGATGTTCTCGGCGTAGCCGCCGCGTACGGAGTTGGTCTTGATGTAGAGGCCGAAGTAGAGCCCGGGGCCGCCGATGCGGCAGCGGCGTACGTACACATCGCGGATGCCGCCGGTCATGTCGCTGCCCAGGGTGATGGCGCCGTAGCGGTGCCGGAGCACACAGTCCTCGATCACGATGTTCTCGCTCGGGACGTTCACCCGCCGGCCGTCGGCCTCCCGCCCCGACTTGATCGCGATGCAGTCGTCGCCCGCGGCGATGTCGCAGCGGCGGATCACCACGTCCCGGCAGGACTCCGGGTCGATCCCGTCGTTGTTGGGGCCGGGGCTGTCGATCGTCACATCCTGGATGAGCACACCCGTGCACAGCACGGGATGGATCTCCCACATGGGGGAGCGCACGATCGTCACGCCTTCCACCAGTACCCCGTGGCAGTCCTGGAACTCCAGGAAGTTGGGCCGGAAGCGGCAGCCGTCCGCGTGGATCCGCCGCTCGACCGGGACGCCCGCCTCGGCCTGCCGCCACAGCCCCGGCCAGTCGTCCTCCTGTTGCCGGACCCCGGGCCGCCAGCCGAACTCCGCCTGCCCGGACCAGGGCCACCAGTGCTCGTCGTCGGCGTGTCCGTCGAGCACGCCCCGGCCGGTGACCGCGATGTTGCGCTGCCCCCGGGCGTAGACGAAGGGCGAGTAGCCGTACATCTCCACGCCCTGGAAACGGGTGAGGACCGGCGGGAGGCAGGCGGCCGGGTCCCGGTCGAAGAGCAGCCGGGCGCCCTCCTCCAGATGCAGATCGACATGGCTGAGCAGGTGGACGGGGCCGGTGGCGTACGTCCCGGAGGGCACCGTCACATGGCCGCCGCCCGCCGCGGCGCAGGCCGCGACGGCCCGGCGCAGCGCCGCCGTGCAGTCCGTGCGGCCGTCGCCGCGCGCCCCGAACGCGGTGACGGGGAACTCGCGGTCGGGGAAGCGCGGCCGGGCGACCCGGGCCACGATGGCGTCCGCCCGGCTCCAGTCACCCATCGGACGCGGCCTCCTGCCCGTCCACCACGACGCGGCGCAGCACCAGCCCCGTCACGTTCCGCACCTCACCCGGGCCCGCCATCTCCGTGAACACGCAGTCGCTGAACAGGACGTCGCGGACGGGGTTCGCGTCGTTGCCGATCAGGTTCCAGGGCCTGCGGCCGGTCCGCGCGGTGAGCCGGTGCACGGCGATGTCCCGTACGTCCGGGTAGTAGTCGCCGGTCTCGACGCGCTCGTAGTCGAGCGCGATCTCGATGACGGCGTCCCCGACCTGGCCGACCGTGATGTCGTGGCAGGTGATGTCGCGTACATAGCCGCCGCGCACCGGGTTGGACTTGATGCGGATCGCCCGGTCGAGCTGGGGGCTGTCCATGCGGCAGTCCCGGGCGAGGATGTCGCGGACACCGCCGGTCGTCTCGCTGCCGATGGTGACGCCACCGTGTCCGGCCCGCATCTCGCACCGCTCCACCAGGGCGTGCTCGCAGGGGACGTTCACGCGCCGCCCATCCGCGTTCTTGCCGGCCTTGAACGCCACACAGTCGTCGCCGGTGTCGAACACGCAGTCCTGGATGAGGACATGGGCGCAGGACTCCGGGTTGCAGCCGTCGTTGTTGGGGCCGACGGGGCTGTCCACGGTCACACCGCGCACGGTGACATTGCGGCACAGCACCGGGTGGATGTTCCACATCGGCGAGTTCTTCACCGTGACGCCCTCGATCAGGACATCGCGGCAGTCGTAGAACTGGATCAGATTGGGCCGCAGATGGTATCCGGCGCCGAAGACCCGCTCCGCGACCGGCACCCCCGCCTCGGCCCACTCCAGCAGCTTCCTCTTGTCCACCCCCTCGGGGGAGGTCCCGCCGCCCGCGCCCTTCGTCCAGTTCCACCAGTGGTCGGCGTCGGCCTGCCCGTCGATGACGCCACGGCCGGTCACCGCGATCGTGCGGCAGCCGTGCGCGTACAGCGGCGGCGAGTAGTTGAGGCATTCGGTGCCCTCGTACCGGGTGTACACCACGGGGAGATAGGCGGCCGGGTCCTGGCTGAAGCGCAGGGTGGCGCCTTCTCGCAGATGCAGGTCGATGCGGTCGCGCAGCCGTATCGCGCCCGTGAGGTAGTCGCCGGGCGGTACGACCACATGGCCGCCGCCGGCCGCGGCGCAGTGCTCGATGGCGCGGCGGAACGCGGCCGTGCAGTCCGTCGAGCCGTCGCCGACGGCCCCGTGGTCGGTGACCAGCACCCGGCGGCGGGGGAACCGGGGGGTGCGGATACCGGCGAGGATACGGGCCGCCTGCCGGTCCGCGGCCGCGCGCGGATCCGCCGGGGCGGCCGGGACACCGGAGGCGGCGGCTCCGGCGTCCTCCCGGCCGGCGGCCTGTGCCGTACGCGCGGCCAGGGCGAGCGCGGCGGTGGAGCCCGCCGTCAGCAACAGGGCCCTGCGGCCCGGACCGTTCACCACGTCCACTCCTTCGCGGGGATGTGCAGGGTGTGTTCGCGCTCAGGGGCCTTCGGCGCCGGCCGCCGGGTGCCGTACATGGGCCGGCACCCGCCCTCCGGCTGGATGCCCACCACGTCGTCGCCGCGCCAGTGGGTGCGGTAGGTGTGCCCGGCCGCGCTCTCCTCGGTCGTCGACTCGACGAGCGGGAAGGTCACGGTGATGCGCTCGCCCGCCCGGGGGCGGTCGAGGCTCAGACACCCGTCGGGCGCCCACAGGCCCGGCTCCGGCCCGCGGGCCTGGGTGGCGGGCCCGGACGCGGGCCGCCGTGTGACGGCGAGCCGGGCGTAGCCGGCCCACTCCGGGACACGCAGGCGCAGTTCGCGGCAGTCGTGGTGGACGTTCAGGTCGATCCGGCCCTCGTAGGGCAGATGGCTGAGCACATCCACCAGGCGGCTGCCGCGGTTGAGCAGCAGATTGACGCGCACCAGGCGCTCATCGCCCGTGACGGCGGCGCGCCAGCCGGTGAACAGGCCGCGCACCCCCGACCCCACACAGCACGCCTGCACGTCGGCGGTGTGCCCCCGGCCGAGGACCGCGTCCGACACATAATCGTTGGGGGCGCCGTACCCGGCGAACGCGCCGCGGACCCGCTCGTCGACGCGGTGGTGGGTGAGCCAGCCGGGGATGTCGCGGGAGCGGTCGGGGGCCGAGCGCACCCAGTCGACGTCGGTGAGCTGCGAGGCGGTGAGGTGGTTGCGCAGAAAGCGCTCCACGACCGTCCAGTACCCGGTGTGCCCCGCCTGGGCGAGGGTGGTGCCGATGCCGATGAGGTCCACCAGGGAACACGTCTCGTGCTCGAAGCGCTGTCCGGCGAGGTCGCCGGGGGTCCATCCGTAGGCGGTGCACTGGGACAGCGCCCAGTCGAAGGACCGGCGGACGAACGCGGTCAGGGCGTGGTCCCCGGTGAACACCGCGTACTGGGCGATGCCGTCCAGGGTGCCAAGACGCGTGTGGAAGTGTCCGCTGCGATACGCGAGCGCCGCGTTGAACGAGCCGTCGGGCAGGAAGACCCCGCTGTGCTCGGTGATCAGCCGGGTGAACCAGCCGCACAGCTCCAGCGCCTGCTCATTGCCCGTCGCCCGGTGCCAGACCAGCAGCGGCATGATCAGCCGCCCGCAGAAGGAGGCGGGGTCCGGGGCCAGATGCAGCTGGACGGCGTGGAGCGAGGGCCAGCCTTCCCGGGTGTACTCGGAGGCCGGGTAGTACCAGACGTCGCGCTCCTTGACGGCGATCCGGTGCAGCGCCGCGACCTGCCGGTCGGCGGCCCGCCGCACGGTCTCGTCGCCGCTGTCCCGGTACCAGCTGGTGAGCGCGAGCAGCGTGGCCCGCTGGTCGATGAGGCTCGCGTGCGGCTCCCAGCGGCCGCGCGGGTGGCGGCGCCGGTACGTCAGCCCGTCCTCGGCGAGCAGGTTCAGCAGGGTGGCCCGGTAGCGGCTCTCCGTATCGGACCACCAGGACGCGCCGGTCATCCGGCGGGCGAGGACGCAGGCGTCGGTCAGCCGCCCGTGGCTGGAGCCGTAGTCCCAGTCGCCGTGCAGCAGCACCGCGGGGTCGCATCGCAGGTCGGCGCTGAAGAAGGGGATGCCGCCGAGATCGGGATCGGCCAGGTTGACCACGGCGTTCATGGCCAGCTCGGCGCGCTCTTCCAGAAGCAGGGTCGCTGGAATGCCAGTCATGTTCCGTCTCGCCGTCCTGAGGTCGGAGCGAACACGGGGGGAGGGGGAACGACGGCAACGCTAGGCATGCGTCACAGGGCCGTCAAGGGTGCGGAATCCGCTGGAAGAGGCCAATATTCCGGTGTCGCCGCGCTGTTGACGCCCTCTGCGGATCCGCCTTACCGTCGATGCGAAAGCATGGTCCGAGGTGGCATACCAGTGCGGGGTTCGATGTCGATGACCGCGCTGCGGAGGACCGGAGCGATCGGCAGCAGGGAGTTCAGCGCCCCAGGCCTTCGGGAGCACGCATGCTCGCCTACCACGAAGACTTCTCGCCCGGCACCGGCCGCCGTGCCCCCCGGGCCCACTTCACCTCCGACGCCGCACGGCTCAGCCTGAACGGCCGCTGGCTCCTGCGCATGTCGCCCACCGTGGACGCGGCGCCCCTGGACTTCCTCGGCCCCGAACCGCCCCCGGGCGACGATTGGTCACGGCTGCCCGTGCCCTCGCACTGGGTGCTGCACGGCCACGGCCTTCCCCGCTACACCAACACCGCCTACCCGTTTCCCATCGACCCGCCGCACGTGCCCGACGACAACCCGACCGGCGACCACCGGTACGTCTTCGAGCTGCCCGAGGGGTGGCGGACGCCCGGCAGTGTGCTGCGCTTCGACGGTGTCGACTCCTGCTTCCGCGTGTGGCTCAACGGCCGCGCCCTCGGCACCTCCAAGGGCAGCCGGCTGCCCGCCGAGTTCGACGCGGGGGAAGCGCTCCGGCCCGGCCGCAACGTCCTGGCCGTGCGCGTCCACCGCTGGTCCTCCGGCAGCTACCTGGAGGACCAGGACATGTGGTGGCTGCCCGGGATCTTCCGCGAGGTGACCCTGCTGGAGCGGCCGGAGGGCGGCATCGACGACTTCTTCCTCCACGCCGGCTACGACCACGAGACCGGGCGCGGCCTGCTGCGCGTCGACACCGACGCCCCCGCGCTGCTCACCGTCCCCGAACTCGGCATCGCCGGACACCCGACGGGGCTCCCGCTCACCGTGCCCGGCGCCGAGCCGTGGAGCGCCGAGACGCCCCGGCTGTACGAGGGGTGGCTCGCCACCGGCACCGAGCGCGTCCGGCTGCGCATCGGGTTCCGTACGGTCGCCATCCGCGACGGACGCTTCACCGTCAACGGCGCGCCCGTGCTGCTTCGTGGCGTGAACCGCCACGAACACGACCCCGACCACGGCCGCGCCCTGTCCCTCGCCACCATGCGTGAGGATCTGCTGCTGATGAAGCGGCACAACATCAACGCGGTGCGCACCGCGCACTACCCCCCGCACCCCGCCTTCCTCGACCTGTGCGACGAGCTCGGGCTGTGGGTCGTCGAGGAGTGCGACATCGAGACCCACGGCTTCATCCACGCCGACTGGCACGGCAACCCGGCCGACGACCCGCGCTGGCGGCCGATGCTGCTGGACCGCATGCGGCGCATGGTCGAGCGCGACAAGAACCACCCCAGCGTCGTCATCTGGTCGCTCGGCAACGAGAGCCACCACGGCCGCAACTTTGCCGCCCTCGCCGACTGGACCCGCGCCCGCGACCCCGCGCGCCCCCTCCACTACGAGCGCGACCGTACCTACCGCCACTCGGACTTCTACAGCCTCATGTACGCCCCGGTGGACGAGGTCGCCCGTATCGGACGCCACGAGGAGGAGCCGCCGCCCGAGACCGCCGCCGAGCCGGCCCTGGAACACCGCCGCCGCGCCCTGCCCTTCCTGCTGTGCGAGTACGCGCACGCCATGGGCAACGGCCCCGGCTCCCTCACCGCCTACCAGCGCGCACTGGAGGCGCATCCGCGCTGCGCGGGCGGCTTCGTATGGGAGTGGATCGACCACGGCCTGCGGCGCCGCACCGCCGACGGACGTCAGTACTTTGCCTACGGCGGGGACTTCGGCGACACCCCGCACGGCGGCACCTTCTGCGTCGACGGCCTGGTCTTCCCCGACCGCACGCCCTCACCGGGGCTCCTCGCGTACAAGAAGGCCATCGAACCCGTCGTGATCACGGCGGATCCCGGCGGCGGCCGGATCGCCGTCCGCAGCCGTTACGACCTGCGCGACACCTCGCATCTGCGGTTCATCTGGACCCTGGAGGACGAGGGAAGGGCCGTCGCGGGCGGTGAGCTCGACGTCCCCCCGCTGGGCGCCCGGCGGACCACCGGGATTCCGCTGCCGGAGCTGCCCGTGCCCGGGACACCGCGCGGCGAACTGTGGCTGACCGTACGCGCTGTGCTCGCGGCCGGCGAGCCATGGGCACCGCCCGGACACGAAGTAGCCTGGACCCAGGCCCCGGTCCCGCACCCCGCCCCGCCCCTGGGGCGTCCGGCGGATCGCGACGCCTGCGGCGGGCTCCCCGCCCCGCCCCTTCCCTCAGGGTCTATGTGCGGCTCCGCCGCGTGGCATGGGCTCCGCCCCTGGACCCCGGGGTCTGGGGCGGAGCCGCCCACGCGGCGGAGCCGCACATCGACAGGGGCCGGGAAGGGGCGGGTAGGGGAACAGACACCCCCCAGCCCGAGCGGTCTCAACCTCGCGGACCTCGACCTCGACCGGCGGACCGGAGCGCTCCGGGCCATCGGCGCCCTCCGCCTCGACGGGCCGTGGCTGGACATCTGGCGCGCGCCCACCGACAACGACCGCGGGATGGGGGACAACTCCGTCCTGCGCGCCTGGCGGGCCGCCGGCCTCGACCGCCTGGTCGCGCGCACCATACGCGTCGAGGAGCGCCCCGACCGGCTCCTGGTGGAGACCCGCGCCGCCCCGGCCGGCCTCCCGCACGCCCTGCGCGTCCGGTACGTCTGGACGGCGGACGGGTCGGCGGACGGCCCCGGCCTGCGGCTCACCGTCCACCTCACCCCCGAAGGCCCCTGGGACGGGCTGACGCTGCCACGCCTCGGCGTGCGCCTCGCGCTGCCCGCCTGCCTCGACCGGGTCCGGTGGTACGGCAAGGGGCCGGGCGAGGCCTACCCGGACAGCGCGGACGCGGCGCGCGTCGGCCTGTTCACCGCCACGGTCCCCGAACTCCAGACCCCGTACGTCGTCCCCCAGGAGAACGGCCGCCGCGCCGCCGTCCGCTGGGCCGAGATCACCGATCCGGCGTCCGGCGCCGGACTGCGCGTCGAGGGCGCGGGGGACACACCGCACTTCGGGCTCACGGTCCGCCCCTGGAGCACCGAGGCCCTCGAAGCGGCCGACCACCCCACGGACCTCGCCCCGGACGGCCGTACCCACCTTCACCTCGACCACGCCCAGTACGGCCTGGGCAGCGCCTCCTGCGGACCCGGCCCCCTCCCGGAGCACCGGCTGTCCCCCGCGGAGTGCGCCTTCGCCTTCGTGTTCCGAGCAGCGCCCAGCGGAAAGGGAGACTCATGAGCGCCGGACCCATGAGCGACGGGGAAAACTACCGCCCCGACTGGGGGTCGCTGCGCGGCCACCGCGTCCCGGACTGGTTCCGGGACGCCAAGCTCGGCATCTGGTCGCACTGGGGCCCGCAGTCCGCCGCCCGCTCCGGCGACTGGTACGCCCGGCATCTGTACGGGCCGTACGACGGCACCGAGGAGTTCGAACGGGAACGGGCGGGCCGGCAGACCGCCGCGCACCGGGAGCGGTACGGGCACCCCTCCCGGTTCGGCCACAAGGACCTGTGCGGTCTGTGGCGCGCCGAGAAGTTCGACCCGGAAGCGCTGATGGACCGATTCCGGCGCACCGGCGCGCGCTACTTCGTCTCCATGGCGGCGCACTGCGACAACTTCGACCTGTGGGATTCCGCCCACCAGCCCTGGAATGCCGTCAACGTGGGGCCGCGCAGTGACATCGTGGCCCGCTGGGAAGCCGCGGCGCGCGGCGCCGGGCTCCGCTTCGGGGTCAGCATGCACGCCGGTTCCTGGACCTGGCGCTGGCTGGACGCAGCCTTCGCCGCGGACGCCGAGGGGCCCGCGGCGGGCGTTCCGTACGACGGGCATCTCACCGCCGAGGACGGCCGGGGCCTGTGGTGGGAAGGGCTCGACCCGCGGGCCCTCTACGGCCGGCCGCGCCGTCCGGGCGAGCCGCCGGACCCGGAGTTCATCGACGACTTCTACGCCCGGCTGCGCGATGTCACCACCCGCCACCGGCCCGAACTGGTCTATCTGGACGACTCACGGCTGCCCTTCGACGACGGCAGCGTCTGCCCCGCCGCCCCGCCCAGCGGGCGTGGTCTGGAGTTCCTCGCCGACTACTACAACCGGGTGCCCGAGGGCGTGGTGAGTATCAAGACGGTGCCGGGACGCGACCGCGGGGCCGTGCTCCTGGACGTCGAACGCCAGCAGCTGGGCGACACCGACCCCGAGCCCTGGCAGTACGACACCAGCATCGGCGACTGGTTCTACTGCGACGGCTATCGCTACAAGACGCCGGACGAGATTGTCCGGCTGCTCGTCGACACCGTCAGCAAGAACGGCTGCCTCCTGCTGAACGTGCCCCAGCTGCCCGACGGGACGCTGGACGACGCCACCGGGGCCGTCCTCGACTCCCTCGGCGGGTGGGTCGAGCGCTGCGGCGAAGCCGTCTTCGGCACCCGCCCCTGGGTGCGGTACGGCGAGGGGCCGACCCGGGTCACCGGCGAGCGCGCGAGGGAGTCGGCCCTCGCCTACACCTCGCGCGACATCCGCTTCACCCGCGCCCGGGACGCGCTCTACGCCTTCCTCATGGCGTGGCCGGACGGCCACGACCGGACCGTGCGCATCCGCAGCCTGGGACGGGCCGCGGGGCTGCTGCACGCTCCGCCCCGGCGGGTCACCCTGCTCGGGGCGTCCGCGCCCGCGCGGTGGACGGTGCGCGCCGACGCCCTGGAGGTGACCCTCCCCGACCGCCCCCCGACGCCGTACGTCCAGGTCCTGCGGATCGACATCGGGGAGCCGGGCGCCGACGAGGCCGGCCGGACGGCGGCATGACGCACCGTGTGCCCGGCGGGGAGGCGGCGGCCCTGCCCACCCGCGTACTCGGCCGCAGCGGCGTCCCCGTCACCGCGCTGTCCTTCGGGTCCGCGGCCATCGGCCACCTGTTCACCCCGGTCACCGACGAGCAGGCGTGCGCCACCGTGGACGCCGCGTGGGACGCGGGCATCCGCTACTTCGACACCGCGCCCCACTACGGCGCGGGCCTGGCCGAGCGCCGCCTGGGCCGCGCCCTGCGCACCCGTGCCCGCGACAGCTATGTGATCTCCACCAAGGCCGGCCGCCTCCTCGAACCCGCGGAGCCGGGGCGGGACGGCCGCCCCGCCCACCGCCGCGTCTGGGACTTCAGCGCGGCCGGTGTCCGCCGCTCGATCGAGGAGAGCCTGGCGCGTCTCGGTCTCGACCGGGTCGACATCGTCTATCTCCACGACCCCGACGACCACGCCGAACAGGCCTTCCGCGAGGGCTATCCGGAGCTGGAGCGGCTGCGCGGGGAGGGCGTGGTCGGGGCGATCGGCGCGGGGATGAACCAGGCCGGGATGCTGACCCGTTTCGTCCGGGACACCGACGTCGACGCGGTGCTGTGCGCGGGCCGCTACACCCTCCTCGACCAGCGCGCCGCCCTCGCCCTGCTGCCGGCGGCACGGGAGCGCGGCACCTCCGTGGTCATCGGCGGGGTCTACAACTCCGGGGTGCTGGCCGATCCCCGCCCGGGGGCCACGTACGACTACGCGGCCGTGCCCCCGGACCTGCTGGACCGCGCCCGCCGCATGCGGGCGGTCGCCGAGCGGCACGGCACCACGCTGCGCGCTGCGGCCCTGGCCTTCTCGGCGGCGCCGGAGCCGGTGGCGAGTGTGCTGGTCGGCGCGCGCTCGCCCGGTGAAGTCGCCGACGCTGCTGTGCAGTTCAGGGCTTCCGTGCCCGCCGACCTCTGGCGGGAGCTGCGCGCGGAGGGGCTGCTGCCCGAGGATGTGCCCACCCCTGGGCCACGGCGGTCATGACGGGCGGGGCGCGCATGGCGTAAATTTAATGCAGTTGATTGACTTACGTGGTGCTGCTCGGTTGACTGACGCCATGTCCACCCCCCACGCGTCATCCGGCCCTGTCCCCGTCGACCCCGAGGAGCTCGGCTTCGACCCCGACGAACTGCGAGCCCGCTACCGCGCCGAGCGCGAACGCCGGATCCGCCCCGACGGCAGCGCCCAGTACCAGCGCCCCACCGGCGAGTTCGGCCACTTCGACGGGGACCCCTACGCCGACCCCGGGCACACCCGGGAGCTCCTGCGCGACCGGGTCGAGGTGCTGATCGTCGGCGGCGGGTTCGGCGGTCTGCTCGCCGGGGCCCGGCTGCGGCAGCAGGGCGTGGACTCGATCCGGGTGATCGAGAAGGGCGCGGACTTCGGCGGCACCTGGTACTGGAACCGCTACCCCGGCATCCACTGCGACATCGAGTCGTATATCTACCTGCCGCTGCTCGAGGAGGTCGGCTACATCCCGGAGTGGAAGTACGCGCCGGGGGAGGAGATCCGGCAGCACGCGCGGGCGATCGCCCGCCGCTTCGACCTCTACGACGACGCCTGCTTCCAGACACAGGTGACCGAACTGCGGTGGGACGACTCCGAATCGGAGTGGGCCGTCACCACCGACCGCGGCGACCGTATGCGGGCGCGCCATGTGGTGGTCGCCGGCGGGACACTCAGCCAGGTCAAGCTCCCCGGCATCACCGGTATCGAGACCTTCCGGGGGCACACGTTCCACACCAGCCGCTGGGACTACGCGTACACCGGAGGCGACGCGAACGGCGGCCTGGACGGGCTCGCGGACAAGCGCGTGGCGCTCATCGGCACCGGCGCGACCGCCATCCAGGTCGTGCCGCACCTCGCCGAACACGCACGGCAGCTGTATGTGTTCCAGCGCACGCCGTCCTCGGTCGACGTACGCGGCAACCGGCCCACCGACCCCGCGTGGGCCGATTCGCTCCGGCCCGGCTGGCAGCGGCGCCGCATGGAGAACTTCCTCAAGGTCGTCACGGGTGTCCGTGCCGACGAGGACCTGGTGAACGACGCCTGGACCAGCAGCGCGCGGCTCCAGGAGAAGATGATCCCGGTCAACAGCTATGCGCACATCCCGGCCGAGGAGCGCGAACGCGCCTACGAGATCGCCGACTTCCAGAAGATGAACGAGCTGCGCGCCCGGGTGGACACCGTCGTCGAGGACCCGGCGACGGCGGAGACCCTCAAGCCCTGGTACCGCTACATGTGCAAGCGGCCCACGTTCAGCGACACCTACCTCCAGACGTTCAACCGGCCCGATGTCACCCTGGTCGACACCGCCGACACCCACGGCGTCGAGCGGATCACCGAGAACGCCGTCGTGGTCGGCGACACCGAGTACGAGGTGGAGTGCGTCATCTTCGCCACCGGTTTCGAGGTGGGCGTCTCGGGCGTCATGTCCGGAAAGCTGCCCGTGTACGGCAGGGGAGGCGTCCCCCTGCTGGAGGCATGGAAGGACGGCCCGAAGACCCTCCACGGCTTCTACAGCCACGGCTTCCCCAACTTCTACCAGCTCGGCCCGCTCCAGAACGCGAGTGCCGTCAACTACGTCCATATCCTCGACGAACAGGCCGGCCATGTCGCCGAGGTCATCTCGCAGGCGCGCAAGCGCCAGGCCCGGTACGTCGAGCCGAGCCCCGAGGCACAGGACGCCTGGGCGGCCACGATCCGGGAGAAGGCGGCGGACCTGTACAAGTTCCACGCCGAGTGCACCCCCGGCTACTACAACAACGAGGGCACACCCCGGACGCGGAGCCAGTCGTACGGCGACGGACCGGTCGCGTTCCACGAACTGCTCCGGCGCTGGCGCGCGGACGGCGGCGCGGACGGCGTCCTGGTGGTGTCCGAGTGAGCGCGACACCGATCCCCAGCCGCTTCGACGACACGGGCGGCCACCGGACCAGCAGCGCCCGCTGGAAGGCCGGGCGGCTCAACCCGCCCAGCCGGCTGTGGGGTTCGAACGGCGTCGCGTTCGGCCCCGACGGGCGGCTGTACGTCGCCCAGTTCCTCGCCGGACAGATCAGCGCCGTCGACCCGGCCACCGGGGACATCGAGGTGGTCGTGCCGATCGACGGCCCCGTCCAGTCGCCGGACGACCTCGCGTTCGGCGCGGACGGCTCGATGTACATCACCGACCTGGTCCCCGGCCGGGTGTGGCGCCGCACCCCCGAGGGCGAGTACACCCTCGTGTCCGACGAGGTGACGAACCCCAACGGCATCACCTGCATCGGCGACCGGCTCTTCATCAACGAGATGAAACCCGACGGCCGCCTGATGGAACTGTTCCCGGACGGCGGCGACCCGGTGGTGCTCACGGCGGGACTGGCCCTCGGCAACGCGATGCAGCTCGGCCCCGACGGCCACCTGTACTACCCGCACATGATGAGCGACCAGGTCTGGCGGATCCCCCCGGACGGCGGGGTGCCCGAGCCGGTCGCCGAGGGCGTACACGAGCCGGTCGCGGTCCGCTTCGACCGGGGCGGTGTCCTCCACGTCCTGTCGCGGGGCGTGGAGGGCATCGTGACCCGCGTCGATCTGCACGGCACCGGCTCCCGCACGCTGGTCACCAGCGGTGTGGCGGGGCTGGACAACGCGGCGTTCGACACCGAGAACCGGATGTTCATCTCCAGCTACGCCAGCGGCGGCATCGCGGAGATGCACCCCGACGGGCGGATCCGGGAGGTCGTACCCCGCGGGCTCGACGGCCCCTACGGGGTGACGATCGACCTGGGCGGTCGGGTCTACGCGGCCGACCACTACCGGTTGGCGGGCCCCGCGGCCACCCACGAGGGCGAGCCGAACTCCGGGCTGGACGGCGACGAGACGTGCGGCGTGACGACCCACGCCCTGATGCCCTTCGCCCACGGGATCACCGCCGACGGCGAGCTGCTGCACCTCACCTCGCAGTACGGGAACGTCCGGACCCACCACCCCGCGCGCGGCATCACCCGGGAGCGGGCGGCCGGCCTGGACCAGCCCCTGGGCATCGCGGTGAGCCCGGACGGCTCGCTCGTCGTCGCCGAGGCGGGCGCCGGCCGGATCGTGGCCATCGACGGCGACGACACCCTCACCGTGCTCGCCGAAGGGCTCGACCACCCCGTGGATGTGGCCTTCGACGCGGAGGGCCGCTGCTATGCGACCGACGACCGGCTCGGCGCGGTGCTCCGGATCGACGACGGGACACCGGTGACCGTCGCGGACGGGCTCGGGGCGCCCCAGGGGCTGGCGGTCCTGGGCGACGAACTCTTCACGGTGGAGACCGCGCACCGCAGACTCCGGGCGATCTCGCTCACCACGGGGGAGAGCCGGATCGACGCGGAGGAACTGCCGGTGGGCCCGCCCCCGGGCGTCGCTCCCCGCGCAGACCCCGCCCTGTTCGCGGGCGGCCTGCCCGGCTCCCCGCGCCGCTTCGCCGGCCTCGCCGCCGCCCCGGACGGTTCGCTCCTGCTCGCGGCCGACGGCGAGGGCACGGTGTTGCGGCTGACGCCGTCCCCGGCCGGCGCCTGATCCGGGGCGGGTGGGGGAGATGCTCCGGTCGTTGACGGTGACGTCGGCGACCGGCAGTTCTCCCCGCCCGGTGGTGACGGTCAGCCGCGCTCGCGGCGCCGGACGACATACGCGTACTGGTCCGGCCGGCTCGGCTCGAAAGACGGCGTCGGCGCGGCCACCGGCGACGATCTCCTGCGCCTGCCGCGGCTCGGTGATCAGGCCGACGGCCGCGGCGGGGATGTCCGCCCCCGCGCGCGCCCGGTCGGCGAACGGCACCTGGTAGTCCGGGCCGGTGGGGATCTTCGCGTCGCGGACCATGCCGCCGGTGGACACGTCGAGCAGATCCACGCCGTGGGCCTGGAGTTCCTTGGCGAGGCGGACGGTGTCCTCGTCGGTCCAGCCCTCGCGGCCGTCCTCGGGGCTCTCGGTCAGCCAGTCGGTCGCGGAGGTGCGGAAGAAGACCGGCAGGTTGTCGGGCCACACCGCGCGTACGGCGTCGACGACCTCGAGGGCGAAGCGGACCCGGTTCTCGAAGCCGCCGCCGTAGGCGTCGGTGCGGTGGTTGGCGGCGAGGGAGAGGAGGGAGTTGATCAGATAGCCGTGCGCGCCGTGCACCTCGGCGACCTGGAAGCCCGCGGGCGATGGACGACTGGCAGCGGCAGCCCGGCACACCGCGTCCCGGAACGCCGTTCCCTGAGAGATCACGGATCACTTCCGGCCAGTCGCCGCGCGCGGCATTGACGCGATTCGACTCTGCGGCGACAGTGAACGACGCCGCTTCCGGGCAGCGAGCCTCCACCGGTGTCACGCGGTAATCGTGCGTGTGTGTCGGCAGAAGTACGCCCAGGTTTTGAAACGATTCATTAACGGAGGTCCGACCCGGAGGACCCAGCTCCGCCCGGCTCAGCCCTGCTCTGTGTCAAGCCCTCCTCACCCCGGAGACGCATGTGATCAGTAGAAGGAATCTCCTCGGCACCGCCACCGCGGCGGCCCCCGCCCTGGCGGGCCTGACCGCTCTCGCCGCAGCCGCGCCGGAAGCCGAGGCGGCCGCGGCGGCCGAGGCGGCCGAGGCGGCCGAGTCCGGCCACGGCGGACTCCGGGTCGAGAAGACCACGGTGGAGTACGCCGACCGCCCGCTCGGCCTGGACGCCGCACACCCGCGCCTCAGCTGGCAGCTCGGCTCGGACCGGCGCGACCAGGCGCAGAGCGCGTACCAGGTGCGGGTCGCGACCTCCCCGGGCCGGATCGGCGCCCCGGACGTCTGGGACAGCGGCAAGGTGAGCTCCCGCCAGTCCGTTCTGGTCCCGTACGACGGTCCCCGGCTGCGGCCCCGGACCCGCTACCACTGGGCCGTCCGGGTCTGGGACGGCCAGGGCCGGCCGTCGCCCTGGAGCGAGCTCACCTGGTGGGAGACGGGGCTGGGCACCGAGGACCAGGGGACGGCGAAGTGGATCGCCGCGCCGGACACGGTGACCCGCGGCCCCGATCTGGCCAAGGCCGACTGGGTCTGGTACCCCGAGGGCGACCCGGCCTCCGGCGCGCCCGCCGGGACCCGGTATTTCCGGGGTGCCGTCACCGTGTCGGGACCCGTGCGGCTGGCCCGTCTGGCGATGGTCGCCGACGACGGGTTCACCGCGTGGGTCAACGGCACCGAGATCGGCGGGCGCCCTCCCGTCCAGGAGAACTGGCGCCATCCGGTGGTCGTCGACATCACCGCCCTGCTCCACGACGGGGCCAACACCATCTCCGTCGCGGCGGTCAACGCCTCGCAGAGCCCTGCCGGACTGCTGGGCATCGTGGAGCTGACCGAAGCGGACGGCGTCCGCTCCCTCACCACCTCCGCCGACTGGAAGGCCACCGACGCCGAGCCGTCCGGTGACTGGCACACGCCCGGATACGACGACGGCGCCTGGCCCGCCGCCAAGGTGCTCGCCCCGTGGGGCGGCGGGCCGTGGGGCAGGGTGCGGGCGGCGCAGCGGCCCGCCCTGCTGCGCCGCGAATTCCGGCTCGCCGCGAAGCCCGTCGCGCGGGCGCGGCTGTACTCCACGGCGCTCGGGCTGTACGAGGCCGAGGTCAACGGCGAGCGCGTCGGCAAGGACCGGCTCGCCCCCGGCTGGACCGACTACCGCAAGCGCGTGCAGTACCAGACGTACGACGTCACCGGTCTGCTGCGGCGCGGCGCCAACGCCATCGGCGTGATCCTCGCGTCCGGCTGGTACTCCGGCAACGTCGCCTGGTTCGGGCAGGAGCTGTACGGCGAGCGGCCCGCCCTGCGGGCGGAGCTGGAGGTCACCTACGCCGACGGCAGCACCGACCGCGTCACCACCGACGCGCGGTGGCGCGGCGCCACGGGCCCGATCCTGACGGCCGACCTGATGGCCGGCGAGCAGTACGACGCCCGGCTGGAAGCGGCCGGGTGGTCCTTGCCCGCGTTCGACGACGGCCTCTGGCACTCCGCCGACGTCGTGCCGGCCGACACCACGTCCGCCGTGTCCGTGGTGGCCCAGGCGGACGCCCCGATCCGGGTGGAGCGGGAGCTGGCCGCCGTCCGCGTCACCGAGCCGAAGCCGGGCGTGCACGTCTTCGACCTGGGCCAGAACATGGTGGGCTCGGTGCGGCTGCGGGTCCGCGGCGAGGCCGGGCGGACCGTACGGCTGCGCCACGCCGAGGTGCTCGACCAGGACGGCATGATCTACACCACCAATCTGCGCACCGCCCAGGCGACCGACTCGTACACCCTGAAGGGCTCGGGGACGGAGACGTACGAGCCGCGCTTCACCTTCCACGGCTTCCGCTACGTCGAGGTCACCGGCTATCCCGGCACCCCGGACACGAGCGCGGTCACCGGGCGCGTCATGCACACCGCGGCCCCGTTCACCATGTCGTTCAAGACCGATGTGCCGATGCTCAACCAACTGCACCGCAACATCACCTGGGGCCAGCGGGGCAACTTCCTGTCCGTCCCCACCGACACCCCGGCCCGCGACGAACGGCTCGGGTGGACGGGGGACATCAACGTCTTCTCCGCCACCGCCGCCTACACGATGGAATCCGCCCGCTTCCTCGCCAAGTGGCTCCAGGATCTGCGCGACGGGCAGTCCGACGCCGGAGCGTTCCCCGACGTCGCGCCCCGTCTCGGGAACCTCGGCGAGGGCACGGCCGGCTGGGGCGACGCCGGGGTCACGGTGCCGTGGAACCTCTACCAGGCCTACGGGGACCGGCAGGTGCTGGCGGACAACTTCCCCGCGATGCGGGCCTGGATCGCGTATCTGGAGAAGCACAGCAGCGGTTATCTGCGGCCCGCGGAAGGATACGGCGACTGGCTCAACGTGGCCGACGAGACCCCCAAGGACGTCGTGGCCACCGCGTACTTCGCGCACAGCGCGCGGCTGGTCGCCGAGGCGGCCAGGGCGCTGGGCCACGACCCCGCGCCGTACGACGAGCTGGCCGCGAAGGTCCGCGACGCCTTCAACCGGGCCTATGTGTCCGCCGACGGCACCGTCAAGGGCGACACCCAGACCGCCTACGTCCTGGCGCTGTCCATGGACCTGCTGCCGGACAGCGCGCGAACCCGGGCCGCCGACCGGCTGGTCGAGCTGATCCGGAACAAGGACGGACATCTGTCCACCGGCTTCCTCGGCACACCGCGCCTGCTGCCCACCCTCACCGCCGTCGGACACACCGATGTCGCCTACCGGCTGCTGGAACAGCGGACGTTCCCGTCCTGGGGGTACCAGATCGAGCGGGGCGCGACCACGATGTGGGAGCGCTGGGACTCCATCAGACCCGACGGGAGCTTCCAGGATCCCGGCATGAACTCGTTCAACCACTACGCCTACGGCTCCGTCGGCCAGTGGATGTACGAGAACATCACCGGCATCGGCGTCGGCGCCCCCGGCTTCCGGAGCATCGTCATCCGGCCCCGCCCCGGCGGCGATGTGCACGAGGCGAACGGGCGCTACGACTCCCTCTACGGGCCGATCACCACACGGTGGACGCGCAAGGACGACGGGGCGCTCACGCTGGATGTGTCGGTGCCGGTCAACACGACCGCCGAAGTGTGGCTGCCCGCCGCCACCTCCCGCGCCGCGTCCCGGATCACCCACGACGGGGCGACTTTTCTGCGCCTCGACGAAGGCTGCGCCGTCTACGCCGTGGGCTCCGGCTCCTACCGCTTCACCGCCCCGTGAGCGGACCAGGTGAACCGGCGGCTGCGAAAACCTCAACAAGCGGCCACACTCACCTACGTCTTGTCGTATGTTTCACGGGTGAGCTCACGTGACCTGGAGCCTCGATCTCCGACCACACTGGTGGACAAGATAGACAGCGCGCTGGCTGTACTGATCATCATCGGTATTGCCTACGGGGCGTACTGGCTGGTTTCCAGCCTCGCCTCGTCTTACATAGGGTTCTTCACCTAAGGCGCGGTCCCGACTGCGCGAGGGCGTCCGCGCCCTCGCGCAGGTGAGCTGCACTGGTTTCCCTCCGCGAGGTGGCCTCATTCATTGACACCGCGTTTCACTCACGGAGGCTGTATGGCCTCGCCCGCCACCACCCCCGCTGTTCTCGGGCCGGGTTCCGGCGCTCTGGATCGCGGGCTGGCCATACTCGATCACCTGGCCGTGGCCCGCACCTGCTCCACGCAGAATCTCGCCGCGGCGCTGGGGATGTCGAAGCGGTGCTCGGCGATGAGGTCCCGGAAGCCGTAGCGGGTGTAGAGGGCCTCGCCGCCGGAGAGCGGCAGGTGTACGTCGCGCAGTTCGCGCCAGCCGGCGCTGTCCTCGGGCGGCAGCGGGTCCTCCACCCAGTACGGGTCGAGGTCGCGGAGCCGGGGCGCACCGCGTTGACTCGGATGTTCCAGGGGGCGAGGTCGACTGCGACGGCCCGGGTGAAGGCGTCCACACCGCCCTTGACCGTGTCTACGGGATGTGGTTGCGGTGGGCGCGGGCGGCGGCGTGGGAGCTGATGTTCACCACGGTGCCGGGCCTTCCGGCGTCGGCGAGGGCGCGGGCCATGCGGTGGGTGGGGTGGAACAGCAGCCCCAGGTTGACCCGGTGGAACTCTTCCCACACCTCCCCGGTGAGCCGCAGGAAGGGACCGAAGGCGCGCGCGTCCACCCGCGCGTAGGCGTTGTTGACCTGAAGGACGGCCGCATGGTCATCCCGAACCGCGGCGGACTCGGCCTCTCCCTCGAGCAGGCCGCCGCGTGGGCCACGGAGTCGGCGGTGTTCGGCAGCGGCGCCTGAGCCGGCCGGGTCAGCGGTGGCCGGCCCGGGTCAGCGGTGTGCCAGCAGCCGCGATGCCGCCTCCCGCGCGAGAGCGGCGGCGCCTTGGTCGCCGACGCTGACCCGGACGCAGGCCGCTCCGTCGGCGAGCGTGAGCAGGATGGCCGCGACCTTCTCCGGGTGGGCCTCCTCCGCCGCCGTGGCGAGTTCTGCCAGGTAGCGGAGGATTTCGCGCTTGTGGTCGCGGATGGCGACGCGGACAGGGTGGTCGGGGTCGGGGTATTCGGCGGCGACGTTCACCAGGTCGCTGCCGCGGTAGGAGGGGTCGGCGAACTCCTGACCCAGCAGGTCGAAGATCGCGAGGAGCTGCTCCTCGGGTGTGCTCGCCGCGGCGGCGAGTGTGCGCAGACGCGCGCACCACTCGTCGTTGCGGCGGCGCAGGACGGCCGCGACGAGCTCGTCCTTGGAGCGGAAGTGCTGGTAGAGGGTCGATTTGGCCACCTCGGCGGCGCGCCAGAGCTCATTGATGCCCACGGCGCGCACGCCGCGGCGGGTGAACAGGTCGGCCGCGGCCGTGACGATCTTGGCGCGGGTGGCATCGGGGCTGGTCATCGGGGCCTCCGGTGGGGCGGGAATGGGGACGAGTGGGCTGCTGTTCCTATCGAACAGACTAGTCGGTTCGATAAGGAGGTTCCCATGGTCGACATCGATGTGTTCAGCGATCTGATCTGCCCCTGGTGCTACATCGGCGGGCGGCGGCTGGAGCGGGCCGCCGGCATCGCGCGGGAGCGCACCGGCCGGACGTACCGCATCCGCCACCACGCCTTCGAGCTGAACCCGGCGATGCCGCTCGCCGGGATGGACCGGCGCACCTACCGGAGCGAGAAGTTCGGCAGCTGGGAGCGTTCCCGGCAGCTCGACGCGGGCACGGTTCTGGCCGGCGGGCGCGAGGGCATCGTCTTTGACTACGAGGCGATCGCCAGGACACCGAACACCCGGGCCGGGCATCGGCTGATCGCCCTGGCCGAACGGGAGGCGGGGCGGGGGATGGCGATGGCCGACCGCCTGCTCGCGGCCTACTTCTCCGAGGGCCGGGACATCGGCGACGCGGCCGTGCTGGCCAGGCTCGGCCAGGAGGCGGGGCTCGGCGACGATGTCGCCGCACGGCTGGCGGACCCGGCGCTCGAGGCGGCCGTGCGGGAGGACGAGCGGCTCGCCGAGTACCTGGGCCTGCGTGGGGTGCCGCTGCTGGTCGTCGGCGGCCAGGCCATCACCGGAGCGGTGGAGACCGAGGCGCTCGTCGAGGTCCTGGAGCGCCACGCCACCCGGCCGCCCACCGGGTCCGGGTGCGAGGATGGGGTGTGCTCGCTGTGACCGCGGTGTCGGACGTCAGAACTGTGGGCGTCGTCGGCGGTTCGCTCGGCGGTCTGTTCCAGGCGGTCGCGCTCGCCGAACTCGGGCTGGACGTCACGGTCTGGGAGCGGTCCGCGGGCCGCCCCGACGACCGCGGCGCGGGGATCGTGCTACAGCCGAGCGTCGCCTGGTTCCTCAGCGTGTTCTGCGGTGTCGACCCGGACCGGATCAGCGTCCCCGTCACACACCGGCAGTTCTTCGGCCGGGACGGGCGGAGCCATCACACGCTGATGCGGCAGCGGATGATCTCCTGGGGAGCGATCTACACCTCCCTGCGGGACCGCCTCGACAGCGAGCGGTACCACGACGGGCAGCGGGTGACGGCCCTCACGCCCCGGCCCGACGGCGTCGACGTCCACCTCGGTGACGCCGTCCACCCCGTCGACCTCGCGATCATCGCCGACGGCTCCGCGTCCCGCCACCGCGGACTCGTCGCCCCCGACGGCGCTCCCCGCTACGCCGGATACGTCGCGTACCGCGGCGTGATCGACGAAGCCGAACTCCCCGAGGAGCTGAGCGAGGTCTTCCGTGACCGGTTCAGCTTCTACGACGGCGACCGCACCCAGTTCCTGTGCTACTTCATCCCCGGCGACTTCGGCAGCACCACGCCGGGCAGCCGCCGGATGAACTGGGTGTGGTACGTACGCGCCGACGCGGCCGGCCTGGACCGCATCACCACCGACCGGGCAGGGACCGCCCACGGACTGTCCCTGCCCCCGGGGCTGATGGCCGCGCGGGTGCGCGGTGAGCTCCTGGACCGCGCCCGGACGTCGCTGCCCGAGCCGTTGCGCCGGCTGGTGGAGCACACCCGCGAGCCGTTCGCGCAGGCGATTCTCGACGGGCATGCCTCCCGGATGCGCCGGGGCCGGACGCTGCTCACCGGGGACGCGGCGTTCGTGGTCCGGCCGCACACCGCGGCCAGCGCGGAGAAGGCGGCGGCCGACGCCATCGCCCTCTTCACCGCCCTCCAGCAGGTCCCGTCGGTGGACGCCGCCCTCCAGGCGTGGGAGAAGGACCGGCTCGCCGAGGGCGCCGCCCTCTACCAGCACGGAGTCCGGCTCGGACAGCGGCTGGGCCTGGGCGGTTCCGAGGCCGATCCGCCGCACCGGCGCGCGCCGGGCAACGCGGCACGGGGCGGATCGTAAGGAGCCGCCGGGCGTCAGACGCCGGGCCCGTACAGGCCGAACCGCAGGTCCGGGTCGCCCGGCGTCCAGGTGCCCTCGACCTGGGAGCGGTGTCCCATGCGCGCGACGCGGTCGATCAGTTGGTTGCCCAGCCGCAGCTGGGCGGGTTCCCAGTGCTTGAGAGCGGTGGGGATGTCGCCGCCGGACGCGCGCAGGTGCTCGTACAGCGTCCAGGCGTCGTCGGCGGCCTTGGCCGTGCCGGCGGCGGCGTGGGGGCGCGCGGCGAAGGCGGCGTCGCCGATGACCGCCACGCGCCCGTCGGCCATCGCCGGGATGCGCGTGTCGAACACCACCTGCATATAGGGCTGCCGGGTCCGGATGACCGTCTCGGCCGCCGCCGGGGCCAGTTGGGCGGCCGCCGCGGACCGCATCTCGTCGACGAAGCGCTGCTGCACCTGACCGGGGTGGACGGAGACCGGGCACTCGAAGCCGCGCAGGTCGGTGGTCAGTTCGTGGAGCCGCGGGCCGTCCGGGACATTGCGGTACCAGACGTAGTTGAGCAGGCGCCGCCCCTCCTCTATCTCCCCGTCCGGGCCGGGGATCGGGTAGAGGACGATATGCGTGCCCGGGGCCACACTGTAGGTCAGCGCCTCGCCCAGCAGACGCCGGGTCTCCTCGCTCACCTCGCCCTCCGGGACGGTGCCGCGCCAGCCGACGTATCCGGAGTAGTGGCGTACGAGGTCGGGGAACAGCCGCCGGCGGGCGGTGGAGGTGATGCCGTCGGCGAAGACCACCAGGTCGGCGGTCTCGGTCCGGCCGGAGACGAACCGCAGCGTCACGCCGTCGGCGTCCTGGTCGAACCCCGCGCAGAACTCGCCGAGGTGGTAGTGGTCCGTGCCGAAGTCGTCGAGCAGGGCGCGGTAGATCGTCGACCAGGACGAATAGCGCCACTCGACCGCGTCGTCGTGCACCACCTCGTTGTGCCCGCCCAGGTGGCGCACATGGCGGGTCACCGTGCTGAGCTCCTCGATGCGGCGCGCGCTGCGCTCGCCGAACCACTTCATGGTGGTGGGCTGGAGCACGATGCCGCCGCCGCGGTTCTCCAGAAGCGTCGGCGTGCGTTCGTAGACGTCGACGGTGAAGCCCAACTCGCGCAGCAGCAGTGCGCCGGTCAGCCCGCCGATGGAGCCGCCGACGACCGCGGCGCGCAGGCCCTGATAGGTGTCCACCGTGGATTCCTCTCGACCAGGGGGTGGTGGACGCCATCGTGGCCCCGGACGCCTCCGACATCGCATGTGCGACCCCCTAGCGATTCGTCGTTAACATGGGGGCGAGCACAGCATCTGGATCGCCATACGGGAGGCAACGATGGGCGCCGCGTCCTCCGCACCGCCGGACCTGCTGCGCTGGATGAGCGCCATCGACGAACTCGCCATCGCCGTCAACCAGCAGCGCGATCTGCCCGCCCTGCTCCAGCAGATCGCCCGAACGGCCTGCGACCTGCTCGGTTACGAGAGCGCGGCCGTGCTGCTGGTCGACGAGGACCGCGCGGTCCTGCGGATCGAGGGCTCCTGGGGGCTGAGCGAGAGCTACCTCCGGCTGGTGAACGAGGAGTCCCCGCTGCTGCTGGCCCCCGAGGGCACCTTGGCCGGCAGCCCGTCCCGGCGGGCCTACGTCGAGTGCGCCCCGGTGATCGTCGAGGACATCTCCCGCGACCCCTCGTACGGGCCCTGGGCCAAGGCCGCCGAGGAACACGGGCACCACTCCATGGCATCGGTCCCGCTGCGCAACCAGGGCGAGACCGTGGGCACCATGAACGTCTACGGGAGCGACCCGCGCCGGCTGGGCCCGGGCGGTCTGGAGCTGCTCCAGGTCCTCGCCAGCCACGCCGGGATCGCCCTGGAGACCAGCGCGCACCTCGAGCGGGACCGGCGTCGCGTGCGGGAGCTGAGCTCCCTCAACGAGACGCTGCGCCACCGCACGGAGCTGCTTCAGCAGCACGCCGCCATCCACGACCGGTTCATCGGCGTCGCGCGGCGCGGCGGTGGCATCGCCGACATCGCCGCCGCCCTGGCCGAGACCGCGGACCGCGCCGTGGTCGTCCAGGACGTCTCCGGGCAGACCCTGGCCAGCGTGGCGCGCGCCGGGGTGTCCGTCCGGCCGCCGGACTGGCTGTCCTGGCCGCCGTACGCCGACGCCGACGGTGGCGGCGGCGGCGGGGGCGGCGTGCGCTCGCTGCTCGACCTGGTCGCGCCCGCCTCCCCGGTGATGTCCTCCGAGGCGTTCCCCGGCCTGCTCGCGGGGCCGGTGCGGGTGGGCGAGGAGACGCTGGGCGTGCTGTGGCTGGCCGGGGACGCCGAGGACGACGACCTCCGGCTGCGCGCCATCGAGCAGGCCGCCGTCGTTCTCGGGCTGGAGCTGCTGCGCCGCCGCGCCGTCGTCGACGCGCAGTGGCAGCTGCGGGGCGACCTCGTCTCGGAGTTGGCGAGCGGGGCGCTCTCCGACCCGGAGGCGCTGATCGCGCGCGGCGACCGGCTCGGCAGCGACCTGCGGCTGCCACAGCGCGTCCTGGCGGTCCGTCACGAACAGGCCGGCGAGGCGGTCACCGCGCAACTGCTGCGCCTGGTCCAGTCGCTCGTGCTGTCCCGGCCGCGCCCCAAGCCCCTGCTGGCGCTGCGCGACGGCGTGATCGTGATCGTCGCGCCGGCGCCGGACCCGGAGGGGGCCGAGGAGCTGGCCCGGCACATCCGGGCCGTCGCCGCCCAGGCCATGGAGGGAGGCGTGCGCGTCGCCGTCAGCGAGAGGTGCCCGGTGCCGGACCAGCTGTCCGGGGCCTTCCGCCAGGTCCTCGGCCTGCTCCGGCTTATTCCGTACGCCCCGGGCGAGGACGTCCTCACGGTGGCCTCGGCAGGCGTGATCGGCATGCTCCTCGCGGATGTCGACCCCCAGCGCATGGGCGTCCTCGCCGAACGCTGGATCGGCCCCCTGCGGACGTACGACCAGCGCCGCGGCACCGACCTCGTCACCACCCTGCGCACCTATCTCGACCACGACCTCAACACCAACGCCACCGCCGAGGCCCTCTTCATCCACCCCAACACCGTCGGCCTGCGCGTCAAACGCATCGAGAGCCTGCTCGGCGTCTCCCTCACCAGCGTCGGCGACCTGACCACGCTGCGCACGGCTCTCGCGATCGACGACATCACCCGCACGCCGTGACCTCGGGGCGGAATTAGCCGATCGCTTCGGCGCCCGCCGGACCGGCGCCCTCGAACCGCGTTATATGCCTTTTTTGCCTGCAACAGTTGAATTCGCAGTACCCGTACGGGCCGTAACTATTTGGGGAGCGGGATTGGCTTGTGACTTATGTCACACGCTACATATCTCTATCCCTGTGAAATGATAACCGCGTGTTGGCCTGTGTCGGCAGGATGGCAAATCACTTCTTCAAGGTTTTGGTCAGCCGTAACCGGGGGAGACAGGATTCCGGCAATGGTTGTCAGGGGTGCATACTTCTGCGTCGCTCCAGGGGTGGAAATCTGACTCTGCAGGATTTTCGAGCGCAATTTTCTCTTCGATGAGACCCAGTAATCACTTGATGCGCCCGCCGGGCCCTATGGCCCCGTCGGGCAGGCGATCGTATCCGCGATTCAATATCGTATCCGCGATTCAATGAGGTCGGCAGCGGCTAGCCGGCATACGCCGGTGTTGAACCGGACCCTAGAGGGCACCTCCCAGCGGTAGCCGGGGGAGCCAGAATTTGCGGGAGAACTTTCACCATTCCGTGGCTCTCACGGGATCGGCTCATGGGCGACGTCCGTCCTGCCTTCCGCATGTCTTCGCCGAGGGTCCGACACGCCCTGCCCAGGATTCTGCTCGCTAAAGTTTTCCGTCCCTTCCGATCGGAGGGCTTTTCCCATGCCGGATCAACGTCATGTTTCGACGCTCCCGCAGCTGCTCGAGCGTGCGGCTTCCGAGACAACTCAAGGCATCACCTTCATCGGCGGTCCGTTCCTGTCCTACGCCGAGTTGCGCGACTGCGCCTGCCGGATCTCCGAGGGTTTGCGCGGCCAGGGCACCGCCCCGGGCGACCGAGTGCTGATAGCGGCCAACGATCCGGAGAGTTTCTTCCGCGCCTTCTGGGGCTGCCTGCTCACCGGTGCCGTGCCGTGCCCGATCGCACCGCCGGCCGACCCCTCCCGATGGCGTGCGCAGCTGGAGCATCTGCGTACGCTCCTGGGCGACCCGCTGGTGGTGGTCTCCAAGGCGGCGCACGGGGACCTGCCCGATGTCGGGCTGCGGTCCGTGACGGTCGAGGAGCTCGGCCACGCCTCGGCCGAGCACGATCGGCTCCATACGCCCGCGCCGGACGATCTCGCCCTGCTGATGCTCACCTCCGGGTCCACCGGAGCGAGCAAGGCGGTCCGGCTCACCCACGCCAACCTGCTGGCGGCCCAGGCCGGTAAGGCCGGCGCGCTGGAACTCGGCCCCGACGACACCTCGTTGAACTGGATCTCGGTCGACCACATCGCCGCGATCGAGGCACACCTGCTGCCGATGTTGAACGGCGCCCGCCAGGTCATGACGACTCCCGCCACCGTGTTGGCGGACCCCGTGGAGTTCCTCCGGCTGGTCGCGGCCCATCGGGTGCGGGTGACGTTCACCCCCAACTTCCTGTTCGGGCAGCTCAACCAGGCGCTCGCGCAACGTCCGCCCGCGCCCGAGGAGTTGGATCTGTCGCAGGTGCGGCACATCATCTCCGGCGGCGAGGCCACCGTGACCGCCACCGTGCGGGCATTTCTGCGCACACTCGCCCGCTACGGGCTGCGCGAGGACGTGATCGTGCCCGCGTTCGGGATGACCGAGACCTGCGCGGGCAGCGTATTCAACCGGGACTTCGCCGCCCGTGACCTGGACACCGAGTTCCCCCCGCTGGGCCGCCCGGTGCGGGGTCTGCGGATCCGTATCGCCGGCGGCGACGGCACGGTGCTGGCCACCACCGACCGGCCCGGAACGGGGCCCGGCACGCCGGAGCCGGGCGAGGTGCAGCTGCGCGGCACGATGGTCTCCGACGGGTACTTCGGCAATGACCAGGCCACCGCGCAGGCGTTCACCCCCGACGGCTGGTTCCGCACCGGCGACCTGGGCCACCTCGACCCCGAGGGGCGGTTGATGCTGGTCGGCCGCACCAAGGACTCCATCATCGTCAGCGGCGTCAACTACTACAGCCACGACCTGGAAGCGGTCCTGGACGAGCTGGACGGGGTGAAGCGCGGGCAGGTCGCGGCCTTCCCGATCAGACCCGACGGGGCCGATTCCGAACAGCTCGCCGTCGCGTTCGTCCCGGCCGGCGATCCCGCCGACGAGTCGGCCCTGTACCGGGCCATCGTGGCGATCCGCAGCTCCACGGTGCTGCACTGGGGGTTCCGCCCCCAGCTGATCCTCCCCGTCACCGAGGCCGAGATCCCTCGCGGCAACCTCGGCAAGGTCCAGCGGTCGCGGCTGCGCGCGGCCGTCGAGGAGGGGAGCCTGGACGAGGCGGCCCGCCGGGCGGACGAGGTGAGCACCCGGTTCCTCGGCGGCCATGTGGCGCCGGAGGGGGACGTCGAGACCACGCTGGCCGGCGTCTACGCGCGCGTACTGAACACCGAGAAGGTTTCCGCGACCGCCAGCTTCTTCGATCTCGGCGGAACCTCGCTGGACGTGCTGCGGCTCAAGCTGGAGATTCAGAACGAGTTCGGCATCGAGGATGTGCCGATGTCGACGGTCCTCCAGGCCCCCACCGTACGGGCGCTGGCCGCCCGGCTGACCGCCGGGGAGGGCGCCGACGGGGACTCCGCCTACGATCCGCTGGTGCCGCTCCAGGTCACCGGGGACGGGACGCCGCTGTTCTGCGTCCATCCCGGCCTGGGGGAGGTGCTGGTGTTCGTCAACCTCGCCAAGTACTTCACCGGAGAGCGGCCGTTCTACGCGCTGCGGGCCCGGGGGTTCGGGCAGGGGGAGACCCACTTCGGGTCGTTCGCCGACATGGTCTCCACCTATGTGGAGGCGATCCGGCGGGCGCAGCCCAGCGGACCGTACGCCGTCGCGGGGTACTCCTACGGCGCGGCGGTGGCGTTCGAGATCGCCAAGCGGCTGGAGGCCGACGGCGACGAGGTCGACTTCGTGGGCGTCTTCAATCTGCCGCCGCGGATCTCCGGCCGCATGAACGAGATCACCTTCACCGACGGCGCGATCAACCTGGCCCTGTTCCTCGAGCTGATCAAACCCGCCGACATCGAGGGGCTGACCGCCACCCTCCGCCCGCTGCCCGAGGCCGACCAGCTGGCCCATCTGATCGATCACGCCCCGAAGCGGCGCCTGACCGAACTGGACCTCACACTCAAGCGGTTCGCCGACTGGGTTCAGCTGGCCCAGAGCATGGTGCACCTGGGGCGCGCCTACGAACCCTCGGGGACGGTCGGGCAGGTCAAGGTCTTCTACTGCACCCCGCTGCGCGGCACCAAGCAGGAGTGGCTGGACAACCAACTGCGCGACTGGGACGAGTTCACCCGTCACCCCAACACCTATATCGAGGTCGACGGGGAGCACTACACCTTGATGAGCCCGCAGCACGTGCACACCTTCCAGGCGACCTTGCGGCAGGAACTGGCCCGGTCGCTCGGCTGAGGACGGGCCGGGGCAACCGCTGACACGAGCAGGAGCAGCCGATCATGCAGGGCAAGAAGATTCTCGTCACCGGCGGGACCGGGCAGGTCGCCAGGCCCGTCGCCGAATCGTTCGCCTCCGGCAACGAGGTGTGGTGCCTGGGCCGGTTCGGCGACCGGCAGGCGCGCAGGGCCCTCGAGGAGCTGGGCGCCCGCACCGTCACCTGGGACATGGCGACCGATGACCTGGAGGGCCTGCCGCGCGACTTCACCCATGTGCTGCACTCGGCCGTGCACCGGGGCGACGGCAAGGACTTCGAGGAGACCGCGCGCATCAACGCCGTCGGCACGGCGCGGTTGATGACACACTGCTCCGCGGCCGAGGCGTTCCTGTACGTCTCGTCCGGGGTGGTCTACAACCGGGCCGACCGGACCCATCGGTACCGGGAGAGCGATCCTCTGGGCGGGGCGGCGCCGTGGCTGCCCACCTACCCCGTCGCCAAGATCACCGCGGAGGGGGTGGTGCGCGGCCTGGCCGAGGCACTCGCGCTGCCGACGGTGATCGCTCGCCTCAACATCGCCTACGGCCCGTACGGCCACGGTGGCGTGCCCATGATCTTGTTCCGGGAGATGCGCAAGGAGCAGCCGTGCGCGGTACCCCGCGACGGGCAGAACTACTGCAACCTGCTGCACACCGATGACGTCGTCCGCCAGGTGCCGCTGCTGTGGGACGCGGCCCAGGCGCCCGCGCGCGTGGTCAACTGGGGCGGTGACGAGGAGGTCGGCATCACTGACCTGCTGGAATACATGTCCGCGCTCACCGGAGTGCCGGTGCGGCTGGACCGCGGTGACTACAGCCGGGAAACAGCGATCTTCGACCATGACCTCCGTCGTGGCCTGATCGGCGACTGCTCCGTCGGCTGGAAGACCGGAATCGCCCGCACCCTCGCCGACCTGTTCGAGGAATACCGCGACCGCATCGACGCCCACGTCGAGGCGCACGGAGCCGAGATATCCAAGTGACACAGAGGAGTGGAGAACGAGCATGCGCAGGTCCGCTGATATCGACGCGCTCCAGCAGGTGCTGTGCGCCGCCCTCGGGTCCCGTGCGCCTGTATGCTCCCTGGCCCGAATAGGCAAGGACGCCGGTGCGTTCGCCGTCCTGGACCCCGCGGTGCTCGAACGCCCCACCCTGGTCGGCGGGGGATCCCCGTACAACCCGACCAGTCCAGCCCCCGCCCCGCACGCCGTCGATGAGCTGGTCGGCCGGGCGGAGGAGCTGGGCGTGCCCCAGATCCTCGTGCCCGGCGTGCGCCGCAGCGACGACACCGGCGCGCTGCGGGCGGCGGGTTTCGCTCCCGTCGCCGCCGGGAGCGAGTGTGTCGTCCGGCTGACCGGGGAGGTGGACGACGTCCTGCGGCAGCGCGTCGGCGCCGAGCGACTCGGCGACCTGCGTCGCCACCACGAGGAGGTCGCCCATGAAGTCACCTGGGAGCGCATCCCGCTGAGTGAGCTCGACGGGAAGCCCTGGGCGCGGGACGCCTTCGTGGAGCTCCACCGGCGCCAGGCCGAGCGCGACGGAGGCCACGGCAATCTGTACAACGCCGACGCCCTCGACGCCCTGGCGCGGGGGGAGTTGGCGGAGCGCACCGAGATGTTCGTGCGCCGCGGAGAGAACACCGTCGTCCAGGCCGGGCTCATGACCACGTCCCACAACGGCAGGGGAATCTACTGCCTCACGCAGGCCATCGACCACGACGCCCCCGTCGCCCGGCGCGGCCTCCACGACGCGTCCGTGTACCGGCTGTACCTCCATGCCCGGGACTCCGGCCTGGACTGGGTCCACCTCGGCCGGGAGGACGCCGACCGCATGCGGCGCCTCGGAGCCGACCTGTTCATCCCCCTCGACCACTGGCTGCGCGCCCCCGGCCTCGCGATCCCGGAGGAGAAAGGGGAGCAGGCACTGTCGGACTTCGCGGCGCCCCCCGTCACGACGGTGCCGGTCCCGGGCCCGGCCCGCTTCCGCCATGTGCCACGGTTCGACCAGATCGACCTGTCGAGCAACACCAACCCGTTCCTGGGCGCCGACGGCAACTATCCCGAGCTCGACACGGCGGAGCTCGCCCGGACGTATCTGTCCACCGTCGCGAAGCTGCCCGGCCATGACGGTCTCGACGCGCTGAGCGCGGACCATCTGCTGTTCAGCAGCGGGGCGGTGGACGGCGTCCTGCTGCTCCTGTCCGCGCTGGCCTCGCCGGGCGAGGGCGTCTGCGTCACGCCCCCCACCTTTCCGCTCTACGACCACTTCGCACGCGTCCTGCGCCTGCCCGTCACCGAGGTGCCGCTGTGCGGGGAGGACCTGTCCCGGCTGGACACCGAGCGCATCCTGGCGGCCGATCCACGGGTGACCATCCTGTGCGATCCGAACAACCCCGCCGGGACCAGGCTCGATCCGGCGCAGATACACACCCTGCTGGCGCGCGGCCGGGGGCTGGTGGTGATCGACGAAGCCTATGTCGAGTTCAGCGAGAAATCCTCCTACGCGGGGCTGGTCGCCCAGCACGAGAACCTCATCGTGCTCAGGACACTCTCCAAGGCGTGGGGGCTCGCCGGCGCCCGCTGCGGGATCGTCCTCGCCCAGCCCGGCATCATCGAAGCGCTGCGGCGGGTGCAGGTGCCCTTCGGGTTCACCAACGCCTCGCAGCGCGCCGTACGGGACCGGCTGACCAACTCCCGGCCGGTGCTCGACAGCATTCGACGCATCCGAGCCGAGCGTGATCGCCTGGCCGAGGCACTGGCCGATCACCCCGCCGTGGATCGGGTGTTCCCCTCGGAGACCAACTTCCTGCTGGTCCGGTTCCACAAGTACGAGCGCGTCGTGGACCGACTGGACGCCGCGGGGATCCTCGTCGCCGCCATCGGGCGCGTCGTGCCCGATACCTGCCGCATCACCATCGGTGACCGGCGCGCCAACGACACGCTGCTCGAAGCACTCTCCTCCGCCCTGTGACCCCAAGACCGAAAGGATGCGGTTCGTGGGTAATGGTCCTCGCCCCGATGTCCCCCTGGCCTCCACCGTCGTCGCCGAAGGATTCGCCCGCTGGAGTCCGCCGCTGAAGGCCGAGTTCGACAGCAACGCCCACCACGGCTGCGTCGGCCAGTCGCTGCTGAAGGAGACCGATGAGCTGCGTATCTGGGAGACCCGTCTGCACCCGGGAGAGCGGATTCCCGTCCATCGACATGTGCTGGCCTACCACTGGACAGCCCTCACCGACGGCCGGGCCCGCCAGCACAACGGCGACGGCAGCACGCGGGAGATCTCCTATGTCCGTGGCCAGACCCGGTACTTCGACCTCGCGACGGGGCGGTACCACCTTCATGATCTGAAGAACATCGGCGATGACGTTCTGTCGTTCCTGACCATTGAGACGAAGAGTGGGCCGAACGAGCCCCTCCGGCTCGGGTAGCGCCCCGGCGAGGGCCGGACGCCGGCCCGCAGGTCGAGCGTGACCTGCGGGCCGACGGCTCAGCTGCCCTTCTTGGTGACCACGAACCGGTCGATGACCAGATAGTCGATCTCGGTGGCGAGGAAGCACTCCAGCGCGTCCCGCGGTGAGCAGACGATGGGCTCACCGGCCACATTGAAGGAGGTGTTCAGGAGGCAGGGCACATCCGTCCGCGCCGTGAAGGCGCGCAACAGCTCCGCGAGCGCGGGGTTCTGCCGCTCGTTCACCGTCTGGACGCGGGAGGTGCCGTCCACATGACAGGCGCCGGGAATCCGCTCCTGGTACTCCTTCCGCACCGGGAAGACGAACGTCATATAGGGGGACGAGGCCTTCTTGCCCATCTCGAAGACGCGTGGCGCCTCGGACTCGAGGATGACCGGCGCGAAGGGGCGGAAGGGCTCCCGGTGTTTCACCCGGAGGTTGATGATGTCCTTGATATCGGGGAAGGCCGGATTGGCGAGGATGCTGCGGTTGCCCAGGGCGCGCGGTCCGAACTCGGCGCGGCCCTGGAACCAGCCGACGACGTTCTTGCCGGCCAGCAGCTCCGCCGTTCTGTCGGCGACCGCGGCGGCGTCGGGCTCCTCCTGCCACTCGACACTGTCCGTGAACTCCGCCAGCGCGTCCAGGACCTGGCTCTCGTCGTACGAGGGCCCCAGGTACGGGGTGGTGACCGCGTCGGCGGGCCGGTTCCGCAGACCGGCGGCGTACACGGCCGCGCCGATGGCCACACCCGGGTCGCTGGCCCCGAAGCTGACCTCCATGCCGGTGAAGGGCGACCTCTCCAGCATCTTGGTGTTGGCCACGCAGTTGAGCGCCAGCCCGCCCTCGAAGAGCAGGGTGTCCAGGCTGGAGGCCGCGGTCAGTGAGCGCACCTGATGAGCGGTGATGGCCTCGACCATGTGCTGCGCCAGTCCGGCGACCTTGACGCGGAAGTCGAACTGCTCGCGCTTCTCGCTGTCGCCGTCGAACAGACTGTCGAACAGTGCGTAGTAGGCCCCGATGTCCCGGGGGATGGAGATGGTGTACGAGCCGTCCTCGTGCAGCCGCACCACGCGTTCGAGCAGGGGGTTGTGGCGCGGCGGCGGGCCGTACGCGGCCAGGCCCATCACCTTGTACTCGTCGTTGTTGGGAACGAACCCCAGATAGCGGGTGATCCTCCCGAAGGCCACACCCAGCGAGCTGGTCATGGGGACGGTGCTCTCGTCGAAGAGCCGGACCACGCCGTTCCGCAGTTCCCCCATGACGGAGGACAGGGTCTCCGCCCGGCCGTCGCTCACCAGGAAGGCCGCGTCGCCCCCGCCGGCCAGATAGGCGCCGCACATGAGATGGGCCAGATGATGGGGCACCAGGCTGAGCTTGTTGGGGTCCAGTTCATAGCCGGTGCGCTGGACGAAGTCGTCGTACACCGCCTCGCGGCTGAGCATGCCGGAGTAGAGCTCGCCCGTGCTGCGCAGGGCGTCGAACTTGGCCGTGACCGGTATGTCGGAGTCGCATATCTGCGAAATCATCTCCTCGGCCACGGCCGGCGAAAAGCGCCAGGGGAAAGCGAAGACATCCACCTGGTCGAGTTCGACACCGGCGGAGCTCAGACACCATTCGATTGCGTTGGCCGGAAAGTCGGAGGTCTTCTTGACCCGGCTCAGCCGCTCCTCCTCGACCGCCGCGACCATCTCGCCGTCGATGACCAGAGCCGCCGCGGCGTCATGACCCACCAGGAGATTACGGCCGACGCCGGTCGCCCCGTAAAGACGCCCAAAAAGTTCCGCACCTCTGCTGAATCCGTTGTAACCGAGCACGATCACTGGTTCTCAGCCTCCCAAGCACGAAATAAGCAACATGGCGGGCCGGTTACTCGGCCCGCAGGCCGGGTCCGGCCTCGTTGAATCGCGCGATCTCCTCGATCGTCTGTCGCAGTTTCAGCTCGTCCGGGTCGGACACGATCGCCTGCCCGACGCGGCCGTACGGTCCTACCGGCGCATCGGGGGATGAAGAGTAATGGAGCTCATCGAAACGGAAGTTGCGTTCGAAATCCTGTTGAGTCAGATTGCCGGCGGGAGCGGAACGCAGCAGGATGTATCCGTGAAAGCGCTCCGGTGCGCTGTTGTTCGCCAGTGCCTGAGACGCCCCTTCGCCGAGCGCGAGACTGATTTCGACGTCGAAGAGGTCGACGCCGTACGTCAACTTGTTGACCTGAGGGGACAGTGCCCCCGGGAGACGGATGGCGCACTCGCCGAAAGTCAGCCCTGTTTCTTCGGTGAACGCTTCCAGATGGAATACGCAATCAGGTGCGTTCAGGCTTGTCAGTACGTGCCCGGCGAGCGTCTCCGCCTGATGGAAAAGTGTCGAATGTTGCCTTCTGTCCAGCGTGTACGCGGCCAGGATGTCGCCCCGTGCGGCGCTGAGCGGTGAGACGTGGTAGCTGCTCATGGACGACCATCGAAGATCGCCGTTCTCCCAGACGCCATCGATATAAACTTCCGGGGCGTCTACGAAGGACTCGGCGACGATCGCGACTTCCGACTGGCCCGGGAATGGCTCCAGGGCCTGCGAGTACTCTTCCGGGGAACGGACGATGCTCGTACGGAGGGCGCCGGCTCCGGTCGCCGGCTTGATGACGAAGGGATTTCCCAGATCGTCCGCGAGATCGGTGAACGACGTGTCGCGTGACGCGTATCGGCAGCGCGCTCGCTTGATGTCGCGGGGCAGTGCGCTCTTCTGGAGGTACTTGTCCCGGAAGTACAGGACTCTCTTCGAGTCCGTGTTGCCGGGAAGGTTCAGCTGTTGACGGAGATAGGCTGCCCCGAATACTCCCATCTCATGGACGCTGAGCACCCCGGCCACATCGTCGATGCGCGCGGACAGCACTGCTCGCAGTATTTCCTGGGCGTTCTCGATGTCGTCGACGCGTGTGAAGTCGCGGTCCTTCGGCGGGATCGCCGGTGGCTGTACGAGATAGTAGGGGTCCAGGCCGCGGCGGCGTATTGCCTGATCGAGATCTTCCCGGTATCCGATAACAATCATTGTCGGCATTCTTGCCTCCCCGAGGTGGCATCTTTTCACAGGGGAGCAGATTTGTGATCCATTGCCGATGGGCTGTGATGCAAGTCACAAGGCGGAGTTGCGAGTTGAATAATGTGCAGGAATGGAATCGCTCACCCCATTCCTGCACAGCCGTCACCGCCCCGCCGACTTATCGCGCGGCGTCCGCGAGCAACTTCAGCGCGAGCTGCTGAAGTTCCGGGCCCGCCTTTTCCGGGCTGCCGGTGTCATAGGGCGGGGCGGGGTCGTACTCCACGGCGAGCTGCATGGCCTGCGCCGTCCGTTCGTCGGACAGGCGGGCGGCGAGGTGCAGGCCCATGTCGATTCCGGCGGAGACCCCGGCCGCGGTGATGATCTTCCCGGCTTCGACGAACCGGCCCGGGGTGTAGACGGCGCCGGCGTCCGCCAGATAGGGGCGGGATGCCCAGTAGGTGGTGGCGGGCAGGCCGCGCAGCAGCCCGGCGGCGCCCAGGATCAGCGAGCCGGTGCACACCGAGGTCGTCCACGTGGACCCGCGGTGGATGCGCCGTATCCAGTCCAGGACCGCGGTGTTGGCCATGGTCGCCGTGGTGCCGCGCTGGCCTCCGCCGGGCACCAGCAGCACCTCGGCCCGCGCCACGCTGTCCAGCGAACGCATCGCGACCAGCCCCAACTCGCCGGTGTCGGTACGGACCCGCCCGGCCTTCTCGGCCACGATGGTCACCGTCACCCCCGGCACCCGGCACAGCACCTCGTACGGGCCGACCGCGTCCAGCGCGGTGACCCCGTCGTACAGCAGCACCGCCACCCGCACCTTGGGCTCCCCGGGGTCGCCCGCCCCCGCGTCGCCGCGTGTTCCGACCTCCTCGGCCCGTGCCGACGACGCGGCGCCCATCGTCGTCAGTCCCGCGCCCATCCCGCTCGCCGCGGCCGCCTGGAGCAGCCTGCGGCGATTGCGGTCCACCTCTGCCATGCGTGACTCCCTGATTCGCGCAAGAGCCGGCGGGGTGCCGGCGAACCAGGTAGTCGCTCCGGGGCGCGGGTGAGTTCCGGCGGCCACGCGCCATCCCGTTTCCGGAAATTTTTCGGGCCCGGTGACCTCAAGATCCCCATGGCGATCGAGATCTGTCGCTCGGTGCCGAGAAGGCGCAGTTCAAAAGGTCACCAGCACAAGCGTGACGGGAAGTTCCTTCCGGAACTGTTCCGGAAGAGAGCGTTGACGCTGTGTCAGTCCCGCAGCATACTCCGCATCGATCGCCATCCGCGGCGGGCTCCGGCGGCGCTGCGAACAGGTGCACCTCCACCACGCCCGTCAAGGAGGAACAATGCTCGGAAGCGCGCGCAACCGCATACGGATCGGGCTCATCGCCGCGGCCACGGCCGCCATGGCGGCGCTCTCGGTGGCTGCCTCCCCGGCGACTGCCTCCCTGGCAGCCACGCCCGGGGAGGCACGCGGCGATGCGGCCTGGGCCAACTGCCCCAACGGCTACGTGGGTCTGACGTACGACGACGGGCCGAACCCCTCATCGACGCAGGCGCTGCTCACCGCTCTGCGGGCCGGCGGGGCCAAGGCCACCTTCTTCGTCTGGGGGCAGCACGCCGAACAGTACCCGGACCTGCTCAGGGCCGAGCAGGCGGCGGGCATGTGGATCGCCAACCACACCGCCACCCACGCCCACCTCACCCAGATCGGCGAACCGGCCGCGTACAACGAGATCGCCACCGCCCAGAGCACCATCCAGCGCATCACCGGACAGGCGCCCACCCTCTTCCGGCCGCCCTACGGGGAGACCAACGCGCAGGTCAAGTCGGACGCGGCCCGCCTCGGGCTGACCGAGGTCCTGTGGAACGTGGATTCCCAGGACTGGAACGGCGCCGGCACCCAGCAGATCGTCCAGGCCGCCGCCACCCTGCGGGCCGGCGGCATCATCCTCATGCACGACGGCGGTTACCAGAGCACCGTCGGCGCCGTGCCGCAGATCCTCAGCGGGCTCGCCGCACGGGGGCTGTGCCCCGGCCGGATCACCGCGGGAGCCGGCGGCACCGCGGTCGTCACCGCCCCCTGAGCCCGTCGGCTCCACCGCGGCGGCCCGGCTCAGCGGAGGTGATCGGCCGTGGCCGCCGCGGCCAGGGCGAGCAGAGCCGCCGTGTCGTCCAGGGCGGCCGGGTCTTCGGAGAGCCTGCTGGTGGCGACCCGCACATGGGGCTCGGAGTAGGAGACACAGAAGCGGCTGCCCGGGGAGACGGTGACACCCCGGGCGGCCAGGGTGACCAGCGCGGAGGTCTCGTCGGCGACCGGCACCCAGAGCATGAGGCCGTCCCGGTTGAGGGTGGGCACACCGAGCCCGGCGAGCCGCTCGGCGAGCGCGCCGCGGCGCAGCGCGTACCGCTCGGCGGCCTCCTGGACCCGGCGGGTGGTGGCCGCGTCGGTGAGCAGGTGGGCGAGCGCGTCCTGGAGGATGCGGCTGGTCCAGCCGGAGCCGAAGGTCCGCAGGACGCGGGCGCGTTCGATCAGTTCCCCCGGGCCGCCGACCACGCCCAGGCGCAGATCGGGCCCGTACGCCTTGGAGTACGAGCGCACCAGGGCGGTGCGCCGCGGGAGGTGCGTTCCGATGCTGGCGGCCGGGCGCGTGGCGAGCGGGCCGATGCCGTCGTCCTCGAGGACGGTGACGTTCGGGGCGTCCTCCAGCAGGGCGGCCAGGGCCGCGGCCCGCTCCTCACTGAGCGTCCAGCCGCAGGGCGCCTGGGCCCGGGACTGATGCAGGAACAGCGCGGGCCGCTGGTCCAGGGCGCGGGCCAGCGCGTCGGGCCGCGGGCCTTCGGCGTCGCAGGCGACGGGCACGACCTGGGCGTCCAGGGCTTCGAGGATGTCCAGCAGGCGGGCCGCCGTCGGGTCCTCCACCATGACCCGGTCGCCGGGGACGATCAGCGCCTGGCACAGCAGTTGTACGCCTGAGTAGCCGCCGTCGATGGCCATCCACGCCTCGGGCGCGAACGGCCAGGTGTCGCGCACGGCGTCGAGGAGCCCGTCCGTGATGGCGGTGCGGGAGTAGTCGTTGAGCAGCGGGGTGCGCGCCCCGGCGAGCAGGGCCTCGGCCGGCGGGGGCAGCAGGGCGGGGTCCGGTGCCGCCACGGCGAGATCGAGGGTGAGATGGGCGCCGAAGTCGCCGACGCGTTCGTAGCGGACCGGGTGCGGCACCGACGGGGGGCCGCTGACCACGCTTCCGCGCCGGCCGAGCGTGGTGATCATCCGGTGCCGGCGCAGCACGGCCCAGGCCTCGGCCACGGTGCTGGGGCTGACGTTCAGCTCACCGGCCAGGGCCCGCACGGTGGGGAGCGCGCTTCTGGGGGCCAGCTCACCTGACCGGATCAGATCGGTCATGGCGGCCGCGATGCCGTGGGCGCTCGCGTCCTTGATGTGCCCCGCGAGTCTGCTGGTCGGCCATGCGCCGTCCGGTCCCCCGACCTTGCCGTCTCCGCTGCCCACCGGCTCATTCCCCCACATCCGCGCTCCATAGCCGCCTGTGCGCACTCAGGTTACGACATGGAAAAACTATGTTCAGTAACAAAGCAGATCTTGTTTGCCTTCTCTTCCGAACAATAGCCTTCCGGTCATCGCATGGATGAAAACAAGCCATGTGCGCCATGAACGAGCTTTGTGTGTCATGTACCAACCGCTAGGAGTGCGTGCTGTGTCTTCGCCCACGATCCGTCTGGGACTCCGCGACTGGGACCACCTGGTGCCGCTGATGTCCGGGCGGGTGCAGGTCCCGGGCTTCCAGGTCGAGATCGACGCGCGGGACGTCACTCCCGACGTGCTCGCCGAGCCCGGTCTCGACGGCGGGGAGACCTCCTTCAGCCGCTATGTACGGGCCCGCGCGGCGGGCGACGACCGGCTGGTCGGCCTGCCCGCGTTCGTGATGCGCGGCTTCCGCCACCGCTGTGTGCTGGTGCGCGCCGACAGCCCGCTGCGCTCGCTCGAGCAGCTCGCCGGCGCCCGGATCGGACTCACCGGCTGGCCCGACTCCGGCAACACCTGGACCCGGGCGCTGATCCGGGCCGCGGGCGTGGATCTGTCCGGCATCCAATGGCGGGTGGGGCCGCTGGCCGCCGGGGAGGTCGGCAAGGACCGGCTGGGGGACCGTCCGCTGCCGCGGCACGTCTCGGCCATGGCCGAGGGCGAGTCGCTGGTGGGGGAGCTGGCCGCGGGACGGCTTGACGCGGTCCTCACCCCGTTCATGCCGACCGAGTTCTTCACCCCGGACAGCCGCTTCCGGCATCTGCTCGACGACCACCCGGCCGCGGAGCGCGCCTACTGGGCGGCGACCGGATTCGTGCCCGGCATCCACCTGGTGACGCTGAAGAAGGAGGTCGTCGAGGCCCACCCGGAGCTGCCCGCCGCCCTTCTCACGGGCCTCGAGGCGTCCAAGCGGCACTGGCTGGAGCGGCGGCGGCTGCTCGCCGACACCACGCCCTGGCTGCTGCACGCCCTCACCGAGTCGGCCGAGGTCTTCGGCGCGGACTGGATGCCGTACGGCACCGAGCCCAACGCCGCCATGACCCGGGCCTTCTGCGAGGAGCTGCACGCCCAGGGCATAGCGCCCGAGCCCATCGACCCCGCCGTCGTCTTCCCGCTCCCGTCGGCCGCCGCCGTCCCCGCCGCGTGACGCCGCCGTCCCCCGTCGGACCTGCCCACTTCACCGATCGAGACTTCTTGGAGCACCGCACCATGCGCATCGCCGTAGGACAGTTCGCCGCGAGCCCCGACTGGAAGGAGAACCTGGGCGCGTGCCTCGACCTCGCCGCCGAGGCGGACCGGGGCGGCGCGGACCTGCTCGTCCTCCCCGAGGGCGTCCTGGCCCGCTTCACCGAGGACCGCCACCGCATCCGCGAGGTCGCCCAGCCGCTGGACGGCCCGTTCGTCACCGAACTCGCCGCCGCCACCGCGCACAGCTCCACCACCGTCGTGGTGGGCATCCACGAGCCCTCCGACGACGGCCGGGTCTTCAACACCCTGGTGGTGCTCCGCGCGGGCGAGCTGATCGCCCGCTACCGCAAGATCCACCTCTATGACGCCTTCGGCGACCAGGAGTCCGCCAACGTCCGCCCCGCCGACGAACCCCCCGTCGTCGTCGAGGTGGCCGGCACCAAGGTGGGCCTGATGACCTGCTACGACGTCCGCTTCCCCGAGCTGGCCCGGCTGCTGACCGACGCGGGCGCCGAGGTGCTGGCGCTCCCGGCCGCCTGGGTGCGCGGCCCGGCCAAGGAACGCCACTGGGAGGTGATGATCGCCGCGCGGGCCCTGGAGAACACCTGCTGGGTCGCCGCCAGCGGCGAGTCCGGCCCCCGCAACATCGGCAACAGCCTGATCGTCGACCCGCTCGGCACCGTGCGCGCCCGGCTCGCCACCGGCCAGGGCCTGGCCTGGGCCGAGGCCGACCCGGGCGTCACCGCCGCCGCCCGCAGCACCCTGCCCGTCCTCGCCAACCGGCGGTTCGCCGTCGACCCGACCGTCCGTCCCCTCGGCACCCTTCCCCTCGGAGCCTGATATGTCCCCCAGACGACTCGCCCTCGCCGCCGCGGCCGCTCTGTCCTGTACCGCCCTGCTCGCCGCCTGCGGCTCCAACCCGCCCCAGGCCGACGGCGCCGCGGGCGGCAAGGGCACGGCCGCCGCGGCGGGGTCCCAGCTGACCGAGGACAAGGAACTGCACGACCAACTGCCCGAGAAGGCACGCCGGTCCGGGAAGCTGGTATCGGTCAACAACGGCTCCTTCCCGCCGTACGAGATCGCCGGGTCCGACGGCCACAACCTCACCGGGGCCTCCGCTGACCTCTCGGCCGCGCTCGGCAAGGTCCTCGGCGTCACCATCGAGCATGTGACGACGGACGGGCTGCCCAGCGAACTGACCGGCATCAAGGCCGGCCGCTACGACTTCGCCATCGGCCCGGTCGGCGACTTCAAGGAGCGGCAGAGCGCCAACGACTTCGTCGACTGGGTGCGCGAGTTCGTCGTCTTCGCCGTGCCGAAGGGCAACCCGAAGGGCATCGCCTCCCTCGACACCGCCTGCGGCCGGAAGATCGCGGTCATGGCCGGCGGCTCCGCCGAGGGCGTCATCAAGAAGCAGTCCGAGAACTGCGTGAAGAAGGGCAAGTCCGCCGTCCAGGTCCAGTCGTACAAGGACCAGCCGTCCTCCGTCCTCGCCGTCAAGTCCGGCCGCGCCGAGGCCTTCTTCTCCTCGCAGGCCCCGCTGACGTACTTCGTGCAGCAGTCCAAGGGCGAGCTGGAGCTGGCGGGCACCGGGCAGTCCAACGGGTTCGACGACCTCTACCAGGGAGCCGTCGTACCCAAGGACGGACCGCTGCGCGACGTGCTGCTCAAGGCGATTCAGAAGCTGATCGACAACGGCACCTACGACCAGGTCATGGCGAAGTGGGGGCTCAAGGACAACGAGCTGAAGAAGGCCGGCGTCAACCTCGCCACGTCCTAGGCCCGGCTCCGGATGACTCACGAAAGGAGGTGAGCCGCCATGGCCACCGAACCCTCCCCGGAATCCCGGGACCACACCCCGGCGGATGTCGCCGTCAAGGAGCGGGCGACCCACCCGCACGCCCCCGACCAGCCCGTGGACGTGGCCGACGCCGTACCCGTACGGCATCCGCTCCGCTGGCTGTCCGTGGCGGTCCTGGCGGTCCTCGCCGCCCAGCTCGGACACTTCCTGATCACCAACCCCAACTTCGAGTGGGGCACGGTCGGCGAGTACTTCGGCGCGCAGGTCTTCGGCCAGGGCATCGTCACCACCATCGAACTCACCGTGGTGGCCATGGCGATCGGCATCGTCGGCGGCGTCTTCGTCGCGGTGGGCCGCATGTCGGAGAACCGGGTGCTCAGCGCGGTCTGCGGCACCTACGTCTGGTTCTTCCGCGGCATACCGGTCCTGGTGCAGCTGATCTTCTGGTACAACCTCTCCGCGCTGCTGCCCCGGATCTCCTTCGGCATCCCGTTCGGCCCCGAGTTCATCAGCGCGGAGACCAACACCCTGATCAGCCCCTGGCTCGCCGCCATCCTCGGCCTCGGCCTCAACGAGGCCGCGTACATGGCCGAAATCGTGCGCGGCGGCCTGCTCGGCGTCGACCACGGCCAGACCGAGGCCGCCTCCGCGCTCGGCATGGGCCGGGCCCGCATCCTGCGCCGGATCGTGCTGCCACAGGCGATGCGCTTCATCGTGCCGCCCACCGGCAGCCAGGTCATCAACATGCTCAAGGCGACCTCGCTGGTCAGCGTGATCGCCCTCGCCGATCTGCTCTACACCGCGCAGTCGATCTACAACCGCACCTTCGAGACCATCCCGCTGCTCATCGTGGCCTGCCTCTGGTACCTGGTCATGACCTCCGTGCTCTACGTCGGGCAGTCGTTCATCGAGCGCTACTACGCCCGCGGCAGCAGCCGCAACGCCCCGCAGAGCTTCTGGGACTTCGCGCTCTTCCGCCGCCGCGCGGCGCGGACGGCCCCCGTAACGGAGACCTCCTCATGACGACCACCCGCCCGATGGTACGGGCGCACCAGGTGCACAAGCGGTTCGGACATGTGGAGGTGCTCAAGGGCATCGACCTGGAGGTCCACCCGGGCGAGGTCGTGGTGCTCCTCGGCCCGTCCGGCTCGGGCAAGTCGACCTTCCTGAGGTGCGTCAACCACCTGGAGCCGATCGACTCCGGCTCCGTCCACGTCGAGGGCGAGCTGATCGGGTTCCGCCGGGCCGGCTCCCGCGTCCACCATCTGCGGCCCCGCGAGGCGACCCGGCAGCGGCGCGACATCGGGATGGTGTTCCAGCACTTCAACCTGTTCCCGCACCAGACCGCCCTCGGCAATGTCATGGAGGCCCCGGTCGGCGTCCTGGGCGTGCCCAAGGCCGAGGCGCGGGAGACGGCGCTGCGGCTGCTGACGCAGGTGGGGCTCGCCGAGAAGGCGGACGCCTACCCGCGCCAGCTGTCCGGCGGGCAGCAGCAGCGGGTGGCCATCGCCCGCGCCCTGGCCATGCGGCCGAAGCTGATGCTCTTCGACGAGCCGACCAGCGCCCTCGACCCCGAACTGGTCGGCGAGGTCCTCGCCACCATGCGGGACCTGGCGCGCGGTGGCCTCACCATGCTGGTGGTCACCCACGAGATCGGCTTCGCCCGGGAGGTCGCCGACCGCGTGGTCTTCATGGACGGCGGCCGGATCGTCGAGAGCGGCCGCCCCGAGGAGGTCCTGGACAACCCGGCCAACCCGCGCACCCGGGCGTTCCTCAGCCGTTTCCTGTGAGCCGGACGGTACGTTGCCGCGGCCGCTCGCCAGGGTAAGTGACCTGGCAGCGGCCGAGCCGGGCCCGGGCCGTGGTCGGCCGGGCCCCGGCGGCCGTCGGACACGGGGGAGAGCACGGGGTGGACGACAAGCGGCACCACAACGACAGCGGGGACCGCGGGCCGGTGCTGCGCGCCTGGGCCGACCTCGCCACCCGCCAGGCCAACGAGGTGCTGCGCCGGCCGGCGAACGACCCGGGGCGGACCGCCGCGCTGTGGCAGTCCATGCAGCATCTCGCCGCCATCGAAAAACTGTTGCCCGCGGACGATCCGCTCCGGGACGGCGTCGTCCCTTCGCTCGGCATCCTGATGTGCGTCTGGCTCGACAGCGGCGGACCGGACCAACGGCGCGACGCGGGCGGGCGGGCACGGCAGTTCGCCCTGCACCACCTGCGCTGGGCCGACCGCACCGGGCCGCTCACCGACCCGCTCGCGGTGCATGCCCGCAGAGCGCTGCTCTGGCTGCTCGTCCCGGCACACTACGCGCGAGCCATGCGAGCCTTGCGCCAAGGCCCGCGCCAGGAGCCGCCGCTTCGTGCCACGGGTCCGCAGCCACTGACCGGATCCGTGGCGGACGACCTGGCGGAGGCCACAGGGGTGCTCAGCCGCCTCGCCCAGGTCCCGGAAGATCCGCAGCTGCTCCGACTCCTCGGGTTTGTGGTGTCGGAGATCAGGCTGACAATGTCCGCCCTGTCCGGCTCGCTCGAGGAGAACACGACGGAGCAGACGGGCACGGCCCCCCTCGGGGAGGACGCGTTGGCCGACGCCGTCCAGGGCGTACTCGCCTGGGCCTCCGAGGACATCCCGCGGTTCACGGGTCTCCTGGTGTGGCTGTGCCACGCGGTGTACGAGCTCAGGGTCTCCGCCGAGAAGGCCGACGAGGAAGTGGCGGCCCTGGGCCTGGACCAACCGGTCTTCGCACCGCTGAGCGAGCTGCTGATCGGGCTCAGGTCCGGAGAGGACGACCCCCAGGCGCTGGCCGAGGACACCCGCCGCTGCGCGGACGTCGCCCGGCGCGCCCTGCGGGAGTTGCCGGCGGACGCACCCGAACGGGGCCGCATGGCCAAGCTGCACGCCGCTCTGCTGGTCCAGGCCAACTTTCTGGTGCCCGGCACGATGGACTTCGACGAGGTGGACGAGGCCGTGTCGGAGCCCGACCCCGAGCCCGCCGGCCGTTTCGGCGGGCCGGGCCAGGTCACTTTGGAACAGTGGCTGACCAGCCTGATCAATGCGGTACGGGTGCAGCAGACCGGCGATCTGGCACACCTGGAGCGGGGTACCGCCCGGCTCCGGGAGATGATCGACGGGCTGTCCCGGGAGGGCGAGAAGGCCATGCCCGCCCGGCAGGCCGTGGCCAGCGCCCTGGCCGGGCGCGTCAACGCGGCGGCGATGCTCGGGGGCAGCTACCAGGCCGCCGACGCCGCCCTGACGATGGCCAGGGAACTGCGCGCCGCCTACCGCCGCGACGGCTCACCACCGTCCAGGGACCTGGTCAGCGCGATGGTGTTCGCGTCCTACCAAGAGCTGGCCCTGGCCCGCCGCAGCGACGACCCCACCGTGCTGCCGCGCCTCATCGAGGAGCTGACCGACCTGTACGCCACCCTGCCGCCCGACCAGGAGAACCGCTTCGCCATCGCCGTCATCCTGGCCGATGCCCATCAGGAACAGTCCGCCCGCAACCCGAACCCGGCCGAACTCCGCGCTGCGGCCCGGTACCTCCGGGACGTGGCGGAGACCGACCAGCGGCAGATCACCGCCTTGCTCACACCGTACTTCCCGGCCGTACGGGCCTCGGCGATGATCCAACTGGTCATCATCGATCCCGGCCGGGACGCCGCCGACCAGGCCGTCGCGGAGGTCCATCGGATCCTCGAGGGACCGCAGCCCACCGCCCACCAGGAAGTCCGGCTGCGGTCCCACCTCGGCCGGGCCCTGCTGCACACCGCCCGCCACCTCGATGACCCGGACCTGCTCGACCAGTGCATCACCGAGCTGGCCCGGGTCCGCGAGCTGATGGCCCAAGGGCACGGCCCGCCGCACACCGCCGACGCGCTGGCCCAACTGTCCGAGGCCTACTGGCTGCGCCGCGACCGTCACGGTCCGACCGCGAACGACGACGTGAACGCCAGCCTGGTGACCCGAGGGGAGGCGCTGGCCAGGCTGGCCGCGGACGTCCTCCTCCAACTCGGCTCCGAACACGGCCTGGCCGTGGCCCGCACCGGGTCGGCGCAGGCACTGTGGCTGGCCTTCTGGAACACCGTATGCTTCCGCCCCGCCGATGCGGTGGACGCGCTGGAGATGGGCCGGGCCCTGGTGCTGCGCGCCGCCGCAGCGTCTCGCGGCATTCCCGAACTCCTCGAAGCCCGCGGCCACCCCGACCTGGCCCGCCAGTGGCGCGCCGAAGTCGCGGCGCACAGGCTCGCGCCCGGTACCGACGCCCCGCTCCTGGGCGGGCCCACGGAGCGGCAGATCCCCGGCACCCTGCGCCGCAGGGCACTTGACGCGCTGGGCGCGGGCAGCGACGCGGGCGTCCGGAGCCTGCTCGACCCCCCGGACCTGGCAGGGCTGAAGGCCGGCCTCACCGCCGCCGGCGCCGACGCGCTCGTCTATCTCATCCTGGGGCTCCACTCCGGCCAGCCCGGCTTCGCGCTGATCCTCCGCCCCGACACCGGTGACGCGCCGCCCGCTGTCCTGAAGCTGCCGCTGCTGACCCCCGGCAGCCCGCCGCTGGAGCGCTATCTCGACGCCACGGCCCGACGCTCCCGGGCCGCCGCCGACGCCACGGCCGACGCGAGCGGGCAGGCGGCGTCGGACCGGCATTGGCAAGCGGCGCTGGACGAGTTGTGCGACTGGGCCTGGCCCGCCGCGGTGGGCCCCGTCCTGGCGGCCGTCGGGCCACTCAGCCGGCCGCCGAGGATCGTGCTGGTGCCCTGCGGGGCGCTCGGCGCGGTCGCCTGGCACGCGGCCCGCACCCCGTACGGGCGCGACGGGCGCCGGTACCGGTACGCCTGCGAGGAAGCGGTGCTCAGCTACGCCCCCTCCGGTGCCGAGTTCCTGCGGGCCGCGGCCCGGGACCGGCTGCCCACCGACGCCGGGCAGGTCCTGGTCGCCGACCCCGAACTCTCCCTCCTGTGGGCCGGGATCGAGACCGAGGCGCTGCGCGCGGCCTGCTACCCGGACGGCCTTCGCTACGGCGAGTTCCCCACGCCCGGCGTCAGCGACGCGCCGGGCACCCCGGAGGACATCCTCGCCGTCCTGCCCGGCGGCGGCTCCCCGGCCGCCGTACTGCACATCTCCTGCCATGCCCTGGTCGGACCGCATCCCACGCGCTCGGCGCTCTGGCTCGCCACCCCGCCGGACGGTCCCCATGACGCCGGACGCCTGACCGTGGCCCGCATCCTGGACGGCACCGCCACCGGGCAGCCGGACGCCGCGGGCCCGTTGGTGGTGCTCAGCGCCTGCGAGACGGACCTGAGCACCCGCAACCACGACGAGGCCCTGACCTTGTCCACCGCCCTGATCGCCCGTGGGGCGGCCGACGTCATCGGCTCGCGCTGGGCCGTCCGCGATGCCTCGACGGCTGTGATGATGGCCGTCTTCCACGACTTCGTCACCACGCACGGCCTCGCCCCGGCGGACGCACTGCGCGCCGCCCAGATGTGGATGCTCAACCCGGACCGCGAGCCCCCGCCCACCCTCCATGGCGACCTCCGCGGCGAAGCCGCCCGTACCGACCTCGACCGGATCCAGCTCTGGGCCGCCTTCACCCACCAGGGCAACCCGTCGGCCCGTTGAGTCCGGGCGCGCCGGCGGCCCGCGTTTTCCGGTTCCAAAAGTCCTCGGACCGACCCTGTCTTTACCAAGTCCAGGACTCGCTCCCGAACGTATCGATTCCCTCGAACGGCACCTTTGAGGGAAAGTCCTATTAAGGATTCTGAACCTGTGTGCCACGGGCCTGGCCAGCGGACTCGGCATGTCAGAGGCGTCGTTGCCCACCTGGACCCGGGCCTTCCGGGCTCAAGGGCCGTTCGACCGGGGCGCGAGCCGATCCGGGCATCTTCGGGCAATGTCCGGCGTGTTGCTTTACTGTTTCTTGGTCTCCTGTAAACCTGAGCATGCTGTTGCACAATCCTTGCGCAACAGCGAGAGGTTCCGAACTCAAGGGGATATCATGCTCTGCGGAAATGCCCTGCGCGAGGAAATCCACTCGCCTCGCACCACACCCCTCATCGGTATCTACGACATGTACTCGGCGTCGATCGCCGCCCGGCACTACAACGGCTTCTTCGTCTCCGGTTTCGGCTTCGCCGCCTCGCATTACGGACTTCCCGATATCGGCTTCATCGCCTGGCCCGACATGGTGGCCTTCGTGGAGCGGCTGCGGCTGGCCTTCCCCGAACACCATCTGCTCGTGGACATCGACGACGGCTATGTGGACCCCGAGGTCGCCTGCCATGTGGTGCAGCGGCTGGAACGCACCGGGGCCTCCGGGGTGATCCTCGAGGACCAGAAGCGACCGCGCCGCTGCGGCCACGCGGACGGCAAGCTGATCCTGCCGCTCGAGGAGTACCTCCAGAAGCTCCACCTGGTGCTGAACAGCAGGAAGGACCTGGTGGTGGTGGCGCGCACCGACGCCACCGAGGAGTCCGAGATCCTGCGGCGGGCGGCCGCGCTGGCGGAGACCGACGTGGATGTGGTGCTGGTCGACGGGGTGCGGAGCGTGGAGTGGATCCGCAAGGTGCGCGCGGTCATCGGCGACAAACCCCTGCTGTTCAACCAGATCGCGGGCGGGAAATCGCCCCGGCTCTCCCTGTCCGAGCTCACCGAAATGGGCGTGGACGTCGCGATTTACAGCACCCCCTGTCTCTTCGCCGCCCATGGCGCGATCGACGGTGCGCTGCGGGAACTGAAAAGGGCGGACGGGCGGCTGCCCGACACCGTGGAAGCCGGCGCCGTCGGGGTCAGGGGCTCCACGGAATTGCTGGAGAAAAACATCAGCAGGCACCACGGAAATCGCCGTCCGGTCACGGTCTGACGCGGGAGCCGCCCCTATGCCCTCCACGATTTTCCGGCCCGGCACCGGTCGGCGCCGGAAGTCCGCGAAGCACATCCGCCCGACCCGTCCGTCCGCGGCCGGGCTCGTCCTCGCGACCACCGCGGTCGTCCTGTCCGGGGGCCACACGGTCCGCGCGACGGCGACGCCCCCGCCCGTGCGCGCCTCCCAGGACGACGACGAGCCGGAAGCGCCGGCCCCGGTCTCCGGGCCGCACACCGGCCTGGTGGTCATCGACAACTCCTCCGCCGACTCCTGGCTGGAGGTCGACCGCACCCTCAACACGCTGCTGATGAGCCACGGCACCGCGGGCAGCGACCACGACGGGGGCGGCGGTGCCGTCGAGGTCCGGACCGGCGACATCACCGGTCCGGACCCGGTGCCGGAGATCGGCCACCCGCCGTGGCAGGGCGAAAGCGGGGATTGACATGAAGCGCAAGGCTTGGCCGCAGTCGTGGCCGGGCCGGCTCGGGAGGGCGGTGGACCCCTATGTCGCCGCCCTCCTCGGGACGGTCGCGCTGGCGGCGCTGCTGCCCGCGAGCGGCGCGGCGGCCACGGCCGTCGGCGACGCCGCGGACCTCGCCATCGGGCTGCTGTTCTTCCTCTACGGCTCGCGGCTCTCCACCCGCGAGGCGCTGGACGGACTGCGGCAGTGGCGGCTCCACCTGGTGGTGGGCGCGAGCACCTTCGTGCTCTTTCCACTGCTGGGGCTGGCCGCGGGGGCCCTTGCCCCCGCCCTTCTCAGCGACCGGCTCTACACCGGTCTGCTCTTCCTCTGCGTCGTGCCCTCCACCGTCCAGTCCTCCGTCGCCCTCACCTCCACCGCCCGGGGCAATGTCCCGGCCGCCATCTGCGCCGGGACGTACTCCAGTCTGCTCGGCATGATCGCCACCCCGCTGCTCGCGGCCTGGCTGATCGGCTCCGACGTCCGCTTCTCCGCCCACGGGCTGCTGGCCATCGCCACCCAGCTGCTGCTCCCCTTCCTCGCCGGACAGGCGCTGCGCCGCTGGACCGCGCCCTTCATCGGCCGCCACAAGCGGGTGCTCGCCCTGCTGGACCGGGGCTCCATCCTGCTCGTCGTCTACACGGCGTTCAGCCGGGGGATGACGGAAGGCGTGTGGAACCAGGTCACCCCGGCGCGGCTGGGCGCGCTGGTGAGCGTGGCCGCGGTGGTGCTGGCGCTGGCCCTCACCGCGACCTCGTACACCGCACGGCGGCTCGGCTTCCGCCGGGAGGACCGCGTCACCATCGTCTTCTGCGGCTCCAACAAGTCGCTGGCCACCGGGCTCCCCATGGCCGCGGTGCTGTTCGGCGACGCGGCCGGGCCGGTGATCCTGCCGCTGATGCTCTTCCACCAGCTCCAGTTGATGGTGTGCGCGGTCATCGCGGGCCGGTGGTCCCGCCGCGCGCCGGAGCCCTCAGCCGTCCCCGGCCCACCCGGCGCCCCCGTACAGGTCTAGTAGATGCGGCGGCCCCGGGTGTCCGGGATGCCGGACTTCCGGAAGAAGTAGGTGTTGATGTGGTCGCGCCACTCGCGGGCGCTGCGGAGCTGCTCCTCGTACCGCTCCGCCGCCCGCGCGTGGCGTGCCGGGTTCATCAGGTCCGCGAGCCCGGCCCACACCCGGCCGGCCTCCTCCGCCTCCGCCACGCCCTCGAAGTGCGTGTCGTAGATGTGCTGGATCACCGTCTCGCCGCTGTGCAGCACATGCCCGTACGGCACGTGGTGGAAGAACAGCAGCAGCTCGTCCGGGCAGGTCGCGGGCGACTCGTACAACTCCGCCCACGGCTTGGCGTACTGCCCCGCGAACCCGGTGCCGGTCGCCCGGCTGCGGTCGACGCCGACGCCGTCCCGGTCGGCGAAGTGGTACGTCCCCCACGGGCTGTACTCGTAGCCGTCCACGCTCGGCCCGTAGTGGTGCCCGGGCTGCACCATGAAGCCGACGCCGAGCGGCGCCGTGTACTTCTCGTACGTGCGCCAGGAGCCGTCCAGCACCGCCGACAGCCCGTCGCGCAGCCGCGCCGGATCGGCGGTCCGGTCGGGGGTGAAGGACAGCTCGATCCACTCCCGCAGGACCGCGCGCGGGTCCGCGTCGGGCTGCCAGGCCAGGCGGCCGACCGCGTAGAGATTCGCCTGCGCCAGCGGATGCCCGGTCCAGAACGGGTCGTCACCGGCGTTGGAGACCGCCACCAGGCCGCCGCCGCGCGCCAGGTCCCCGACGCCGGGCCCCTCGTCCCCCTCGGGCCGGAACCGAAGCGCGTCGCTCCACATCGGCCCGAGCCAGCACGCGTGCCGCTGCTGTCCCGTGTACTCCTGGGTGGCCTGGATCTCCACCGCCAGCCGGGTGTTCGGCATCGCGCCGATCACGGGGGAGACGGGCTCGCGCGGCTGGAAGTCCATCGGCCCGTGCTTCACCTGGAGCACCGCGTTCGGCGCGAACTCGCCGTCCTGCGGGGCGAAGTGGTCGTAGGCGGCGCATGCCCGGTCCACCGACCGGTCGCGCCAGTCCTGCCGATGGTTGTAGACAAACGCCCGCCAGTGCACCGTGGCGCCGTACGGGGCGAGCGCCGCGGCGAGCATGTTGGCGCCGTCCGCGTGGCTGCGGCCGTAGGTGAACGGGCCGGGCTGTCCCTCGGAGTCGGCCTTGACCACATACCCGCCGAAGTCGGGTATCGCCGCGTACACCTGGCGGGTCGTCTCCGCCCACCAGCCGGCCACCGCGTCGTCCAGCGGATCGGCGGTGGGCAGGCCGCCGAGCACGACGGGCGAGGCGAAGGAGACGCACAGATGCGTCCGGATCCCGTACGGGCGCAGCGCGTCCGCGATCGCGGCCACCTCGCCGACGCGATCGGTCAGCAGATGCGCCTCCGCTTCGTGCACATTCACGTTGTTCACGGTGATCGCGTTGATGCCGGACGCGGCGAGCAGCCTGCCGTAACAGCGCACCCGCTCCAGCTCGTCGCGCGAGCCCCGGGCCAGGCCGTCCCGCCAGAACAGGGAGCCGCCCGAGTACCCCCGCTCCACCTGGCCCATCACCGGGTGCACCGCCACGTTGTCCCAGTGGTTCAGCATCCGCAGGGCCAGCGCCGGACGGTGCGTCTCGGGCGCCGGCTCGCCCCGGAAGGCCGCCTCGCCGAGCCGCACCAGGTGGAACAGCCCGTACAGCAGCCCGGCCTGACGGGCGGCCGTCACCCGTGTGACGCCGTCCGCCCGGACCAGCGCGAACCCCTCGTCCCCGAGCCCGTCCGGGTCGCCGTCCTCCTCGAGTTCGAGTTCGAGGTCGTACGACGCGCCCTGCGCCCGCGCGGCCGTGGCGACCTCGCCGCCGAACCGTGCGCAGGCGTCCGCCACTTCTCCGTGCACCGTGTCCACCAGCGGGCCCGTGCCCGAGATCAGCGTGCGCCGGGAACCGAGCGGACGGAACGCCTCGGGCGGCAGCCAGGCCGGGTCCACGCCGTCGGGCAGCGCGGGAACGGATACGGGTACGGATGCGGATGCTGTCACGGAAACCCCTGGTCAGTGCGTATCCCAGTGCGTATCGAGCGCGCCTGACCGCCTGGGCGCGGGCGGGCGGCCCAAGTATGCCGTGTGCCGGCCGGGGCCGGGAGGGGCCGATCCGGGGACTTCGCGGTCACTCTCTTGTGGTTACTCGGAAACTGTAGGAGAGTGGCTGCTGACATGGGAGAACGTACGTTTCGATGACAGGGGGAACCCGATGGGGGGCAAGCGGTACAGCGGCTCGCCCGAGGACGCGGACCTGGCGCGCGCGGACTCCTTGGCGCGGGAGATCTTCTCGGACGTCGCCAACAAGTGGGCGCTGCTGATCATCGAGTTCCTCGGTGAACGCACCCTGCGCTTCAGCGAGCTGCGCAACGAGGTCGAGGGCATCAGCCACAAGATGCTCACCCAGAACCTGCGCATGCTGGAGCGCAACGGCCTGGTGGAGCGGACCGTGCACCCCACCGTGCCGCCGCGGGTCGAGTACACCCTGACCGAGGCGGGCCAGGCCCTGCGGGGGACGATCGACGGCATGTGCGCCTGGACCCACCAGTACATCGGTCATATCGACGAATCCCGCCGCCGCTTCGACGGCTGACGCGCGGGAGCGCCGGTTCAGTCGAGGACCGCGGCGGCCTCGATCTCGACCAGATGCTCGGGTACGTCCAGCGCCGCGACGCCCAGCAGGGTGACCGGCGGGGTCGGGGTGACCCCCAGCTTCGCGGCCGCGCGGGCGATCCCGTCCAAGAGCAGGGGCATCTTGTCGGGGGTCCAGTCGACGACGTGGACGTTCAGCTTCGCCACGTCGTCGAAGGACCCGCCGACTCCGGCCAGGGCCGTACCGATGTTGAGGTAGCACTGTTCGACCTGGGCGGCGAGGTCGCCTTCGCCGACGGTGACGCCATCGGCGTCCCAGGCGACCTGGCCGGCGATGTGGACGAGCTTCGACCCGGTCGCGATCGACACCTGCCGGTACACGTCGATCTCCGGCAGTCCGCTGGGGTTCACCAGGGTGATGGCCATGTTGCGCGTTCTCCTTGTGTCACTCTCTTGTGGTTACTCGGGAACCATAGGAGAGCGGACACTGACGTGCAAGAACGCACTTTTCGGTGACTGGGGAACCTTTCGGTGACCCAGCAGTTCAGCCGGGCGTCAGTTTCCGAAGGCGGCGTCGAAGGAGGCCGCCGGCGGCTCGTAGTCGTACGCCTTCAGGCGGGCCAGTGCCTCGGGGGCGCCCTGGAGCCGGTCCATCCCGGCGTCCTCCCACTCGACCGAGACCGGACCGTCGTAGCGGATGGAGCGCAGCATCCGGAACACGTCCTCCCAGGGGACATGGCCGTGACCTGCCGAGACGAAGTCCCAGCCGCGGCGCGGGTCGCCCCACGGCAGGTGCGAGCCGAGGCGGCCGCTGCGGCCGTCGAGCCGCTTGCGGGCCTCCTTGCAGTCGACGTGGTAGATCCGGTCGCGGAAGTCCCACAGGAAGCCGACCGGGTCGATGTCCTGCCACACGAAGTGCGACGGGTCGAAGTTGAGGCCGAAGGCGGGGCGGTGGTCGATGGCCTCCAGGGCGCGGTGGGTGGTCCAGTAGTCGTAGGCGATCTCGCTCGGGTGGACCTCGTGGGCGAAGCGCACCCCCTCGGAGTCGAAGACGTCGAGGATCGGGTTCCAGCGGGCGGCGAAGTCCTCGTAGCCGCGCTCGATCATGGCTTCCGGGACGGGCGGGAACATGGCCACCAGATGCCAGATGGCGGAGCCGGTGAAGCCCACGACGGTGTCGACGCCGAAGGCCGCCGCCGCGCGTGCCGTGTCCTTGATCTCGGCGGCGGCGCGCTGCCGCACGCCCTCGGGTTCGCCGTCGCCCCAGACCCGGGACGGCAGGATGGCCTGGTGGCGCTCGTCGATGATGGCGTCGCAGACGGCCTGGCCGACCAGGTGGTTGGAGATCGCCCAGCACTTGAGGCCGTACTTGTCGAGGAGCCGGTGGCGCGACTCGAGGTACGAGGGGTCGGCGAGCGCCTTGTCGACCTCGAAGTGGTCGCCCCAGCAGGCGAGTTCGAGGCCGTCGTAGCCGAAGTCGGCGGCGCGGCGGCAGACCTCTTCGAGGGGCAGGTCGGCCCACTGGCCGGTGAAGAGGGTGAAGCGATGCGGCATGCTCGGGGCCTCTCAGCTGACGGGGGTGTAGACGGAGTTCTTCCCGGCGCTCTCCTCGACCGCCGCGAGGACGCGCTGGACCTGGAGCCCGTCGGCGAAGGACGGCTCGGGGCGGCGGCCCTCGGCGACGGCGTGGATCAGATCGCGGGCCTGGTGGACGAAGGTGTGCTCGTAGCCGAGGCCGTGGCCGGGGGGCCACCAGGCGTCGAGGTAGGGGTGGTCGGGTTCGGTGACGAGGATGCGGCGGAAACCGGCGTGGGCGGCCGGTTCGGTGTGGTCGTGGTAGGCGAGTTCGTTGAGCCGCTCCAGGTCGAAGGCGAGCGAGCCGTGTTCGCCGTTGAGCTCGAAGCGCAGGGCGTTCTTGCGGCCGGTGGCGAAGCGGGACGCCTCGAATGAGGCGACGGCGCCGGCGGCGAAGCGGCCGGTGAACAGGGCGGCGTCGTCCACGGTGACGGTGCCGAGGCCCCCGGGGCCCGCCGCCGGGCCGTCCGCCGCGGCGCCGGGCAGCGGCCGCTCGCGTACGAACGTCTGGGTGAGCCCGGAGACCCCGACGAGCGGTGCGCCCGCGAGGTACTGCGCGACATCGACGATATGGGCGCCCAGGTCGCCGAGCGCCCCGGACCCCGCCATGTCCTTGCGCAGCCGCCAGGTGAGCGGAAACCCGGGGTCGACCAGCCAGTCCTGGAGGTAGGTCACCCGGAGGTGCCGAAGGGCGCCCAGCCGCCCCTCGGCGACCATCCGCCGGGCCAGGGCGATGGCGGGCACCCGGCGGTAGTTGAAGCCGACCATGGCCACCTGGCCCCGCCCGTGCGCCGCCTCGGCCGCCTCCGCCATGGCCTCGGCCTCGGCGACCGTGTTGGCGAGCGGCTTCTCGCACAGCACGTGCTTGCCGGCGGCGAGGGCGGCGAGGGCGATCTCGGCGTGGCTGTTCCCGGGGGTGCAGATGTCGACGAGGTCGATGTCGTCCCGGGCGATCAGGGCCCGCCAGTCGGTCTCGACCGAGGCCCAGCCGTGCCGGTCGGCGGCGGCCCGTACGGCGGCCTCGTCCCGGCCGCAGAGAGCGGCGAGGACCGGGCGGCGGGGCAGGTCGAAGACGCGTCCCGCGGTGTTCCAGCCCTGGGAGTGGGCGGCGCCCATGAAGGAGTAGCCGACCATGCCGACGCGCAGTGGCGGTTTCCCGGGTGTCGTTGCGTCATCCTGCTGCGGCTGTGCCATGCGGGGGTCCTTCTCCTCCTCGTCGGGCGACGCCGTGGCGGGCGCCGTGGGGGCCGGGGCGGAAACCGGCGGGGCGGAAACCGGCCGGGCGGGAACCGTCACTTGAAGCCGGTGGACATGTACTGGTCGACGTTGTCCTTGTCGACGACGGCCGAGTAGACGGTGAGCGAGGCCGGGATCTCGTACTGGGAGAGCCCGCCGATGCCCTTGCTCTGGCCGAGCGCACGGGCCAGGTCGACGGCGGACGCGGCCATGGACGGCGGATACAGGACGGTGGCCTTCAGCACGCCCTTGTCCTGCTTGATGGCCTGGAGGGCGGAGAGCGCGCCCGCGCCGCCCACCATCAGGAACTCGTCGCGGCCGGCCTGTTCGATGGCGCGCAGCGCGCCCACGCCCTGGTCGTCGTCGTGGTTCCACACCGCGTCGATCTTCGACTGGGCCTGGAGGAGCTGGGCCATTTTCGCCTGGCCCGACTCGACGGTGAAGTCGGCGGCCTGCCGGGCGACCTTCTCGATGTTGGGGTAGTTCTTCAGCGCGTCGTCGAAGCCCTTGGTGCGCTGCCGGGTCAGCTCCAGGTTGTCGAGCCCGGCCAACTCCACGACCTTGGCGTTCTTCTTGCCCTTGAGCTTCTCGCCGATGTACGTGCCCGCGTTGAGGCCCATGCCGTAGTTGTCGCCGCCGATCCAGCAGCGGTACGCCTGCGGGGAGTTGAAGATCCGGTCCAGGTTGACCACCGGGATACCGGCCCGCATCGCGCGCAGGCCGACCTGGGTGAGTGCCTTGCCGTCGGCGGGCAGGATGACCAGGACGTCGACCTTCTTGTTGATGAGGGTCTCGATCTGGCCGATCTGCTGCGCGGTGTCGTTGGAGCCCTCGGTGGTCTCCAGGGTGACGTCGGAGAAGTTCTTGGCCCGGCTCTTGGCGTTCTGGTTGATGGCGTTGAGCCAGCCGTGGTCGGCCTGGGGTCCGGCGAAGCCGATGGTGACGTGCTTGCCGGGCTTGTCGTCGGCGGCGGGCCGGTTGTTCTCGGCGGCCGCGGCCTCGTTGCTCTCGTTGCTGGTGCAGGCGGTGAGGAGGGCCCCGGCGGAGACGGCGGCCGTCCCGAAGAGCAACCCTCTGCGGCTCGTGAAAGACCTCTGCTCTGGCATGTCGGTGAACCCTTTCCTCAGGTGGTGCTCGTGGTGCGGCGCTGGACCAGCACGGCGGCGACGATGATCGCGCCCTTGGCGATCTGCTGGACGTCGCTCTGGAGGTTGTTGAGGGCGAAGATGTTGGTGATGGTGGTGAAGATCAGGACGCCGAGGACCGAGCCGGTGATGGTGGACCGGCCGCCGGTGAGCAGGGTGCCGCCGATGATCGCGGCGGCGATGGCGTCGAGTTCGTACAGGTTGCCGTTGGTGTTCTGGCCGGAGCCGGACAGCACGATCAGCAGGAAGGCGGCGATGCCGCAGCACAGGCCCGACAGCAGATAGAGGTAGAGCCGCTGGCGCCGGACGTCGATGCCCGCGAGCCGGGCCGCCTCCGCGTTGCCGCCCACCGCGACCGTGCGCCGGCCGAAGGTGGTCCGGTTGAGCACCAGCCAGCCGATGACCGTGACGACGGCGAAGACCAGCACGAGCGGCGGGATGCCGAGCACATAGGAGTCGCGGTTGCCGAGCTCCAGGATGGAGTCGATGGTGACGATCTGGGTCTGCCCGTCGGTGATCTGGAGGGCGAGGCCGCGCGCGGAGGCCAGCATGGCCAGGGTCGCGATGAACGGCACCATCCCGCCGTACGCGACGAGCAGCCCGTTGATCAGGCCGCACCCCACACCGACGATCACGGCGGTGAAGAGGACGCCGGCGAACCCGTACTCCTGGGTGGCGACCGTGGTCGCCCACACCGAGGCGAGCGCGACGATCGCGCCGACCGACAGGTCGATGCCCCCGGAGGTGATGACGAAGGTCATGCCGACGGTGACGACGCCGATGACGGACGCCTGGGTGAGCACCAGCTGGAGGTTGCGGGTGTCGAGGAACTGGTCGGGCTTGGTGATGCCGCCGATGACGACGAGGGCGGCCAGGACGCCGAGCAGCGAGAGGATACGGACATCGGCACGGGGCACGAGGGCGCGCCAGGCGGGGGGCGCGGCGTCGGGGGCCGCCTTGCCGGTGTCACCCCGGGGCGGGGATATGGACTGCGTCATGACGCGAGGCTCCCTTCAGTGGCCTCGGGGCTGCCTTGTCCGGCCCCCGGGCTTCCTTCCATGACGAGGTCGAGGACGCGGTGTTCGTCGAGTTCGCGGGCGGGCGCGGTGTGTACGACGCGGCCCTCGCGCAGCACCAGGACACGGTCGGCGAGTCCCAGCACCTCGGGCACCTCGCTGGAGACCAGGAGCACTGCCAGGCCCTCCTCGGCGAGGCGGCGGATCACCGCGTACAGCTCGGCGCGGGCACCGACGTCGACGCCCCGGGTGGGTTCGTCGAGCAACAGCACGCGGCAGCCGCGCAGCAGCCAGCGGGCCAGGACGGCCTTCTGCTGGTTGCCGCCGGAGAGCGTGCGGACCGGTACGGAGGGGTTGTCGGGCCGCAGCGACAGCTCCCGGGTGGCCGCGTGGGCGGCCTCGCGCTCGGCGCCCCGGTCGACCCAGCCGCCGTGCGAGAAGCGGGAGAGGGTGGAGACGGAGACATTGCTGGTGACGGACTCCAGCATCAGCAGGGCCTGCGCCTTGCGCTCCTCGGGGGCGAGGCCGAGCCCGGCCCGTACGGCGGCGCGGACACTGCCGGGCCGCAGCCTGCGGCCGTCCACGAGCACCTGACCGGCGCTGGGTTTGCGGGCGCCGTAGATGGTCTCCAGGATCTCGGAGCGGCCGGAGCCGACGAGGCCGGCCAGGCCGACGATCTCTCCGGGGCGCACCTGAAGGTCGAGCGGCGCGAACTCGCCGTCCCGGGCCAGCCCGCGGACCTCCAGGACCGGTGCGCCGTCGGGCCCGGACTCCGGGCGGTCCGGGAACACCTGCTCCACCTTCCGGCCCGTCATCAGCGCCACGACCTCATGGGTCGGCGTGGACTTCGCGGGCAGCCCGCCGGCCACCGAGCGCCCGTCCTTCAGCACGGTCACGCGGTCGCCGATCCGCCGGATCTCCTCCAGGCGGTGCGAGATGTAGATGACGGCGACGCCGTCGGCGGTCAGGCCGTCGACGATGCGGAAGAGGTTGTTCACCTCGTCCGGGTCGAGGGCGGCGGACGGCTCGTCCATGACGATGAGCCGTACGTCGTGCGAGAGGGCCCGGGCCATCGACACGATCTGCCGCTGGGCCGCCGACAGTTCGGCCACCGGCCGGGCCGGGTCGATCTCCGGGTGCCCGAGGCGCCTCAGCAGTTGGGCGGTCGACGCCTTGGCGGTCCTCGCGCGGACGATGAAGCCGGCGGTGGTGGGTTCATGGCCGAGGTGGACGTTCTCGGCCACCGACAGGTGCTCCACCAGGTCGAGTTCCTGGTAGATGGTGGCGATGCCCAGGCGCATGGCGGCGATCGGCGAGCGCAGGGTGACGGTTTCGCCCTGCCAGCGGATGGTGCCGCCGTCCGGCTGGTGGGCGCCGGCCAGGGTCTTGATGAGCGTGGACTTCCCGGCGCCGTTCTGGCCGAGCAGACAGTGCACCTCGCCGGCCTGGACCTCGAGGTCCACGCCGTCCAGGGCCCGGACTCCGGGGAACGACTTGGTGATGCCGGACATGCTGAGCAGTGGCGTTGGTGCCATGTGGGTTCCCCTCGGCGGGCGTGCGGGCCGTTTTCACGCAGGGCAGGGCAGGGCGGAGCAGGGCGCTGTGCTGGTGCGCCGTGCGGGTGTGCGGTGGGACGGGTCGTGGGGCTACGCGGGCAGTAACAAGTGGTCGCTGATGAGCCGGGCCCCGCCGATGACGCCTGCGGCGGGCCCCAGTTCCCCGAGGACGATGGGGAGGTTGCCGGTGGCCAGCGGCAGTGACTGGCGGTAGACCTGGGCGCGGATCGCGGCGAGCAGGGTGTGGCCGAGGCCCGCGACCCCGCCGCCGACCACCACCAGGCCGGGGTTGAAGAAGGACACCAGCGTGGCGAGGACCTGGCCGGTGTGGGTGCCGCCCTCGCGGATCAGGTCGAGCGCGATGGTGTCGCCCGCCGTGGCCGCGGCGGCGACATCGGCGGCGCTGAGGGCGCCGTTCGCGGCCAGCCGGGCCGCGAGGTCGGCCGAGCGGCCCTGCCGGGCGGCCTCGGTGGCGTCGCGGGCGAGGGCCGCACCGCTGAAGTGGGCCTCCAGACAGCCGTGGTTGCCACAGGCGCACGGGCGGCCGTCGGGCACGGCCTGGATATGGCCGATGTCGCCCGCGCTGCCGGTCGTGCCCCGGTGGACCCTGCCGTCGACGACGATGCCGCAGCCGATACCGGTGCCGATCTTGACGCAGAGGAAGTCGCCCGCGGAACGGGCGACGCCCGCGTGCTGCTCCCCGATCGCCATCAGGTTCACATCGTTGTCGACCATGACCGGGCAGCCGAGTTCCTGGCTGAGCACTTCCCTGACCGGGAAGCCGTCCCAGCCCGGCATGATCGGCGGGGCGACGGGGACGCCCTCGGGGAAGCGGACCGGTCCGGGGATGCCGATCCCGGCGCCGTGGAAGCCCTCGGCGAGCCCGGAGGCCCGCAACTCGGCCGCCATGGACAGGGCTTTCTCGAAGACGGCGACCGGGCCCTCGCGCACGTCCATGGGCTGGGTGATGTGGCCCAGGACTTCCAGTTCGCCGTTGGTGACGGCGACGTCGACCGAGGTGGCGCCGATGTCCACGCCGAGAAAGCGGAGTTCGGGGGAGAGCCGGAGGCTGTGGGAGCGGCGGCCGCCCCGGGAGGCGGCCAGCCCGTCGGCCACGACCAGACCCGCCTCCAGCAGCCGGTCCACCTCGACCGCGAGCTTGGACCGCGAGAGGCGCACCTGTTCGCTCAGTTGGGCGCGGGAGCTGGGGCCGCCGTCGCGCAGCAGTCGGAGCAACTGGGACTGATGGGCGTTGGCCGGTCGCGCCGTCATATGTCTCACGTGCCCCTCACCGCCTCTGCCGGCCCTGTCCGTCGGCTCCGGCCACCATGGGCCTGCCGCGCTCCCTTTCGCCAGGAACGTAGCAGCATCAGAACGGCCTAGGAAGAAGTTGTACCGGAATCTTCTTAACTTTTTCCCGCAGGAGGACAAAGTTCCGCCTCGGCCCCAGAGCCGAAGCGGGTGGAGGGCTCGCGTGAGGGTGTTTGCTCCTGGAGATATCCTGAGAGGGCGATAAGTGCGCTTCGCCTGCATATGGTGTGCTTCGGGAGGTCGCAATGAGCCAGCAGCCGGTTGTTCTGCCCTATACCGACCCGGCCTTCGTGGCGAACCCCTTCGCCTTCTACCGGCGGCTGCGCGAGGACGGCCCGGTGCGGCGCGCGACCATCGCCGGGGGCCTGGACGCCTGGCTGGTCATGCCCTACGAGGAGTGCCTCGCGGCCCTGTCCGACCCGCGGCTGAGCAGCGACGTATGCCAGGCGTCGGACCCCGGGCTCAGACGGCAGCTGCCGGTGGCGGAGCGGGAGTCCATGGTGAGCAACATGCTGCGCGCCGACCCGCCCGACCACACCCGGCTGCGCCGGCTGGTCTCCCGGGCGTTCACCGCGCGCAGGGTCGCCGAGCTGCGGCCCCACGTCCAGGAGATCGCCGACCGGCTGCTGGACGCGGTCGTGCCGACCGGCCGGGCCGAACTGATCGGGGACTTCGCGCTGCCGGTTCCGGTCACCGTGATCAGCGAGCTGCTCGGCGTGCCCACGTCCGACCGGCAGGACTTCCAGCGATGGGTGGACGACCTGATCCTGCGCGGGCCGGAACCGCCGGACCCGGCCGTGCTCGACCGCGGATGGCGGCGGATGCGCACGTATCTGACCGGGCTGCTGGCGGCCAAGCGGGCCAGGCCGGGGGAGGACCTGCTGAGCGCGCTGATCACCGCCCGGGACGAGGAGCATCGGCTGATCGAGGACGAGCTCATCTCCATGGCGTTCCTGCTGCTGGCGGCCGGATACATCACCACGGTCAACCTGATCGGCGGCGGCATCGCCGCGCTGCTGGCCCACCCCGATCAGCTCCGGATGCTGCGGGAGGACCCGGCGCTGCTGCCGGCCGCGATCGAGGAGCTCCTGCGCTATGACGGGACGCTCAACCCCGGCATCGCCCGCTTCGCGCGCGAGGACGTCTCCATCGCGGGCGTGGACATCCCGCGCGGCGCGACCGTGCTGGTCGCCTCGGCCATCGCCGACCGCGATCCGGCCCAGTTCCCCGACCCTGATCGCCTGGACATCACCCGCGGGGACAGCGCCCACCTCGCGTTCGGCCACGGCATCCACTACTGCCTCGGGGCGCAGCTGGCCCGGATGGAGGGGCAGGTCGCCATCGGAACCGCCCTGCGCCGCCTTCCCGATCTGGCGCTGGGCGTGCCGCCCGAGGAGCTGCGGTGGCGGCCCGGCGGGCTGCGCGGCCCCGAGCGGCTGCCCGTCACCTTCACCCCGGGCCCCTCCGCGTAAGCCGGTCAGCGGGCCATCGATGCGATGGCCCGCCGATCGCGGCGGTCTGCTCGCGGTGTGGCTCGGTTACTCCCCTGACGGTGCGGTCAGCGGGACACCGAGGGCCACCGGGGTACCGAAGTTCGGGGTGCCGTCCGCGTTCCAGGTGAACTTCTGCGCTCGGGTGCTGCGGTTCATGTCACAGCCACCGCCGGCGGAGTTGTTCGCGTGGTAGACCATCCAGTCCTCGGTTCCGTCGGGCGACTTGAAGAAGCCGTTGTGGCCGGGGCCGTACACGCCGTTGGCGTTGGACCGCTGGAACACCGGGTTGGGCGACTTGACCCAGGAGGAGGAGGCGAGCGGGTCGCCCCCGTTGTAGGTGAGCATCCCCATCTTGTAGTCGGGCGTGGAGCAGTGGCTGGCGGAGTAGACGATGAACGTCCTGCCGTTGCGCTGGAGCACCTCGGCGCCCTCGTTGACCGCGCCGCCCACCGTCTCCCAGCTGTAGGTGGGAGTGGACAGCAGCCTACGGGTGCCACTGGCGGTCCACGGGTTCGACAGCGGCCGGATGAACATCGGCTGCGAGCCGTTGTAGTACGTGCCGAGGAGGTAGAGCTTGCCGTTCAGCTGAAGGATGCTCGGGTCCAGCTCCCAGGTGTTGTCCTGGTTCGGGTCGAGCAGGTCGGCCTTGAAGGTGTACGGCCCCATCGGGTCCTGGCCGGCGCTCTCGAGCACATGGATCCGCTGGGTGCCCAGGTCGTACGGCTCCCGTCCGGCGGTGTAGTAGAAGTACCACCGCTTCCCGTTCGGGCCGTCCAGCAGATGGAACTCCGGGGCCCACATCGTGCCGGCCCCGTTGGGCCGGGACAGGTTGAAGATCACCTGGTCGTTGGCCGTGGCGAGGCCCGCGAGGGTGCTGGCCTTGCGCATGGTGATGGTCGAGTTCCAGGTGGTGGTGGCGAGGTAGTAGTACCCGTTGTAGTAGGTGAGCCAGGGGTCGGGGCCGTGCTGGGAGAGCGGGTTGGTGAAGGTGCCCGCGCTCTGGCTTCCACTGGTGTTCTGATACCCGGCGGTGGCAGTGGCAGTGGCAGTGGGGGTGGTGGCACCGGCCGCGGACGGCGCCACCAGTAAGGCGATCACCATGGTGAGCACGCCGGTGAGCGCGGACAGAAATCTGGCTCGAGTCACTGGTGCTCCTTCTTCGTGGGGAGGGCTCCGGAGCCACCCCGGTTGTAGACCTTGACCTCGGTGAGGCCGGTCTTGGCTCCGGAGGCGTTGGTGGCCAGGACCCGTATGCGCTGGGCGCTGATCGACGGGAACCGCACCACGTTGTAGTTGGCCTGTGGCGCGGCCGGGGTCTTGGCCTGACTGGGTGCGTCCACCCACGAACTGCCGTTGTAGTACTGGACGGTGTACGCGGACGGGGCCCGGTAGGTGGCGGAGGCCGGGCGGCTGTCCTTGAAGTGCAGGCGCACCTCGTTGAGCGTCCGGGCGGTGCCGAAGTTCAGCTCGTACCAGTCCTGGCTGTTGGGGGAGCCACCCGCGCCCCAGAACGGCTCGTTGGTGGGGTAGCCGTCCACCGCGCCGGAGACATTGCTGCCGGACCCGGTGTAGGAGGCGGACACGGTCGCCCCGGAGGCGAGGTTGGCGGGGTCGCCGGTCAGGTCGACGCCGGCCTTGGCGAACATGTCGACCATGCGAGGGCTGTTCTGCACGACCTGGTTGGGGGCCTGGAGCCCGGGGACGGCCGTGTGGTACGTGACCGTGCCGTTCGTCGTCACATCGCCGGTGGCCGGGTCCCAGGTGAAGGGCACCAGCTTGTCGACGGTGGCGACCCGGTTGCCGTTGATGAAGATCGAGTAGCCCTCCGGGACACCCGGGTAGCGCACCACTCCGTCGGCCGGGTCGTCCCAGACGATGGACAGATCGGCGTTGCGGTAGCGGAGGTTGTTGACGGTGAAGTGGGTCCAGCCGATGTCGATCGGGGACAGCTCGACCTTGGCGTCGTTGCGGGTGCGCAGGCCGGCCACGTCCTCGATCACGGTCCAGTTGCTGCTGCCCAGGATGTTGTGGTGGATCCAGGAGCGGTAGTCGATCCCGCTGCCGTTCCAGTCGGCCCAGAACTCGTTGGCGTCGGGAAACTGGGTGTTGCCGCCGACGTACTGCGCCCAGGCGTTCCAGTAGAGCAGCTTCTTGTAGTCGGTGGCGGTCATCCAGGAGTTGGGATAGTTGCGCAGCACCGAGGAGTAGAGCCGGAACTGCACGGTGGAGTTGATGGTGGAGAAGTTGTTGGAGCCCGGGTTCCCGGCATCGGCCGCCGCCTTCTTGTCGACCTGGTTGGCCGTGTAGAAGGGGAAGACGGGGTACTGGGCCGGATCGTTGAACAGCCGCAGGGCCTGCTTGTAGGTCGAGGTGTTGGGGACGGCTCCGACCGAGAACGGGTAGTAGTTGTTGATCTCCTTCCAGGGCACCCATTCGTTGGTCGACTTCAGCCGGTGCTCGAACAGCTGCCGGTTGGGGTTCCACAACACGTTGACGATGGCGTCCTTGATCTGGTTCGCCAGCGTACGCATCTCGGCGGCCTTGGCCGTGTTGCCGACCGCGTCGTAGGCCTGGGCCGCGGCCAGCGCGCCGCTGTACTGGTACGCGGACTCGGCGCGGTCCATGTTGCCGGGCTTCCAGTGGAAGGAGACCGCGTCGGCGTCGTTGCCGGTCAGGGCGCCCCAGTCGTATTCGATCAGCTTGTTGTTGTCGTGGTCGTAGTAGGCGAGCTGGCCCTTGACGTCGCCCTCCGCGTAGTGGGCGAGGTTGCCCGCGATGGCCGGCTGTCCCCCGTGGAGCTGATAGCTCTTCCACGCCGCCTCGGCGATGTACTGGGTGTAGCTGTTGGACCAGTTCTCCGGGTCACCCGGGTTGTCGAGGAAGCGGCCACCCTTGGAGATCTGGCCGACGTTGAGCCAGTTCCCGTAGGCGTACATCGGGTTGCGCAGATACTTGAGGTCGTCGATGTGCATGGGCTGGGTGAGCGCGATCGCGTTGTTGTAGCCGAGGACGCCTTCGGTCGAGGTCGGGAACTGATAGGTCTGACCGGGGATGTTGGCGTCGAGGCTGTTGAAGCGCATCAGCCACCAGCGGTAGTAGATGCTCTTCTTGATCGCGGGCTCGGGCACATCGATGTACGGCACGTTCTGCGCCCACCACAGGTTGTACGCCTTGACGTGGGTGGCGAACGCGGTCGCGTCCGAGTAGCCCGCGTAGGCGTTGTAGTCGGTGAGGGACTCCGGGATCTCGCCGGTGATGAAGCCCATCACCACCTTGGCGGTCACCGTGGCCCCGGCCGCGATCGTCACCGACCGGTTCAGCCCGCCGCTGTTGGCGGCGAAGCCGTCGCCGGTGAGCCGCGTCTGGATGCTGGTGAGGTTGTTGTAGGCGTTGACCTGTCCGGTCAGCTCGCTGCCGGAGCCCGAAGTGGCGTACGGGGAGGTCGCCCGTAACTGGAGCGTGGTGGAGCTGCTGCCGTTGTTCTTGATCGACAGGTTGGTCACGGCGACGTTGTTGTCGGTGATGAACTTGGTCTGGTTCACCGTGATCGAGCCGCTGGTGTGCACGCTCTTCCAGTTGCTGGGCGTCTGCCGGCGCTGTGCGACCTGTTCGGTGAAGGTGCCCGGACTGATCGCGACGGAGTAGGCGTTCTTGTCGCTGATGCTCTCCCAGTAGGCGACATGGCCGCCGAACCCGAGCACCGCGGGGTCATGGGTCTTCATGAAGACCGCGCGCCCACGGCTCATCAGCCAGGGCCCGGCCGGGTCGTTGCCGGAGCGGGCCAGCAGGCGGTCCATCCAGAAGTCGGTGCCAGAACTCTCGGAGTCGTAGATGGACCGCATCATGTCGCCGGGCGTGTAGGCGACGGGCGCGGCCGGGATCGCGGGTCCGCTGAAAGTCGGGAACCCGATGGTCTGGTCGGCGGCGGCCGGGGTCGCCGCGGAACAGACCGTGCAGATGATCAGCGCCAGGGCGAGGAAGAGGCGCTTCATGGCAGGGCCCGTGCGGTGCGGTGGTGTTGCGTGTGGTCCATGGTGGCGGCCCCGTGGGGAGCCGTCATCGTGCGTCTTCTCATCGGGCGCTCCCTGTCCGGTTGACAGCAGGCGGTTGCTCACGATGGTGCTGACGTTCTCCGACGAGGACTCCCGGGAGCCCCGGCGGACGGGGTGCGATCAGGCGTACCGGGGTCGTGCGTGAAACAGACCTAAAAGGTTTTCGCAAGGTAGGCGCGTGTCACGGCACTGTCAACAGAAGTAGCACCACGCCTCAGGAGAGCGGGGCCGTGGACCCCCTGATCACCACGCGGCAGGGCAGGGTCTCGACCCCCGAGCGCCGAGCACCGGAGATCGCGCCGAACAAGGTGTGCGCGGCAGCGCGCCCGACCTGCTCCAGATTCATGTCGACGCTGGTCAGCGGCGGGCGGGAGGCGGAGGTCAGGACCTGCCAGTTGTCGAAGCCCATGACCGCCACATCCTCCGGCACCCGGTGGCCGCGCTCGCGCAGCACATCCATGACCCCGCGGGCGATCTGATCGCTGCCGCACAGGACGGCGTCCACGTCCGGGTGCCGGTCGAGCAGCATCGCGGTGGCCGCCCGCCCCCACCCCTCCGACCACGCCCCGAACCGCACCTCACCGACCAGGGCGAGCCCGGCCTCGGCCAGCGCGGCCCGGGCCCCCTCGGCCCGCTCCTGCGCCGCCAGATAGCCGGGATCGCCGGTGATGTGCGCGATCCGGGTACGGCCGCAGGCGAGCAGATGGTCGACGGCGATCCGGCCGGCGCCGATGCTGTCGGGAACGATGGACAGATCCTCCGGGTCGTCCGACGGGGCGTACGCGTAGACCACGGGGACGGGCAGTTCGCGGCCCAGGGACGGACGGGGGTCGGTCCGGCTGCCCACCACGATGAGGCCGTCGACCCGGCGGCCGAGCAGCGCGCGGACATGGTGCTGCTCGCGGATCGCGTCGCCGCGGGCGTCGCACAGGAACACCGCGACCTCGCCGGCCCCGAAGGCGTCCTCGGCGCCCATGAGGATCGGGATGGAGAACCGGCCCTCCAGGTCGCTGGTGAGCAGCCCGACGGTGCCCGTGCGCCCGGCGAGCAGGCCGCGGGCCAGCTGGTTGGGCCGGAACGACAGTCGCTCGGCCGCTTCGATCACCCGCTGCCTCGTCTCCGCACGCACCTGGCTGCGGCCGTTGAGGGCCTTGGACGCGGTGGCGATGGACACGCCGGCCAGCCGGGCGACGTCGCTGAGGGTGACGGGATGCGAACGAGAGGGGCCGGTGGCCTGTGTCATGGGTAGTTCTCCTGTCTCGCGTCGCGTGCCGGGCCGTTGAGACTGGCACATCGCGCATAAAAAAGGGTACGCGAGTTGTTTCGGTCCGGGGACGTTCAAGGCGCCTTCGAGGTTTCGACGGCTCGCGTACAGGCATTCTCAGCAAGGGGATTGACGGGTGATGAGCGGGGTTCTACGTTCGCTGAAAGCCTTTTCGGTCAGTTTCCGTCGCAGAGTTCAGTGCCACCACAGCCATCGTCCCGTCCGGTTCGGCCTGCCCACGGCCCGCCGCCACACAAGGGAGATCGTCATGGGGAGCACGGCCGGACCACAGGGACGCATACGCCGACTCGCCACCGGCGCCCTCGCGCTGATCGCCGCCGCGAGCATGGTCACGGCCTGCGGATCGGGGGACGGCGGCTCTGGCGGCGGAGGGGGCTCGGCGGGGGGTGTGAACGGAGTCGACGACGGCACCAAGTTGACGATGTGGACCCGCGCGGCGACCCGCCCGCAGAGCGAGGCCCTGGTCAAGGCGTACAACGCGAGCCACAAGAACCGGATCGAGCTCACCGTCATCCCCACCGACGACTACCAGGCCAAGGTCGGCGCGGCCGCCGGCGCCCGCGACCTCCCCGACCTGTTCGCCTCGGACGTGGTGTTCGTGCCCAACTACACCTCCAGCGGGCTCTTCGCCGACCTCACCGAACGCGTCGACGCGCTGCCCTTCGCCAAGAACCTGGCCCAGTCGCACATCAAGGCCGGTACCTACGAGGGCAAGAAGTACGTGGTGCCGCACACCCTCGACCTGTCGGTGCTCTTCTACAACAAGGAGCTCTACCGGCGGGCCAAGCTCGACCCCGCGAAGCCGCCCACCACCCTGCGCGAGTGGGACCAGCAGGCGCGGGCCGTGGACGCGCTGGGCGGAGACGTCAACGGCACCTTCTTCGGCGGCAACTGCGGCGGCTGCGGCGTCTTCACCTGGTGGCCGTCCCTCTGGGCCGCGGGCGAGGACGTGCTCAACAAGGACGGAACCGAGGCACAGCTGTCCTCCGACACCGCGAAGAAGGTCTACCAGACCTACCGCGGATGGGTGAAGGACGACATCGTGGCCCCCGGCGCGCGCGAGGAGACGGGCACCACCTGGACCGGGGTCTTCCCGAAGGGCAAGGTCGGCGTGATGCCCATGCCGTCGACCACCCTGGGCCTGATGCCGAAGGACCTCGACCTCGGGGTCGCGCCCATCCCCGGACCCGACGGCGGCAAGTCCACCTTCGTCGGCGGTGACGCCATCGGCATCTCCGCCACCAGCAAGTCGGCCAACCAGGCATGGAACTTCCTCGCCTGGTCGCTCGGCGACAAGGCCCAGGTCGACGTGGTCGCCGCGCACAAGGACGTGGTGGCCCGCACCGACCTCGCCTCCAACAAGTACTCCGACGCGGACCCGCGGCTGGTGACCATCAACCGGCTCGTGGCGGAGGGCCACACCCCGTACGCGCTGAAGTTCGGCCAGACCTTCAACGACCCCAACGGGCCGTGGCTGTCCCTGATGCGCCACGCCGTCTTCGGCGACGGAGGGTCCGTGGAGAAGGACAACAAGGCGGTCAACGCCTCGCTGGCCGACTGAGCGCCCCCGCTTACCCGGCAGAGGAGAGCCATGCAGGTGAAGGCGCCCGGCCGAGCGGCCGCCGAACACCGGGCCCGGTCGGCGCGGCCGGCCCGCCCGGCCCGCCGGCCTCGTACCCCCGGACCCCGGTGGTGGCGGTCCCGGAAACTCCAGGGGCTCGGCTACGCGGCCCCCACGGCCGTGTTCGTCGCGGTCTTCTTCGTACTGCCCCTGCTGCTCGTCGGGCAGATGTCGCTCAGCGACTGGCCGCTGCTCGCGGGGGACCGGGGCGGCAACGCCCCCGAGAACTACACCGACGTCACCGACTCCACCCTGTTCTGGCCCGCGGTCCGCTTCACGCTCCTCTACACCGTGGTCGTCACGGTCGTCCTCCTCGGGCTCGCCCTGCTCCTCGCCCTGCTGGTGCAGGAGTCCCGCCCCGGCGCGGGCTTCTTCCGCACGGTCTACTTCCTGCCCGGCGCCCTGGGGCTGGCCTCCGCCTCCTTGCTGTTCTGGGGCCTGTACAGCCCCACCACCGGACCGCTCAGCCGGATCCTGGAAAGGCTCGGCCTCACCGACGAGCCGGTGTCCTTCCTCGGCTCGCCGACCTCCGCCCTGCTGTCGACGGTCTTCCTCATCGTCTGGAAGTTCGCCGGCTTCTACATGCTGATCCTCCTCGTCGGCATCCAGCGCATTCCCCACGAGGTGTACGAGGCGGCGCGGATGGACGGCGCCAGCCGCGGCCAGATCTTCCGCAGCATCACCCTGCCCCTGCTGCGGCCGTCCCTCGCCCTCTCCCTGCTGCTGTGCGTCACCGGATCGCTGCTCGCGTTCGACCAGTTCTTCATCCTCACCAAGGGCGGACCGGACAACAGCACCGTCACCATCGTCCAGCTGATCTACCGCGAGGCCTTCCAGCGGATGAACCTCGGCACCGCGGCGGCCCTCTCGATCCTCGTGCTGGCCGCGCTGCTCGTGCTCAACGTCGCGCAGTTCATCGGTCTGCGCCGCGCCGACGAGTCATGACATCCACCTCATGAGAAGGGACACCACGGTGCTCACCCGCGCCCTCGGCCGGACGCCCCACTACGTCCTCGCCGGAGGACTGGCCGTCATCTTCCTCTTCCCCCTGCTGTGGAACGCCTGGGCGTCGGTCAGCGGACAGCCGGGCACCGCGCAGGAGTCCGGCTACGGCCTCGGCAACTACCGCACGCTGCTCGAGTACGACGCGGGCCTGTGGCGTTACCTCCTCAACAGCACCGTCGTCTCGGCACTCACCGTCGCCCTGACCCTCGGGGTCTCGCTGCTCGGCGGCTACGCCTTCGCCCGCTTCGACTTCCCGGGCAAGAACCTGCTGTTCCTGGTGGTGCTGGCCATCCTCATGGTCCCGTACGCCACGCTCCTCATCCCGCTCTATGTGCTGCTCGGCAGGCTCGGGCTACAGAACTCGCTGCTCGGGCTGAGCCTGGTGCTGGCCATGTTCCAGCTGCCGTTCGCCACCTTCATGATGCGGATCTCCTTCGAGGCGGTGCCGCGCGAACTGGAGGAGTCGGCGCTCGTCGACGGGTGCGGCACGGCGGGCGCGCTGCGCCGCGTCCTGCTCCCGGCGGTGCGGCCGGGGCTGATCACCGTGGGGCTCTTCGCCTTCCTCGCGGCCTGGAACGACTTCATCGCGCCACTGATCCTCATCTCGGACAGCGAGAAGGCGCCACTGCCGCTGGCCGTCGCGAATCTGCGGCAGCAGAGCATGGGCGCCGTCGACTACGGCGCCACCGAGGCGGGGGTGGTGGTCCTCGCCGTGCCCTGCCTCCTCCTCTTCCTGCTGCTGCAACGGCACTACGTACGGGGCTTCATGTCGGGCGCGCTGAAGGGCTGACGCGCCGGACCACGGAGACGGACAACCGAAGGGATGAACCGAAGGCATGAACTGGTGAGGGAGAACACGGCGCGGTCACTCGTCCTGCCGGTGGCGCCGACCCGGGGCCGGCTGCGGCCGCTCGGGCTCGACGAGGTCACGATCACCGGGGGCTTCTGGGCCCGGCGCCGCCAGATCAACGCGACCGCCACACTCGACCACTGCCGCGACTGGATGGAACGCGTCGGCTGGATCGGCAACTTCCGGGCCGCCGTCGAGGGCCGGATCCACCGGGACCGGCGTGGCCGCGAGTTCGCCGACTCCGACGTCTACAAACTGCTCGAAGCCATGGCCTGGGCGGCCGCCGGGCAGCAGGGGCCCGACACCTCGCTCGACGCGGAGATCGCCGCGCTCACCGAGGCCATCGCGCCAGCCCAGGAACCGGACGGCTATCTGAACACCGCCTTCGGACGCCCCGGCCAGCAGCCCCGGTACAGTGACCTCGAATGGGGCCACGAGCTGTACTGCTACGGGCACTTGATCCAGGCGGGGGTGGCCCAGGCCCGGGCCCGGGGCGAGGGAGAGCTGGCGAAGATCGCCCGGCGGGCCGCCGACCATGTCTGCGCCACCTTCGGCAGGGGCGGCATCGAGCGCGTCTGCGGCCATCCGGAGATCGAGCCGGCGCTGGTGGAGCTGGCCAGGCTGACGGGGGAGCAGCGCTATCTCGACCAGGCCGCGCTCTTCGTCGACCGCCGCGGCCACCGCACCCTCGCGGACCCCGAGTTCGGCCGCGCCTACTACCAGGACGACCTGCCCGTCCGCCAGGCCACCGTGTTCCGCGGCCACGCCGTCCGCGCCCTCTACCTGGCGTCCGGCGCCGTCGACGTGGCCGTGGAGACCGGGGACGACGCCCTGCTGGCCGCGGTCGTGCGGCAGTGGGAGCGTACGGTCGCCCGGCGGACCTATCTGACGGGCGGCATGGGCTCGCACCACCGGGACGAGTCCTTCGGCGACGACTTCGTCCTGCCCCCCGACCGCGCCTACTCGGAGACCTGCGCCGGTGTCGCCTCCGTCATGCTCAGCTGGCGGCTGCTGCTGGCCACCGGCGAGCCGCGCTTCGCCGACCTGGCGGAGCGGACCCTGTTCAACGTGGTCGCGGCGTCCCCGGCCGAGGACGGCCGCGCCTTCTTCTACGCCAACACCCTGCACCGGCGCGACCGGGGCACCGTGCCCCCCGCCGACGCGGAGAGCCCGCGCGCCGAGTCGAGCCTGCGCGCGCCCTGGTTCGCGGTGTCCTGCTGCCCGACCAACGTGGCGCGGACCCTGGCTCAACTGCCCGCCTATCTGGCGACGGCCGACGACCACGGCGTGCAGCTGCACCAGTACGCCGACGCGGAGATCGCCACATCCCTCGCCGGAGGCCACGGCGTGGCGCTGCGGATCCGCACCGACTACCCGTCCGGCGGGGCCGTGACCGTGCGGATCGACCGGTCCCCCGACCACCCGTGGACCCTGTCGCTGCGCGTCCCCGGGTGGACGGAGGGCGCCGCCGCATGGCTGGCCGAGCCGGACGGGACACGCCGTTCCGTCCCCCCGGGCACCGCCACCGTCAACCGGCTCTTCCGGCCCGGCGACGAGATACGGCTCGAACTGCCCATGGCGCCCCGCTGGATCGGGGCCGATCCGCGCGTCGACGCGGTGCGCGGGACGGTGGCCGTCCAGCGGGGGCCGCTGGTGTACTGCGCCGAGTCGGTGGATCTGCCGGACGGACACGAGGCCGACGCCGTACGGGTGGATCCGTCGGTCGAGCCGAAGGACGGGCCCGGCGCGGACGACACCGTCGTCGTGGCCGGGGAGCTGGCCGGACACGCCGGACAGGGCGACACTTCATGGCCGTACGGACCGCTCGACCGCCCCGCCACCGAGCCCGCCGCCGAGCGCGCGGACATCGTCCTGGTGCCCTACCGCTCCTGGGCCAACCGCGGGCCCGCCACGATGCGGGTGTGGCTGCCGACGGCGGAACCGGACACCACCGCCCCCTCGTAACCCGCGCGCGCTCCGCGTCCCCCTGCCCATGCCCACCGACCACCGACCACCGACGATCGGAGTCAAGAGCATGTCTCACCCCCCGTCCCGCCGCCACGCGCTGAGACTCGCCGCCGGGGCCGCGGCCGCCGCCCCGCTCGCGTACGCCGTCCCGACGGCACAGGCCGCCCCGGCCGGAGCCACCCCCTCCGCGGTGTCCTCCCAGGCCGCACACGGGCCGTTGCCCGTCCCTGACACCTGGTCGATACGCCCCTTCCCGCTGGACGGGGTGACCCTCGGCGACGGTGTCTTCCGCCGCAAGCGCGATCTGATGCTCGGCTACGCCAGGTCCTACCCGGCCGACCGCATCCTGGCCGTCTTCCGGGCCAACGCCGGGCTCGACACCCGCGGCGCCCGGCCGCCCGGCGGCTGGGAGACCGCCGACGGCAATCTGCGCGGCCACTACGGCGGCCACTTCCTCACCCTCATCGCCCAGGCGTACGCCGACACCAAGGAGGCCGCGCTCAAGACCAAGCTCGACTACCTGGTCGGCGCGCTCGGCGAGTGCCAGAAGGCCCTGGCGGACCACGGCTCGCCGAAGCCCAGCCACCCCGGCTACCTGGCGGCGTACCCGGAGACCCAGTTCATCCTGCTGGAGAGCTACACCACGTACCCCACCATCTGGGCGCCGTACTACACCTGCCACAAGATCATGCGCGGTCTGCTCGACGCGTACACCCTGGCCGGGAACGCTCAGGCCCTGGAGATCGTCTCGGGGATGGGCGACTGGGTGCACAGCCGGCTCGGCCACCTGCCGGCGGCCCAGCTGGAGCGGATGTGGTCCATCTACATCGCCGGTGAGTACGGCGGGATGAACGAGGTGATGGCGGACCTGTACGCCCTCACCGGCCGGGCGGAACACCTCGCCGCCGCCCGCTGTTTCGACAACACCACACTGCTGAAGGCCTGCGCCGAGGACCGCGACATCCTGGAGGGCAAACACGCCAACCAGCACATCCCGCAGTTCACCGGCTATCTGCGGCTGTTCGACCACACGGCGAAGGAGGAGTACGCCGCCGCGGCCCGCAACTTCTGGGGCATGGTCACCGGCTCCCGCATGTACAGCCAGGGCGGCACGGGGCAGGGCGAGATGTTCCGCGCCCGTGACGCCATCGCGGCCACCCTCGACGACAAGAACGCCGAGACCTGCGCCACGTACAACATGCTCAAACTGAGCCGGCAACTGTTCTTCCACCAGCCGGACCCCGCCTATATGGACTACTACGAGCGGGGCCTGACCAATCACATCCTCGCCTCCCGCCGGGACGCCCCCGCCACGGACAGCCCGGAGGTCACCTATTTCGTCGGGATGGGCCCGGGGGTGCGGCGCGAGTACGACAACACCGGCACCTGCTGCGGCGGCACCGGCATGGAGAACCACACCAAGTACCAGGACTCGGTGTACTTCCGCTCCGCCGACGGCGGCGCGCTGTACGTCAACCTCTACCTCGCCTCGACACTGCGGTGGCCGGAGCGGGGCTTCGTCATCGAGCAGACGAGCGACTACCCGGCCGAGGGGGTGCGCACCCTGACGTTCCGCGAGGGCGGCGGGCAGCTCGACCTGAGACTCCGCGTTCCGCTCTGGGCCACGGCGGGCTTCACTGTCACGGTCAACGGGGTCCGGCAGTCGGTCAAGGCCGTGCCCGGCAGCTATCTGAGCCTGAGCAGGAGCTGGCAGCGCGGCGACCGGGTCGCCGTCTCCGCCCCCTACCGTCTGCGCGTCGAAAGGGCCCTGGACGATCCCACCGTCCAGTCGGTGTTCTACGGTCCGGTGCTGCTGACCGCCCAGAGCCAGGAGTCGGCATTCCGCGTGTTCTCCTTCTACAAGGACTTCACGCTCCGGGGCGATCTCGCCGACGCGATCAAATCCGGCGGCCGGCCGATGTACTTCACCACGCACGGCCTGACCCTCGCCCCGTTCCATGTCGGGGACGAGACGCGCTACCACGCCTACTTCAAGCGCTCGGAACCGGTCGTCGTGTTCGGCACGAAGAACTCGGGCGTACCGAACCGCGCCCGTGGCAACGGCCTCACGTTCCTGGACGTGCTCTGGGCGCAGGCCCCCTTCACGACCTCAGGCCTCTTCGCCCAGGCGGTACGCACCCTCGCCGACACATGGCTGTCCGAGGGGCTGTTCAGCCGCACCGAACGGGACAGCGTCGTGGCCGCCGCGGTCGGGGCGAACCTCAGGCACTGACGTACACCACACCCCCCACCATCCCCCCACAGGAGGAACCTCATGAGTACCTGGCGCAACAAGGCGGTCGTCGCCGCGCTGGTGGCCGCCGCGGTGGCCGGGCCCGGTGTCGCGCAGGCCGCACCGGCGGCCTCGGCAGCCGCCCAGAAGCAGGTGTCGGCGGCCACCATCACCTGGACGCTCGAACGGGCGAGCAACCCCACCCAGGACCAGCAGACGGCCTACAACCTGATCACGGCGGCCATGAACGCCGCGGTGGCCCGGTACAACAACCTCAGCGATCTGGGCAAGTACATCACCGTCCGCTACGACCCCGGTGTGCCCACCGCCGACGGCAACATCAACGGAACCATCCGCTTCGGCAACCGCGCCTATATGACCGAGCGGACCGCCCTGCACGAGATCGCCCACACCATCGGCGTGGGCACCAGCTCGGGCTGGAACTCCCTGTCCAGCGGCGGCGGCTGGCGCGGTGCGCAGGCCACGGCGCTCGTCAAGCAGTACGACGGTTCGGGCGCCACGCTGTCCACCGGTGGTGGCCACTTCTGGCCCTACGGCCTGAACTACGACAACGAGTTCTCGAACACGGCGGCGGATCGCCATGTCCGGATCGTCGCCGCCATGGTGCGTGACGGACTGTAGGTTCAGGACACCCCGAGCCGTGGCTCGCGGGTGAGCACCGTAGCCAGTCGGTGCAGGGCGGGGTTCGGGCTGTCCGGGCTCCAGCAGGCGTGCAGGGTCACGGAGTGGGCGTCGGCCGGGGCCAGTTCGCGGTACCGGACGCCGTGCACGCCCATCGTCATGATGGAGCGCGGCACCAGCGCGCACCCGAGCCCCGCCCGCACCAGCGCCAGCATCGTCGGCACCTGTGAGGTCAGCTGGCTGACCGCGTAGCGGTCCACGCCGATCATGGCGGCACAGATGTCGTGCAGATACCGGGAGCCCTCGGGGCTGTACCCGATGTAGTCGTCGGCGACGTCCGCGAGGGGCACGGGTTCGGTGGCGCGGGCCAGCGCGTGGCCGGCGGGGACGGCGAGCACCAGGTCCTCGGAGTGCACCAGGACCGATCGGTACCGCTCGGGGATCGGCGGCCGGACGAGGCCCATGTCGACCTCCAGATCGGCCAGCGCGGCGAACTGGTCCGGGCTGACGAGTTCCGTCAGCTCCACGGACACGTCAGGGAGGTGTCGGTTCACCAGGTCCAGGACGTCCGCGAGTATCGCGTACGCCCCGATCGCGGTGAACGCCAGCCGCAGCGTCCCCGTCCGGCCCTCGGCGGCGTGGCGGGCGGCGACCGGCGCCGCGTCGAGCAGGGCGAGGATCCGGCGACAGTGGTCGAGGAGCGCCTGGCCCGCCGCCGTGATCCGCGCGCCACGGCCGGTGCGCTCGAACAGGACGACGCCCAGATTCCGCTCCAGTGCCTGGATCTGGCGGGTCAGCGGCGGCTGGGTCATGTTGAGCCGCGCGGCGGCGCGGCCGAAGTGCTGTTCCTCCGCCACGGCGACGAAACCACGGAGCTGTTGCAGAGAAAGGTCCATGCCGTCAAGGTATCGCGCAATGCCAAATAGGGCTTGGACGGGCATAACAGCGGGTCCCTACGGTCGTGTCAGTCATCGCACACCGACCCGGCCCGAGGAGCAAAGGTGTCCAAACTCGCCGTCGTCATGACCCCCGAGCGAGCCGCCGATGTCTGCGGCACCGACGCCCGGCGGCTGATCGCGGAACACTTCGAGGTGACCTGGGCCGAAGGAGAGCTCGACGGGGACGAGGTGGCCCGGCTGGCCGCCGGCGCCGAGGTGCTGCTGACGAGTTGGGGCACCCCAAACCTGGACACCTCGATCTGGGCCGGCGGCGGCGGCCCCAAGGTGGTCGCCCACGCGGCCGGCACGGTGAAGAAGCTCATCGACCGCGAGGTGCTCGACCAGGGCGTGACCGTCTTCTCCGCCGCGGGGCGGATCGCCTGGTCCGTGGGGGAGTACTGCCTGGCCGCCATGCTCACCCTCGCCCGCCGCCTGCCGCGGTTCGACGCCGCGGTGCGCGGCGGCGGCTGGAAGCAGAAGGACTTCAGGGGCGGCGAGCTCGCCGGCCGCTCCGTGGGCATCGTCGGTGCCAGCTCCACCGCACGCGCCCTGATCACCCTGCTGAGGCCGTTCCGCTGCGACGTGGTGGTGTACGACCCGTACCTGGACGAGGCGGGGGCCGTCGCGCTCGGGGTCCGCACCGCCACGCTGGAGGAGACGCTCGGCTGCGCGTTCGTCTCCCTCCACGTACCCGATCTCCCGGCGACCCGGGGGATGGTGACCCGGCGGCTCATCGAGGCGATGCCCGACGGCACGATCGTGGTCAACTCCTCGCGCGGCCCCGCCGTCGACCAGGCGGCGCTTCTCGACCACGTCCAGTCCGGCCGGATCCTGGCCGCGCTGGACGTGTACGACCCCGAACCCCCGAGCCTCGACGAGTCCGTGCTGAGCTGCCCGAACCTCCTGCTCACCCCGCATATCGCGGGGGACACCACCCAGGGACACCTGGCGCTGGCCGGGTATGTGCTGGCCGATGTCGTGGACTGGCTCGGCAAGGGCGTCCGCGGCCCGAGCTTCGTCGATCCCGCCGCATGGCCGACCACCGCCTGACCGCGCGTGCCCCACCCCCCTCAGGTCTCCCGTGAAAGGAACCACCTCCCCATGTCGCGCATCACGGCGGTCGATGTGTTCCCCGTGGCCGTGCCGTTCGCCCGCCGGTTCGTCCTCGGCAGCGGCACCGTCGGCACCCCGGACCAGGCGGGTTCGGTGATCTTCGTCAGGCTGACGACGGAGGACGGGGTCGTCGGCTGGGGCGAGCAGCGGGCCCTGCCGAGCTGGAGCTATGAGACCGCCGAGACGATCGCCGTCGTCATCAAGCGCCACCTCACCCCCGTCCTGCTCGAACTCACCCCGTTCGACGTGGAGCTGTTCCACGCGCGAGCGAACCGCCGACTGAGTCCGTCGGTGTCCAACGGCTTTCCGTTCGCCCGGGCCGCCGTCGACATCGCCATGCACGACGCGGCGGGCAAGCTGGCCGGGCTGCCGGTCCACGCCCTGCTGGGAGGCAAGGTACGGGACACCGTTCCGCTCTGCTCGGCCATCGGCGTGGGCGAGCCGTCCGCCGTCCGCGAGCACGCGCGGGCTTCCGGCCACTACCCGGCGTACAAGGTGAAGATCGGCGGGGATGTCGACGCCGACGCCGCCGCCGTCACGGCGGTCGCCGAGGTCGCCGCGGCCAAGCCCATCTGGCTGGACGCCAATCAGTCCTACCGGCCGAGCGCGCTCAAGCAGTTGCTGCGCGCGCTGCACGACGTGCCGGGCATCCACTGTGTGGAACAGCCGGTGCCGAGCACCGACACCCTCGGGCTCCAGCGGCTGCGGAGCATGATCGACCTCCCGGTGGCGATCGACGAGGGCAGCTTCACCGCCCAGGACCTGGCCCGCACCATCCGACTCGACGCCGCCGACCTGGTGGTCGTCAAGCTCTGCAAGGCGGGCGGCATCCGCAACGCCCTGAAGACCGCCCAGGTCGCGCTGGCCGGCGGCCTGGAGGTGCTCGCCAGCGGGCTGACCGACTGCGGCATCGGCTTCGCGGCGGCCCTGCACCTGTTCAGCCAGCTGGAGCTGGCCCTTCCGGCCGAGTTGAACGGCCCCGAGCTGCTGGCCGATCTGTATGTCGACAAGCTGCACATCGACTCGGCCGTCGCGACCGTCCCCACCGCCCCCGGCCTCGGCATCGAGGTCGACGAGGAGCGCATCCGCGCCGAGTCCATGGACCTGGCCTTCGCCTGACCCGGAACGTCCTCACCCTGGCACGCCCTCACCACAGCACGTCCTTGAACAGCGAGGAGACGACGATGTCTTCCAGCCTGTCCCGCCGCACCCTGCTCAGGAGAACCGCCGCCGGAGGGCTCGCCGCCGCGGGCCTGAGCGGCTGCTCGTCCGGCCCGCCACCGTCCACCGCCACCTGGTCGATGTGGTCCAACGGCCCGGAGGAGGCCAAGGTCTGGGCCGCCTTCGGCAAGTACGTCGAGCAGCGGATGCACGTCGATTCGGTCTCGACGCTCACCCCGTCGGACAGCTACGCCACCAAACTCGACCTCCAACTGGTCAGCGGAACAGCCAGCCTGGTCACCGGCATCAACGGCTGGATGGTGCCCACCTACGCGGCGCGCGGCGCGTACCGGCCGCTGGACGACCTCATCGCCGGGGACCCGGACTTCGACCTCGACGACTTCTACCCCGCGATCCGGTCGATCTCCTCCTTCGCCGGCAAGACCTACGGCATCGGCTTCGACGTGGCGCCCACCGTGCTCTACTACAACAAGACGCTGCTCGACAAGCACGGCATCGACCCGCCGTCCCCCACCGAGCCCATGACCTGGGACACCCTCCGGGACCTCGCGATGGAGCTGAGCGGGCCCAAGGACAGCTACGGGTTCACCTGCGGCCCGGCCATCGACGACCTGGTGTCGTGGATCTACTCCGCCGGCGGCAACGTCATCAACGAGAAGGGCGACGGCAGCGCCCTGGACGACCCCGAGGCCCGGCACGCCATCGAATTCGTCATCGATCTGTTCGTCAAGGACCGCGCGACCCCGCCGATCACCAATCTGGTCAGCGCGAAAGCCAGCGGCAACGCCCTGGCCAACTTTCTCCAGGGCAATGTCGCGTTCATGCAGAACGGGCCCTGGCAGGTGCTCAACGTCCGCAAGGCGCCCTTCGAATGGGACATCGTCCCCTTCCCCGCGGGGCCCGCGGGCAGCAAGCCGCGTGTGTCGGGCTCCAGCTTCGGCATCCCCTCCGGCGTCAAGGGCTCCGACCTGGATCTGGCCTGGCGGCTGCTGAAGACCCTGACCAGCACCGGCGCGCTGGACATCTACGCCACGGCCGGGCGCAACAACCCGGCCAGGCGCTCGGCGGGCAGCGCCTTCAAGCCCCCGCCCGCCAACCTCGGCGTCGTCCAGAAGATCCTCAAGGGCGAGGTCGGCGGCGGCCACCCCTTCGACGTCACCACCAACTGGAACCGGGTGCGGCTGCTGATGGGCCAGGAGCTGCCGCGGGCCTTTCTCGGCGATCTGACGGTCGCCGAGACCATCGACAACATCAACCCGCGGCTGAACGTCCTGATGCGTCAGCACCGGGACGCCGTCCGCCAGGCCGACCGGCGCGGTGAGTGAGGATGACCATGGCTGTCGAGACCAGCACCGCCGCATCCCGGACCCCGACTCCACGGCCCCCGCGCCCCCGATGGCGCCGCTCGGAGGCGTTCACCGCCTGGCTGTTCCTGCTGCCCAGTCTGATCGGGTTCCTCGTCTTCACCGCCGGCCCGGTCATCGCCGCGGGGGTGATCTCGCTGCTCGACTGGAACCTGTTCAGCCCGCCCAGCTTCGCGGGGCTCGACAACTTCACCCGGCTGGGCCCGGACCCGACGTTCTGGTCGGCATTCGGCAACACCCTGTACTTCACCTTTGCGAGCGTGCCGTTGACCCTGCTGGTCAGCCTGGCGCTCGCCCTGCTGCTCAACCAGGGGCTCCGGCGCATCGCGGTCTTCCGGTCGCTGCTCCTGCTGCCCTACGCCACCATCACCGTCGCGGTGGCCTTCGTCTGGATCTGGCTCTACATCCCGACCGACGGACTGGTCAACGCCGTGCTCGGGGTCTTCGGAATCGACGGTCCGGCATGGCTGATCTCGGACGACTGGGCGATGCCGGCGCTGATCGCGATGAGCGTCTGGAAGAGCTTCGGGTTCGGCATGGTGATCTTCCTCGCCGGGCTCCAGGCCATCCCGCAGCAGCTGTACGAGGCCGCCAGGGTCGACGGCGCCACACCGTGGCGGACCTTCCGCAGCGTGACGCTGCCACTGCTCTCACCGGCGATGTTCTTCGTCGTCGTCACCTCGATCATCAACTCGTTCCAGGTCTTCGACCAGGCGCTGGTGATGACGGACGGCGGTCCGGGATCACGTACCACCACCCTCGTCATGTACATCTACCAAACGGGATTCCAGAACTACGAACAGGGCTATGCGGCCGCGCAGTCGATCGTGCTGTTCGCCTTCATCGCGGTGATCACCGCGATGCAGTTCCTCCTCCAGCGGAGGCTGGTGCACTATGACAACTGACCTCCCCGTCCTCACGCCGCCGCGCCGCTCGCCCGTCGCCAGACGGAAACTGCTGGTGTTCACCTGCTTCCTGGCCACGGCGGTCACCCTGACCCCGATCGTGATGATGGTGCTGGTCGGCTTCCAGTCCGACACCGAGTCGATGGCGGCCAAGCCCTCCTTCTGGCCGAGCAGCTGGCACTGGGAGAACCTCGGCCGCGCCTTCGACCTGGTCCCGCTCGGCGACTATCTGCTGAACACCGTCATCTTCGCCGGTGGCACCACCATCCTGGAGACGATCACCGCGGCGCTGGCCGCGTACGCCTTCGCCCGGCTGAACTTCCGCGGCCGCGAGGTGCTGTTCGGCGTGTATCTGGCCACGCTGATGATCCCCACGCAGGTCACCCTGGTCCCGCAGTTCATCCTGGTGGCCAAGTTGCACGGGGTCGACACCTGGGCGGGGATGATCCTGCCGCACGCGTTCACCGCGCTCGGGGTGTTCCTGCTCCGCCAGTTCTTCCTCGGCATCCCCCGGGACTACGAGGAGGCGGCCCGCCTCGACGGGGCGAACCGCTGGCAGACCTTCACCCGGGTGATCATCCCGCTGGCCGTGCCGGCCATCGCCACCCTTGCGGTGTTCAAGTTCATCAGCCAGTGGAACAACCTGCTCTGGCCGCTGGTGATCTCCAACAGCGATGCCACCAGGACCGCCTCGGTCGGCCTCCAGGTGTTCCAGTCCACCAACGGAACCCAGTGGAACCTGCTGCTGATGGCGGCCACCATCACCACCGTCCCGCTGATCCTGATCTTCTTCCTCACCCAGCGCTGGTTCGTCAAAGGCATCACCATGAGCGGACTCGGAGGCCGCTGACCCATGACATATCTGTGGTCCGTCTTCACCAAGCCCTGGTCCGCCCTGCCCGGTGACGAGCTGGGCAAGCTGGTCTCCGGGCTCGGATTCTCCGGCGCCGAGGTCCCGGTACGGGACAGCGCCTATGTCACCCCGGCCGAGGCGGAGCGGCTGCTGCCGGCCTTCGCCGCCCAGCTCAGGGCCGAGGGCGTCGAGGTCATCAGCGTCGCGAGCGGCCTGGACGAACCCGTCTTCGCGGCCTGCCGGGCGGCGGACGTACCGATGATCCGCGTCATGGCCGAGCTCGGCCCCGACGGCTACACCGCCTCCGTCCGCCGCTTCCGGAAGCGCCTGGAGGCCGCCGCGCCCCTGGTGAAGCGGTACGGAGTGCAGGTCGGGGTGCAGCCGCACCACGGGCGCTTCGTCTCCTCCACGCTGGGCGTGATGGACCTCCTCGACGGGCTTCCGGCGGCGGGTTTCCGGGTGGTGTGGGACGCCGCCCACGACGCGCTGGCGGGCGACGACCCCGGGGTGACGCTGCCGCTGGTCGTCCGCCGGCTCGGGATCGTCAACCTCAAGAACGTCATCCATGTCCCCGTCGAGCCCGCCGGGACGTCGGTCGGCGGTCACTGGAAACCGTGGTTCGTCCCCGGCGCCGAGGGGCTGTCCAACTGGTCCGCGGTCCTGGGCCGGCTGGCCGACCTGGGCTGGGCGGGCCCCGTCTGCCTCTCCGGCCAGTACTCCGACCCGAGCGTCCCGGTCGAGGAGCGCCTGGTGACGGACCTGGCGGCGGCACGCGCGGCGAGCGCCTGACAGCGCCGGAGCGGGGTGTGGGCGGGGCCGTGTCCCCTGGAGTTCCCCTTCCCCAGGGGGTGTTCCGGAGGATCGCTATCGCCGTCGCGCACCCCGACCCGGAGGTCCGCAGGATCCGGGCTCCTGGACCCCGGGTCGGAGGGCCGGTCGCTACGCGCGCCAGCCGTACCGGCGCTCCGGGCGGCCGGTCGAGCCGTAGCGCAGGGTCACGTCGGCGTGGCCGGTGTCGTGGAAGTACTCCAGGTAGCGGCGGGCGCTCCCCCGGGAGACGCCGGTGGCGGCCGCCGCCTCGGTGGCGGAGAGCGTGCCGTCCGCGTCGCGGAGCGCGCGCTCGATCAGGTCGGCGGTCTCCACGCTCATGCCCTTCGGCAGGGCGCTGCCCGCGGGGGGTGTGAACGCCCCGGCCAGGACGCGGTCCACGTCCGCCTGGCCGCGGACGACGGTGGAGAGCAGCCGCCCGCGCCGGGTCGCGTACCGTTCGAGGCGGGGCTGGAGGTCCTCGTAGTCGAAGGGCTTGAGGAGGTAGTCGACGACGCCGTGGCGTACGGCGTCGCGCACCGCGTCGGCCTCGCGGGCCGCGCTGATGACCAGGACGTCGCACTCGTGTCCGGCGGTGCGCAGCCGGGGGATGACGTCCAGCCCGAAGACGTCCGGCAGATACAGGTCGAGCAGGACCAGGTCGGGGCGCAGCTCGTCCACCGCCTTGATCGCCTGCTCGCCCGTGTGCGCGGTGCCGACGACCCGGAACGAGGGGACCCGTTCGACGAAGGTGCGGTGGACCCGGGCGACCATGAAGTCGTCGTCGACGACCAGGACGTCGATGGTGTCGGTCGGCTCGGTCATGGGGTAGCTCCTTCCGCCACCGCGTCGGTGGGCCGGCCGACGGACAGGCGCGCGGTGAACATGGCGCCCTCGGCCGTATTGGTCACCGCGATCTCTCCGCCGCGGCGCTCGCAGACGAGACGGGTCAGGGCGAGCCCGATGCCGCGCTCGCCCTCCTGGGCGGCCTTGGTGGTGAAGCCGTGGGCGAAGACCTCCTGGGCCAGCTCGGGGGCGATGCCGGGCCCCGAGTCGCGGACCACGATCTCCACGCTGGCGGCGTCCTGCCGCAGCTCGATCTCCACCCATGCCTCGTCGTGCGGGACGCCGCCGTCGGGCTCGGCCGCGGTGGCCGCGTCGATGGCGTTGTCGACCAGGTTGCCGACCACGGTCGCCACATCCGCGGCGTCCTCCGGGGCGAGCCGGCCCAGCGCCGTGCGGTCGGAGATGCGCAGGGCGACCTTCCGCTCGGCGGCCTGGGCGGACTTCGCCATCAGCAGCGCGGCGACGGCGGTGTCGCGGACCCGGCGGCCGACGGTCATGTCGAGGGAGTGGCGGCGCTGGTTCAACGCGCGGATGTAGCACACCACCTCCTCCTGCTCGCCGATCTGGATCAGCCCGGAGATGGTGTGCAACTGGTTGGCGAACTCGTGCGCCTGCGCCCGCAGCAGCTCCGAGGTGCTGCGGAAGGAGCCGATCTCCCGCTCCAGGTGGGCCAGTTCGGTGCGGTCGCGCAGGGTGGCGACGGAGCCGAGCAGCCGTCCGTCCTTCGTGACCGTCATCCGGTTCATGACCAGGACGCGGCCGTGGCGGACGACGACCTCGTCATGCGCGTTCGCGGTGGTTTCCTGCGCCCCGGTCAGCACATCGAGCAGCCGTCCGTCGATGCCGAGCTCGGCCACGGTCCGGCCCACGCAGTCCTCGGGCAGGTCCAGCAGCCGTCGGCCCATGTCGTTGACGAGGGTGAGGCGGTGCTGCGGGTCCAGGGCGACGACACCCTCGGCGATGCCGTACAGCATGGCCTCGCGGTGTTCGGCCAGCCCGGTGATCTCGCGTGGTTCCAGTCCGAGCGTCTGCCGTTTGACGCGGCGGGCGAGCAGCCAGGAGCCGACGACGCCCAGCGCGCTGGCCACGCCGAGGTAGATCAGCAGATACGAGGACGCGCCGCCGAGCCGCTGCCACACCGTCGGGGACGCCTCGCCGACCATGACCGTGCCCAGCCTCCGGCCCGCGTCGTCCCCCGTCGTGCCGAGCACCGGCACCTGGGCCACCAGCTCCCGGTTGCCGTCCCAGTCCAGTGAGCCCGACCAGCCGCGGCCCGCGCCGACCCCCTCGCCGAGCGGCAGCCGGTCGCCGACCACCGTGGGGTTCGTCGAGCTGACGACGCGGCCGTCGCGGTCGGCCACCGTCACCGAGGTGACATCGGACTGCACCCGCGTGGAGAGCACCAGGGGGGCCAGCGCCTCCGCGGGCGCGGGCCTCACCAGCCGGCTGTGCACCAGGGGGTGGGCGGCCAGCTGCTCGGCCAGCGCGCTCACCCGGCGCCCCTCGACCCGGTTGAAGGTGGCCTCCGACTGCGCGAGCGAGACCGCGGCGACCGCCAGCAGCACCACCACGACGATGGCGAGCTGGAGCACCAGCATCTCGCCTGCGAGCGTATGGCGACGGAACACGGCGACCACAATGAATTCAATCTCTCCTGCCGGCACAACCTGGGCGACCCTCCCGCCAGGCCGCACAATCATGACGTCCGCCGTGCGCGAAGCGAAAGGGAGGTGCCATGAGAGGACGCACCCGAGCCCTGTCCGGCACCCTCGCGCTCCTGGTCTCGCTGGTGGCCGGTGGCTGCGGCGTCTGGCCGGGCGCCGGGGGCTCCGACGGCGATCTGCGGGTCCTGGTGCCCAACACGGCCGGGGGCGGATACGACACCACGGCCCGGACCGTGGCCCAGGTGCTGGAGGAAACCGGCACCGCCCCGGACGTGCAGGTGTTCAACCTGCCCGGCGCCGGCGGAACGGTGGGCCTCCAGCGCACCGTCAACGAGCGCGGCAACGGCCGGCTCGCCCTCCAGATGGGCCTCGGGGTCCTCGGCGCGTCGCATGTGCTGCGCACGCGGGTGACCGTACGGCAGACCACCCCGATCGCGCGGCTGATCGAGGAGCCCGAGGCGGTGGTGGTCCGCGAGGACTCGCCGTACCGCACGGTCGGGGACCTGGTCGCCGCGTGGAAGGAGAGCCCGCGGCGCGTCACGGTCGGCGGCGGCTCCTCCCTGGGCGGCCCGGACCATCTGTTCCCCATGGAGCTGGCCGGGACCGTCGGCATCGCTCCCCGGCGGGTGAGATACGTCGCCTACGACGGCGGTGGCGGCGATCTGCTCCCCGCGCTGCTGGACGGCAGGGTCGACTTCGCCACCAGCGGCATCGGTGAGTTCCTGGGCCAGATCCAGGCGGGCCAGCTGCGGGTGCTCGCGGTCTCCGGCGACCGGCCGATGGCCGTGCTGCCCGGTGTGCCGACGCTCCAGGCGTCCGGCATCGACCTGGTGTTCCACAACTGGCGGGGGATCGTCGCCCCACCCGGCATCAGCCCGGCGGACCGCGAGCGGTGGATCCGGGCGCTGACCGCGCTGCACACCTCACGGCAGTGGAAGGCCGAGCTCACCCGGCACGGCTGGACCGACGCCTTCATCACGGGCGACTCCTTCGCCGCCTATCTGACCCGGCAGGACGCCGTGGTGGCCGGCCTGGTCGCGCGCCTCGGACTCGACCCTCGTCCTGGCCGCGGCGGTCAGACGGAGCGGACGCGGTCGACGAACTCGGCCAGGTCGGCCGCTGACGCGTCGCCCCGTGACGTGGCGAAGTTGTCGACGAGCCGGATCAGGGCCTCGTACGCCTCGGTGTGGTCGTAGGACACGGCGTCCGCGATGCTCAGCGACCACCGCCAGTAGCCGCCCAGCGTGTCCGCCAGGGGCATGCGGAAGGTGGCGAGCACGTCCTTGAGGTCCGGCACCGTCGCCGCGAGTCCATGCCGCCCGATGTAGGCGGTGAGGAGCTCGGTGTAGAAGGCGAAGTGCCGGGCCTCGTCCCTGGCCAGCCGATGGAGCAGCTCGCGCAGTACCGGCTCCGTGGCAACCGCCTTGAACCGCTGGTAGAAGAGTTGCGTGGCCTTCTCCTGGACCAGTGTGTAGGTGAACGCCTGGACGGGGCTCTCGTACGGCAGCGCGAACTTCTTTCTGCCCTCCTCGGCCAGCTCCCGGATCAGGGTGTCGGGGTCGCTGATCCCGGCCTCGATCTGATACCGGGTGAGCACCGAGGCATGCCGTTCCTCCTCGTTCGCCCAGGAGATCAGGAACCGGAAGTACTCGCGGTTGAAGCAGAACTCCTCGATGGCCAGGTCCTCACCGGACACCGGGAAGGAGTCCAGGAAGTAGGTGAGATACCCGGGGATGTGGTCCTCGATGAAGGTGATGAACCGCACCACCGACCGGTCGGTCTCGGTGAGTTCCTCCGGCCGCAGCGTTGCCCAGGGCAGCTCGTCGATGGACCAGTGCTGCCGGTCGGCGCGGCTCACGGCCCGCCGGGTCAGTCTCCCGGCCTCCGCGGGGTCGATCATGGCGCCTCAGCCGGGCCCATCCGGGACTTCAGCGCGCTCAGCGCGTAGTGCTTGGTGGTGTAGCCCCAGCCGGCGTTGGCCGTCCGGAGATAGCGGATGAGCGGCTCGCTCATGCCGGGTGCCGCCCGTTCGATACGGTCGCGCGCGGCGTGGGCCCGCTCCTCCCAGTCCTGGATGGTGCGGTGGTAGTGCGCGGTGAGGTCGGAGAGCGCGGTGAGGCTGAACCCGGCCGACTCCACCGCTTCCACGAGCGTGGAGAGCGGCACCATGTCGGCGAACCCGAAGATGTTCTCGGTGACATGCCTGGTGCCCGGCCGGCGCGAGAACTCCTCGTAGGCGGCGTGGTTCCGGAAACAGCTCTCCGACAGATACAGCGACCCGCCGCGGCGCAGCAGTTCGTGGACCTTGCGCAGGACCGCGCTCCGGTCGGGCATGTGCACGATCGACCCGAGCATGGTGACCGCGTCGTACACCCCGGCCACCTCGACATCGGTGAAGGCGCCGTGCGTCAGCGTGATCAGCTCCGCCACGCCCGCCTGCTCCGCCTGGGCCCGGATGTACTCGATCTGCGGGTGCGATGGGGTGACACCGGTGACCTGGCAGCCGTACTCCTGGGCCATGAACAGGGTCAGGCTGCCCCAGCCGCAGCCGATGTCGAGCAGCCGCTCACCGCCGGTGAGACCGAGCCGCCCCGCGACGAAGCGCAGCTTGTCCGTCTGCGCCTGGTCGAGGTCGGTGTCCTGGGTGGTGTCCTGGTTGGTGTAGAGCCCGGAGCTGTACTTGAGCCGCCGGTCGAGGTAGGCGGCGAACAGCTCGGCGGGCAGCTCGTAGTGCTGGTTGGTGGCCTGGAACGCCTCTTGGGGGGTCAGGGTGGTCACGGCGTCGTCAGTTCCTTGCCGACGTAGGTGTGCACCAGGGTGACCAGTTCATCGACGGTCTCGGCGGAGAAGACGGCCTGGTCGTCGAATTCGATGTCCCACCGGCGCTCCAGTTTGGAGACTACCCGCAGCAGTTTCATCGAGTCGGCCCCGGGCAGCGCCTTGAGGGTGTCGGCGGGGCCGATCCCGTCGGGGGAGATCTCCAGTTCGGTGGCGAGGAACTCGGTGGTGATCGCGGCGATCCGCTCGCGGCTGGTGGGCTCGGCGGTCATGACTCTCCCGTACCGTGGTCGAAGTAGTGGCGTACGCGGCCGAAGGCGGCATCGTCGAGCCGCATGAACTCTCTGGCCTGCTGGGAGCGGATCGGCTGGTAGGTGCCGGTGGCCATGACGTGCAGCTCGCCCCCGGGCCCGGTGATCTCGGCCTGGGTGTGCAGCACTCCGTTGCCCTGGCCGCTGATCCGCGCGGCGGTCAGATACGGCTCGCCCACCGCGAGCGGCAGCAACATCTTGCTGCGCAGGGTCACGGAGAACGCGAGCAGGCCGTGCACCAGCGCGAGGGTGTCGCCCATCACCTCGTCCAGCAGCACGTTCACGATGCCGCCGTGCACGATCCCCGGGTAGGAGGCGTAGTTCTCCGAGAAGGCCGTCTCGGCGGCGTGGTCCCCGTTCGGCAGCCGTTTCAGCCGCAGCTTGAGCCCGATCGGGTTGCGTGGCGAGCAGCCGAAGCAGTTGAAGGAGGGCTCCGCGTGCCAGGGGAGTTCGATCGCCTCGCCGGTGGTGTCCTGCGCGGTACTCATGCGGCGACCTTGCTCTTCGGCGACTCCTCGGCGATCGCCCGGCGCACGTCGGACATCTTCGTCAGCCGGTGGCCGGTGAGCGCGGAGAAGTACTTGAACAGCTGCTCACAGCACTTCGCCCATTCGCTGCCGTCCTCGTCCATCTCCGCGAAGTAGGAGAACATCTCGTCGATGGTCTCGTGGTTCTCCAGCTCGGGAAGGTTGCCCTTGAACCGGCTGACCGGATGGCGGTACAGGTCGCGGGTGGTGCCCATGTAGATGTACAGGGTTTCCACGACCGACGCGCATTCCTCCGGCCGCGCGGCGAGCTGCTGCGCGGTGTAGTGGACGAACTCGCGCGCGTGCCGCGCCTCGTCGCCGCTGGCCTTCTTCAGGATGGCCGCGAGCACCGGTTCCTCCATGCGGCGGGCGACACATTTGTAGGCGTGGGTGGCGAGGACCTCGCAGATGACATTGGTGGCCAGGGTGGCCGCCCGGGTCACCCCCGGCGGGTACGCCTCGCGCATCGAGGCGATGGTGTGGTGGTCGATGCTGTGGCCCGCCAGCTGGAGCCAGGTCTGGAAGGCCAGGTGGTGCTGGATCTCCTGGTAGCCCCAGACACAGGCGAACTGCGAGAAGTCGTAGTCCATGGCGAACTCGTTCAGCAGCCCGTGGGTCGCTGCGATGACGTTCGACTCGCCCACGATGGCGCCCTTGGCGAACACGATGTGCTCGGGCAGCACCAGATCGGCCCGGAACTCCTCCCACGGGATGTGGTGCAGCTCCCAGGTGGCGTGTTGATACGCGGCGAACACCCGGGCGCTGTGCATCCGGTCGTCCGCGAGCAGGGGGACCCCGGCCGGCGATTGTGTTCTGCTGTTCACACCCGTTCTCCTCGGTCTGGACTTCCGGTGGCGGGGAACACCCCTTCGCCGTCGCCCGCGATCACGCGCCGCGCGGCCAGCACGCGCTGCCACTTTCCGCTGGTGGTGCGGGGGATCCAGCGGGGTTTGACCGCGTAGACCCGCACCTGGGACAGGTCCAGCTCGGCCGCCACCCGGCTGCGGACCTCCTTGATCACCGGCGCGGGGTCGTCACCGGTCTCCACGATGACCCCGATCCGCTCGCCGCCCTCGGCATCGGTGTCGGCGAAGGCGACACAGCGGCGGCGGTAGACGCCGGGCACGGTGCGGGCGACGTTCTCGACGTCGTCGGGGAAGAAGTTCTGCCCGTGCACCACGACCATCTCCTTGCGCCGCCCGGTGACGTACAGCTCGCCGTCGAGCAGGAAGCCCAGGTCGCCGGTGCGCAGCCAGCCGTCCGCGAACACCGCGCGGGTCGCCTCGGGGTCACGGAAGTAGCCGGTGGTCACCGGCTCCCCGGCGATCTGGATCTCGCCGAGCGTGCCGTCGGCCGCCACCGCCCCGTCGTCGCCGGCGATCCGCAACTCGACGCCGTGTACCGCGCGGCCCACCGAGACGACCGGTTTGGCCCCGGGCGCGGCCTCGGCGACGGGGCGCACGGCACCGGTCCTGGCCAGCTCGTCGCGGTCCACCGCACGGATCCGGGCGGTGTCCCCGGGGGCCGGATAGCTGATCGACAGGGTGGCCTCGGCCATGCCGTACACCGGGTACATCACCGACGGGCCGACACCGCTGGGCGCCAGCGCCTCGGTGAACCGCCGCACGGTGGCCGGGCTGACGGGCTCCGCGCCGTTGAACGCCAGCCGCCAGCTGGACAGGTCGAGCGCGGCGAGCCGCTCCGCCGGCACATGGTCGAGCAGATAGTCGTAGGAGAAGTTGGGGCCGGTGATCACCGTTCCGCGGTGTGCGGCGAAGTGTTCGAGCACCGTGCCCGGCCGCCGGAGAAACGTGGTCGGCGAGAACGCGTGGACGTCGGCGCCGTTCAGCCAGTGGGCCTGGAGGCCGATGAGCCCCATGTCGTGGAAGGTCGGCACCCACTGGACGAACACGTCGTCCGGGCTGAAGCCGCCGGAGACCACACAGGCGCGCAGGCCGGCCATGGTCGTGCGGTGGGGCAGCATCACGCCCTTGGGCAGACTGGTGCTCCCGGAGGTGAACTGGACGATGGCCAGCGCCTCGGGGTCGACGGTGGGCAGGGCGAGCGGGTCGCCGGTACCGCCGGGCGACGGCGGGGGCACCAGGGCCACCTCGGGGGCCGTCGTGGCGAGTTCGCGCCCGAGATCGTAGTGGTCGGGGTCGAGGACGAGGTGGCGCAGGCCCGCCACACCCGCGATGCGCGCGATGCGCCGCGCGGTGTCCCGCGGATCACCGAATCCGGCCTGGACCGGCAGCACACTGATCGCCGCCCCGGCCCGCCAGAGCCCGAAGACCGTGGTGAAGAACCGGGCGGCGGTGGGCACCAGCACGCCCACGATGTCACCGGGCCGCACCCCGGCGCGCAGAAACGCGTGCGCGGCCGCGGCGGAGGCGATCTGGAGGTCCGCCGCGGTGATGTCGTCGCCCGCGGTGGGAAATCTCGCGCGGGAGTCCGGTGCTGCCTTCGCCAACAGCGCCAGGCTCTCTCCCAGCGTCTGTCCGTCCAGCAAGGCAGGTCGCATGGATCGCTGCAAGCTGATTCCCCTATCGCGGGTCGAAGACCAGATTTCTGCATTCCCGACGGGCCGGGCCTGGCAATTACAGTTCTGGAGATTCTCAGCATGGCATGGATGTGCGGGGACTTGCGCCGGCGCCGGGGAGGACTAGGAGATCTGCTAAACACCCGCTCCACCCGGAGGCGGAGCCTGGAATCGCTTGCCGGGAATAGTTACGCTGCCGATCCCGTCGCCTCTTCCCGGGATTACCCGCGTATTCGGTGGCATTCCCTCAAGCGATACGTCAACGGCCCGTGTTCGGCACGATTCCGCCCGACGACGAGACGGTGAACAGGACAGGTGGTCCCATGCAGCCCGGCAGTACCGCTCGCCCGGCGCCGGTCGCGGTGATCGGCTTGTCCAACTGCCCCTCAGGGGTGCCGCCGACCGAAGCGGCGCTGCGGGCGCTGGACAACGCGGGCCTCGTCCCGGAGCGGCTCCGCAAGGCGGCGGCCGGTGTGTTCGCCATGGCGCAGGCCGACCCGATCGCCGCCGAACTGGGCGTGACCGGGCCCGCGCTGACGCTGGACACCCTGCCCGCCGGGGTGGTCCACCTGGCCTGCCAGAGCATCCGCACGGGCGAGTCCGCGCTGGCGCTCGCCGGCGTCGTGTCGCCCGAGGGAAGCAGCGGATTCCTGGTGCTGAAGCCGGCTCCGGCCGCGGTGGCCGAAGGCGACCCCGTCCACTGTGTGATCGACGGCAGCGCGCTGGGCCGCGGTGACGTCGTACGGCAGGCCTGTGCGCGCGCCGAGGTGGCGGGCGATGGAATCCACTTCTGGTGGCGGGGCGGCTACCACGCGGCCGAGTCCGCACCGGACGGCCTGTTCGACGACGGCGGCCCGGGTGGCGAGGCCGGGGACGCGGTGGCGGCGCTGCTGGAGCTGCCCGTGCTGCTGGGCCGGGGACAGGTGCCGGTCCCCGGCGCCCCGGACCTCGACGGTCGGCTGACCGCGGTCCTCAGCTCCTCGGACGGCGCGGGAACGGCCTGCGCGTTGGTGCTCTCCGCACCGCCCGCGCGCCCGGCGCCGCCGGTGGAGGCGGCCGTCCCGGCGTTGCCCGTGCTGCTGTCGGCGGACAGCGAGGAGACGCTGTACGGCAAGGCGGAGAGCCTGCGCGCCCATCTGGCCGAGCCCGGGGGCCCGGACCTGCTCGACACCGCGCACACCCTGGCGGTGGGCCGCCCGCATCTGCCGTATCGCGCGGTGCTCCTCGCCGCCGACCGCGCGGAACTCGCCGACGGGCTCGGCGAGCTGGCCGCGGGCCGGGGCGGCGCGGTGCGGGCCGACGCCGGTCGCAAGGTGGCCTTCCTCTTCCCCGGCGAGGGCGGCCAGCGCCCTGGCATGGGGCGCGAGCTGTACCCGCTGTTCGACGTGTTCGCGGACGCGCTCGACCAGGTCTGCGCACACCTGGACGCGGTCGCCACCTGGTCGGTCCGCGATCTGCTGCTCGACACGGGCAGGGCCACCGAGGTCGCTCCGGCCGACGAGGCGCTGTACACCCAGGACGCGCTGTTCGCCCTTCAGGTCGCGCTGTTCCGGCAGTTCGAGCACTGGGGCGTACGCCCCGACTTCGTGGCCGGGCACTCGGTCGGGGAGCTGGCCGCCGCGACGGCGGCCGGGGTGTTCTCCCTGCCCGACGTGTGCGCGCTGCTCGCCGAGCGGATCCGGCTGTTCCGGGAGAGGACACCCGTCGGCGGCGCGATGGTCGCGATGCGCGTCACCGAGGCCGAGGCCCTGGAATCGCTGGCCGGACACGAACACCTGGCCGGCATCTCCGCGGTGAACGCCCCGAACTCCGTCGTCATCTCCGGGGACCGCGAAACCGTGCTGCGGATCGCCGCGCTGTGGTCGGAGCGGGGGCGCAAGGTGAAACAGCTGCCGGTCGACCGGGCATTCCACTCACCGCATATGGCCGCGATGGCAGGAGACTTCGAGCAATTCGCCCGCGGCCTCGTCACACGGCCGCCGCGCATTCCGATCGTCCCGGTGCACCACGCGCTCGGAACCGACCCCACGGTCGTCTGCCTGCCCGAATACTGGGGTGCGCAGGTGCGCGGCACCGGGCATTTCCTCCAGTGCGTGACCGGCCTCGACGCGGCCGGAGTGAACACCTATGTGGACATGAGCGCGAACGGCGTGCTGGCCGCGCTGGTCGAGGAGACCCTGCCCGAGCCCGCCGCCGGACACGCGCACATCACCGCGGCCCTGCACGGCGGCGGGTCCGATCTCCGTGCCGTGCTCGGCACGCTGGGCGGGTTGCACGCCCACGGCGTCCCGGTGGACTGGCCCGCCGTCTTCGGCGGCTGGGGCGGCCGCCGCACCCATCTGCCGACCGAGGTGGCACAGCCCGCCCGCGCCGTGCCCCGGTCCACGGATCTGCGGCGGTCGATCCGGATCGAGACCGAGGCGATGACCGGGGGCGGCTACGGTCCGGACCGGTCGTTCTTCGAGCTCGGGCTGGACTCCCTGGCCGCCGTGGAGCTGGTGAACCGGCTGCGGAAGCGGACCGGGCTCAAGATCGCCACAGCCGCGCTGTTCGACCACCCCACCCCGAACCGGCTGGCCGCACACCTGGAGCACCGCGTGCCCCGCCCGGTGGCCGCCCGCCCCCGCCGGACCGGCCCGGACGAGCCGATCGCCATCGTCGGGATGAGCTGCCGCTTTCCCGCGGGGGTCCGATCGCCGGAGGACCTGTGGCGGTTGCTCGTCTCCGGCCGGAACGTCATGTCGCCGATGCCCGAGGACCGCGGCTGGGACCTGGCCGCGCTGTACGACCCGGAGCGGAACCGCCCGGGCACCAGCTATGTGCGCGAGGGCGGATTCCTCCACGACGCCGCCGAGTTCGACCCCGCGTTCTTCGGCATCGGCGGACACGAGGCTCTCGAGATGGACCCGCAGCAGCGGTTGCTGCTCGAACTGTCCTGGGAGGCGATCGAACGGGCCGGCATCGACCCGGTCGCCCTCCGCGGCAGCGACACCGGGGTCTACGCCGGGCTGTCCCACGGCCAGTACGGCACCGGCGCCGGGCACCCGGACCTCCATATGCGACCGCATCTGGCGATCGGCACCGGCGCCAGCACGGCCTCCGGCCGGATCTCGTTCACCCTCGGCCTGGGCGGGCCCAATCTCGCGATCGACACGGCGTGTTCCTCGTCGCTGGTGGGGCTGCACCTCGCCGCCGCCGCGCTGCGCCGCGGCGAGTGCTCGCTGGCGCTGACGGGCGCGGTCACCGTGCTCTCGTCGCCCATGGTGTTCGTCGAGTTCAGCCGCCGGGGCGGGCTCGCGCCGGACGCCCGGGCCAAGCCGTTCGCCGAGGGTGCCGACGGCACCGCATGGTCCGAGGGCGGCGGGATGTTCGTCCTGGAGCGGTACTCCGACGCCCGCCGCAACGGCCATCCGGTGCTGGCCCTGGTCGTGGGGTCGGCGGTCAACTCCGACGGCGCCAGCAACGGGTTCACCGCACCCAACGGCGCGGCCCAGCACCGGCTGTTGGTCTCCGCTCTCGCCGATGCCCGGCTGAGACCGTCCGACGTGGACGTCGTGGAGGCACACGGCACCGGGACGATGCTCGGCGACCCCATCGAGGCCGGAGCCCTCCTGGAGGCGTACGGGGCGCACCGGCCGCCGGACCGCCCGCTGCTGGTGGGCTCGTCGAAGTCCAACCTGGGCCACACCCAGGCCGCGGCCGGTGCCGCGGGGGTGATGAAGATGGTGCTGGCCATGCGCCACGGGCTGGTCCCGGCGACCCTCAACGTCGACCGGCCCAGCCCGCACGTGGACTGGGCCGCGGGGCTGCGGCTGGTGACCGAGGACACGCCATGGCCCGACCAGGGCCCGCTCCGGCGGGCGGGCGTGTCGTCGTTCGGTATCGGCGGGACCAACGCCCATGTCATCCTCCAGCAGCCGCCCGCCGAGCCACCGGCCCCGGCGGAGCCCGCGCGGACCGTCCGGCCGCTGTGGACCGTCTCCGGCGGCTCACCGGCCGCACTGCGCGCCCAGGCCGGACAGCTCGCCGCGCACTGGGACGCCCGTCCCGACCTCGACGAACTCGACATCGGCTTCTCGCTGACCCGGACGCGCTCGGCGCTGACCCACCGGGCCGTGCTCACCGGCGGTGACCGGGACGGGCTGCGGCGCTCGCTGACCGCCCTGGCGGCCGGAAGACCCGACCCTGGCCTCACGGTCGGCGCGATGGCCGAGGGCGGCCTGGCGTTCCTGCTGACCGGTCAGGGCAGCCAGCGCGTGGGCATGGGACGCGGGCCGTACTTCGCCCACCCGGCCTTCGCCGAGGCCTTCGACGAGGTGTGCGCCGCGCTGGAGCCGCCCGTGAAGGAGACGCTGTTCGGGACCGACCAAGGCCCCCTCGATCGCACCGAGTTCGCGCAGCCCGGGCTGTTCGCCTTCGAAGTGGCGCTGTTCCGGCTGTTCGAGAGCTGGGGCATCCGGCCGGACCTGCTGCTGGGCCACTCCCTCGGCGGGCTGACCGCCGCCCATCTGGCCGGGGTGCTGTCCCTCCAGGACGCGTGCACGCTGGTCGCGGCGCGCGGCGCGCTCATGCAGGCGCTGCCCGAGGAAGGCGCGATGTACGCGGTGGCGGCCGCGCCGGACGAGGTCGCCGAGCTGCCCCCGGGCGTATCGCTGGCGGCGGTGAACGGGCACCGGTCGGTGGTGGTCTCCGGTGTCGAGGAGGCGGTCGTCGCGGTGGCGGAGCGGTTCCGCGCCCAGGGGCGCAGGACCACGCGCCTGAGGGTCGGCCACGCGTTTCACTCGGCCCTGATGGATCCCATGCTCGACGCGTTCCGCACCGTCGCCGAGGGGCTGACGTACCACCCGCCCGAGATCCCCGTCGTGTCCGATCTGACCGGGCGGCTCGCCGAGCCCGGTGACCTGTGTTCCCCCGAGTACTGGGTCCGCCATGTGCGTGGCACGGTCCGGTTCCGGGACGGGATGCGGACCCTGCGGGACGAGGGCGCCACCACCTTCCTGGAGCTGGGACCGGACACGACACTCACCGAGATGGCCGCCGACTGCCTCGGCGAAACCACCGAGGCGGCGGTGATCCCCGCGCTGCGCCACGACGATGTGCTCGGCGCCGTCGCGGCGCTTCAGGTCCGCGGCCACGGGCCCGACTGGTCGGCGTGGTACGCCGGAAGCGGGGCACGCCGCGTGGACCTGCCCACGTACGCCTTCCAGCGCAAGCGGTACTGGCTGCTGCCGGAGGCGGCGGAAGACCGCTCCCAGCGGACGGACTCGGCGTTCTGGCGGGCCGTGGAGAGCGAGGACACCCGGGCGCTGAGCGAGCTGCTGGGCACCGGCACCGACCGGAAACTCGGCGAACTGCTGCCCGCGATGGCGCGCTGGCGCCGCGACCACGACCGGGAAGCCGCGATGGACCGGCTGCGGTACCGGATCGGCTGGCGGCCCACCGCGGACCGGGCCGCCACCCGGCGCGACTGGCTGATCGTCCATTCCGAGGCCCTCCCCGTACCGGAACCGCTCCGTGACGCGCTCGGCACCCGGACACTCCCCGTCGCCATCGGCGCGGACCGCGCGGAACTCGCCGAGCGCCTGGCGTCCGTGACGGGCGGCGCACCGCCCGACGGGGTGCTGTCCCTGCTGGCCCTGGACGAGCGGACTCATCCGGAAACGGCCGGAGTACCCGCGGGGCTCGCGCTGACCACGGCGCTCATCCAGGCCATGGGGGACACCGCCCTCGACGTGCCCTTGTGGTGTGCGACCCGGGGAGCGGTGTCCACCGGCCACGGCGACCGGCTCGGCAGCCCGGCGCAGGCCATGGTGTGGGGACTCGGCCGGGTCGCGGCCCTGGAGCACCCCGGGCGGTGGGGCGGGCTGGTCGATCTGCCCCCCACCGTGGACGCACCGGCGGCCGAACGGCTGGCCGGGGTCCTCTCCGCCACGGACGACCAGGCCGCCGTCCGCGCCTCCGGAGTGTTCGTACGGCGCCTGCTGCGCGCGCCGCTGCGCACCGGGCCCCGGCGCGGCTGGCCGCTGCGCGGAACCACCCTCGTCACCGGGGCGTTCGGGGCGCTCGGCGGACACGTCGCCAGATGGCTGGCCGCCGAGGGCGTCCAACGGCTGCTCCTGACCGGCCGGCACGCCGACGACCCCGAGCTGGTCGCCGAACTGACCGCGCTCGGCGCCGAGGTCGACACCGCCGCCTGCGACGTGGGCGACCGGGAGGCGGTGGCGGCCCTGCTCGCGGGGATCCCCGGGGACCGCCCGCTGACCGCGGTCGTTCACGCGGCCGGGGTGCTCGACGACGGCGTCATCGACGCCCTCGATCCGCGGCGGCTCGCACGCGTCCTGCACGCCAAGGCCGCGGGCGCCCGCAACCTCCACGAACTCGCGGGGGAGCTGAGGGCGTTCGTGCTGTTCTCCTCCGCCACCGGCGCGGTCGGCAACGCCGGCCAGGCCAACTACGCGGCGGCCAACACCTACCTCGACGCGCTCGCCGAACAACGCCGCGCCGACGGACTCGTGGCCACCTCGGTGGCCTGGGGGCCATGGGGGGCCGGAGGCATGGCGGTGGACGGGGCGGACGCGCGGATCGTGGGCACCCGGCTGCGCCGCAACGGCATGACGGTGCTCGACCCGGACCTGGCCGTCGCCGTACTGGCCCGGGCCTTCGCGGACGACGAGTCCGGACTGGTGATCGCGGACATCGACTGGGCGCGGTTCCTCACGACGTTCGCCACCACCCGCGACAGCGCCCTCCTCGCGGATCTGCCCGAGGCCCGGCGGAGCGAGGCCGTCGATCCGCCGACGGAGGTCTCCTCGCTCGTCGGCCGGCTCGCCGGGATGTCGCGGGCCGAGCGGGTCCGGGTGCTGCGCGACCTGGTGTGCCAGGACACCGCGCAGGTACTCGGGCACGAGTCGGCCGCGCAGATCCAGCCCGGAAAGCCCTTCCATGAGCAAGGGCTCAGCTCACTGGGCATCGTCGAGCTGCGCAACCAGCTCAGCGCCCGGACCGGCCTGCGGATGCCCGCCAACACGCTGTTCGACCACCCCACCCCCTCGGCGCTGGCCGGCCACCTCGCCGCGCAACTCGCCCCGGCCGCGCCACCTGAGCCCGTACCGGAGGCGGAGCCCGGGACGGCGGACCTCGAGGCCGTCCTGAGCCGCGCCGAAGAGGAGCTCTCCCGGGCCGGGGAGGACCGCCTCGATGGCTGACGACCGCAGGCTGCTCGACACCGTGCAGCGCCTCACCACCGCGCTGCGGGACACCCGGGAACGCCTGCGCGTGGCCGAGGCCGGCGCCCGCGAGCCGATCGCCGTCGTGGGGGCGGGCTGCCGGTTCCCCGGCGGAGTGAGCGACCCGGAAGGCCTGTGGCGGCTGGTCCACCAGGGGCGGGACGCCGTCACGCCCTTCCCCACCGACCGCGGCTGGGCGGACGAGTTCACCGGCGCGGGGGCGTTCCTGTCCGACCCCGGCTGGTTCGACGCGGGCTTCTTCGGCATCGGCCCCCGCGAGGCCCTGTCGATGGACCCGCAGCAGCGGCTGATGCTGGAAATCTCATGGGAGGCCGTGGAACGGGCCGGCATCGACCCGCTGTCCCTGCGCACCTCCCGGACCGGGGTGTTCACCGGCACCAGCGACCAGGACTACCGCGGCCTGCTGGGGAGGATCAGCAACCACAACGAGCACACCGACCACCTGGCGACCGGCACCGCGGCCAGTGTGCTGTCCGGGCGCGTCGCCTATCTGCTCGGGCTGGAGGGCCCGGCGGCCTCGATCGACACCGCCTGCTCGTCCTCGCTGGTGGCGTTGCATCTGGCCGTCCGGTCGCTGCGCTCGGGGGAGTGCGATCTGGCGCTGGCCGGGGGCGTCGTCGTGCTGTCCACCCCCGGACTGTTCACCGCCTTCCAGCGCCAGGGCGCGCTCGCCGCGGACGGCCGCTGCAAGGCGTTCGCCGAGGCGGCCGACGGCGTGGGCTGGGGCGAGGGCGCCGGGGTCGTGCTCGTGGAGCGGCTGACCGACGCCCTCGCCCACGGCCACCCGGTGCTGGCCGTGATCCGCGGCACCGCGATCAACTCCGACGGCGCCTCCAACGGGCTGACCGCGCCGAACGGGCGCGCCCAGCAGCGGGTCATCCGCGACGCGCTGGCCGACGCCGGGCTGTGCGGCCGGGACGTGGACGCCGTCGAGGCACATGGCACCGGGACCCGGCTCGGCGACCCCATCGAGGCGGCGGCGTTGCAGGCGGCGTACGGCGGCGACCGGGCAGCCCCGCTGGCACTCGGATCGGTGAAGACGAACATCGGGCACACCCAGGCCGCCGCCGGGATCGCCGGAGTGCTGAAGACCGTACTGGCGCTGCGCCACCGGACCCTCCCGAAGACCCTGCACGTGGACCGCCCGTCGTCCCACGTGGACTGGGACGCCGACGCGGTGGAGCTGCTCACCGAGAGCCGCCGGTGGCCGTCGAGCCCGGGCCGCCCCCGGCGCGCGGGGGTGTCCGCGTTCGGCATCAGCGGCACCAACGCCCATGTGATCCTGGAGGAGGCGCCGCCCGCCGAAGCGCCCATGCCCGGCGAAACCCCGGCCGTCGCCGGGGCGGAGCCGCTGCCGTGGGTGCTCTCGGCCCGCACCGATGCCGCGCTGCGCGCCAGGGCGGGACAGCTGCTGTCGCACCTGGACGGCAGGGACCCGGCAGGCGTCGCACACGCGCTGGTCACCTCCCGCAGCACGTTCGAGCGCCGCGCCGTGGTGCTCGACACGGACCCCCGGGCCGCCCTGACCGCGCTCGGCCGCGGTGCCGCCGCGCCCGGCCTGGTCACCGGCACCGCCGATCTGACGGGCAAGGTGGTGTTCGTCTTTCCCGGCCAGGGCGGTCAGTGGGCGGGCATGGCCGGCGACCTGCTGGAGACGTCGCCGGTGTTCCGGGAACACATCCACCGCTGCGCCCGGGCGCTGGCGCCGCACGTGGACTGGGACCTGACGGACGTGTTGCGGCAGCGGCCGCACGCGCCCTCCCTGGAGCGCGTGGACGTGGTGCAGCCGGCGCTGTTCGCGGTCATGGTCGCACTCGCCGCCCTCTGGCGCTCCTGCGGCATCGAGCCCGACGCCGTGGTGGGGCACAGCCAGGGGGAGATCGCCGCGGCCCATGTGGCCGGCGCGCTGTCCCTCCAGGACGCCGCGCTGGTGGTGGCCCGGCGCGCGAAGGCGCTGACGGGGCTGTCCGGCCGCGGCGGCATGGCCGCGGTGGAGCTGTCGGCGGACGAACTGCGGCCCCGGCTGGACGGGAGGCTGTCCATCGCCACGGTCAACGGGCCCGGATCGGCGGTGGTCGCCGGGGACACCGACGCCCTCGACGCGCTGCTGGCGGACCTGGCCGAGTCCGGCGTACGGGTGCGGAAGCTACCGGTGGACTACGCGTCCCATTCGCCCCAGGTGGAGCTCGTCCGCGACCGCGTCCTCACCGAGCTGGCGCCGATATCGCCAACAACCACGGACATCCCCTTCCACTCCTCGGTGACCGGCACCGCGCTCGCCGGAACGGAGCTCGACGCCGGGTACTGGTACCGGAATCTGCGCCTTCCGGTGCGGTTCGACGAGGCCCTCGCCGGACTCGCGGCACCGGAACACTCGTTCTTCGTGGAAGTCGGCGCACACCCCGTGCTGGTCCCGGCGATCGCGGCGGCCGTCGGCGACAAGGCCGTGGCCGTCGGGTCGCTGCGCCGCCGGGAGAGCGGCCGCGCGGCGCTGCTCGCCTCGCTCGCCGAACTCCACGTCCGCGGGCTGTGCCCGGAGTGGACGGCATGGGCGGGGCCGGACACACCCGCGTTCACCGAACTGCCCACCTACCCCTTCGAACGCAAGCGGTTCTGGCTGACACCGGGCGAGTCCGGAAGCGGTGAACACCCCTTCCTGGACACCGCGATCGAGCTGGCCGACAGCGACGAACTGGTGCTGACCGGACGCCTGTCGGTGGCGTCGGCTCCATGGCTGGCCGACCACCGGGTGCTGGACGAGGTGATCCTGCCCGGCACCGCCTGGCTCGAATGCGCGCTGCACGCGGGCGCCGTGGCGGGCTGCGCCACCGTCGAGGAACTCACCCTGGAGGTGCCCCTGGCCCTGCCGGACGAGGGCGCCGCGACCGTGCAGCTGCGGGTCGGCGCGCCGGACGGCACCGGGCGCCGCGCGCTGCGCCTCCACGCCAAAGTGGACGGCGCGGGCTGGGTGCGGCACGGCGACGGCGTGCTGAGCCCGGCGCCCGCCGAGCCCGAGGGCCCGGAGAAGTGGCCACCCCCCGGCGCCGAGGAGGTCCCGCACACTGGGCTCTACCCCGCGCTGGCCGGCCACGGGCTGCGCTACGGCCCCGCGTTCCAAGGGCTGCGTACCGTGTGGCGGCGCGGCGACGCGGTGTACTGCGAGGTGGCCTGCCCGGTGGACACCCGCGGCTTCGTGGTCCATCCGGCGCTGCTCGACTCCGCCCTGCACGCTCTCGGATTCGGCGCCTCTACTAATGACGGAGCCGCAGACGGCCCGCTGCTCCCGTTCGCGTGGACCGGGGTGACCGCGCACACGGCCCGGCCCTCGACGCTGCGGGTGCGGCTGTCCGGGTCCGCCGAGAACGGGGTGCGGCTGACCGCGACCGACGGCGAGGGCGCGCCGGTGCTGTCGGTGGACTCGCTGGCGCTGCGCCCGGCGGCCGTACGGAGCGCCGCCCCGCGCGACGCGCTGTTCCGGAACCGGTGGGTCGAGGTGCGCCCGGCGAGCGGCCTGGCATCGGAGTCCATCGCGGCCGTCGGCCTGGACACCAACCATTTCCCGAACTTCGACGATCTTCCGGCGCTGGCGGAGGCGGTCGCCGCGGGGCTGCCGGCGCCGGGCGCGGTGCTCGTCGCGGGCTCCCGCGGCCCGGTCCGGGAGTCCGCGCACCGTGCGCTGAGCCTGGTCCAGTGGTGGAGCGCGCGCCCGGAGTTCGCCGCCTCCCGGCTGGTGTTCCTCACCTCGGGCGCGGCGGCGGCCAGGGCCGGCGACGACGTCCCCGACCTGGCCGGCGCGGCCGTCATCGGCCTGGTCCGGTCGGCGCAGACCGAGGAGCCCGGCCGGTTCGTCCTGCTGGACGCCGACGAGATCACCCCGCACACGGTCACCGCCGCCCTGGCCGCGGAGGAACCGGAAGTCGCCCTGCGGGGCGGACGGGTGCTGGCGCGCCGCCTGGTGCGGGCCGCCCCCCGTGGCCCGGGGCGGTTCGCCGGGCCCGAGGACACCGTCCTGATCACCGGTGGCACCGGCACGCTCGGCCGCCTGCTGGCCCGTCACCTGGCCGCCGCGCACGGGGTGCGGCGGCTGGTCCTGACCGGCCGCCGTGGCCATGCGTCAGGGCTGCGGGACGAACTCGCCGCCCTGGGCGCCACCGCCACCGTGGCCGCCTGCGATGTCACGGACCGCACAGCGCTGGCCGAGCTGCTCGGCACACACCGGCCGACGGTCGTGGTCCACGCGGCCGGGGTGCTGGACGACGGCGTGGTGACGGCCATGACACGCGAACGCCTCGACGCCGTGCTGCGGCCCAAGGCAGAGGCCGCGCTCGCCCTGCACGAGCTGACCCGGGATCTGCCCCTGACGTCGTTCGTGCTGTTCTCGTCGGCCGCCGCCACCGCGGGCAGCGCGGGCCAGTCGAACTACGCCGCCGCCAATGCCGTGCTGGACGCGCTGGCGCACCACCGGCGGGCGCGGGGGCTGCCCGCGGTCTCGCTCGCCTGGGGCCTGTGGCGGGAGCGCAGCGACATGACCCGCCATCTCGACCCGGCGGCCGACTCGCTGTCCACCGAGGAGGCGTTGGCGCTGTTCGACGCCGCGGCCGCCCTCGCCGACCCGGTGCTGGTGCCCGCCCGGCTCGATCCGCGAGCCCAGGCCGGGCCCCTGCTGCGGGAGCTGGTGGACCGGCCGGAGACGCCGGGGGGAAGCCTGCGCCGACGGCTCGAACCGCTGAGCGGGCCGGAGCGCGAGCGGGCGCTGCTCGACCTGGTGCTGGACACGGTCGCGCTGGTCCTCGGGCACGACGGCACGCACGAGCTCAGCCCGCAGGCCGGGTTCCTGGAGATGGGCGTGGACTCGCTGGCCGCCGTCCGCATCCGCAACCACCTCGGCCAGGCGCTCGGCGTACGGCTGCGGGCGACCGTCACCTTCGACCACCCGACACCGCCGGCGCTGGTCCGGCATCTGCTGGAGGTGCTGGCCCGGCCCGCCGACCAACCGGCCCCGGAGGAGCGCGGCGAGACCGTCGACGAGCTGATCGCCCGGGCCAGGGCCACCGAATGGGCGACGACGCGCACCTACTTCTCCTCGCTGGACGAGCTGCCGCGGATCCCGCGACCGACCCGGCTGGCCAGCGGCCCGGAGGGACCGGCCCTGGTGTGTGTCACCTCGGCCATCGGCACCTCGGACCCCGTGCAGTACGCGCGCCTGGCGAGGCCGTTCCAGGGCGAGCGGGACGTCTGGGCACTGCGGCAACCGGGTTTCCACCGTGGCGAGGCGCTCCCGCGGACCTCGGAACTGCTGCTGCGGACACACGCCGCCGGTCTGCGCGCGGAGCTGGGGGAGCGGCCCTTTGTGCTCGCCGGCCTGTCCTCCGGCGGCCTGATCGCCCATATGCTCGCCCGGTACCTGTACGACCAGGGCGCCCCGCCCGCCGGTGTCGTCCTGCTGGACAGCTACGCCCCGGGCGAGGACGAACGGCTCGCCGTCCTGGCCCCCGGCCTGCGGGGGGAACTCCAGCAGCGGGCGGACGACCCGGAATCCGCGATGCCCGGCGACGACAGCTGGGTCACCGCCATGCTGCACTACGAGACATTCGACTGGCCGTTCACCGAGCTTCCGGCCCCGGTGCTGTTCGTGCGCGCGGGGGCGCCGCTGGAGGGCTGGCCCGACGACTGGGCCCCCGTCTGGCCGTTCGACCATACCACCGTCACCACCCGCGGCAACCACTTCACCATGCTGGAGGAGCACGCCCCGCACACGGCGGCTCTGATGCGCGACTGGCTGCGGGCCACGTACGGCTGAGGCCGGGGGCGGAGGCGGCCACCCGGGCCGTTCGCGTCGTCAGCGCACCAGCCTGAGCGGCAGCTCCTCCAGGCCGCGGAAGCTGACGTTCGGTCGCCAGACCAGATCGTCGCCGGTGAGCTCGATCGTGGAATACCGCCGCACCAGTTCCGTCAGCACCATGGAGGTCTCCAGCTTTCCCAGCGCGGCGCCGACGCAGTAATGCGGCCCACCGCTGAAAGCCAGCGTTTTCACTCCGGTGCGGTTCAAGTCGAGGCGGTCGGGGTCGGGATAGCGTTCCGGGTCCCGGCCGGCCGCCCCGAAGAGCAGCATCACCTTGGCCCCCTCGGGGAGGGTGATGTCCTGGAGGGGGAGGTTTTCGGTGAGAAGCCGGGAGACGATCTGCACGGGAGGGTCGTATCGACTGATCTCATCCATGGCGCCGGCGATTTTCTCCGGGTTGTCGCGCGCGATGCGCAACTGGTCGGGGTGGCGGAGCAGCGCCAGAAGGCCGTTTCCGATCAGATTGACCGTTGTCTCATGGCCCGCGACGAACAAGAACTGAACATTGGCGATGATCTCCTCCTCCGTCAGCCGGCCGCCGTCGGTCTCGGCGTGCAGGAGGAGGGACAGGATGTCGTCTCGCGGAGTCGATCTGCGCGCTGCGAGATGGCCGGCGACATATTCGCGGAACTCCACCTCCGCCGCGTTCATATCGACCGCGTCCGCGGCGGTTATCGAGGGGTCGATCACCCGGCTTATCTGTTCCGTCCAGCGGCGGCACTGGTCCCGATCGCTCGTGGGCAGGCCGAGAAGCTCGCAGGTCACGGTCACCGGAAGGGGCAGGGCCAGGCTCTGGATGAGGTCGGTGTCGCCTTCGCCCACGGCGTCGAGCAACCGGTCGGTCTCGGCGGCTATGCGCGGCCGCAGCCGCTCCACGGCGGCCCGGGTGAAAACCTTGCCGATCACGCCGCGGATCCGTCGATGGGCGGGCCCGTCGAGCATGAGCATCCACTTCCGCACGCTCCGCACGAGGGGGCTGTCCGGACCGCCGCGGCGGTTGGCCCAGGTCGGGTCCCGGTAGAACTCGCTCGAAGCGCCCGGCGCCAGCAGTACGGCATCCACATCGGCGTAGCGCGAAAGGATCCAATAACCGAAGTCCGATTGATGGACGGGATCCGACTCACGCAGCTTTCGATAGAGGGGATACGGGTCCGTGCGCACCGAAGGATCTCGTGGATCGAAAAGTGCCGTCATTCCCGTCCCACCCCTGTGTCCGTGGCCGACTGCCCGTCCCCGCGGAGTTTCCGCATTCTCCATGAGACATAACACGATGCGGAGAGGAGCGGCCAGGAGACGGAACCCGGACTAGGGAAAGTGCCATAGGGGTGGCGGCTCGGCCGTCAGGCGGACGAGCCCGGCGGGAGCCAGCGGTAGCGGCCCTCGCACTGATCGGTGAGCCAGCCGTTGAGGCTGCCGAGCCCCCGCTCGTTGATCTGCCCGTCGTGGATGCCGTACGCCCGCTCCGGCCCGACCCGGCGGACAAACTCGATCGCCTCGTCCGTCTTCAGCCATGACCCCTGAAGAGGGACCAGCAGTGTCTCCACCGGCCGGCCGGGAAGGTGCAGCGAGTCCCCGGGGTGATAGAGGCTGTCCTCGACGAGGTAGCCGAGATTGGCGCAGTCCGGGAGTTCGCCGTAGATACGCGCGTGCCGCCCGCCGTGGGCGGTCACCCGGAAACCCGCCGCGGTGAATTCCTCACCGGCGACGACACCGGTGAAGTCCAGGCCCGGGATCCGTGCCGCCTTGGGCGCGTAGACCGGGATTCCCAGCCCTTTCAGCCGCAACAGGTCCATGTGGTCGTCGTGTTCGTGGGTCACCAGGACCGCGTCCGCGCCCACGAGGGCCTCGGGCTCGCTCCAGATGCCGGGGTCGATGACCAGCGTGCCGCCGCCGTCGTGTTCCAACCGGACGCAGGAATGGGTGTACTTGGTGATCCGCGTCATTCGCACCCGCGTGAGCATAACCGGAAACCTGAATTCCCTCCGGAAGGAATGACCGGAAAGGCGCACTTGTCAACTCCCCTGCGGACGTTGGCAGTTCACCTTGTCGCAAGGTGCGGGCCCTGCTAGCGTCAGATCATGGACATATCAAACTCGAACGTCGAAGAGCTGGCCGACCTGGCTGAGCTGGAGTTCTCCCCGATCTCCCCGGAGGAGGCCGATGACCTGGATGACCGCGTGTACCTGCTCGGCGTCCGCCCCGAGTTCGTAAAGCGGTAACGTCCACTCGTCAACCCGCCCCTCGCCTATTCGGGGCATGTTGTCAATAAAGGTTCACCACCGGCATCGGTGCCGAACCTCGCCCTTGGGAGATGGGGATACAGCGCGTGGTCAATGATCATCTGCCGGGCTGCCTCCCCGCTGATTCAGCATTGCGGCTGCCGGTCGATGCGGCTGACGACACCATCCATGAGGCGATCGGCGCGCTCGATCCCGATCACCGCCTCGGGAGCGCGGATGACCCCGTTTTCCTGACAGCATGGCTTCCCTGCCCGAAGGGAAGTCGCCTGTCATTTCTCGGAATGGGCCCTGCCGGCCAACGGTGGCTGGCAGGGCTCGCCGGTGATGAATTCGCCGCGGCCCGCCGGGCCGAACTGACCGCCGCCCTCGCCGCCGTGGATCCCGGCGCCGCGCTTCCCGACGACCCCGTCGAGCAGGTGACCACCCTGGTCCGCGCGCTGACCAGGGACGGGACGGGACCGGATCAGTTCATGCTCGGGCGGCAGCTGTTGTGGTGCGGCCCCGACGGAGGCAGCGGACTCGCCTATTCCTGCGATCCGTCGACCGGCCGCCCCGGCGTGACCGGCACCTATCTCGCGGGCGGATCCGGGGCCCAGCTGCTGACGGCGGGCGGCACGGATCTCGCCGGAATGATCGACACACAGCCCTGGGGCCCTCGGTTACGCGAGGCCGTCCGCGCCGCCGAAGCCGAACTCGACTGGCCGGCCAGGGTGGAATTCGCCGTCGAACACGGCCACGCGCACCTCGTCGGAATCACCCCGGCCCCCCTGCACGGCGCCGCTCGCCTGCGCGCCGTGGCCACGCGGTACCGACAGGGCCGGCTGACCCCCGCGCGGGCGGTGTCGCTGGTGGAGCCCGCGGACATCGAGCAGGCGCGCTCCGCACCGGCCCGGTCCCTCGGCCTGCCCGTCGCCGCGCGCGGCCTCGGCGTGTCCCCCGGCATCGCCACCGGCACCGTCGTCTTCGGCGCGGCCGAGGCCGTCGCCGCGCAGGCGAACGGCGAGCGGCCGGTGCTCGTCCTCGCCGAGTCCAGGCCGGAGGACCTGCCGGGCCTGCTCGCCGCGACGGCCATCGTGACCGAGCGGGGCGGACAGACCTCACACGCGGCGGTCGTGGCGCGCGGACTCGGCCGGCCGGCCGTCGCCGCCCTCGTCGACGGCGTGCTGGACGGGGACGGCACGAGCCTGCGCACCACGGGCGGCGACGCCGTCCGCGCCGGCGACCTGGTGACGGTGGACGGCGGTGCCGGGACGATCCATCTCGGCGGCCGGAAGCAGGGGACCGCCGGACGGCAGGCCGACACGCCGCTGCCCGGCTGGCTGGACGAGGCGCTGTCCGGGCTGCCCGGCATCTCGGTGCGGGTGAACGCCGACTCGGGCGCGGACGCTGCCGCCGGGCGGGCGCTCGGCGCGACCGGGGTGGGGCTGTGCCGGCTGGAGCACATGTTCCTCGGCGAGCGCCATCAGACGCTCCAGCGGGTCCTGATGGCCCGGCCCGGCCCCGAGATGGCGGAGGACCTCGCCGCGATGCGCGCCCTCCTGCGGGCGGAGATCACGGATGTGCTCGGCGCGATGGACGGGCTTCCCGTCACCATCCGGCTGCTCGACCCCCCGCGCCACGAGTTCCTCCCCGATCTGACCGAACTCGCCCTGACCTCGGCGGCGACCGGCGCCCCCGCCGACCGGGACCGGCTCGACATCACGCGCCGCCTGCACGAGCACAACCCCATGCTGGGGGTGCGCGGCGTGCGGCTGGGCGTCCTGCTCCCGATGCTGACGACCGTACAGATCCAGGCGCTGGCGGAGGCGGCCCTCGCGGTGCGCCGGGCGGGTGGCGACCCCCGGCCCGAGCTCCTGGTCCCCATGGTGAGCACACCGGCGGAGCTGGACTTCGTCCGGGGCCTGCTCGACGACGTCTGCCACCGTCTGGGCACCTCGCGCAAGGAGGCGGGCATCTCGCTCGGCGCCATGATCGAAACCCCGCGGGCCGCGCTGCTGGCCCGGTCCATCGCCCGCCGCGCGGACTCCCTGTCCCTGGGCACCAACGATCTGACCGCGCTGGTCTGGGGGCTCTCCCGCGACGACGCCGAACGGCATCTGCTGCCCGCCTACCAGGACCTCGGGCTCCTCGCCGAATCGCCCTTCGCCCGGCTGGACCTCGAGGTGGTCGGGGCCCTGGCCCGGCGGGTCGCGGACGAGGCACGCGCGGTACGCCCCGACATCACGCTCGGCGCCTGCGGCGAGCAGGCCGCCGACGCGGCGGCCGTGCGCTTCTTCGCCGAGGCGGGCTTCGACCATGTCTCCTGCGCACCGCCACGCATCCCCCTGGCCAGGCTCGCCGCCGCGCGGGCCGCCGTGGCCGAAGGGGCCACGGACGTCCACACGAGGGAGGCGGCCCGTTGAGCGAACCGGCGATCGTCGTGGAACACCTGGGCCGCACCTTCACCGACCGCGGACACGAGATCGTGGCGCTGCGGGACGTCGGTTTCCAGGTCGGGGTCGGCGAGATCGTGGGCCTGCTGGGCAGCAACGGCGCGGGCAAGACCACCCTCACCAAGATCCTGGCCACCCTGCTGCTGCCCACGACCGGCAGCGCCCGGATCTTCGGCCATGACGTCACCCGCGATCTGCGCGAGGTGCGCCGTATGACGGGCGTGGTGCTGGGCGGCGACCGCGGCCTGTACGCCAAGCTGGGCGGCCGCGACAACCTGCGGTTCTTCGCCATGCTCGCCGGGGTGGGCCGGCGCGGCCTGAGCGCGAAGCTGGACGCCGCCCTGGAACAGGTCGGCCTGGTCGACGCGGCCGACCGCGCGGTGGAGACCTACTCCAAGGGCATGCGCCAGCGGCTCCACATCGCCATCGGCATGATCGCCGAGCCGCGGGTGCTGCTGCTCGACGAGCCGACCGTGGGCCTCGACCCCGTGGAGGCCGAACGGCTGCGCGGCACCGTCGCCGCGCTGCGCGACACCGGGGTGTCGGTCCTGCTCACCAGCCACTATCTGCTCGACATCGAGCGCCTCGCCAGCCGGGTGATCATCCTCTCGGGCGGCACCCTCGCGGCCGACCTGCCGGTCGACGAGTTCGCCCGGCAGGCGGGTTACACCGCCACGGTGACGGTGCGGGGCACCGGCAGCCCGCCCGACGGCGGCGCCCTGTCGTCACCCGACATCGCCGTCGGCGGCGTCGACGTCACCGAGGGGGCATGGACCCTCCGGCTGCACGTCCGCGACTGGAGCGTCGGCTCGTTCGGCCTCCTGGAGAAGGCCCTGGCCCATGTCAGCGTCCTGGACGTGCGCATCGATCCGGTGCGGCTCGAGGACGTCTACTCGCATGTGGCCGCGCGCCTGGCGAACGGCAGCCGGGTCGGTGGGGTGCGGTGAGCGGCGCCCTGTGGATGTTCCTGACCGCGGCCCGCATGGAGCAGCGGGCCATGCGCCGCAATCCGCTGCTGCTGGTCAACTCCGGCATGCTTCCCGCCGTGTTCCTGGTGACCGCGGTGGAGACCGGCCGCCCGGACCGGGACGGGGCGACGGAGCTCGTGGTGGCCGTGGCGCTGACCGCCCTGTGGGGCTCCACGGTGTGGATGAGCGGAGGCGTCCTGCGCCGCGAGCGCACCTACGGCACGCTCGCCCGCTGTGTCTCGGGAGTGTGGTCCCCGTATCTGGTGCTGCTGGGAAAGAGCCTGGGCGCCACCGTCACCAGCGTCGCGGCGATTCTCGTCTCCACCGGTGTCACCGCGGCGGCGCTGGGGCTGCCGCTGAGCGTGGCGCACCCCGGGTGGATCGCGGTGTCGCTGGTGGTGCTGGTGTGTTCCGGCACCGCCCTCGGGGCGCTGGTGTCATGTCTCTTCCTGGTGACCCGCAACGGGCTGGTGTGGTCCCACGCGCTGATGTACCCGGTCTTCGTCCTCGGCGGGCTGCTCATCCCCGCGGACGCGCTGCCGGAGTGGCTGCGCTGGGTGCCCGAGGTGATCAGCCTGCACTGGATCAAGGACTGCATGGTCGGCGCGGCCACCGGCGATGTCACGGCCGCCCCGCTGGGCATCGCGACGCTGCTGACGCTCGGCTACTTCTCCGCCGCGGGGTTCGCCTACCGCAGATCCGTCGAGGTGTCCCGGAAGGGGGGCACGCTTGACCTCGCATGACGCCGCCCGGGCGCATGGCGCCGCCCCGGCCCGCGCCCCCCTGGCCTGGCGGGCGGCCGAAGCGGCCCGCATGGGCTGGCTGGAGTACCGCGCGCTCGAGACGCCCGCCGGTCTGCTCGGCGCCACCCTGCCGCGCGGGGTCCTCCAGATCCTGTTCTTCACCACGCTCGCGGAGGTCCTCGCCGGTCCCGGACACCGGGAGTACGCGTTCGCCGGCTCGCTGGTGCTGGTGCTGAGCGGCACCAACGTCAACGGTGTCGTCGCCGTCCCCGTCCTGGACAAGCAGTACGCCACCTTCGCCCGGGTCCGGACCGGCGCGCTGTCCCCCACGGTCACCCAGATCGCCCGGGCGCTTCCCTATCCCGTCATGGGCTGGGTCCTGCTCCTCGTCCAGGCCGCGATCGCGGCCCCCCTCCTCGGGATGACGGACTTCGCCCTCCGGCTGCTGCCCTGGGCGTGGGTGTACGCGCTCATCGCGCTCACCCTCAGCGTGCTGGGGCTCGCCGGGGCGACGATGACGGTCGGCAAACGGGCCGACGTGGTGGCGCCGAACGTCCTGTCGTACCTGGTCATGCTGTGCAGCGGCGCGATCGTCCCGACCGGCCGGGTGGCCTGGGTGGACGCGATCGGCCAAGTGCTGCCCGGCCGGCACGGCCTGGACGCCGTCCGCGCGGGGATGGCCGGGCGGCCCTGGCTCGGCGACCTCGGTCTCGAGGCCGCCGCCGGCCTCGGTTTCACCGCCCTCGCCGCGCTGTCGATCCTCGTCCAGGCCCGGCGCGCGAGCAGGCTCGGCCACGACGACTTCGAGTGACCGATGTGCCCACACCCGAGGGGAAACCGATGAGCATCATCCACCTGCCCCTGGCCGTGCGTACGGCACAGGAACCACAGGACCGCACACCGCCCGCCAGACGGCTGCGCGTCGCCCTGGTGAACATGCCCTGGGCGCGCATCCACGCGCCCTCCATCCAGTGCGGACTGCTCCAGTCCATCACCCGGAGCGCCGGGCACGAGTGCGACAGCCACTACCTCAACATCGAGTTCGCCTCGCTCTTCGGGGCCGGGGCCTACGACGCGATCGCCAACATCGCCTCCGAGCGGCTGCACCTGATGGGCGAGTGGCTCTTCTCCTACGCCGCCTTCGGCGAGGTCACCGCCGACGACGCGTACTTCGGCGAGTATCCGGAAGTGAAGTCCATCTGGGACGAGCTGACCGGAAAGGGCCTCGAGGACCTCGCCCGGACACGCCGTGAGACGCTGCCCGACTGGATCGCCGAGTGCGCGGCCAGGCCGGTCTGGGGGGAGTACGACGTCATCGGCTTCACCTCCACGTTCATGCAGAACACGGCGTCCCTCGCACTGGGCAGGAAGATCAAGGAATGCCACCCGGGCGTGACACTGGTCTACGGGGGTGCGAACTTCGACGGCGAGATGGGGGCCGAGTACGCGAGGAAGCTGCCCTGGCTCGACTACGTCGTGGCCGGCGAGGGCGACCTCGCGTTCCCCGCGTTGCTGAACAACATCGCCGACGGCGTCGACACCCCGCTCCCCGGCGTGCTGCGGCACGGCGCCACCGGCCGGCCCCCGACCGCCGACGCCCGGCGCCCACAGGCACTCGACGAGCTTCCCGTCCCGGACTACCGGGACTACTTCGCCTGGCTGGAGCGGTTCGACCGCGCCCGGCTGCTGGGCCGGGCCCCCGTACGGCTGCCGGTGGAGTTCTCCCGGGGCTGCTGGTGGGGCCAGAAACACCACTGCACCTTCTGCGGCCTCAACGCGCTCGGCATGGCGTACCGGTCCAAGTCCGGCTCCCGCGCGTTCACCGAACTCGCCGCGCTGCTGCGGGACTACCCGGTGGTGCACGTCGACACCGTGGACAACATCCTCGACATGGGGTACTTCTCGACGCTCTGCGCACAACTCGCGGAAGAGCACTGGGACGTGAACCTCTTCTTCGAGGTGAAGGCCAATCTCACCCGGGAGCAGCTCGCCACCCTGAGACATGCCGGGATCCTCCGCATCCAGCCCGGAATCGAGAGCCTGAGCACCCATGTGCTGCGCCTGATGCGCAAGGGCGCAAGCAAGCTGATCAATATCCGGCTGCTGAAATGGGCCATGTACTACGGGATCGACGTCTCCTGGAACATCCTGGCGGGATTCCCGGGGGAGACCGGGGAGGACTACGCGGAGCAGCTGCGCCTGCTCCCGCTGCTGCACCATCTCCAGCCACCGGGGGGCTGCGGAAGGATCTGGCTGGAGCGCTTCAGCCCCTACTTCACGGACCCGTCCTTCCCCATGACCGACATCCGGCCCCGGGCCAGCTACGGCCATGTCTATCCGGCCTCCCTGGACCATGAGAAGATCGCGTACTTCTTCGACTACGAGGTGTCCGGCACCTGCTCCAAGGAAGTCGTGGCGGAGCTGGGCGCCGCCGTCTCGCAATGGCAGAGGCGGTTCTCCGAGGCGAAGCCCAGCCTCGTCTACCAGCGGCTGCCCGGGAAGCTGACGCTGATCGACCGCCGGACCGACCAGCCCAGGCGGGCCGTCCTGGCGGGCTGGAAGGCCGAGGCCTACGAGTCCTGCGGCGACGCGCCCCGCGGAGCGGCGGCCATCGCCCGGGAACTGGTGGCGAAGAAGGTGCCCGTGTCCGAGGACGAGGTGAGGGCCTTCCTCGAACAGTGCTGCCGGGCCGGGGTGATGGTGTCGGACGACGGCAGATACCTCGGGCTCGCGCTGCCGGAAAACCCCGGCTGGTAGGCGTCGTGGCCACGCGTCAAGGAGGGGTGAGCGCATGACACAGGCCGCATCGGCCCGGGACCGGGTCCGTCTGGGCAGAAGCGTCGCTGCCCGCCTGGCCGCCACGGTGAACGCGGACGCGGCGTTCGTCGCGGGCAGTTCGGTGGTCGGGCTCGGCAGCGCCACCAGCGACATCGACATCTATCTGGTCAGCTCCTCGGCGCACGAGGAACGGCGGCAGATGTTCGCCGACACCGTCCGCGTCGACGTACAGCATCTCTCGCCGGACACCCTGGAGTCGCTGGTCGACCGGGTCCTCGGCACGGGACTGCGCTCGGACCACACGGGAGAGACGCTGTCGGAGCGCGAGGTCGCGCTGGCCGTCCGGCTGTGGACAGGCGACATCGTGACCGACTCCGGCACGCTGGCCGCGCTGCGGCAGCGGCTCGCCGAGCAGCCCCTCCGGCTCTCCCGCCGGGTCATGAACAACTGGATCCTCGCCGCGTTCTTCGCGGCCGAGGACTGCCTGGGGCTGCGCGCGTCGGACAGCCCGGTCGACCTGGACCCGGCCGCGCTCGTCGGCCGGCGCGCACTGGTGTGTGCCGGCAAGGCGCTGGCCGCGGCGTGCGGGGAGCTGTACTTCGGCGAGAAATGGGTGTGGCGGCAGCTCGCCCGCGGCGGCCCCGAGGGGTTCCCCTTCGCCGAGTTCCAACGGCTGCTGCGGGAGGACCCGCTGGCCGCCGACCCACAGGCCGGGCTGACCGCGATGATGTCGTTCGCCCAGACCTGTCTGATCGCCACCGCCACCCTGGGCTGGCAGGACGTCGACGTCTCCCGCTGGCCGGCCTGGCTGGAGGGGAGCGGCCCGCTGCGCAGAGCCCCGGGGTTCTTCCCGCGCGCCTACGACGACATGGTGACGCTGGTCCGGCCCGGCGGCCGGCACTTCCGCCTGCCGCCCCACACGGCGCTGGTCTGGGGCCTGTGCCATGGGCGTGCCGAGCGGGCCGTCACCGAGGCCGTGCTGGAGCTGTCGAAGGAGTCGCCCGCGTTCGCCGGGCTGACCGAGCAGCGGTGCCGGAGCATCATCACCGAATTACGGGACGCGGGCCTGCTCACCGAATCGGGCGGACCACGGGGAGAGCGGGGTCGCGCGTGAGGTTCCGTCAGCAGCGCAGCACCACCCTCGATCTCGCCCTGGCGCTCCAGCGCGAGCTGATCGGACGCACCGGCTCCTGGGAACTCAACTTCCTGCCCAGGCCGGTCACCCCCGAGACCGATCTGTTCCGCGACGGGCTGCGGTCCTGGGCGCGGACGGTCGGCTCCGGCCTGCCCGCGTTCCTGGCCGCCGCACGCAGGCCACAGGATCTGCCCACGCTCGTCGACGACGACGCCCTCCGTCCCGGCGCCGAGCTCATCACCACCGCGCTGACCGCCGCCGCGCCGACGCTCGCCGACGCGCTCCCGCTGTTCGAGGACGTCCGCAAACAGGGGGTCGCGGAGGTGACCGACCTCCTCGCACCCGAGCGCTATCTCGCCCCGCTCCGCGCCGCGCTGGGCACCGTCGACACCGGGCGGACGCTGGACCTCCACCTCGTGCCGCTCGCCCCCGCCCCGCCCGCCACGGGCTTTCTGATCGCCGAGGGCAGGGCCACCGGCGTCTACGCCGACTGCCGCCGGTTCCGGGGCGCCACGCTCGCGGACGCCGTCCTGACCATGCTGGGCTGGGCCCAGCTGAAGTCCGGGGCCATTCCCGAGGGCCATCTGTCCACCGAGCTCGTACGGCGCCTGCCCGGCGGCGCTCCGTACCGGCGCCGGCTGCGGGTCGTCCTCACCAAGATCCTCGTCGAGATGACGGCCGGGCATCTGGTGCGCGCGGTGGACTCCGGGCACCGTCCCTGCGCCGACGTCCTGGGCACCAAGTGGCGCTATCCGCGGCTGTACGCGGTGGCCGAACGGCACTGGCCCCGGTATCTCGACGGCGACATCGACCGCGACACGGCCCTGACCCGGATGGCCGCTGACCTCTCCGCCCACAGCCCGCGCTGGTTCGTCGACCATGTCGACCCGTCCTCCCTCGCCGCCGACTTCTATCTGCTCGAATGGCTGACGGCGGCGGGCGACCGCACGGCCCGGGCACGGCTGTTCCAGTGGCTGCCCCACCTGTGCGCCGAGCTGGCGGGCCACCTGGACAACGTGATCGGCAACGAGCTCGGACACTACGAACGGGCCAGGACCGGGCACTACCCGCGCGAGCTGGCGGACTTCATCGCGGAGATCAACCAGGGGGACAGCCGTGTCACCTGGCAGCGTCTGCGCCGTGAGCTGGGCCACGCACGGGCGCTCCAGCTCGCCACCGAGGCGTTCGCCGGTCCGGGCGTCGAGTTCGGCGGAGAGGCCTGGGCCCCCGTCGCCGCCATGGTGCGCCGGTACGTCCTCCACGAACTGCCGGACCGGGTCTTCGTCGACCAGTGCTTCACCCTCGAACACAACAACGGCTCGCTCTTCGACAAATACCAGGACACGGCGACCATGCGCGAGCTGTTGGACGCCCAGGCGGCGACCGATCTCGGCACGCTGCTCACCCATGCCTCGGCGGAGGTCCGCGAGCTGTGGCACGGACGGCTCCGCGACTCGGCGGAACACCATCCGATGTGGCTCGGGCCGAGCCCGACCCCGCCGCCCGGGGCCCGAACGGAGCGATCGGGGAGATCGGGGTGGGGCGGCACCGGGCTGCCCGGGAGCGCCCCCGGCACCGTCGGATGCGGAGACCGCGGCGAGCGGGACGCGTTCGACCCGCTGCGGGACCCGCTGCGCGACTCCCCGGTGCGGGTCCGCCGCATGGTGGCGCGCCGCCCCTTCTCGTCCCCCCTGAAGATCTACCGGTCCATCACCGCCGTCCTGCACACCGGGCACGGCGACATCCACCTCGACCTGCGGCCCGACGAAGCCCCGTACACAGCGGACAACTTCGTGGGCCTGGCCACCGGCAGCCGCCCCTGGACCGACCCCTTGACCGGAGCCGCGGGCACCGGCGGTTTCTATGACGGCACCGTCTTCCACCGCCGCGTGCCCGGATTCGTCATCCAGGGCGGCGACCGGCTGGGCACCGGCCATGGCAGCGCCGGATACCGGATACCCGACGAAGTCCTTCCGGATCGGGGATTCGAGCGGCCGTTCCAGCTGGCCATGGCGAATCTCGGCCGGGACAGCACCGGTTCGCAGTTCTTCATCACCCTCGCTCCGGCACCGCATCTGAACGGGCACTACACGATCTTCGGCGAGGTGGCGGACGTCCCGTCCCGGAGCGTGGTCGGCGACATCGCCTCGTCGCGCACGGCGGTCAGGCTCGACCGGGTCACGATCTCGGCCGACTGAGGAGCCAGCGGTCGGGCCTTACGGCGGTGCTCATGCGATCGGCTCTCCCGTGACGGCGGTACCGGACCTGGTCAGCCGGTACTTCACCGTGGTGCCGCTCCAGAAGTGGAACGTCAGCGTCACCGTGGAGCCGTCCCTGACCGCGTCGAAGAAGACCGACTGGAGGGTGATCTTCCCCGCCGTGTAGTCCGGTGCGAACGTGTAGCCGAACTCCTTGTACGACGTCCAGTCCTGCGGGCCCGCGTTGGTGCCGTCGGCGTAGACCGCCTCCATGGTGGCCAGTTGATCACCGCGGAAGGCGGTCGGGATCACCAGGGAACCCGTGGTGCCGGTGGCGCCCGTCAGCGTGGGAGCCTCGTAGGTGATGACGTTCAGGTCCCAAGGCACCCCTCGGGAGAACCGGAGGGACAGTACGGCGTTGACGCCGTACTCCTGGGACGCGGTGAGCCGGGCCAGCGTGGCGGCCGGGAGCGTGAGCTCATCGCCGTCCACGGAGTAGTCCCGGCCCCTGACGAGGGCCTTGGAGCCGTGGACGATCGAGGTGAGCCCGTTGCCGTTGAGGTTCAGCGCGACCCTCGCGTCCGCGGGCGCCTGGCCCTTGCGGACGAAGACCTGGTCGGTGGCCGCGGTGGCCGAGGAGACGGTCCAGCTCGACCGGAGCTGCCGGTACAGGCCCGGGTCGTTCCACCGCAGCTCGGAGCGGTGGAAGTGCTGCCCGTTGTCCCACAGCATGGTGGTCAGCTGCCGCAGGCGCGCGTAGTTGCCGAGGTACTCGAAGAACTTCAGCTTCTCGCCCTGCTCGATGGTGCCGGTGCTCCGGTCGAAGCCCAGCAGCCCGTACTCGCCGATGATCACGGGGATGCCATGGGCCACGAAGGTGTTGTAGAGGCGGTCGAGGGTATCGGTGAGGTCCTTCTGCGTGGTCGCGTCGAAGCGGGTGTAGCCGGCGATGTTCACGCTGAACGGCCAGAAGCCGTAGTAGTGGATCGTCGCCACCAGGTTGGGGTCGTCCAGGGCGGTGAAGGTGTCGACCAGCTCGTCCACCCTGGCCTGGTCCGGCGATGAGCGCAGGGTCGGCAGGACCAGCAGCCGGGTCGCGTTGCGGCCGCCGGAGGCGCGTACGAGGTTGTGGAAGGTGCTGTTGAGTTCACGCATCAGCTCGGCGTTCTGTGCGTCGCCCGAACTGCCCTCGAAATAAGGCTCGTTGACGCTCTCGAAGAGCAGCTTGCCGGGCGCGTCACGGAAGGTCTCGGCGATCTGGGTCCAGGTCGCGGTGTAGCGGGCCAGTACGGCGTCGTGCTGGGTCGGCAGGTTCATGACCCACTGCCATGAGTCGTGATGGACGTTGATCAGGACGTAGAGGTCCTCGTCCAGCGCCCAGTCCACGACCTCCTTGACCCGGGCCAGATACGCCGGGTCGACCGTGTACGACGGAGCCGCTCCCTGGTGCCGGCTCCACGTCACCGGGATCCGGATGCTCTTGAAGCCCTGCGCCCGCACGCTCCTCAGCAGCTCCCGGGTGACCCTCGGGTTTCCCCACGACGTCTCGTCGGCGCCGGTGGAGTCGAGGGTGTTGCCCAGGTTCCAGCCGGGCTGCATGGCCGCGACCGCGGACCGCGCGGAGGCCGGGCCGGCGGGTTTCCCGGCCTCGGCCGTGCCGGTGTCGGCCGCGAGGGCCGGAGGCGGTACGACCGCCAGACCGAGAAAGAGCGCCAGAGCGGTCAGGAATCTCCGTGCACGGCTCTTCACAGTGGCCCCTTCTCGGTCATCTCTGATGGGAGCGCTCCCGTAGCGGCGACGGTGCCGATGCTAACGATCGAACGTTGTTCGCGTAAGGACGCGACCGGGGCGGCGGGAAAGGCCCTTGTGCCGGGTGGTCGGCCTGTAGTCGGCTGATCGTCATGAGGAGCATGAGGAAGCGGAGCACTGCCACCCTGCTCGCCGCCCTGGTCGTGGGCTCCCTGAGCGCGGGTGCGCCGGGTCCGCGTGCGGAAGCCGCCGAATCCGGCGTCGGGATCCGGCCGTCGGCGGCCTCGTCGCAGGGGGCGCCGGGAGTCGACCTCGACACGGTGACGATCCCGGAACTCCAGGCGCGCATGGCGGGCGGTTCGCTGACCTCGTCGGCGCTCACCACCGCCTACCTGCGGCGCATCGAGACCATCGACCCCAAGATCAACGCGGTGCTGCGCACCGACCCGACGGCCCTGCGCCAGGCGGCCGCCAGCGACGCACGGCATCGGGACGGCGACACCCGCGGCCCGCTCGACGGCATCCCCGTCCTACTCAAGGACAACGTGAACACCCGCGACATGCCCACGACGGCCGGGTCCCTGGCGCTGGCCGGCGGCCCGCCGGGCACCGACGCCGCCCTGGTGACCCGGTTGCGGGCCGCGGGGGCGGTGATCCTCGGCAAGACCAACCTGTCCGAGTGGGCGAACTTCCGTGCGGCCAAGCCGACATCGGGGTGGTCGGGGGTCGGCGGGCAGACCAACAACCCCTATGTACTGGACCGGAATCCGTGCGGCTCCTCCTCCGGCTCGGCCGCCGCGCTCGCCGCGTCGCTGGCGCAGGTGGCGATCGGCACCGAGACGGACGGCTCCATCGTGTGCCCGGCCGGAATGAACGGGGTGGTCGGCCACAAGCCCAGCCTCGGCCTGGTCAGCCGAGCCGGAGTGGTCCCGATCTCCGCCGAGCAGGACACCGCGGGGCCCATGGCGCGCAATGTGACCGACGCCGCGCTCACCCTTGCGGTGCTCAGCGGCGGCGACACCTCGCCCCCGGGCGATGCTGTGGGTCTTTCGGGTCTGCGCGGCAAACGGATCGGCCTGTGGCGGCTGCCCTCGCTCGGGCCGGAGGTGGACGCCGTGATGACCCGGACCGCGGAGCGACTGCGGGCCGCGGGGGCCGAGGTCGTCGAGGTGACGCCGCCCTACCAGCAGCGGCTCGCCGAACTCGAGTTCCCGGCGCTGCTGACCGAGTTCCACCGGGACATCGACGCCTACCTCGCCACCCGCGACGGGCCGCGCGACCTCGCCGAGCTGATCGAGTTCAACCGCGCCCACCCGGCCGAGCGGACCTGCTTCGCCGGCCAGGAGCTGTTCGAGCAGGCCCTCGCCGCACCTCCCGTCACCGACCCGGAATACCGGGCCACCCGTGCCGAGCTGCGGGACCTCTCCCGGCGTTCCATCGACGAGACCATGGCCGCCCACCGGCTGGACGCCATCGCCTCGCCGACGAACCCGCCCGCCTGGACGACCGACTGCGCGCGCGGCGACAACGACGTCATCCCGTCCTCGACCCCCGCGGCCGTGGCCGGATACCCGTCGCTGTCGGTGCCCGCCGGATCCGTGGACCAGCTGCCCGTGGGTCTGCTCCTGATGGCCGGTGACCACGAGGACGCGGCGCTCCTGTCGCTGGGGGCCGCGGTGGAGCGGCGACTTCACGCCTGGCGGCCACCGCGCTATCTGCCCTCGGTGGGGCCCGACGCCTGAGGACATCGCGCCGGTGGAGCCGGAGGTGACCGCGGCAAGTGTAACGCGTGTTACTTTCGTGAGGTGAGTGACGAAGCGGCAATGCAGTGGACGGTGCTGATCGTGCGGCTGCCGGCGCAGCCCTCGCGGCACCGGGTGGCGGTGTGGCGGGAGCTGCGCAAGGTCGGCGCGCTGTCGCTGGGCCAGGGCGTCTGGGCGGTGCCGGACGTGCCGGTGTTCGCCGACGGCGTGCGCCGGGCGGTGGAGCTGGCCCAGCGCGCCCAGGGCGAGACCGTGACGCTGCGCGCCGCCGGGCGCGAACCGAGGGACGCCCAGCGGTTCGAGGCGATGTTCACCGCGGCCCGCGAGGAGGACTGGGCCGAGTTCACCGCCGACTGCGGCAAGTACACCGCGGAGCTGGACAAGGAGATCGGCAAGGCCAAGTTCACCCTCGCCGAGCTGGAAGAGGAGGAGCACTCGCTGGAGCGGCTGCGCCGCTGGCACTGTGACCTGAAGGCCCGTGACGTGTTCGGCGCCCCGGGCGCCGGAGAGGCCGAACGGCAGCTCGCCGAGTGCGCCCGCCGGTTCGAGGACTACAGCGAACGCGTCTTCGCCCACCTGTACGCCTTCTCCACCGGCGGCGACGAGGAGGTGCCGTGAGCGGGCGGCGGGCCGCCGAACCCGCCGCGATACCCGCGGCGGACCAGCGGCGGATGTGGCCGTTGTACGCGGCGGGGTTCACCACGGCCTTCGGCGCCCACGGCATCGCCGCCAACCTCGGCGCCGGTGACAAGGGCCTGGAGCGGTCGGTGCTCTACCTGGGGCTGCTGCTCGCCCTGTACGACGGAGCGGAGGTCGTCCTCAAGCCGGTGTTCGGCACCGTCGCCGACCGCGTCGGCGCCCGCCCGGTCCTCCTCGGCGGCCTGATCGCGTTCGCCGCCTCCTCCGCCGTGTTCGTCGCGGTACGGGACCCCGGGTGGCTGTGGGCCGCCCGGCTGGGCCAGGGGGCCGCGGCCTCCGCGTTCTCCCCGGCCGCCTCCGCGCTGGTCGCCCGGCTGAACCCCCGGGCCGGGCACGGCCGCGCGTTCGGCTCGTACGGCTTCTTCAAGAGCATCGGCTACACCGCCGGCCCCCTGCTCGGCGGCACCCTGGTCTGGGCGGGCGGCCTGACCCTGCTGTTCGCCGTCCTGATGGTGCTGGCCGCCGCGGTCGCGGTGTGGTCCGCGCTCACGGTGCCCGCCGTGCCGCCCCTGCCCAAGAGCCGCCAGACCCTTCTGGGCCTGGCCCGCCGCCTGTCCGACGGCACCTTCCTGCGCCCCGTCGCCGCGCTGGCGGCGGCCACCGCCGCACTGTCCGTCGGCGTCGGATTCCTGCCCCTGTCGGGCGCCGCCGACGGCCTGCCCCTGCCCGCCACCGGCGCCGCCGTCTCGGCCCTGGCGGCGTGCGCGGCCCTCGTCCAGCCCTGGGCCGGGCGGGCGCTGGACGACGGACGGCTGACCGCCCGCGCCGGGATGGCCGCCGGGCTCGCCCTGACCGCGTGCGGCCTGACCGCCGCCCTGCTGCCCGGTGTGGCGGGGATGCTGACGGCCGCCGTCCTCATCGGCGCCGGCACCGGCCTGATCACCCCACTCGGCTTCGCCGCCCTCGCCGCCGTGACGCCACAGGAGCGGATGGGGCAGACGATGGGCGCGGCCGAACTCGGCCGCGAACTCGGCGACGCGGGAGGCCCCTTGCTGGTCGCCGGCGTCGCCTCCGCCGCCGCACTCGGCTGGGGCTATGCGGCGCTCGCGCTGGTGGTCGCCCTCGTCTCGCTCCTCCTGGCCGTCCGCCGACCGCCCGGGTGACCCCGCCGGGCACCGGGGCGAACCCGGCTTCACCCTTTCTGGAAGTCGGCAGCGTTGCCGACCGGGAAGCTGCCGAACCATGAACAAGCGCTTACGGCCCGGTAGATGTCAGGATTCCGGTTATGACCGATGTGTGGGAAGTGACCTGCCGTCCCCTCTGGAAGCGCCCCCTGTGGTTCTTCGTCGGGCTCGGGGCGGCCGGGGCGAGCCTGGCCGTGGCGCGCGTGGCGTACCGGGGCGGGCTCCTGGACGGGCTCCTGGACGTGTGGGCGGGCCTCGGCCTGCTGCTGACGCTGGTGGGCATCGTGTCGCTTCGCACGGTCACCGCCGAGGTGAGCGCCGACGCGCGGGGCGTGCACTCCCGGACGCTGCTGCGCCGCCGGAGCGTGGCCTGGCCCGACATCGCCGACCTGCGCGTACGCCTGAAGTACGCGAACACTCCCCGGGCCCAGGACAGCCGACGGATCATCCTGGTGCTGCGGAACGGGCACAAGCGGCTCCTGCCCCTGCCGCACAGCTGGTCCTCCCACGACCCGGCCTTCGACGCGGAACTGGAGACGCTCCGCGCGCTGCACCGCCGCTACGGCGCCCCGGAGTCGAGCCACCTCCCCGTCGTCTCGTACCGCACCGCGGGGCGCGGCTGGGCCGGATCGCTGGCCCTGTGCGCGCTGCTGCTCGCGGGTGCGGGGGTGGCCGCGTGGTTCGTGCCGAACGCCGCGTCGGACGAGCGGGCGTGGAAGTCGGCCACCCCGTGCACCGCCGAGACGCCCGCCGCGGAGCGCGGGGGAGAGTGCCTGGCCACCCGGTCGGCGGTGATCGCGCGGACCGAGGTCGACGAGGGCAAGGGCCCCAGCCGGCTGTACTTCGCGGACGGCCGGCCGCTGGAGCGGCTCGAGGTCTCCCGCGAGGCCGCCGGGGAGTTCCAGCCCGGCGACAGCGTCGAACTGACCATCTGGCGCCACCAGGTGAGGGAGGTCGCCGGGGCGGGCCATGTGTGGCGCGAGCACGTACCCGGCCCCGGGTCCCTGGCCGTCGTGGCGGCCGTGCTCGCCCTCGCCGCGGGCTGGCCGGGAGCCCGGATACTGCTGCGCCTGCGCGGACGACGGCTGCCCGACGACGAGGTCCTCCCGTCCGCCCTGCCGTTCGTGTGCGCGCTCGTCGGCACCGCCCTGTGGCTGCTGCCGCTCTGCTACCTCCACCCGACGACCCCGCTCGCCTCACCCTCGGCGATCACCTGGGCGGCCGTGGGCTCGCTGGTCACACTGGCCCTGCTCACCTGGGCCTGGCGCGCCACCCGGATCCGTACGCCCGGGACGGCCGGAGCGGCCAGGGCATCCGGGGCGGCGGGTGTCCCCGAGGCGTCCGCCGAAACAGACGGTGAGGTGTTCCTGGCCGCCCGCTTCCTGGACCACACCGACTACAACCCGCACCGCTTCGGCACCCACATCGTCATCGGAGGCGGTGCGCCCGCGGTGACCCCCCACCCCGGTCCGGGCCGGTTCGCGGCGCGACCGATACCCGTCGAGCGGCTCACCGTCAAGGACGTACGGCGCGCCCGGGGCAGCGACGGCGACACCGTCCCCCGAAGCTGGCACATCGCCGAACTCGACGACGCCGGCCGGCCGGTCCGCCTCGCGGCCGCCCCGGCCGACCTGTCCCGCATCCTCCGCGAGCTGAGTCCCGCGCACGCCGCGCCCGCCCCGCGGTGAGGGCGCGGTAGAGTCCGCTCCCGGGCATCGGAGGAGGCGAACGGGTGCCGGAGGAGCGAGAACACGGCCAGGGGCAGGACCCGCAGCCGCCCACGAGGCCCGGCGCCCGGCCCGGCCTCGACCGGCGCAGACGGCTGGTCCTGGCGCTGGAGGCGGTCCCCGTGATGGCCGATCCGGCCGCACGCGGCCAGGTCCTGGCACTGCTTCCGCCCGAGATCCACGGCAGTCTGCCCCGATCGCCGATCACCCGGGTGGACTTGGTGGGCGTGGTGGAGACCTGCCTGGCCTTTCCCGGCGGTCTCACCCTGCTGTGGCAGGCCGTCGAGATGGTGGACTCCGGGTCGTACGCGCTGCGAGAGCTGGCCGCGGCGCTGGCCGAGATGCCCGGGTTCGGCGGTGGGGGAGCGGCGACCGGTTGAAGGCGACCGGCCGAAAGGTGTCCGAGACACGGGCTACCCGTCGGTCCGGCGCTGGGACATGATGGGTGAACGGGAGAGGTCAGGGCCCGGAATCGGGGAGGTCATCGCGGGATGGATCGGCCTGGGACGGTTATCGAGTCGGAACTGCTCGATCTGACAGGCGTCAGTCTTGAGAACTTGCGCACGAGATGCGGCCTTGAGTGGGACCGGATCGAACAGCGGATGGCACGGCAGCTCTCCGGTGGCCCGGCCAGTCTCGCCGCAGACACCAAAACCAGTTGGACCATGTGACGCCTGTCGGCAGCGGCGGCGAACGTCCCTTCGGGCGGCACCGCCCTCCGGGCTCGGCGCGCGCTCCACGGCACGGGCTTCCCCCGCGCCACTTCGACGCCCTGGCCGCCGGCGGCGGCGGGGCGGCGGTCATCGCCCATCTCTGGGACGCGGAACGCAGCCATCGGCTCCTTCTCCTGGGATTGCTCATGACCAGGGCGGCCGATCGTCCCGATGCCGTCGGTCCCCTCGCACCCCTCGAACAGGCATGGGAACTGCTCAGCGCGTCAGAGCGACAGAGCCGCGCGGTGACCGACGACCTCCTGCTGCTGCCGGAAACCGGCGTCTGGCTTCAGCACACGCTGCGCCGATTACATGAGGCCCCGGCCCCGCCGGACGCCGATCCGCCTCTGTGGCTGGACACCGGGCAGCTGCACCTCATCGCCGCGGCCTGCGGCATTCGGACCGGCCTGCCCTTCTCCCTCCGCCTCCCCTCGCGCGCGGGGACCGTCTGGCTGCCCTCGCTGGGACTTGCCACCCTGCCCGGCACGGCAGGCCCGGGGGCTGTGCGGGCGGAGTTCGACGGTGACGCGCTCACCCTCGGCCACGGCGGCGAAACGCTCCATGTGCCGCTTCCCAGCCGGGCGGACACCCCCGGATGGCAGCCACCGACCAGGCTCGTACTCGAACTTCCCGAAGGACCGAAGGACCTCCAGCTCAACGACCTCGGTCCGTATCGCATCCTGTCCGCGGCCCCCGCCGGTCGGCTCCCACCATCCTCGGGCGAGCAGGCCGACCGCTGGGCCGAACTGCTCGGACGCGCCTGGCCGCTGTTGCGGCGCGCCGATCCGCAGGCGGCCGAGGATGTCGCCGCCTGCCTCCGCTCCATCGAACCGCTGCCCCCGTCGACGCCCTTCCGCTGGCACAGCGCCACCATGCGGGACGGCATGGGCGGTCTGGCCGCCTCCGCACCGACGGGATCGGAGCCCGCCGCCGTGCCTCAATTCGCGGCGATCCTCACCCATGAGGTCCAGCACAGCAAACTCAGCGCCCTGATGCACATGTACTCCCTGCACACACAGGAGAACCAGGCGCGGCTGTACGCGCCCTGGCGGGACGATCCGCGGCCACTGAGCGGGATGCTGCACGGGGTCTACGCGTTCACCGCCGTGGCCCGGTTCTGGCGCGGGTATGTGCTCAGTGGTGCTGCGCCGCCGGACGAAGCGACGCTGGCCCATTTCGAGTTCGCCCTGCGCAGGAACCAGCTGCTGCGGGTGTTGCCCCCACTGGGTGAGGACCCGGAGCTGACCCGGCTCGGCCGCCGACTGCTGGGGCAGCTGACCGAAACCGCATCGGACTGGACCGATGCCTCCGTCCCCACGTCGCTTCTCACTGCGGCTGAGCGGGCGGCCGACGACCACGCCGTGAGCTGGCGGTTGCACCATCTCGCACCGGATCCCTCGCTGGTGGCGGAGATGGCCCACGACTGGATCACGGCCGGACGCACCGGCCGTCCGCTTTCGCGGCACGGCTGCCCGGCACCCCGCCTGGTGCCGGACCCCACTGCCAGAAACCTGGACGCCCGGGCCGTCCTCGCGCGGATGCGGCTGATGAAACCGGCGCTGGCGAAGCTCCGAGCAACTCCCGAACGCCTCGCCTCGACGGTCGAGGGCGCCAGGCCCGCCGACCTTCTCCTCGTCTCCGGTCAGGTCACGGCGGCGTGGGAGCTGTACGCACAGGAGATCACCGCCGGACCGGGCCCGGCGCCCGGCGGTGGGGCGGTCTTCCCCTCCACCGCCGGCGCCTGGGCGGGCCTTCGCCTCGCCCTAGGGGTGTCCGGTGAGCACCGGGCGGCCGGCCGGGCGCTGCTCCGGTGTCCGGAACTGGTCCGAGCGGTGCACCGGGCGATCGGGGAGGCTACAGGAGAGCCCGCGGATCCCGTCGCGGTCGCCGCATGGGTCGGGCGTACGGCTGGGGCGCCGGCCTGAGACCGACGCCCGGCTTGCCGCCCGCGCGATCAGAGCGGCATGGGGTCGGCATCGCAGTTGGCACGCCGCCAAGCCGCCGCGTCGACACAGGCGGGGTGGCCTTCGCCGAGTTTGGCCTGGAGCTCCTTGACCGCCGTGGCATGTAGGGTCTCGGCCTCGTCGGTCTGGCGCAGCGCTCTGAGGTCACAGGCCAGGTTGCCCATCACGACCAGCGCCGTCGGGTGCGTCGCGCCCAGGGTGCTCTTGATCACTTCGAGGTTGGCGCGGTCGAGTTCGGCGGCAGCGACGGCGTCGCCCTGCGCGAACACGTCACTGGCAAGGTTGGCGGAGGCGATCAACACATAGGGGTGGGTGTCGCCAAGGGCCTCGCGGGCCCGCCTGAGCGCCGATTCGTTGAGGGCACGAGCGGTATCGACCTCATTGAGCAGCCGCAGCGTGATGGCCAGGTCCACATCGGCCGCCGCGGTGTCCGGGTGGTCCTCTCCGAAGACCTCTTCGTACCGTTCCCTGGTCGACTGCCCCAGCCGCATGGCCTCGTCGAGGACACCGGCCTGTCGCAGATCGACGGAGAGGTTGAGGGAGGCGATCAGGGAATCCGGACTCCGCACGCCGTATCGTTCGGTGAGGGCCTTGCGAACGGGCCTGCTGAGCTCGAGTGCTCCGGGGTGGTCTCCCGCCTTGCGCCGGGACACCGCCAGTCGCCCCACGGTGCGCAGGGTGTTCGGGTTCATCTCGCCGAAGACCCTGCGGAACTTGTCGACCAGTTCCTCGAACATCCGTGCCGACAGGGCGTATTCGCCCGCCTCCCGACGGTCGAGCGCCAGCCCCATCTCCGAGAGCAGGCTGTCGTAGGCCTCCTCCCCGTAGAGCAGCATGGTGCGCCGATAGGTCTCCTGGTCGACCTCCCGGGCGCGTAGGAATTGGCCGGAAGTCCGCAGGGCGACGGCCAGGTTGTGGGAGTGGATCAGCGTCAGCGGGTCCTCGTCGCCGTACGCCCGCACAGCCCGCTCGTACACCTCCTCGGCGATCTCCAACGATCCCCGGAAGTCGCCCCGGGCTCGGCGGTCGGCGGCCACCTGACCGAGGATGGAGAGCAGTTCCTCCTCCGAGTCGGGACCGAGACCCCGCACCTCTGACCGCATGCGCTCGCTCAGTGCCGCGGCCTCCTGGTAGCGGCCCATCCGCCACAGCACGAACCACAGATCCCGGCAGAGCAGCAGGGTGTGCTGGTCGCCCTCCCCGTACTTGTCCTTCCAGACGTCGTACGCCTGCTGGCCGAAGTCGCGCGCGGCCTCGTGGTCGCCCCAGAAGTAGAGGTACTGCGCGAGATTGATGATCATCTGCCGCGCGTTGCGGGAGTCCGACTCGACGGCCTTCGAGACCACCACATGCGGATAGAGGTCGGCGAACCGCCCCCAGTGCTCGGGGTCGCGGGGATCGCGGGGGGCGTTGGCGGCCAGCAGCATATGCGCGCCCTGCCGCATGCGCTCGCGCTGCTCCTCGGTCATCCGGGCGATCAGCACGGCCTGCACCAGACGGTGCATCTGGATGGAGTTGTTGCGGTGGTCGATCTTGGCCAGGGAGTAGCGGTTGATCTCCCGGATGGCGCGGCCCAGCCGCAGCGGGTCGGTCAGCGCCCGGTCCAGGTCCGGCGCGATGGGCTCGACGGCGGCGCCGGAGAACAGCGACCGGGCCACCGGCTCGGAGGCGAAGTAGGCGCAGATCTGGAGAAGTTGAAGAGCAGCCGGGTTCTTGCTCGCCAGATGGTCCAGCGAGACGTTCCAGGCGGTGGCCACTGTCTGCTCGTACTGGGTCGGTGGCGACACCGACATCAGCTCGGCCCGCTTCTCCTCGAACAGCCGCAGATACTCAGCCGCCGGCATACCGGTCTCGGCCCGCCAGGCCGACGCCTGCTCGACCGCCAGCGGCAGATCGCCGAGCACCTCCGCGAGCTGGTCCGCCTCCTCCTGGGGGAGGTCGGGGTTGCGGCGCTGGAGGAGCTGAATGCTCTCGGAGCGTTCGAACACATCCACCTCCAGTGGATGGGCCAGCGTGTTCCACTGCGGATTGCGGGAGGTGACCAGAATGGATCCGGAGGGGCCGCCCTCCGGGCTGCTCGGGAAGAATTCCTGCACTGATTCGGGACTTTCCGCGTTGTCGAACACCAGCAGCCAGTTGCCATAGGGGTTTCCGGTACGCAGCGCCTCAAGGACCGCGGGCACCGCGGTGATGGCCTCGCTGGTCACCGGCAGGCGCAGCCGCTGGGCGAGTTCCACCAGTGCCTGGGCGATCTGGGTGGGCCGCTCGGCCGGAATCCACCAGACGACGTCGTACCGTGAGGCGTGTCGATATACATATTCCAGGGCCAGTTGGGACTTGCCGACACCGCCCATGCCGTGCAGCGCGTGCGGAAGCACCGCGGTCGGGCCATCACCGAGATCACGTTCCAAGCGCTCGAGCAATTCCTCGCGCCCGGTGAAGACAAGGTTCCGCGGCGGCATGTTTCCCCAAATGGCGGGCCGCGTCGACGGCCCGGAAGAGCCTCGATCGAGCGGCGCGCCCGATTCCGGCGTCGTCGCCCCCTGGGAAACCGCGGTCAAAATCGTACCTCCTCGAAGTGCGCCTTCGCCGCCCACACCTCCCTGCTGCGAGGGGACGGGCGTCTCGGGCATTCCTGGAATATTCACTGTGGCAGGGCTTTCGTTGTGTGCGGCGGGGTTGCTCTCTTCGCGCGCCGTTGGGTCAATCTTCTGATCCGATGACGCGCGGCCGGTGCGGATGACTCGCTGAATGCGCCGGGCGCGGCGCAAATGGGGCCCGGACAGGGCCTCCAGGACGGTGTGCTCGATTTCCCGGAAGCGCAGGTTCTCCCCGGTGACCTCGGGCTCTCTCGGAACCTCTCCGCCGCTGAGGTGGATGAGCAGCTCACGGGCCGCGCCGCTGTGCGGCGCCAGGACCTCCGCGGCGATCCTGGACGCCATTTCCGTCGCCTGCCGGGTGCTGGAGGCGAGCAGTTCCTCGCGCACTCCACGGCCGAAGAGAAAGGAGTTCCCGCCGCTCGCCGGCATGGGCTCGACGAGATCGCTCATAAAGAATTCAGCCAGATGGGCCGGGCCCGTTCGGGGCAGGGTGCGGCGCTGAACGGCGTACATGACGGGAAGGTCGAGCGGGACCGCGGCCAGCCGGGTGGCGAGGGAGAACGCCTCCGGCGAGGCCCACACCCGGAAGCGCGCGACGCGCTCCGCGGCGCCACCGGCGGTCCTGGGGCGCTCCGGCCATGGGGCGGGGGGATCGGGCCGGCACGGGGGCACGAGGAGGGCCGCCACCTCGGTCCAGCGCGGCCCGTCACCGGCGATGAAGCGGGCCCAGGGGGCGATCCACTCGTCGGCGACCTCCAGGACGGGCACGGGGACCGGGCGCCGACGGCCGCTCGCCTCCGCGGCGGATCCCGCGATGGAGGGCTCGGTGAACTCCCAGTCCACCCGGGCGCTCCCGGCCCAGGGGCCGGAGGCGCGCAGCCGGACCCGCCGCGGGTCGAGGGCCGTGCGGTGCCACAACCGCTGCGGCAGCGTCTGGAGTACGGCCACGGGCTGATGCCGGCCCCATACGGCCAGCGCCTCCTGCACGGCACCCGCGCGCCAGGCGGGGCCGAGGCCGTCGGTGAGGACGAGCACGATCCGGCGCCCGGTGGGATCGGCCAGACTTCTCGGCGGCTGGGGTCTCGACCGGCGGTTCGGGCCCCGCAGAGAGACCCCGCCGGGGTGGTCGGAGTGGGTGTCCAGGAAGCGCAGCCGCAGATCGCGGAAGCCGCCGTGATGGCGGAGCGCCGCCATGAAGCGCCGGGCCAGTGCGGCCCAGAGCGTCATATGCGGGCCCGCGTCCACCACCAGCACCGCGTCCCAGCGGCGCTCGCTGCCCGGGCCCATCGCCGGGGGCAGTCCGGGGGCCTCGGCCAGCCGCTCGGCGGTCGCCTCCTCGTCCAGCTCCTGGTGGCGCGTCGAACGGATCCGCCCGCGGAGGGGGCGTAACGCGTCTCCCACCCGGGCCGTGTGGAGGTCGTCCGCCGCCCTGGCCCGGGGCGAGGGCCGACGCGGGGCGGCGTGGTCATGGGTCCGGACCGCGGGGGTTCGCGGAGGCCCGGGAGGTGGGAGGCGGTCCGGTAACGGGTGTTCCTGTGCTTCGCCGCCGTCGGCCGTCGGCGACGCCGTACCCGCCGGGGCCGACGGCGCGGCGTCAGGCTCCGGGACCTCGGGCTGCGGTTGCGGCGCGGCGGGCCGTGGCTCCCCGGGGGCGGGTAACCCGCCGGTCGGTGACTCCCCGGACAGCGGCTCCTCGGACAGTGACGCCCCGGGCGGTGACTCGGCGGATTCCGGGGAGACATCGGGTTGCCGCGGCCCGGCCAGCTCCGGGTGGTGGCGGGCCAGCCACAGCGCGTCCGCCACCTCCCACCACCGCAACCCGCCGACGTGCAGACGTCCGTGGTCCGGGGAGGTGGCAGGGCCCTCGGCCGTGCCATCCGCCCCGGATCCCTCGGGAACCGACGGACGTTCAGGCACTCGGTTCCGCCCCGTCGGCGCGTACGTCCGTACTCAGGGGATGCCAGATCGCGCCGAGGAGGGCCTGCCACTCGGCATCGTCACCCTCGGCTGGCGTATACGCGCCGGAGGTCGCCAGATGGGCGGCGTTCAGCAACTGGTCGGCCGCCAGGCCGTGCACCTGCTCGCTGCGCGTCATGAAGTCCCGGACCAGCCTGTCGTGCATCTCCCCCAACTGGTCGGCGAAGTGAGCGGCGACCAGCTCGCCCAGTGCCTCCGGGCCAGGGTCCGGTATATCGAATCGGAGACAGCGGCGCATAAACGCCTCCGGGAACTCGCGCTCCCCGTTGGAGGTCATGATGACGATGGGGAATGACCGCGCTGTGACAATACCGTCCACGATGGGTGCGGTTCTGCCCGGATCCGCGGTGTGGACGGTCACTTCGGGGGACTGGCGCTTCACCCGCACGAGTGGTGGCACGGTGTACCAGCCGTCCTCGAAGAGCGTGAGCAGGTCGTTCGGGAGGTCGGCGTCGCCCTTGTCGAGCTCGTCGATGAGCAGGACCCGCGGTAATCGATGGGGGAGCAGCGCGGTGCCGAGCGGGCCGAGCTGGATGAACTCGCCGATGTCCACCCGGTCCTCGCCGCATGAGGCCGTGGAGCCCTCGTCGGAGCCGTCCGCCGGACGGCTGTGCTGCCGTGCCGCGTACCAGGCCTGGCCGGCCTGGGCGCGCCCGATCACATCGTATTCGAACAGCCCCGAGGCCAGGGTCGTCCGGGAGGTGACCGGCCACTGGAGCACCCGGCCCAGCCTCAGCTCACGGGCGATGCGATAGGCCAGGGTGGACTTGCCGACACCGGGCCGGCCGGTGACGAGCAGCGGACGCCGCAGCAGGATCGAGGCGTTGACCAGGCGGACCTCCTCCGCCGAGGGGCTGCGCACCCCGCCGTCCGGGCCCAGTCGCCGGTCGGCCTCGTCGTCTTCGGGCGGCTGCGGCAGACAGGGGCCGCCGGCGAAGGTCCGCCAGCGCGGCCCCTCCGGCCACTGGCGTTCCTCGTACGGGACATCGGGCGGCACCGCGCCCGTCCCCTGGTACGGGAGTGCGCTCGTCGCGGCCGGAACCTCCGCCCCTCCGCTGCTGCTCTCGGGCGTGTTCAATCGATCCCCCCTACGAAGGTGGCGGGAGCACACGGCCCACCGTCGAGGAGCAGTTCGGGGTTGTCCCAGATCACGCTGAGATCCCTGACCGGGTCTTCCCGCGAACCGATTCCGCCTGCGGCGCAGTCGCTCTTCCACTGTCTCGTACGCTCGGGAAGCTTTGACAGACCGTCCTCGGCCAGTCCTTCACGGACGACGCTGCGGAAGGTCTCCGACGCGCTGTCCTCACGGTGGTGGATCAGCACGGGAACGCCGAGGTCGAGCCCCAGCCGCAGCTCGCGCAGCCCCACACCGCTCCTGGGCCTCGGCGGCTCGCTGAGCACCATCGCCACCACCTCGTCCCGTCGCCCGATCTGCGCGTCCAGCAGAGCCAGGTGTTCGTCGGACGAGCGCCCCTCGGCGTCGCACCAGTGGACGTCCGCCTGGCCGGGCCGGCTCTTCCACCGGGCCCAGCGCATGCGCCAGGCATGATGGAGCTCGCGTCGCTGCACTCGCTCCAAACTGTGGATGAATATCTCGTGGTACTTGCTCAAGATCGGGTTCGCATAGCCTAGTTGTGGGTTCCGATTCCACCACTCCACGGGCTCGTTCAGCAGCTCGGTGGGTAGAAAGAACTCCAACACCACTTCCTCGGAGCGCGACTGCCACAGCTCCGCCATCCGGGTCAGCAGCTCTGCGACGGCGACGGGGACCCTGCTGCGCGTCACCAGCTCGCGGGGATCGCCCTCCGGCTCCTGGTGCAGCCAGGAGGACTCGGCGTAGCGCACCCGGGCCGCCAGCCGGTAACGCGCCTCTCTGCGCCCCTGTCTTCTACCCTTGGCGTCCACCGGGGTCAGATCAGGCGCCACCTTGACGAACAGCTTGATCACCGGGCGCTCCGGCTCGGCATCGGGCCCGTCGACCGCGCTTCGGCCGATCCGGGGCAGGACATCGCCGGTTCGGCCGCCGGCCAGGCCCGCGCGCGTCGCGATCAGCCCGTCGTCGCCGTCCGTGACGCCCCATTCATGGGCGAAGTGATCATTCCAGGCGTACAACTCGCCCACCGAGGAGGCCAGGTCGGCGCAGAGGGCGAGCCGCTCCAGCAGCTCCATACTGGGCGGCAGGCCTCCGGGCCGGGTGTTGCGGCAGGCCAGATGGAGGAAGGTGTGCCAGGCGGTGGTGCAGTGGGCGGGGAGACGAAACCGGTCCCCGCATACCTCGGCGACGATCGTGTGCAGCTCGGGGATGCCGACGTCGAGCGCCTGCCGCAGCGCCGACCAGTCGCGCCCCCGGTACAGATCGGCCGCGTTCCACTCGTCGAGCAGGGGCCGCAGCCGGTGGGTGAGCGCCGGGGCCACAAATCCGGTGGTCTCCAAGAGCGCCTCCAGGCCTCCCGGAAGGTCGCCGCAGGCGCGCACCGCCTCGAAGAACTCCTGATGGGGGGTTGGATACGGCTCCAGCTCCAGTCCGTCGAACGCCTCGGACAGCTCTCGCCGCCATTGGTGCCGCCCCCGGGCGTCGGCCAGCGCCGCTGAGGCTCCCAAGACATTCACCATCTCCCCCAGTACCCGGCGCCGGGCCCGGCTTTCCGGAAATCGCTCCGACACGTGCGTCCCCCCTCGCACCCGACAAGCGCGGCCCCCTGGTATCGCGCCTATTCGGCATACCCATCGTCGCGAACGATTAGCGTAGAGGCACGATCCGCTTGTCGGAGGCGATTCACACAGGAATCACACGGCGTCCGGAACCGGCGGGCCTCGTTCATGTGCGCGGTGCGTCGGTCAAGCGCTCGAAGTGGGCCACGGCGGTTCGACACCTCGCTCTGTTACCTTCCTTCCTTGATCAGCCGTGCAGAACATGGCGCAGCGGGTGGGGACTCAGGGTCGGCCTGGCGTATGAAGCCGCTTTCCTCGCGGGGCGGCTCAACGGGGAGTTGGTGACGGGCGTCATGGTTACTTTCGCGCAGTTGAGGGCGCTTGACCCGGCTCAGTTCGAGGAGGCGGCGGACGGCTGGCACAAGGTCAGCAGCAATGCGAGCGCGTCCAAGGACCGGCTGGACAATGAGATCAATGCGAAGCTTCGCGGGGCTCTGAAGGGCCAGGGGGTCGGTACGGCGCTGGGCCGGCTGGAGCGGCTGAGCGAGAACTTCCACTACATGCAGGTGGAGTGCGCGCTGGTGCTCACGGCCCTGAACGGGCTGGCGGCGGAGTTGCGGGCGGCGAAGAAGAAGCTGGACAACGCCGTGCAGGACGCCCGGGACGCGGGGATGACCGTCACGGCGGACGGGACGGTGGACTACACGCCCCCGGTGGTGCTGCTGCCGGGCCAGGAGTACCACCAGATCAGGGAGGGCGTGACGCCGTACCGCCTCACGACGCCGGCGAACCAGGTCAGGGCGTTCGCCGACCGGATCGGTGACGCGCTGAAGGACGCGACCGAGGCGGACGGCAAGTACGCGAAGGCGCTGGGCAAGCTGATCACGGTGGCGGA